>NZ_JPMI01000322.1 GCF_000733295.1 Archangium violaceum Cb vi76 | reverse complement strand
GNGNGGTATCCAGGCCCGTTCTCCAATCCATGGCCCCCAGTGTGGGCAGGGGGTTCAACCCGGGATGCGTGGCACCCTCACCCCGTCCCTCTCCCGGTGGGAGAGGGGAAATAAAGGGCTCAATCCCGGCGGCCGGAGAGCAACTGGGTGAGCTGGCGCGCCACCTGGGCGCACTGCTCGGCGTCGCGGCCCTCCAGGGCCGAGTAGCCGGTGGCCAGCAGCGAGCGCACGTTGATCATCGCCGCGTCCGCCTCGTCACTGGGATTCTCCTCGGCGGAGCGCTGCAGCAGCTTCGCCAGCTTCTCGCCGCGCTCCAGCAGCTTGCGGAACGTCTCCTCCGTCTTCTTCGCGTCCGCCTGTGCCTGCCGCTGCGCGTACGCGGCCTGCTCCTTCACGAGCCGCTCGGCCTCCTGGCCCGGCAGGTGGGGACGGGCCTCCAGCTTCACCGCCTCGCTCAGCCCCGACTTCAGGTCGGTGGCGCGCACCGACAGCGTGCCCTCGTTGGACAGCTCGAACGTCACCTCCAGCGGCGTGTCCGAGCGCGAGGCGCCCTGGAGGTTGCGCAGCACCACCTCGCCCAGCTTGCGGTTCTCGTCCTGCATCTCGCTCTCGCCCTGGAAGATGGGGATGCGAGCCTCCGTCTGTCCGTGACGGCCCGGGTGGAAGACGTCCTTGGCCACCACCGGCACCGAGCTGTTCCGGGGAATGAGGTGCTTCACCCTCCCGCCCATCACGCCCACGCCCAGCGAGTTGCCCACCACGTCCAGCAGCAGCGCCGCGCCCGACTGCCGCGCCAGCTCGTCCGCGTGGATGGCCGCGCCCAGCGCCACCGCCTCGTCCGGGTTGACCTCCGTGGAGGGCGACCTGCCGAAGAAGTCCGTCACCAGCCGGCGAATCAACGGCACGCGCGTCATGCCGCCCACCAGCAGCACCGTGTCCACCGCGTGCGGGTCCATCCCCGCTTCCTTCATCACCGACTCGCACACCGCGATGCAGCGCTTGGACAGCGGCTCACACAGCTGCTCGAAGAAGTTCCGCGTCAGCGCCGTCTCCAGGCCCGTCAGCTTGCGCGCCGGCTGGGTGTGGTCTCCCAACCCGTCCAGGGAGATGAGCGTCTCCTCGTACTCCGTCAGCTCGCGCTTGGCCTGCTCGGCGGCCACCTTCAGCTTGTGCATGGACACCACGTCCCGGTGCACCAGCTCGCGGTGGTTGTCGTCCACCTGCGCCAGCAGCCATTCCACAATCTTGAGGTCGAAGTCCTCGCCGCCCAGCGCCGGGTCTCCTCCGGTGGCCTTCACCTCGTAGACGCCGTCTGTAATCTCCAGGACGGTGACATCGAAGGTGCCGCCGCCCAGGTCGAACACGAGCGCATGGCCCTGGAAGCCACGCGACAGCCCGTAGGCGAGCGCCGCGGCGGTGGGCTCGTTGATGAGGCGGATGGCGTCCAGCCCGGCGATGGTGGCCGCCTCGCGGGTGGCCTGGCGCTGGCTGTCATCGAAGTTGGCGGGGACGGTGATGACGCATTTGCTCACCCCGCGCCCGAAGAAGGCCTCGGCGTCCAGCTTGAGCTCCCCCAGAATCATCGCCGACACCTGGGTGACGGGCACGGTGCGCCCGGCCATCTTCACGCGCACGTCTCCGGTGTTGCCGCCCGCCAACTGGTAGGGCACCACCGCTTTGGCCTGCTGGACCAGCTCCGGGGTGAAGCGCCGCCCGATGAAGCGCTTGGTGGCCCACACCACGCAGTCGGGGTGCTCGTTGGCGAGCTCCTGGGCCTTGGTGCCCACCACGCGCTCGGCCAGCTTGGGGGTGAGTCCCACCACGGAGGGGGTCAGCCGGCCTCCCGAGCGTGACGGGACGATGCGGGGCCGGCCCTCCTCCACGGAGGCCACGGCGCTGTTGGTGGTGCCCAGATCGATGCCGATGACGGGGTCGCGCATTGAAGGAAGTCCATGATACGCCGGAGATGCGCGGTCCCGGAGTCCCTCCGTGGACCCCCCCCGGCGGGTACAGCCCCAGGGGAACTTATTGGAGACCCCGTAAGGGGAACACGGCCCGGCGTTGCCCCCGGCCGGGGGGCGTGCTAAGGGCCGCCGCGCCATGGTGAACGTGTCAATCGCCCGCCGTTACGCCCGCGCGCTCCTCGACGTCGCCACTGAAGCTGGCCGCGCCGATGCCGTGTCGGAGCAGCTCACTTCCGTCTCCAGCGCCGTCGGTCAAAACCGCGAGCTGGCGGACGTGCTGTTCAACCCGGCCTACACCCGCGAGCAGCGCGCCCGCGTGGTGGAGTCGCTCCTCAAGGCGCTCGGCCAGGTGGAGCCCGTGCTGGCCAACAGCATGCGGCTGCTGGTGGACCGCAACCGGCTCGGTTACCTGCCGGACATCGCCCGCCTCTACCGGGACATGGTGGACGCCCAGGCCGGCCGCGTGCGCGGCCACGTCACCAGCGCCGTCCCCCTGTCCAACGACACCCTCCAGTCGCTGGCCGGCACCCTCAAGCAGCTCACCCAGCGCAACGTGGTGCTGGAAGCCCGCGTGGACCCCTCCGTCCTCGGTGGTGTCGCCGCCCAGGTGGGCAGCACCCTCTATGACGGCACCCTGCGCACCCAGCTCGAGCAGCTTCGCCGCGAGCTCAAGCAGCGCTAGCCGTCTCGCTCGCTGGACTCCCGAGGAAGCCGAGTTGTCGGCTCCTCCCCACTTCCCGGCAAGCCCGGTATTCCCAGCGGCCCAGGGAAAGGCTATGGTGTGACCACACGGGTCCAGCCCGTGTCCTCCACCATGGCGCAGCCCGTCCTCCACCGCTCTCATGCCGCCCCTATGGCCCCTTCTTTTTCCGAGGAGGCCCAGCAGTGCTTCGGGGCGCTACTCCATGCGTCGGGTATCGGACTGGCCTTCCTCGACAAGGAGCTGCGCTTCCGTTTCGTCAGCACCGCGCTGATGACCCTGAGCGGGCTGCCCGGCAGCGCGTACGAGGGCCGCTCCGTGGGCGAGGTCTGGCCCGGGATGACGAAGGAGCTGACGCCCCTGCTCCAGCGCGCCCTGGCCGGCGAGCAGGTAGCGGGCGCGCGGGTGTCGGGCCAGCCGGGCTTCACCTCGAATACCCACGTGCGGCACTTCCGGGTCACCGTGCTCCCGGCCTCCTCGGGCGGACTGCGCTCGGGCGTGGGGCTGATGATGGAGGACGAGACGGAGCGCGTGGAGCGGGAGCAGGCGCTGCGCGAGAGCGAGGAGCGGCTGCGCGGCCTCGTCACCGTCTCGTGTGACGGCTACTTCCTGCATGACGCGGGCATCGTCCTGGACGTGAGCCCCGCGCTGGCCAACCTCTTCGGGAGCCCGCCGGAGGAGATGGTGGGCCAGCCTTTGGCGCGCTGGGTGGCGCCCGAGTCCCGCGAGGCGGTGCAGCGGGCCGTGTCCCGGCAGGTGGAGTCCCCGTACGAGCTGACGGGGCTGCGCGCCGACGGCAAGCGCCTCTTCCTGGAGGTGCTGGGACGGCCGGTGGAGTTCTGCGGACGCAGCGTGCGGATGACGGCCGTGTGGGACATCAGCGCGCGCAAGGCCGCAGAGGAAGCCGCCGCCCGGGCCGACACCTTCCGCGAGCAATTGCTGGGCGTGGTGGGCCATGATCTCCGCACCCCCCTCTACGCCATCCAGCTCAGCGTGGGCGCGCTCCAGCGCGGCGGTGGGCTGAGCGAGACCCAGGCCCGTCAGGTGACGCACGTGTCCACGGCGGCGCGGCGCATGGAGCGGATGATCCACGAGCTGCTGGATTTCACGCGGGCGCGGCTGGCCGGGGGGATTCCGGTGAAGCCGACGCCGCTGTCGCTCGACAAGCTGCTGGAGCGGGTGGTGGAGGAGTTCCAGGTGTCGCACCCCACGCGGCTCATCGTCTGCAAGACGGAGGGGGACATGCGGGGAAGCTGGGACGAGTCGAGGCTCGGCCAGCTGCTGGACAACCTGGTGGGCAACGCCGTGCAGCACAGTCCCGAGGACACGCCAGTGGAAGTGAAGGTGGTGGGGGGGCCGGACGGCGTCACCCTGACGGTGCGCAACGAGGGGCCGCCAGTGCCGCTGGAGGAGCGGGCGACCTTGTTCGAGCCCTTCAAGCGGGGCAAGCGCGCCAGTGGCGACGGGTTGGGACTGGGCCTCTACATCGCCCGGCAGATCGTGGTGGCCCTTGGGGGCCGCATCTCGGTGGAGTCCGGAGTGGGGCTGGGCACGCGTTTCATCGTGTGGCTGCCCCGGCACGCCCCGGGCTCCTGAGAGGCAAGCTCCCTCCCCTCCAGTGTCGCTTACAGCGCCGATGACAACCGGTGCCCCAGAGGGCCCTTGCGCGTTGCGGTGGGGGGGTACGCGTGGTAAGGGGGCCCCGCCATATAGGTTTCTCTGGCGGCATTCCCACCGGCCGCCCCTGTGCAAGGACGCAAGATGGAAATCCGCGCCGACGAGATCAGCAGAATCATCCGCGAGCAGATCAAGGACTACGGCAAGAAGGTCACCGTCGCCGAGACCGGGACCGTGCTCTCCGTGGGCGACGGTATCGCCCGTGTCTACGGCCTCGAGGGTGTGCTGTCGGGCGAGCTGGTGGAGTTCTCCAACGGGGTGAAGGGCCTGGTGCTCAACCTCGAGGAGGACAACGTCGGTATCGCCATCATGGGTGACTTCAAGGACATCCGCGAGGGTGACCTGGTCAAGCGCACCTCGCAGATCGCCTCCGTGCCCGTGGGCAAGGGACTGCTGGGCCGCGTGGTGAGCCCCCTGGGCGAGCCGCTGGATGGCAAGGGTCCCATCACGTCCACCGAGACGCGCCGCCTGGAGGTGAAGGCGCCCGGTATCGTGAAGCGCAAGAGCGTGCACGAGCCCCTGCAGACGGGCATCAAGGCCCTGGACGCGCTGGTTCCGATCGGCCGCGGTCAGCGCGAGCTCATCATCGGTGACCGCCAGACGGGCAAGACGGCGGTGGCCATCGACGCCATCATCAACCAGAAGGGCCTGAACGTTTACTGCGTGTACGTGGCCATCGGCCAGAAGCAGTCCACGGTGGCCCAGGTGGTGGAGAAGCTGACGCGCGCGGGCGCCATGGAGTACACGGTGGTGGTGACGGCGAACGCCTCGGACCCCGCGCCGATGCAGTTCTTCGCCCCGTACGCCGGCGTGGCCATCGGCGAGTACTTCCGCGACAACAAGCAGCACGCGCTCATCGTGTACGACGACCTGTCCAAGCAGGCCGTGGCGTACCGTCAGCTGTCGCTGCTGCTGCGCCGTCCGCCGGGCCGCGAGGCGTACCCGGGCGACGTGTTCTTCATCCACAGCCGCCTGCTGGAGCGCGCCGCCAAGCTGTCCGACGAGGAGGGCGCCGGCTCGCTGACCGCGCTCCCCATCATCGAGACGCAGGCCGGTGACGTGTCCGCCTACATCCCGACGAACGTCATCTCCATCACCGACGGGCAGATCTTCCTCGAGACGGACCTGTTCTTCGCCGGTGTGCGTCCCGCCATCAACGTGGGCCTCTCGGTGTCGCGCGTGGGCTCGGCGGCGCAGATCAAGGCCATGAAGCAGGTGGCCGGTACGCTGAAGCTGGACCTGGCGCAGTACCGCGAGCTGGCGGCGTTCGCGCAGTTCGGCTCGGACCTCGACAAGGCGACGCAGGAGACGCTGGCGCGCGGCGCCCGCCTGGTGGAGGTGCTGAAGCAGGGCCAGTACGAGCCGATGCCGGTCGAGAAGCAGGTGATGCAGCTGTACGCCGCCACCAACCGCGAGGACGCGAACAAGCGCGGGTGGATCCGTCAGGTGCCGGTGTCCGACGTGGTGCGCTGGATGCGCGAGTTCATCGAGTTCGCGGATGGCCGCTACCCGCAGGTCGCCAAGGACATCGCGGCCAAGCGCGAGCTGACGGCGGACATCAAGACGGCGCTGAACAAGTGCATCGCCGAGTTCAACGAGATGTTCCAGCCGACGGCGGGCGCGAAGATCTGATCCACGCCCCGAGCTGAAGCCTCACGAGGCCCCGCGCTCCGAAAGGAACGCGGGGCTTCGTGTTTCAATATCCCCTCGCCCCCCGGGAGAGGGTCGGGGTGAGGGTGCCACGTACCCCGGGTTGCTACGAGACAACCCGTTTCGCGATCCCGAGCGCCTTGTCCAGGTACCCGGCGAGCTCGGTCAACCGGGCCACGGCCTGGGTGACCTTGTTCAGCTCATCGGCGGCCTCGGTGAGGGCGTGGTTGGTGTTGTGCATGGCGTCGGTGGCCTGCTTGAACTCGGCGGCGTCGGCGTCGAAGCGGGCGCCGAGCAGTTGCATGAGCAGCTCGCGCAGACGCTTGCCATGAGCCAGGTACTGGGCACGGGTCTCGGCGGGCAGGGCACCACTCATCGACAACTCGAAGCTGCGCTCGACGATGCGGGTCAACGTCTGGGTGTCGAAGAGCATGGGGCTTACTCCTTCTTGGGAGGCTCGCTGATGCGCTGGACGGCGGCGGCGGCGGTCTGAACACGGCCCTGGAAGGACTGCATGGCGGCGGAGAGCTCCTCGAAGGACTCCACCTTGCGCTCGGAGCGGGCGAAGAGGAGGAGGGCCTCGTGGGCATCGCGCAGGGCGCGGGCCATCTCCACGGGCTGGGCCACCACGAGGGCCTCGTAGGTATCGGAGGCGCGGCGGATGTCGTCGAGCACGGCGCGGCGCTCGGCGAGGGAGAGCTTCTCGCGGTTCAGGTTGTAGAACATGACCCGGGAGGCGAGGGCCTGCTTCGCCCCGGTGAGACGCTGGGGCCCGAGCACCTCCACGAGGTCCGATTCCAACAGGTCGAGGATGGCGTTCACCTGGGGTGCGCCCTGCTCGATGCCCTTCTGGAGGGCCGCGGCCTGCCGGGCTTCCAGGAAGAGCGAGGTGGCCACGCCCACGAGCGTCGTCACCGGCTCCACGTACCGGCTGGCCGAGGCGTCTCCCCTGCCCGCCAGCGACTCCATCTGCTTGCCCAGGGTACCGAGCTGCGTGCCCAGGGCCTGGGAGCCCTCGGACAGCTTGCCGGGGTTCTCCGCGCCAGCGAGGGTGGCCAGCCGCTCGGCGTAGACGCCGAGCAGGGCGATGGCATCCATGCGGGCCTGGATGGACTCGGGGGAGAAGAGCTTGCCCACCAGGGGCGTGGGCCTCCCCGCGGCGTCACTGGCGAACACCTCCAGGGAGGTGTCATACAAACGCTCGTCGAGATAGAGGTCACGCTCGAAGCGGTTGAGCTCCGAGTAGTACCGGCCGAGCGCGGTACTGGCCTCGGTGCTGCCCTCCTGGAAACGGGCCACGGGCTCGCGGAAGCTGCCCGGTGTCTTGCAGCCCGCAGGCAGCACCAGTGCGAGCGCCAGCGATACACCCGCCAGGGTCCACGCCCCTCCTCGCATCCCTCTCATGGGCTCCTCCTCCGTCAGTGTGGAGTCGACCCCTCCAGCCTACTGCTTCTTGATGACAGCAGTGCCCTCCGTCCCCTCTTCCCAGGAGGGGGCGGGGACCAGAACGGTGTCCGGTGAACGCGGCGGGGGCGGCTTCTCTCGGGCAGCCTCGCGCTCGGCCTGGACCTCGGGCGGAGGGGGCACATCCGTGTAGACGGCGAAGCGCACGTCGTAGGAGCGGATGACCTGCTTGCCAAAACCCCGCTCGAAGGGACGGGAGAGCAGGACGACGTCCGCGCCGGCCGTGCACGCCGTCTGGCGCAGCGCCTCCTTGCGCCCCCCCTGCCCCATCCACTGGTTGCCGTCGAGGGCCAGCGTGCCCAGCACCTCGTAGGGACGCGAGGGCTCCGAGGGCTCGACGTCCGCCTCGAAGACATCGAACTCACAATCCGGCGGCTTGGAGGGCCACTTCTTGAACTGGGAGGGCTCGCGCTTCTCCCCCGGCGTGGCGCAGGCGCTCGCGAAAACACCCACGAGAAGAACGAGGCACGGCTTCTGGACGACGCGCATCAATCGACTCCCCTCGCACGTGTGTGGAGGCGGGCCATTCTAGACAAGTTACTCCTCCGCAGCCGATGCGCCCGGGGACTGCTCCACGGGCAGGCCCTCCAGGGGCGCAGCACCTGGCTGGGCCTTCACATTGCTTGTGTCCAGCTGGGCGATAAAGAGCGCGAGACTCGGATTCTTGTCACGAACGGCGTACAGCCGCTTGCGCTTCGCGTACTCGCGAGCGACCTCCTGATACGCCTTCACATTCTTCGTTTCACTCTTGTGTCCCGCGGCAGAGAGCGGTGGCTTGTTGCGCCTGATGCGCTCGCGATTGCAGGCATCCAGGCAACCCGTGGTCTTCGTCGCCCGATTGTCCTCATACAAGAGGGGCAGCAACCAACACTCGATTCCGTGTACGGCGACGGCGAAGAGGAAGCGGTGGCCATGTGCCCTCAAGAACTCGTCTCCGATGATTCCCTTGAATTTTTCGGTGACGCGCATGACGAGCTCCGCCACCTCGAGTTCCCGGCCACCTTCACGGTGGGGGACGTCGTAGCCCTTCTGCTCGGACACGTCGGTGTCGATCTGCACCACCAGGTAGTCGTTGAACTGCAGAGCGCGCCGGTGCTCGCCAAGCTCGAAGAACTTCAACACCAGGCCCCAGCCACCGGGAGCGGGGTCCCTCGTCTCGCCAGTCTTGTCGAGCGGCGGCTGCACGTAGTTGACGATTGGCTCTTCATCGCCGAAGTATCCGAGCAGGATGTTATCGACGACGATCTGGTCGGTGACTCCTTCTCCGACGATGCCGAAGCTGGGCACGTGTCACCTCGTCAGAAGTTCTTGGGCAGCCCACCGATGTAGCCACGCATGAACGCTTCCGAGAGCTTCATGGGTGGCTCCCCCTCGACGGGCCTGGGCGGCGAGACACGACGTGCCTTGGTGTGCCCGTCCTTGTTCCGGGCGATGACGAACAAGCGCTGCTCGCTATCGGTGAGATCGATACCGTCGAGCACGGCGGGGTTGTGCGTGGTGAGAATCACCTGCTTCTCATACTTCTTGGCGAGCCCCGTGAGTTCTTGGATGAGGGTGGCGCAGAGTTTGGGGTTGAAGGACGCGTCGACGTTGTCGATGGCGAAGAAACGGGGCGTGTCCGGGCTGATGAAGAGAGTGAGGTAGAACAGGAGGAAGAGGAAACCTTCGTTGGCACTGCGCTGATCGAAGAGGGCACCTTCGGCCAGATAGCGATCGCGAATGCGAATGCTTCGCTCGCCGGGCGCGAGAGCAGCAGGGAAGTCCAGACGCTCGAACCAGTCGATCAGCGCGAGCTTGTCCATGACCTCGGCGAGACGAGCGTGGGAACTGGTATTCAGCGCCTTGAGATGAGCGAAGAGTCCTTCGCCCTTGATTCCAAGCGGCAAGATCTGACCTTCGGCTTGGAATACGCGCAGATATGAATTCTCAGGAGAGAAAACAATGAAGTCTGGCAATCCAGAATAGGTAGAAAGCGCCACCCTCTCCAACGCCGCGCGCAGTGGAGGTGAGAAGTCGGGGGGCATTTCCCCCACGATCCTTCTAATGACCTCATCAGCATGATGCCGCATCGGCCCGGAAAAATTCAGGGTGAGTTCATCCTGCCATCGCGCATATGCCGATGTCTCATCGGCCCGAAGGCGATGTTTAAGCTCGACACCGTCGTCTATCTGTACGCTGATGGTGATGTCACGCGGCGCTCCCTCTTCAGCGAAAGCCGCCCGCATGAACACCGGCTCGGTGACGCGAATGCCCCGCGATGCCAGGAACTCGTTGTCGAGCTTGTTCTGCGCCGCAGCCGATTGGAGTGCAATCGCTTCGAGAATGTTGCTCTTGCCGCTGCCATTCGCGCCGATGAACGTGTTGACCCGTCCGAGTTGCAGGTTGAGTTCCTGGATGGACTTGAAGTTCTCGATCGAGACTTCGCGAATCATGGGTGCGCTGGCCTCGTCATCGGTTCGTTATGGTGCGCTCCGGGCGCAAGCTAGCCCTTCGCTTCCAGCGGCAGCAAGCTCCACCTCCGCTGGAATGAAGAAGCGCGCCCCCTCGCCCTCGCAAGGGAGCACCGACGAACACAGTGCACCGCCTCAGCCGCGCAGGCGCGGGAGGATGGCGCGCAGGCTCGGATCCATGCCGCCGCGCGAGCCGAGCGCGGTGATGGCCCGGCGCTCGTACTCGAGCGTGTTGGCGCGCTGCACCAGCTGCACGTGGGCGCCGAGCGCCGCGGGCATCGCCAGGTCCAGCTCGTAGATGTCGCCGGCCACCAGCGTCGTCTCCGGCGAGGTGTCCGTCTCGTTCCAGATGCGGCGCAGCGCATCGTAGTAGCGGCCCCGCCGCAGGTGGACGGGACGCACCAGCGCCTCCACCTGCATCGTCTCCGGCACGGCGCCAAAGATGGCGTCCTCGGCGGAGGCCGGCTCGATGAGGAACTTGCGCGCATCCCCCGAGACCCGCAGCCGCTCGCGGCCGCGCGGGGCCAGCTTCGTCAGCTTCGCCTCCACCGTGGCCGTGTGCGCGTTGGTGACCACGTGCACCGGCAGCCCCGTGTCCAGCAACGCCTCCAGCACCTCCTTCGCCTCGGGCTTGAAGGCCATGCCCACCTGCGCGTACGCCTCGCGGTAGAGCGTGTCCAACAGCGCCGCGCGCTGGGCCTTGTCCTGCATCACCCCGAGCCGGTCACACAGCCGCCGCGCCACGAAGTTGGCCAGCAGGTACGGGTCCGCCGTGGCCGGCGCCACGATGCGGCCTCCCACCTCCCAGCCGTGCTCCTCGTT
Organism: Archangium violaceum Cb vi76; assembly: GCF_000733295.1. Lineage (GTDB taxonomy): Bacteria > Myxococcota > Myxococcia > Myxococcales > Myxococcaceae > Archangium > Archangium violaceum. Next base: position 88,422 of record NZ_JPMI01000322.1, on the reverse strand, counting down.
GCTGGCCAGCACCCCGGCCTCCACGTCCGCCCACCCCGCCTCCATCACGTCCCGGCCGAGCTCCTCGGACAGGCGCCGACGGAAGTGCTGGACGAAGGGCGCGCCTTCCGCCGCCGCGTCGGTGAACGTCCCGTCGAAATCCAGCACCACACATCGAATCGCCATCGTCCTGGGCCCCTCTCTGTCGCAGGAGGTAGGAAATAGGCTCCCGCCCCCCCCGGAATCAAGCCGGAGCGCGTCAGCCCGGAGGTGGAACCACTGGTGGCGCGGGCGTGTCAGACCCTCCGTGTAGAAGGAAATCGCGGTCGGCGGAGGAACCGTGGGCCCTGGCGCCGGGGAGACGCTGGGGCCCACGGGGATGTCAGACCCTCCGAGTACAACCGAAAGTGTCGGCGCGAGGTAGGCGCCGCAAGCTCCGGCGGTCCCCTGGGAAGGCCACCGGTGCATTCATGCAGTAGGGCTGCACTTCCGCCTGGCACCTCATGGGTGCGGGGGCGGCGGGGGCGGCGCGTCCGGTTCCCCTCCCCGGGCGCGCCGCCTCAACTTTTTCGGCCCCCTTCCCTCTTCGCTCATGACGCGGGTGTCCGCAGGGCGCGCTCGGCATACACGCCCGGCAGCGACACGCTGAAGGTGGAGCCCTCGCCCGGGGTGCTGCGGGCCTCGATGGTGCCGCCGAGCGCCTGGACGATGGTGCGGGTGATGTAGAGGCCCAGGCCCAATCCGCCGTAATGGCGCTGGGACACGGCGCGCTCGAAGCGCTCGAAGATGCGCGAGAGGTTGCCCGGGTCGATGCCGATGCCCTGGTCCCGCACCAGCAGCACGGCGTGCCCCGCTTGCGTGGACACGGAGAGCTCCACGGGCTTGCCGGCCCCGTACTTGAGCGCGTTGGTGAGCAGGTTCGTCACGACCTGATCCAACCGCAGCCGGTCCCACCGGCCGACGACGGGCCCCGGGGCGCTCACCGTGACGCGGCAGCCGGCCTTGGTGGCCTGGGGCTCGAAGCGGCCCACCACCTCGCGCACCACCTCCACCAGGTCCACGTCCTCCCAGTCGAGCTCGAGCTTGCCGGCGCCAATCCGCGAGACATCCAACAGGCTGTCGATGAGGCGCGAGAGCCGGGCCACCTGCCGCTCGGCGGCGTCCAGGTGCGCGAGCAGCGCCCGGCTGTCCATGGCCCCATCCCCCGCGACCCGGGCGGACCTGCGCAGCGAGTGCAGCTTGAGGCGCAGCGGCGTCAGGGGCGTCTTCAGCTCGTGCGAGGCGATGGAGAGGAACTCGTCGCGCACCTGCACGGCCTCCTTCGCCTCGCGGAAGAGCCGGGCATTGTCCACCGAGCTGGCGGCGCGGCGCGCCAGGTCCTCCACCAGCCGCAGCGCCCACTCGTCATACTCCCGGCCCTCCCGGGCGTAGACGAGCGTGAGCGCCCCGAGAATCCGTCCCCGGCTGAGCAGCGGCACGCACAGGTAGGAGGCGAGGCCGAGCTCGTGCAGCAGCCGCGTCTGGTGCTCGTCCCGCGCCCCCGCGTCGAAGAAGGACTCCGGGACGTTGGGCAGCCACTCCGGCTCGCCGGTGCGCAGCACCCTGGCCAGGCCGCGGGACGCATTCCAGTCCAGCTCGAAGTGGCGCAGCACCTCGTACACCCGCTCCACCCTCTGCGGCTCGCGGTGGGCCGCCGCGACACGCTCGAGGCCGCCGTCCGCCGTCAGCAGGTCCACCGCGCACCAGTCCGCCAGCGTGGGCACCACCAGCCGGGCCACGTGGGCCAGGGTGCCCTCGTAGTCCAGGGAGGAGGACAGCACCGCGCTCGCACGGGCGAGGAAGGAGGCGGACTCCTCGGAGCGCCGCTGCTCGGTGATGTCGATGTGGATGCCCACCCACTCGCGCACCTGCCCATCCTCCGTCGCCACCGGCACGCCCCTCACGGACATGGTCCGGTACGTCCCGTCATGCCGGCGCAACCGGTGCTCGGCCTCGAAGACCTTCCGCAGCCGCAGCGCCTCCACCCACAGCCGGACCGTCCGGCCCCGGTCCTCGGGGTGGATGCACTCCAACCAGCCGTAGCGCCCGTCGAGGTACTTCTCCCGCGGCTGGCCGGTGAAGGCCCTCCAGCTGGGCGAGTCCGCGGCGACACGGCCCTCGGCGTCCGTCGTCCACACAATCTGCGAGACGGCGTGCATGAGGGAGCGGAAGCGCTCCTCGCTCTTCCGCAGGGCCTCGTGCTGGCTCCGCAGGCTCGCCGACAGCTCCTCCGCCTTCAGCCGGGCGCGCATCTGCGTCGTCACCTCGCAGGCACACACGAGGAGGCCCTCCATGCGCCCCACACCGTCGCGCAGCGGCTGGTACACGAAGTCGAAGAAGGCCGTCTCCCGCCTTTCCTCCAGATGGAGGGGAATCGCCTTGCCCGCCACCGGCTCGCCCGTGCGGAAGACATGGTCCATCAGCTCGAAGACGTGCTGCCCGTCGATCTCCGGATGGGCCTCGCGCGCGGGCCTGCCGAGGATGTCCCCCTGCCCGACGAGCCGCAGGTAGAGCGGATTGGCATAGGCGTAGACGTGCACGGGCCCCTGCAACAGGGCGATGGCCACGGGGGCCTGCGTGAAGACGCCGTGGAGCCGCGCCCGCTGGACGGCCGCTTCCAGGAGCGCCGCATGCTCGCGCGCCAGCAACTCGGCCTGCTCCTCACGCAGCCGGGCCGCCCGCTCCTTGAGCTCCCGGTCCTTCTCGAACAGGCCCACGAAGAGCGCCACCTTGGCGCGCAGCACCTCCGGCTCGAGGGGCTTGGTGAGGTAGTCCACCGCGCCCTCCACGTAGCCCCGGATGATGGAGGACTCATCCTTCTGGTAGGCCGAGATGAGGATGATGGGCGTGTCCCGGTGCCGCGCCCGCTGGCGGATGAGCCGGGCCGTCTCGAAGCCATCCATCCCCGGCATCACCGCGTCCAGGACGATGACGGCGAAGTCCTCCCGGAGCAGACACTTCAACGCCTGCTCCCCGGATGTGGCCTGCGTCGTGCGCACCTGGAGCGGCTCCAGCACTCCCTCGAGCGCCAGGAGGTTGGTGGGGTGGTCGTCCACCAGCAGGACGGCGGGCCTGGCAGTCACCCTCGTCACGGTCGGCCTTCTCCCTCGTCAATCCAGCGGACTGCCAGTCAGGCACGTCCCATGCCTGACCGCCCCTGCCCGGGCTCGCGCGGAGGCCCTCCCTCCCAGAACCCAGGAACCCACCGGGCCCATGCCCATCCCCCCAGGGCGTCCGTCCACTGCGCACCCTGCTCGGAAGGGGGTGGGCCCCGCGCACCTCACGCGAGGCAGGAGGCGGGGATTGTTCTCAGCCCCTGGGAATCCCTGGGAAACGCGCAGTGGAGGACGTCCAGCCCGTCCCCCCACGCCCCCCGGGTGGACGTGACGGTATGGTGGAAGCGGGGGGAGTCCACGCAGTCATGTCCCAGCTCGATCGACCCGGTCCTCCGGAAGCCGCGGCCCTGCTCGCCGAGCGCGAGCACCTGAGGGCACTGCTGCGGCTGATGCCGGTGGGCGTCTTCATCGTGGATGCGCGGGGGTGGCCGCTGGAATCCAACCCCGTGGTGGAGAACATCTGGGGCGGCCCGCTGCCGCGGGTGGGGCTGGAGGAGTACGGCATCTACGAGGGCTACTGGCCGGGAAACAGCCGGCGGCTGGAGGCCCACGAGTGGGCACTGGCGCGCACGCTGCGCGACGGGCACCCGGTGGTGAACGAGGAGGTGGAGATCGTCGCCTTCGACGGTGCGCGGCGCACGGTGCTGCACTCCACCACGGCGCTGAAGGATTCCCTGGGAACCATCGTGGGCGCGGTGGCGGTGAAGGTGGACATCACCACGCACCGGCGGGCGGAGTACGCCGAGGCCTTCCTCTCCGAGGCCACGCGCCTGCTGGTGGAATCGCTGGACTGGGAGGGCACGCTGCGAGCGGTGGCGCGGCTGGCCACGCGTCAGCTGGCGGACTACTGCATCATCGACGTGGTGGGCGAGGACGGTGAGCTGCACCGCCTGGTGGCCGCCGCGCGAGCGCCGGAGCACCAGCCGCTGATGAACGAGGTGCTGCGTTTTCCGCCGAAGGTGGGCGGCCCCAGCCCGCTGTCGAGGGTGTTCCACGAGGGCCGCCCGCTGCTGCTGCCGGACATCACCCCCGAGGTGCTGAGCATGGCGGCGCGCTCGCCCGAGCACCTGCGGGCCATGGAGCGACTGGGGCCGCGCGCGTGCATGGCGGTGCCGCTGTCGGTGGGAGCGCGCCGGGTGGGCCTGCTCGACTTCATCCTCGCCACCCCGGGCCGGAGCTACACGGAGCGGGAGCTGAAGTACGCCGAGGAGCTGGCCCGGCGCGTGGCCTTCGTGGTGGAGCACGCCCGGCTCTACCGCGAGGCGGAGCAGGCGGTGGAGGCGCGGGACGAGTTCGTCGCCATCGCCACGCACGAGCTGCGCACGCCGCTGTCCGCGCTGAGTCTGCAATTGACGGCCCTGCAGCGGGCGGTGGACGCGGGCCGCATGCCCACCGAGGACAAGCTGCGGCGGTCTCTGGTGACGGCCCGGCGCCAGACGGAGCGGTTGGAGCAACTCGTCGAACACCTGCTGGACGTGTCGCGCATCTCCACCGGGCGGATGGAGCTGGAGCTGGAGGAGGTGGACCTCGCGGAGCTGGTGCGCTGGGTGGTGGTCCGCTTCGAGGAGAAGCTGGCCGAGGCGGGCTGCGCCACGGTGGTGCGCGCGGACGCGCCCGTGGTGGCGAAGGTGGACCGGCTGCGGGTGGAGCAGGTGGTGATGAACCTGCTGTCCAACGCGATGAAGTACGCCCCCGGCCAGCCGGTGGAGCTGCACGTGGAGCGAGGGGAACGGATGGCGGTGCTCGGCGTGCGGGACTCCGGCCCGGGCATCACCCCGGAGGCCCAGGCGCGCATCTTCGAGCGCTACCAGCGGGCCTCGGGCAAGCACTCGCGCGAGAGCCTGGGACTGGGCCTGTACGTGGCCCGGAGAATCGCCCGCGCCCACGGCGGCGAGCTGAAGGTGGAGAGCACGCCCGGCCAGGGCGCCCACTTCTTCCTCCTCCTTCCGCTCGGCTGAACGCCCCTCCCCGTCCCACGCCCGGGCGATTGGCTTGCGCCGTGCCATTTTTCTGAGCATACTCATTTTTGAGCATGGTCACTTCTCGGAGAGGAAGCGCCCCCCCGAAGGCCGCCGAGGCCCCGGGACTGAGGGAGCGCAACAAGCAGGAGAAGCTGGAGCGCATCCGCGAGGCGGCGCGGGAGCTCTTCGCGAGCAAGGGATTCGCGGAGACGACGACGCGGGAGATCGCCGAGCGGGCGGGCGTGGGAACGGGGACGCTGTTCCTCTACGCGCGCACCAAGGAGGAGCTGCTGATGCTCGTCCTGGCCGAGAAGGTGGAGGCGGTGCAGGAGGAGCGCTTCCGCACGCTGCCCACGCGGGCGCCGCTGCTCGAGCAACTGCTGCACGTCTTCGAGGGCTTCTTCCGGCTGTACGCGAAGGACCCGGCGCTGGCGCGCATGTTCATCCGGGAGGCGCTCTTCATGGAGCCGGGGCCGGCCGGGGAGCGGTTGCAGTTGGAGCGGGCCTTCGCGGCGCGGCTGGCGGGGCTGGTGGCGGCGGCGCGCGAGCGCGGCGAGGTGGCCGGGGACGTGGACCTGGAGATGGCGGGCTTCAACTTCTTCTCGCTGTACCTCACGACGTTGATGGGCTGGCTGTCGGGGGCACTGGGCCCCGGGGACAGCTGGCGCCCGGTGCTCGAGCGCTCCTTCGCCCTTCAGCTGAAGGGGCTCGGGCCGGGGGCGGGGACTTCTGGAGGAAACAGACGGAGGCGGTCATGAGCATCGAGGCAACCCTGACGCTGCGGCAGGCGCGCGAGCGCTACTTCGAGGAGAACGGCTTCGGGCAGGGCGGCAACTACGACGAGCGCTGGGTGCGGGTGGACGTGGGCCCGGTGCCGTTCTGGTTCCCCAACTCGGCCGAGCGGGTGCGGGCGCTGCGCTTCCATGACCTGCACCACGTGCTGACGGGCTACCGCACGGACTTCCCCGGCGAGTGCGAGATTTCGGCGTGGGAAGTGGCGAGCGGGTGCACGGACCACTGGGTGGCGTGGCTGCTGAACCTCTCGGGGATGGGCGCGGGGCTGTTCTTCATGCCTCGGCGGATGGCGAGGGCCTTCCAGCGGGGCCTGCACACGCGCAACCTCTACCGCTCCGAGTACGGGGAAACCCTGCTGGGCCGGACGGTGGAGGAGATGCGGAGCGCGCTCGGAATGGACGTGCCGGTGCCCGCGCCGACGCGGAAGGACCGGATGACGTTCGCGGGCTGGTCGGCGGCGGCGCTGCTCATGGCGGCGGTGAACATGGCGGCCTTCCTGGCCCCGGTCGCACTGGCGGCGTGGGCGCTGGTGAACTGGCTGCGCTGAACGGTACGCGGCCCCGCCACCCCTTCCCCCTTGAGACCTACCCGCGCGCCCTGAATATCCTTGGAGTTCAAACCACGCGAACCGAGGGGCCCGGATGGAACGAACAGCGAGCGACGCGGAGAAGCGCCGGCGCCGGTGGTTGCCATGGTGGCTGCTGGCGGGCTCGCTGGGGGTGACGGTGCTGGGCGGATGGGGAGCGTCGCGCTCCATCTCGTCGCTGATGCAGCGGGTGGAGCAGCTGGAGCGCGAGGCCAGTGAGTCCGAGGCCCGGGTGGCGGAGCTGCAGGTGCTGAGGGACAGCATGACGCGGCGGATGCGCCTGCTGGAGCAACAGCAGCAGGGACTGACCACACAGAACGCGGCGTTCAACAAGCGAGCCGGAGATCAGAACGTATTGCTCGCGCGGCGCGAGGCGGCGCGCACGGAGCTGGAGCAGTTGCTGAAGGCGGAGCTGGAGAAGGGCGAGGTCTTCCTGACGGAGGCGGAGGGACGGCTGCGGGTGGAGCTGGCGGACCGGCTGCTCTTCGAGCCGCGCCAGGCGGCGCTGACTCCGGTGGGAGCGGAGCTGTTGGCGCGGGTGGGAGCGAAGCTGGCGGTGGAGGGGCACCTGGTGCAGGTGGCGGCGCACACGGACGCGGTGCCGGAGACGGCGCCGGAAGCGACGAGCTGGGAGCTGTCCTCGGCGCGAGCGGTGACGGTGGTGCGGCTGCTGGGGGAGAAGACGAAGCTGGGCCCGGAGCGGCTGGTGGCGGCGGGCTACGGGCCGTATCACCCGGTGGTGGTGGATGACGGACCGCTGGCCCGGGAGCGTAACCGGCGGCTGGAGCTGCAACTCATGCCCGCGCCACCGAAACCCGCACCGCCTCCTCCGCCGCCCGCGGATCAACGGCTGGCCAAGAAACGCACGGGACAGACGCGGTAACCGGAACGAGGAACATCCCGAGCTGCTTCACGGCGTTGTGCGCCCGGTGCATTCTCGGCCCTGGCTCATTCCGCTGGGGAACACGTGGCTCGGATTGGTTGGCTTCATCTCTCGGCGTTCCTCTGCATCTCCTGCTCCACTACGTTCCAACCAGGGCCTCTTCAGGCCCAGCCATCCCGGAGCGGGCAACTCACCGGCGCTCGGTCTCGGTTCGACCAGTCGTGTGGCCCGGCCTGTGCCACTCCGGTCAGTGCGAGCACCGGGGAGCTCATCGCGCCAGCGGCGACCCGGACTGGCCAGGTCCTTGGGAAGGTCGTCCAGGTTGCCGAGGCCGTCCAGGGACTCAATACCCTCGAACGGGCCCTGACCGGCGCGGAGTTGGATCTCGTCGAAGCAACCCTCAAGGCGTGCGTGGCGCAGGCGCACGCGGACATCAACGAGGCCTACCAACAGCGGGATGACGGATTCAGGTTCGAGAACGGGAAGTTCCCCAATGACGCCGAGTGCCTGAAAGTAGTCGGCTTCGATGAAGTGGGGGATGAGGTCTCTCTTGCCCAGGAACTGGGGAAGCTCAAGCACGCCGCGGCCTTTGCCTGCCTCAAGGCTCGCCTACCTCCAGAGCTTCGCGAGAACTTCACCGTCGAGCCTCGCTACAAGCCCGACCCCGACGTGAATGGAGTCGCGCTGACGGACAAGGGCGTCGATACCCTCCATCCCGATTTCGTGGTGCACGGGACGAGGAATGCGACCGACGTGCAGTGCGTCTATGAGATCAAATTCCCCTGCTTCGCCGCCCACAAGCTGGACCCACGCAACTCCCGCTGGGTAGAGGCGCAATTGAAGGCCTACCAGAAGCTCTCGATCCGTTGTCCCGCGGCCGTCATCTCTCCCGCGGGACTCTTCCAACTTGGCATCCCTTGATGACGCCTGCCCTTCCTCGCATCCGCCACCGTGGACGTTGCCCCGTTCACGTCAGGCTCTGGAGTGGCAAGCCCCCACGCTTTCCGCCGCGAGAACTGCTCGCGCGAGACGTGGTCCGCCTCGCCTTCTACCTGCCGTACGACCACCTCGATATCGCCTCTGGAGTGAGGCACGCGGTCGAGAGCTACGTACATGCCGTGGGGCAGGGTCCCAGCACCATCCATCATGCCTATATCAACGACGATGAAGGCGGCCCCCTGAGCAAGGAGCGCTGGGAATCCATCCACTACCTCCTCCGCCCCGAGCGGCCGTTCCGCTTCATCGAAGAGCTCAGCGAACCCACGGTCCACCGCCTGGTGAAGAGGGGCCACCTCGCACAGCTCATCCTCGATGGCGGCTTCGGCAGCACCAACGGCTACCAACTCTGGTACCGGGCCCGCCTTCCCACGCGTACGCCCCCTCCCAACCTGGTGAGCCCCCTCACCGCGACGCTTCCCACCGAGTACCTGCAAGCGCACGGCTCCGCGAAGGTGCGAGAACTCGCCCTGGAGATGGCCTCACAGCTGCGTTTCGCCACCGGTCACGTGGGCCTCGCCCTGCAGCTCTACTGGCCCCTGCGCTCCAGGGATGAGTCCTTCCGCGCCGAGCTCCTCCGCCACCCGGGCATCGACCTGCGCCCGGCCTGGCTCTTCGAGCACCGGATGGGCACACGTGTCGATGGCGTCCACTGGCTCAACTTCCTCGCGCAGCCCGTGTTGGACCAGCTTGGTGGCGCCGCGGCCCTTCGCGCTCGCATCCACTCTCCCGGAACCACCATGCACGCACTCGACGAGGAGCGCGTGGTCGTCTCCCTTGGCGAGCACCCCGAAGCCGGAGACCTCTCCACCGGGCAGACCCTCCCCGCGTACCGGGAGCTCGCTCGGGTGCTGGAGCCATGGCTCGAACCGCTGGACCTCTCGGACACCACCACCCTGGACCAGCCGCCCACCTACTCGAGCCTGCGCCTCACCCAGGACGAGGCGACGCGCTGGTGGAGACGCTTCCTCGACTGACACCTCGTACCCACATGCCTCCACCCCTCCCCGGAATCCGCGCGGAAAAATGCCGTGAATAAACCGGGCGGGCGGCCGTCCGAGCCTCTGGTCACCCACTGGCGCCCATTTTTCCGCCCCGGAGAATCCCCGTGCCCTCCTTCCGGCAACTGCTGTGCACCTCCCTGGCATCGAGCCTGCTCTTCACCGCTGGCACCGCCGAAGCGCGCTTCGGGAAGAGCTCCAACTCCTCCAGCAACGACAAGGTGCACGACGCCAGCCCGGTGGGTTCGAGCAACAGCAGCTCCGGCGGTTCCAGCTCTGGCGGCTCCAGCTCCGGCGGCTCCAGCTCCTCCAGCAACGCCGTGGACACCGTGGGCACCATCCTGGACATCCTCCACATCGCCGCGGATGTCGCGGAAATCGCATCGCACGTCGAGGCGACGACCACCTACGAGACGACCTACCAGCAGCCGCCCCCCGTCCAGGCCCAGGTGCAGCTCGCGCCCGGCGAGCAGCCCATGTACCCCTACGGGCGGGAGCCGGTGGTCCAGCAGCAGGTCCAGCAAACCCAGGAGCGCAACCGCAACCTGCTGATGTTCCGGGTGAACGCGGAGGGGCTCGCGGTGGCCTCGGGGGGCTCGGCGGTGGGGCTCAACGCGGGCATCGAGGGCCAGCACTGGGGCGTGGCCCTGGCGGGGACCGGCATGCGGCTGCCCACGGACGACGGCACGCCGGGCGTGGACAAGATCGACCTCTTCAACCTGCACCTGACGCTCGCGGTGTACACCGACGACCAGACCCGGCTGCGGCTCGAGGGCGGCGTCGCCTCGGCGAAGGCACCGAGCGCCACCTTCACGGGCCCGAGCTTCGCCGTGTCCTTCGAGCGGTGCCTCAACGGCGTGTTGGACCTGGAAACCCGCGCGCAGGTCGTCCCGGCGCCGCACCTCCAGATCGATGCCCAGGCGGGCCTCGCGCTGCACCTCAGCGCCATCAACCTGCGCGCCGGCTGGCGGGTGATGACGCTCGACGACAGGGGCCAGGTCGACGGCGTCGTGCACCGCGACTACTTCAGCGGCCCCTACGCCGGCGTCGGCCTGTACTTCTAACGGCTCCCCTCCCCTCTCCCGCGCTTCGGAGAGGGAGGGATGGCCACGGACCCGCCAGCCGGGTCCGGGCGCGCCACTCCGGACTCACGAGCCGGAGATCCCCTCGGAGGAGGCCTCCATGGGAGCCGAAGCGCCGGTGGACACCGTGGTGCCAGTGGACTCGGTCTTCTTGCCCCGGCGCTTGGGCGGAGGCGCGAGCTTCGGCGCGGAGCCGAACAGCCGCTCGTACGTCTCCGGGGTGTTGATGTTGACGACGACGCCCGGGTCCTTCACCGGGATGCGGCGCATCTGCAGGCCCCGCACCGCCACCTCCAGCTGCGACTCCGTCGAGTCCCTGTCCCGCAGCCGCTCGGCGGCGCCGCGCGAGAGGATGATGGGGAAGCCCGAGGCCCCCTCGAACTCGGGGCGGATGGCCTCCACCGAGTCCCCCATCGCCTTGATGAGCGACTTGAGCGTGGAAGCACGCAGCGCGGGCATGTCCACCGGGTGCAGGAGGATGATGTCCGCCCCGTCCTCGAAGGCCGCCTCCAGTCCGGCCTTCACCGAGCTGAGCTGGCCGTCCTGCCACCGCTCGTTCTCCACCAGGTGAACGGCCGGGTGCTGGTCGCGTACGGCCTCGGCCTCCTTGCCGATGATGCCGATGACCGAGCAGCCGGCCTTGCCAAACGTCGATGCGAGCGACTGCAGGAAGCTCTTGCCCCCCTCGTGCTCGATGAGCGCCTTGGAGTAGCCCATCTTCCTGGCCTCCCCCGCAGCGAGGATGATCGCCACAGCCTTCATGCCACGCCTCCTCCGGCCCCCACCGGTTGGCGTGGGGGCGACCCCCTACACCCTGGCAAGCGCGAAGCGATCTGGCCGCGCCCCCGGGGGCAACCCGTTGGGAAGTCGGCATTGGGCGGATCGCTGATGTTGACCATGCACGCAAGTGCTAGGGCTTTCCGCCCATGAGCGAACTTCCCACCTTCATCACCCGGCTCTTCCCGTACCGCGCGCGCTTCGCCCCGACTGTCTTCGGGCGGATGCATTACGTGGACGAAGGGGAGGGGCGCCCCGTCCTGCTGCTGCACGGCAACCCCACCTGGTCCTTCCTCTATCGCGAGGTGATGGCGGGCCTGGCGGGAGGGCCGTACCGGGTGGTGGCGCCGGACCTCATCGGCCTGGGGCTGAGCGACAAGCCCCGGGAGCTGTCCGCGCACACGCTGCGGCGCCATGGCGAGTCCCTGCTGGAGCTCGTCCAGGGACTGGAGTTGAAGGACGTGGTGTTGGTGGTGCAGGACTGGGGAGGCCCCATCGGCGCGTGGATGGCGGCGAGGGCGGGCGGCCGGGTGACGGGGCTGGTGGTGATGAACACCGCGCTCCTCAAACCCGAGCGCTTCCGCACCACGGCCTTCCACCGCTTCTCCCGCATGCCGGTGGTGAGCGACGTGGCCTTCCGGCTGTTCAACTTTCCCCTGCCCGTGCTGGGGCGCACGCAAGGGGACCCGTCCTCCATCTCCGGAGACGTGGCGAGGGCCTATGCGTGGCCCTTGAGGAAGGTGGTGGACCGGGCGGCGCCCCTGGCCTTGGCGCGCATGGTGCCCAACGGCCCGGAGCACCCCACGGTGGCCGAGCTCACCGAGGGAGACGCCTGGGCCCGCTCCTTCCAGGGACCCGTGGAATTGGTGTGGGGAGTGAAGGACCCCATTCTCGGCCGGGCACTGCGGCGTCACCGCGAGGTGTTTCCGCGCGCCCGTGTCACCGAGACTCCCGCGGGCCACTTCCTCCAGGAGGAGGTGCCCGAGGAGATCGTCGCCGCCATCCGTCGGGTGGCGGACGCGCGTTAGTGCAACCAGGTGGAGCGCACGCCCTGCCCGCCCGGCAGGAGGACGACGCGCGGCCGATCGCCTGCACTTCCTTCCGAAGCGAGCGTGGCGCGGGCAGTCAGAATTTCAGTCATGCGGGCCAGCGGGAGCGTGGACCAGATGCGGTGCAGCTCATCCTCGGAGACATGGCCGAGGATCTCCCCGTGTCGTTCATCCACCACTGGCAACAGGTGCACGCCGTAACGGTGCATCACTTCGAGCGCGCGCATCACCGTGTCGCGGGGATAGAGGATGATGTCAGGCATTGCAACGACTTGGGGCTCGACAGCGCGGCGCGTCACGACTACCTCCAGTGAAGAAGCCCCTTCGGGCTCTCTCCGGCTGTAGCAAGCGCCTTGCCGTTGGGGGGATGATGGGGCATGTCCGTGAAGCCCACCCGTACGCCGTCCCTCCCGGCGCCCCCCCCGCGTCAGCCCGAGGCCGCTCCCTCCCACCCGCTGGAGAAGGTGGGCCAGGCGCTGCAGAACGCGGCGAAGAACGTCAGCACCCACGTCAATCGGGTGGTGGACACCTTCGAGGCGCGGCTGCCCACGGGCGTGAAGCCCGCCGCGGGAAAGACGGGCTGGGAGGGCATCACCCTCACCGGCAAGCCGCTCCAGATTCCGTTGGAAGCCCTGAAGAAGGTGGACCTGGGCGACCTGCGCAAGGCGCTCGAGCGCATCTTCCCGCCGAAAATCCGGGACGAGGAGGGCAAGAAGCTCGTCGACCAGACGAAGGACTTCCGCGAGACGCTGGGCAAGGTGCGCCAGCTGGCCCTGGAGCTGGAGATGACGCCGGCCCACCACCCGCGCCGGGCCGAGCTGCAGAAGGCGCTGGAGGCGGCCGAGGGCAAGCTGAAGGCGGACTCCGGCTACACGCGCGCCACGGCGCCCAAGCCGGGAGCCCTGTGGGTGGACCCGCAGTTCTTCGAGAAGGAGCTGGCGGGCGGGAAGCTGCACGCGAGCCACTTCCCCACGGGCACGCCGGTGACGAAGCCGCCAGCGCCCATGGACTTCCTCTTCGGCAACGGGCCGCGCGAGCTGAAGCTGGGCGAGGGCGCCTCGGCACGCACGGTGCGTACGCCCGGGGAATACAAGGCGGCGGTGGCGGCGCGGCGGGCGGAGCTGGGAATGCCCGTGAAGGACGGAGAGCCTCAGGGTGTGCACCTGAGCCTCCAGGGAGGAGGGGGCAAGGGCAAGCGCTACGGCGCGATGCTGGCGGAGATGTATGAGCTGGGGGTGGTGCCCACGAGCCTGAGCGGCACCTCGGCGGGCTCCATCGCGGCGGCGTTCGCGGCCACGGGCGCGGGCCCCGAGCAGATTCAAGCCCTGGCGAAGGATCCCCGGTTGAGCAACCTCTACGACTGGGACCTGGACATGAAGGACGGAGGACTCCTCAACGGGGAGCAGGCCTTCGAGCTCTTCGACCAGGAGCTGCGCGAGCTGACGGGCATCACGGACCGGCCGGTGACGTTCGCGGACCTGAAGGTGCCACTGCAGTTGATAGCGGCGAAGGCCTACGACAGCGGGGCGGGGGCCAACGGGATGACGTCGGCCAAGGACCGCATCTTCGTCTTCAGCCAGGAGACGACGCCGGACACTCCGGTGGCGCTGGCGGTGCGCGCCTCGATGGCGATTCCGGGCGTCTTCGAGCCGGTGCAGGTGGTGGACCCGGCGACGGGCCGGCGCATGCACCTGGTGGACGGCGGGGCGCTGGACAACCTGCCCATGGGCTACAACAAGAACGGCCTGCCGGCGATTGGCGCGTCGCTCTACACGCGGGCCACGGGCCACCCGGCAGACCACCAGGACACGACGAAGCCACTGCCCGCGGGCAACCTGGACGCGACGAACGTGCTGTGGAACGCGCTCAACGGCTACACGCTGCTGAAGGACTCGGGGGCGGACTACAACGACTACATGGACCGGACGAAGCCCCAGGCCAACCAGTTCATGCTGACGCTGCCGACGTGGGACCTCACGGACCCGAGCAAGGGCGACAGCACGCTGAAGTTCGGGTACGACGACAAGGTGGACCCGGCACTGGACGGCCAGTCGCGCCAGGTGACGCGCGACTTCCTGCGCGACTTCCTCGACGACCTGCGTGTGCCGGGCTCGCGGGGGACGAACTTCAAGGCCGAGGTGCCTCGCGACCTGCGCTTCGACGTGCCGGTGGACGTGAAGGGCAAGCGCTACCAGGTGAGCTACGCGGGAGGCGACACGCTGGTGGCGACGCCCGCGGGGGGCGGCAAGCCCATCGAGCTCGCGGTGGGCCGGCAGCGCATCGAGGCCATGTACCTGGACAACATGGCCTTCGGAGATCTGCGGAGCCAGCTCGCCTACACCCTGACGAATCCCCGGAGCGTGAAGCCGAGCTGGCTGCCCTTCTGACCGAATATTCCCTCTCCCCTCGGGAGAGGGTCGGGGTGAGGGTGCCCGTCCCTGTTCTCCAACCCCTGGACCCCAGTGTGGACAGTGGGTTCAACCCGGGAGCCGAGATACCCTCACCCCGTCCCTCTCCCGGCGGGCGAGGGGAAATGGCCGCGCTTGTTCCCAGGGGCCCCCTTCACGGACATACCTGAAGGGGATTAGCGGCGAGCACTCTTGCTCCGGGCCTGGTGCAGGCGGAAGTCCTCGTGCCAGGCGCCATTGAGGCGGGCGAGCACCTCGCGGGAGTCGCTGGAGCGCTGCTTCTCCAGGGTGAGCTGCATCTGGCTGTCACCCACCAGGTAGCCGTTGGCGTACATCGTGTTCGTCCCGGGCGTGGCGATGGCCAGCTCCTCGGGAGTGCCGAGAGCGAAGTTGAACACGTCACCGGAGAAGGGCACGCGCTCGACGCCCACGAGCTTCGCCGCGCCAGCGCGGGTCAACAGGGAGTCACCGGCCTTCAGCTCACCGGCCTGCACCACGCCGCGGGTGGCCGTCACCATGGGGTGCGTCTGGGTGACCATCACCTCGCCCCCCAGGGCATCCCGCAGCTTCACGAGGGGCTTGCGCTCGCCGCCGCGCGACACGGTCGTCACCGTGAGGGCCTGGCCCTGGCCATTGGCCAGCAGCTGGTCACCCACCTTCACCTGCTCCACCGGCACCTGCGAGCCATCGGCCTTCGTCACGCGCGTGCCCTCCGCGAGGCAGGCGTTGCGCCAGTCGAGGTTGAAGATGTCCTGGGTGCGCGAGCGGGTGTAGGGCTTGCGGTTGCCAGAGGAATCCACGCAGGTGGCCTTCATCGTGGCGCGCATCAGGAGGCGCACGTTCTGGTACATGTCCAGGCAGTCCTTGCCGAAGTCCACCAGCCCATCGAAAGGGACGTTGAGCTTCGTGGGGTCATAATCGTCGACGATCGGCGTCTTGAAGGGCAGGCTCCCCTTGAAGACGCTGCTGCCGGGCATGGTGCCGGCGGAGCAGCGGCCGCCACGCTCCATCAGGAAAATGGTTGCATCGCTCGTAAAGGCATCCAGGGTGCAGGACGACGGCAGGGTCACCTGGTACCAGCCACGCATGGGCAGGTAGAGGTGGCTCGGGTCATAGGCTCCGCTGGCGGGCTCCCAGTAGGCCCCGGCGGCGGGGATCCACAGGGTGTGGCTCGCCTCGGGGTCCGCCGCGCCCACGCCCGTGAAGGGCTTGGCGAAGGGCTTGAAGATGCCCGTGACGGGATCCTTGCTGCCCGAGGCGTAATCACAATCCAGGAAGCCGGCGACGGCGCCACGCTCCAGGCAGGTGCGGACGGGATTGTCGCTGTGCATCTTCCCGATCAGCTCCTTGGGGTGGTGCACGGTGATGGTGTTGAAGTCGTGCGCACCCAGGGCCACCAGGGAGGACTCGGCCCTCGTATAGGACAGGTGCTGCTCGCCGGTCTCCTCGTCGAAGGCCATGGCCACCGAGTCGACGAAGAGTTCCTCGTCCGGGTTCACCTTCAGCGAGAGCGGGAGCGGCGGCGTCTCGAGGACGGCGCTGGCGTACTCCTCGAGGGACTCGGTGCCGAGCACGCGGAACTGCGTCTGCTCGTGGTTGGTGGCGATGGCGTTGACGTCGGCGAAGGCGTAGTCGGCTCCGTCGAAGCAGGTGACGAGGCCGGAGGCCTGGAACTTCGCCACCGTGTTGTCGGCGCTGGCCACGTCGGTGAGCGGCAGCAGGTGGCCACACCGCGAGTTCTCCATGGGCTCGCCCGTAGCGCCGAGCCGGTCCTCGCGGGCCTTCGGGCCGGGAGTGCCGGTCTTCTTCTCCTTGCGGAGCGTCTCCAGCTTGCGGAAGAGCTGGGGCGAGTTCTCCGGCGTGCTGCCCGCGGCCAGGAGGCGGTTCTTCACGAAGCGGTACTGCGTGTCATCCGCGAGGTCGATCTCCATGTGCGAGCCGCGGCCGCCGCGCGACTTCCCCTGCGCCTCCAACTGCTTCTCCCAGCCGGCGTAGAGCCGGGCCATGTAGAGCGAGTCGGCCGCCAGGGCCTGCTTGTCCACCTCGCGCGCGGGCGTCTTCTGCTGGGCGCAGCCAGCGCCGAGCATCGCCAGGCCCAACATGACCGGGGCGAGGCGCGGAAGCCTCCGGGACGACGCATTCAGAGACAGTTTCATGGGGTTTGACCTCAGGGGATGAAAAGGCAATCGGCTCCTCACGGACCAGCGCGAGGCGAGCGGAAACTGGGGATGCCTCGCGCAATGGGAAGACGGCCTGGGAAAGGATTTTCCTTCCCTGTCCAAACACAGACACACTTCGGGGAAAACCCGCGAACAAAGAACAATGCCCTGCACCCGCCGGGAAGGAGGCACGGCCAGCCGAGCGGATGTCCTCGCCCGCCTCCCCCCACGTGAGAGGGAAGAAGCTGAAAGCCTTTCATGGCTCCCGCGTGGAAAGCTGTAGAAAGGATGGGCAAATCCTTTCCCATACACGTGTCTGTAGAAAGGATGGGGAAAAGCTTTTCCTTACCTTTTGGCCTGTAGAAAGGTGGGGGCAGGTGTGATTCCACCCAGGACCCCGGGGCCCCCATCGGAGCACGGCGCACAAGCAGAAGGGCCGCCCCGGTGTGTCCGGGACGGCCCCTCGGGGACCTCGAGCACCTGGCCGTGGGCTACCGGCGCGCTCGCGCCAGCTTCCGGGCCTGGGACAGCCGGAAGTCCTCGTGCCAGGCGCCGTTCAGCCGCGCCAGCAGCGCCCGCGCGTCCACCCGCCGGGCCTTCTCCAGCGCCTCCTGCATCTGGCTGTCACCCACCAGGAAACCATCGGCGTACAGCGTGCGCGCCTCGGGCCCCAGCCCGGCCAGCTCCTCCGGCGTGCCCAGCGCGAAGTTGTAGACGGCCCCGGCATAGGGGACGCGCTCCACCGCCACCAGCTTCCGGGCACCGGTGCGCGTCAACACCGCGTCACCCACCTTCAGCTCGCTGGCCGGCACCACCCCGCGCGCCGCCGTCACCATGGGGTGCGTCTGCGTCACCCGCACCTCGCGGCCCTGCTCGTCGCGCAGCTTCACCAGCGGGTTGCTCTCCCCACCGCGCGTCACCGACGTCACCGTCAGCGCCCGCTCCGTGCCCTGGCTCAGCAGCTTCTCGCCCACCTTCACCTGCTCCACCGGCACGCTCCGGCCGTCCGCCCGCGTCACCCGCGTCCCCTCCGCCAGGCACCCGCGCTTGTAGTCCACCGGCCTCACCTCCTTCTTCGACGGGCAGCGGAAGGGCTCCGGCTCGCCGCCATACGGGTCCGGGCAGAATCCCTCGGTGTAGACCCACATCTCCAGCCGCACGTTCTGCGCGTGCATCAGGCAGTTGCCCGTGCCGAAATCCATGATGCCGTCGAAGGGGTATTCGCCGGACGCGGTGGGCGTCACCGTCCAGGGCAGCTCGCCCTTGCCCACCACCGTGCCGGCCGCCGTGCCCGCGTCGCACCAGCCCCCGTCATCCACCAGGATGGCCGCCACCTTGCTGCTCACCTTCGTCACCTGGCACTCCTCCAGGACGTGGGGCATGAAGTGGCCGCGCACGGGCAACTGGAAGCGTGATGGATCCATCGGCTTCACCGGGGCCTCGAAGTACGCGTCCGGGTCGGGAATCCACGTCGGCGTGCCCGTCGCGCCACCGGAGGCCCTCGTGGCGTCCACGTCCACCCCGGCGATGCCCGTGGCCCCCGAGGCCGGAAAGGGCGTCCACGTCCCATCCGCCTCCCGGCGCACCATCCCGTAATCACAATCCAGGTAGCCGCCGATCGCCCCGCGCTCCAGGCACACGCGGATGTGCTTCTCGATCGTGTCCCTGAGCAGATCCTTCGGGTGCTCCAGGACGATGTCGCCCTCGCCCAGCCCCGGCACCGGGTGAAGCGTGGCCGAGACCGACGTATAGGTGAACTGCTCCTCGCCCGTCGTCTCGTTGAAGGCCATGGCCAGCGAGTCCACCAGCAGCAGCTTGTCGTCCTGCCGCGGCACGGAGAGCGCGAGCGGCGGCGTCTCCAACACCTTGACGGCGTACTCCTCGTGGGACTCACTGGCGAGGTACTGGAAGGACATCTGGTCCTCGTCCGTGACGAAGGCCGTGAGGTCCACGTAGCCATAGTCCGAGCCACCGAAGCACGAGGTGAGCGCCGTGCCATGGAAGCGGGCGGTGGCGTCGTCCCCTCCACCGAGGCCGAGCGGAATCATGTGTCCGCACGCCATGCCGTCCGCCGTGGCCGTCAGGCCCGCGGCGAGGACTCCATCCCCCGGAGCATGCATGGGCCGCTCGGGCAGGGGCAGCCGGCGGTGGAGCTCGTCCAGGCGCACGAAGAGCTGGGGCGCGTTGAGCGCGGAGAGCCCCGAGGCCTTCAACCGGTTCAAGACGAAGCGGTAGTGCACCTCGTCGCTCAGGTCCAGGGGCATCTTCTCGTTGTCACCGCTCCGCAAGGCCTGCGCGCGCAGGGCCGCCTGCCATTGCCCGTAGCGCCGCACCATCTCGCGCGAGTCCTCCGCGAGCTGTTTCGTGTCCACCTGTCCGGAGGCGGGGGTTTGCCGCTGCTGGCCGCACGCGGACGAGAGCGCGGCCACCATCATCAGGGTCAGCAAGGAACTTCGCATGATTCCATCCGAAGCAAGGGGGATGAGGGTGCACCTCCCCTACCCAGGGAGGAGGAGCCCTGGTGTCGTGGTCACGGGTGGAGTTCAAGGTGATGGGTCGGAGTGCACACGTCCCGGCTCACCGCCAACGTGTATCCGCCTCGCGCGGCGTGCAGAGGGAAGGCGGTTGCCTGTTGAATCCCGGAACACCCGAGTCAGACGTGCGTCGCACGCCCGACGTTCAAGGGTGACTCCGGATGGACGCGGTGGGAAAACTTTTTCCTACTTCTTCTTCACCGACTCGAGCAGCTTGCGGAAGTTCTTCTCCGCGGCGGCGACGGTGCGCTCGGGGCCGGTGAGCTTGAAGAAGAGCGGGCCCTCGGGACCCTCGACGATGGCGCCCAGCAGACGGTAGCCGGGCTTGGGCGTGGAGGGGCCCATCATGGGGCCGCCGCCGGTATAGGTGCCCTTGACGTCCAGCGTGGTGACGCCGAGGCCGTTGAGGGTCTCCTTCTTGGAGCGCGCGTCCTTCTCGCTGATGGGGGTGCCATCCGCCTTCTGGAACTGGCCCAGCCAGCGCTTCACGTTGGCGTCCACCGCGCCGCCCTGACCGGCGCCGAAGTAGAAGATGGCCAGCTCGGCGGCCTCGGCATCCCCCTTGGCCGGAGCGATGCGGTAGGTGGCCACGCGCATGGGCCGGGTGCCCTGCGTCTCCCAGCCCGAGGGAGACGTCCAGGTGAGGCCGCCCGCCTCGGGAGCGCCCTGGGGAGCCTGCGCCTGGGAGGCCGGAGGAGGAGTCTGCTGCGCCTGGGCCTGGGCCACGCCCACGGCCGCCATGAGTGTCATCGCACCGAGCAGTCTTTTCATGGGCCCAACCTATATCCGGGAACCGCCCCAGCGGCATCGTCCGTCTTCCACCCGACGCGAAGCCGCGACCCCCCGCCCCCTCTGTCCGGCAGCACACGCACCATGGCCCGAAAGGCGGGGGATGCCTCACTCCAGGTACGAGTCAACCTTACCCCACCAAAGACAAACGCAGTCGGTCGTCGCGAAGAAGGACTCGCGTATGAAGAAGACACTCACGGTCGTGACGCTGCTCGCCGCGGGCGCCAGCCAGGCAGCCGGCATCGCCATCGACACCCAGGGCGCCCGCGCCACCGGCATGGGCTCGACGGGTGTGGCGAGCTCGAAGGATGCCGCCTCCATCTACTACAACCCGGCGGGCATCCTGGGGGTGAAGAAGCTGGACGTCCAGCTCGGCGACTCGCTCATCCTCGGGCACCTGGGCTTCACCGCCACCGCAACGGGCGTCGAGCAGACGCAGAATCCGGTGTCACCCCCGCCGCACGGCTACATCGTCTACAAGCCCATCGAGCAGTTCGCGGTGGGCGTGGGTGTGTTCACGCCCTATGGCGCCAACAGCAAATGGCCGGACGACTTCGTGGGACGGCAGATCGCCCTCGAGTCGCAGGTGGCCACCTTCGACATCAACCCGACGCTGGCGTATGCGCCGCTGAGCTGGCTGCGGCTCGGGGTGGGCTTCCAGTCCGTCTACGGAACCGTCGATGCCCGCCGGCAGCTCGTCGTGCCCCCGCCCTCCCCCGCCGCCGGAGCCACGGGCGAGGTGGCGTTGTCCACCAGCGCCTGGGGCATTGGCTACAACGCGGGCATCCAGGCGGACCTGCTGCAGGGGACGGTGACGCTCGGCGTGCAATACCGCAGCCGGGTGGTGATGGACCTCGCGGGCGACGCGGACTTCTCGGGCTTCCCGGACCCGGTGGCCCCGGCGTTCCCGGATCAGCCCGTCCAGTTGGATATCGAGATGCCGGCCACGTTGGGGCTGGGCGCGTCCGTCAAGCCGCTGGAGAAGCTGACGCTGGCCGTCGACGTCAACTGGGTGCAGTGGTCCAGCGTCCAACAGCTCCTCTACGAGTTCCAGACGACGCCCGAATTCAACCAGCCCTCCGTCAAGAACTGGGAGGACCGGTGGAACTTCCACGTGGGCGGTGAGTACCTGGTGACGGACGCGCTGGCGGTGCGCGCGGGCTTCGTCTACGACCCGACACCCTCTCCCCCGGAGACGCTCGCGCCGGACCTGCCGGACGCGGACCGCATCCGCGTCTCGCTGGGCGCGGGCTATGCCTTCGGGGGCTTCCGGGTGGACGCGGCCTACCAGTTCGTCTCCCTGCTGGAGACCGAGAGCACCTTCCCGCCGCTGCCAGGCACCTACCAGGGCTCCGCCCACGTGATTGGACTGACGCTCGGTTACTCGCCCTGACGCGCTCGCCCTGCTAGGGAGCACACCTGGGTGAAGAGGGGGCCCGGCACTACCGTGTGCCGGGCTCCGTCATTTCAGAGAGGTGTGTGAGGACATGAGCTCCCAGAAGCCCGGACGCAACGACCCCTGTCCCTGCGGAAGTGGCAAGAAGTACAAGGCCTGCCATGCCGCCGAGGACCGGGCGAAGGAGGCGGCCGCCGCGCCCAGGCCCGCCACGCACCCGCTCGCCAATGACTTGCAGGCGGCGATGGACATGCTCGGGGGCGGGGACATGTCGCGCGTGTCCGAGGGGTTGGACCACCTGGGCGAGCTGTTGACGCAGTGGGGCCCGGCCCCGGGCCTGCGCTTCGATGCGGCGGCCTTCGACAAGCACGTGTCGCGGGAGCTGGAGCGGCTGGAGGACGCCGTGGCGAGGGACCCGGCGCAGGCGCGCAACTCGCTGCGGCTGGGCACGGTGCGCGAGCTGGGGACGCGGGCCTTCCTGGAGAAGCTGCGGACCACGTTGTTGGTGCGGGCCACGACGGCGGGCCTGAGCGCGGAGGACCGACAGGTGTTGTGCCTGGGGGCGCTGCTGGCCACCACGCCGAAGACGGGCAGCTTCCGGCCCGAGGACCGGCCCGTGCTGGACGTGGTGTTCGGCGTGCAGTTCCGCGAGTGGGGCGCCAGGCACGGCCAGGAGCTGGCGTCGAAGCTGGAGGCGCTCGCCGAGCACGCGGACCTCTCGGACGAGGCGCGCGAGGTGCTGCGCAAGGCGGGCGAGGGCGAGATGGAGCCGCTGGTGAAGTACGTGGAGTCGGATCCGCAGTTGGCGGCGCGCATCACCCAGGAGGCGAAGGAGCGCTCGGCGCGGGTGGAGGCGGCGATACGCCAGAGCATGACACCGTCCGTCTTCACACCCGAGGAGCAGGTGTGGCTCACCAGTGTGTTGTGGGAGCCGCTGAACGCGTTGAAGACGCCGGGGATGGACGCGAAGGCCCGGAGCGCGGCGGTGTCCTCGTTCCTGGGGGCGGTGAGGACGGCCCTGGACACGGACCGGGAGATGCTGCCGGGGATGCTGGAGCGGATGCGGGCGAAGGCGAAGGACGCGGCGTTGGACGAGACGACGCGGGCCTTCTTCTCGGACGCGGCGGTGGCCTTCGAGGCGGAGCCGGTGCGGATGATATTGGCGGCGATCCTCACGTCGTACAGCGAGCCGCAGGCGCGCTCGGCGGAGGAGCAGGTGGTGAGGGCGGACCTGGAGGCGAAGACGCGGTGGACGGCGGAGGACCTGGAGCCCTACCGGAAGCTGATGGGAGACATGAACCTGCCGGCGGCCGCCGAGCGGATCCACCGCGCCCAGGAGTGGCTGCGCGCCCACCCCATCGCGATGTGAGGGATTGCGAGCACCCTCTCCCTCTGGGAGAGGGCTGGGGTGAGGGGAGAGGGCCCCCCGCACCGCAGGTGAAGCCGGCACGGGCGAGGAGAGCCGCTCTTCCAGGATGATCCAGGCTGAAACGAGGGTGGGAGGGGAGGTCCGAGGGGTGCGAGCGGGGTGACACAACGCGAGCCCCGCGACCCACACGGGCTTGAGGCGTATGCTGTGGGGAACCATGACCGCGGCAAGCAAGACGACACCGGAAGCCGTAGCGCGGCACTACGACTACATCACGCCGTTCTACGAGATCATCGGCAGCAGGAGCCTGCACCTGGGCTATTGGCCCCCGGGTGAATCCGGCGGAACCTTCGCCGAGGCCCAGCAACGCTTCACGGACCTGATGATCCAACAGCTCGGGGCCCAGAAGGGGCACCGGGTGCTCGACATCGGCAGTGGGCTCGGGGAGCCGGCGACGCGCCTGGCACAGAGCAGCGGATGCATGGTGGAGGGAATCACCATCAGCCCCCGGCAGGCCGCGCAGGCCGAGCGCTGGGCGAGCCTCCATGGCACGAGTGGGCAGACCTCGTTCACCTGCGGCAACGCCATGTCGCTGCCGTTCCAGGCGGGGTCGTTCGACGCGGCCTGGGCGCTCGAGTCGCTCTTCCACATGCCGGACAAGGCCGCGGCACTGCGCGAGGTGGGGCGCGTCCTCCATCCGGGCGGACGGCTGCTCATCGCGGACATCGTCGTCCAGGAGAAGGCGTCGCCGGAGGACCAGACGTTCCTCCAGAACGCGTTCGTCGCCCGGAGCTACATGAGCCCCGAGGACTACCCGTATCTCATCCGCGACACGGGCTACGAGGTCGAGCAGGTGCTGGACATCACCCAGAACGTCATGGCGACCTTCGATGCGGTGTCCGCCGCCATCCGGGAGAAGGAGGAGGAGGTGCGCCGGGCGTACAGCGACGAATTCCTCGCGGCCATCCAGGAGCAATGGTCGCGCATCGCGGAGACCGCGATGCGCAGCATGGGCTACATCGTCATCACGGCGAAGCGGGTGTGAGCGGGTGGCCGCGCGCTCACCCGCGCTGGAACTCCAGGAAGTACTGGTCCGGCAGGAAGTCGTGCGTCTGGGTCTGCCGGTAGCCCGCCGCCTCCAGTTCCCCGCGCACCTGCTCGGGTGAGAGCTTGTGCTGCCGGGGCGGCCCCTTCGGCGACTCCACGCGGAAGTCGATGATGACCACCCGCCCCCCGGGCCTCAGCTTCTCACCGAGCCGCTTCATGTAGGCCACCCGGTCGCCGATGTGGTGGTACGTGTCCACGATGAGCGCCACGTCCACCGGCTCCGGCAGCTTCGCATCCCCCGGCTCGGCCAGCACCGCTTCCAGGTTGCCCAGGTTCTCGCGCTTCGCGCGCTCACTCATGAAGCGCGCCATGTCCGGCTCGATGTCCACGCCGTACACCCGCCCCTGGGGCACCGCCCGCGCCAGCCTCACCGCGAAGTAGCCCGTCCCCGCTCCGATGTCCGCCACCTTCGCGTCCGCCGGCAGGGACAGGGCCTTCACGACTTCGTCCGGCTTCTGCCATGCATCGCGCTCCGGCTCCTCGAAGCGCTTCACCCACTCCTCCGCGTTCTCGAAGCGGTGCGGCATCCCCCCGTGGTGCTCTCCGTGAGCGTGCTTCGTGTGGGCCGGTGCTTCGCTCGGCTCAGGGGATGCGCGGTGCGCGCAGGCCGCGGCGGACAGTAGCCATGCGGCGAAGAGGGTGCTCACGGCTCGGGGTCGGGGAAAGACACTCGGGGTCATCTGGCTGCCTCCGTTTCAGGAGCACCGAGCGTATGTCCCACGGGGCCCGTGTCCACCACCCGGAATGCGGGCTCCTTATGCTCCACCTCCCGCAGCGTGACCTTGCTAGGGTGCCCCGCCAGGAACGGCTGAAGGAACCCCCTGGATGATCACGTCCATTCAACTCCGGAGCTTCAAGGGCCACCGCGACACCACCGTCCCCCTGGGACGACTGACCGTGCTCGTTGGCCCCAATGGCACTGGGAAGACCAGTGTGCTCCAGGCGCTCAACTTGATGGATAGGTTGATGAACGAGCAACCTCTCGCGGTCCTTCGGGGCGACATGAGCCCCCAGGATCTCCTGCGCCGGTCGGAACAGCAGCCCATCACCCTCGCCGCAGAGGGAACGGATCATGCGCTTCCATGGAAGCTCGCCATCCAATTCTCTCAACCAGCTTCAGGCGATCACCAAGCAATCAGGGTCGACTGGTCTCATGGCGGAAGCGACGGTCGCGTGGACACGGTCGCCATCCCATCGCAACGAAGGCTCGCATCGCTCATCGGCCCAGCGGTGCTCTACCATTTCGATGCCCACCGGATCTCCGCCACTGCCTATAGTTCCGAGGAGAACCCCGCTGTGGACGCGGATGGGAGCAACACGGCGGTTGCCCTCGCGGCCCTGAAGCTCGAGCGGGAGGAAGCCTTCGAGCAGATCGAGTCGGAGCTTCGCAAGATCGTCCCAGGCGTTCAGCGGATTCGCGTCCGACGGGTCAAGATGTCCCAGTCGCCGAACCAGACCGAGCCGCCAATCGGCAACAAGGTCTTCATCGACTTCAAGGATGCCCCCGATGTTCCAGCGCACGGAGCCAGCGAGGGCACGCTCATCACCCTCGCGCTGCTGACCGCGCTCTGCAGCCCGAACCGCCCGCGCCTCCTGCTGCTCGATGACATCGATCAATCACTCCATCCCCAGGCCCAGATGGAACTGATGGGCGAGCTCAAGCGCCTGCTCGAGGGCTTCCCGGAGGTCCAGCTCGTCGCCACCACGCATTCCCCCTACATCCTCGACGCGCTCGATCCCTCCGATGTCCGTGTGTTCGCTCCACGCAAGGACGGCTCGGTCGCATGTAGAAGCCTCTCGGAGCACCCACAGGCTGAGAAGATGCGCGGCGTCCTCACCGCAGGCCAGCTCTGGAGCCTCGACCCGGAGTGGCGCTGGGTCGTAGGAGAGCAGTGAAATGGCGAGGCTCCTCGTCTTCTGTGAGTCCCCCGCCGACTTCGAGACCATCCAGGGGCTGGTCGATCGTGTCCTCCGGAAGCAAGGTCCCGATTGGGTCCGGGAACTGCTCGAGGGCCCTTCCGAAGATGCCCGGAAGGGATTCCGCGATTGGGTACCCGACGGAGAGGGCAGAGGCTATTTCGACCTCCACAAGCTGGCGACCTATGCGAACCGTCTCAAGCTCCGTGTGCCCCAGGGACACTTCGCGGGGCATCCGGGAGAAGCCGGTGCCCTCATGGGACGCACTGCTTTCCTCGTGGCCCGCGAACTCGCACTGAGTGGCACGGCGATCGACGCGGTCATCCTCGTGTGGGACATGGATGACCAGGGAGCGGCCAGACGCACGGGTCTGGACCAGGCCAGCGCCGAGGCCCGGCCCCTTGTCTCATTCGAAATCGTCCTCGGCTGTCCCGACCCGATGCGTGAGGCCTGGGTGCTCGCTGGATTCGAACCCCAATCGGAGGCTGAACGGGCCGCCCTCGCCGACATGCGCCAGGAACTTGGGTTCAACCCCTGCGAGGAAGCACACAGGCTCGATGCGAAGAAGGAGCATGCCAAACGGAGCCCCAAGCGCGTGCTCGATGTCCTCACTGCCAGCGAGCACGAGCGAGAAGTTCGGTGCTGGACCGAGGCGCCCCTCGTCCTTTTGCACGCTCGCGGCACGCTCAGTGGATTGACCACGTTCCTCGACAAGACCGCGGAATCGCTGGTTCCACGCTTGAGCGGTGTTCCTCCCAGACCGCTGACGCAGGACTGACAGCGGGGTGCTCCATAACCCTCACCCCGTCCCTCTCCCAGAGGGAGAGGGGCGAGATGCAGCCCCCGTGACAGGCACCCTCACCCCGTCCCTCTCCCGGGGGGAGAGGGGTTGTTTGGGTGCTCAGAGCTCCGGGAAGATGAGCAGCCCCCTCGAGGTGTCGATGACGTACACGTACCCGTCTCCTGGCACACGCATGCCGATCGCTCCCTCGTAGAAGCTCTCCCCTCGGCCCGGGTCCGTCTCGCGGAACGTGTTGTAGTGCGCCACTTCCCTCGGGCTCTCCGGCACCGAGACGTCCAGCACCCTCACTCCATGGTGGTAGTACGCGATGTAGAGCCGCTCCCCCTTCAGCACCATGTTGTGGATGGAGGCGTTCTCCTCCAGCTTGTACTCGCCCAACCGCTTCGGTTGCGCCGGATCCGTCACGTCCAGCACCCGCAGGTGCGCGCCCCAGTTCTCCCCTCCCTCGAACGCGATGCGCCTGTCCCCGAACTTCCCCACCGCGTTCGCGTGACTCGTCGCGTACGGGTACTTGTACGCCCCCACCTTCCTCGGATTCGCCGGGTCGCTCACGTCCACCATCACGTACCCTCCCGACCAGTGGTTGATGTACAGCATCCCCTCGAAGGCCAGCGCGTCGTGCGGATAGCCCACCGTCGGATCCGTCCCCGCTCCCACCTCCGCGTAATCGCCCAGCCGCCTCGGCTCCAGGGGATTCTGGATGTCGTAGATGAACGTCCGCGGCGACGGGCTCGGTGACATCGCGTACAGCCGCTCCCCCTCCACGAACACCGTGTGCACGTTGAGCAGCCCCTGTCCCGACGACACGCTCTTCACCAGTTGTGGACTCGCCGGGTTCGTGATGTCGAACACCACCACCCCCGAGTCCGCGCTCGCCACGTACAGCGCGTTCCCCTTCGCCCACACCCCGTTCCAATAGTTGTCGTTGGGCAGGCTGAACCACGTCTTGAACACCGGCGCCTCCGGGTTGCTCACATCGAAGACCGTGAGCCCTCCCCGCTCGACTCCATCCGGCACCGACACCACGTACGCATGGCCCTGGGTCACGTAGATGTCCACCGGCATGCCCCCCTCCACGAACGACTCGGAGACCCGCCTCAACCCCGAGGCCTCCGCCTCGCCCGCGCGCTGCTCCCAGCGCTCCGCCACGAAGGTGCCCGCGCTGGTCCGCTTCCCGTTGCGGCAGTTGACGTAGCAGCCGTACAGCCGCTTGCCCTCGGCCCGGCACCCCACCACCGAGTTGCGCAAAGAGACCGAGGACGACTGCGCGCGCGTGCTCGACAGGAAGAAGGTGTCCGCGTCCACCTGCCGCTGCGTCGGCGCCGCTCCCCGGAACGAGTCCTCGCTCCCATCCGCCGACACGCGGAAGGAACCCGCCCCGATGCCCGGGGACTCCGCGTCCAGCCGGTACAGCATCGTGTAGATGCCATCCCCCGGAATGCCGGCCAGCGAGCCCGCGTCACATCGGGAGACATCGAAGCCCTCCAGGTCTCCGCAGGCGAACTCCGTGGTGTTGCGCACCGTGCACGCCGCGTAGCGGCCCGTGTCCACCCAATCTCCCTCCACATCGTTGGTGACCGGCGGCTCCGGCGGCTCGCGATCGCAGGCGGACAACGGCAGGACTCCAAGGGCCAGGACCGCACAGGCACGACGCGTCCATTTCATGTCGGCGTTTCCTTTCATGGCTCGGTGCGCCCACGATACCGCGCCCCTCGAGGGCCTCGCTCCCACCCGCGCGCACGCCCGGTGAACGAGCGGGCCACCAGACACATATCGGTCCCCTCTCACCGGGCACCGGTATACCCTTCCACCCCAGCCATTTATCGTGCGGGTTCCGTCTCTGGAGGGCCTCCCTTGAATCTCCTCTCCTCGCTCCGCCGCGCGCTGCTGCTGGCACCGCTCGCGCTGTACACCCCTCCCGCCCTGGCGCACCTGGGCTACCCGGACACCACCAGTGTCACCATCCGCCGCGGCCACCCCGAGGACATGTTCCTCGGCGCCACCTTCGGCGCTCTCATCTCTCGCGACACGGGAAAGACCTGGAATTGGATCTGCCCCGAGGCCATGAACTACGGCGGCTGGCGCCCGGAGACCTTCCTCTGGCAGCCCGATGGCACCCTGCTCGCCGCCACCGGCGCCTCGCTCATCCGCTCGACCGACGGCGGCTGCACCTGGACGGTGCATGACTACTTCAAGTCCCAGGGGCTATGGCCCATCGGGCTCGCATCGCCCGCGTCCAATCCCTCGCGCCTGTGGGTGACGACGAGCCGCAGCACCTCGCGCAACGGCGTCTACCGCAGCGACGATGGCGGCCAGACGTTCACCCCCGTCATGCAGAGCGACACCCTCGTCTTCACCGCCGTGAAGGTGGCGCCCTCGGACTCGCGACGCATCTACGTCTCCGGCGGCACCACCACCCGCCTGAGCCTCTACCGCAGCGATGACGAGGGCTCCACCTGGACGGAGCAACCCTTCAAGGAGTTCGTGGGACCCCCGTACCCCTACGATCTGTTCGTCCTGAAGGTGTCCGACACCGACCCGGACCGGCTCTGGGTGCGCGTCTCCTGGCAGGGTTGGACCTACGTGATGGAGAGCAAGGACGGTGGCCGCACCTTCACCTCCGTGGTCCACCCGGAGGGCGAGGAGCACGACGGTCTCGGCGAGTACCTCATCGGCATCGAGGTCTCCGCCGATGGCAACACGCTCTGGGCCGCCACGCACACGCGTCTCTTCCGCGTCCGCGCCGGGGAGAGCCGCGCCACCCAGCTCCCCCTGCCCGACGGCAATGCCTGCGCGCAGCGCGAAGGGGACGTCCTCTACGTCTGCGGCGCCTCGCGCCTGCACGACTGGGCCCTGGCCACCACCACCGACGAGGGCCAGACGTACACGGCCCTCTTCAACCTGCCCGACACCCAACCCCCGGCGTGCCCCGCGGGCACCCCGACACATGACATCTGCCGGCCCTATTGGCCCCAGTTCGCCCCCACCATCGAGGCCGACCCGTACCTGCCACCCGAGGAGACGCCGGATGCCGGGACTCCGCCGGATGGGGGCTCACCCGGCGGCGACGACGCGGGCACGAACATCCCGGATGCCGGCACCACCAATCCCAGACCGGAGGAGCCCCAGCCTCCGCCCAAGAAGGGATGCTCGTCCGCCAGTGGCCTCGTGCCCGCGGCCTGTCTGCTCGTGCTGTCGACCCTCCGCCGCACGCGGCGGCGCAACCCGGAGAACTGAGCCATGAACGTGAAACACCTGAGCACCGTCTGCGTGGCCACCCTGGCCCTGGCCACTTCCGCCTGCGAGCCAAACACCCCCGTGGATTGCGGAGAGCCCCTCTACGCCGGCAGGTCCACCGACGAGGCCTGGCGCGCCCTGGTGGACGTGAAGCCGCGGCCCATCGACTCCTCCCGCGCCGTCGACCTCGTCTCCCCCTCCGTGGGCGAGGTGTACCCGGCCAACGCCACCCCGCCCACCTGGGAGTGGACCTCGCCCCTGAGCGCCTCGTTGCAGCGCCCGGCCGAGGGCATGCTCGCGCTGAAGGCGGCGCCCCGTCCCTCGCGCTCCTTCGGCGCCTGGTTGGGAGAGCTCATCCTCCCCACCGCCCACGCGCACCTGCCTCCGTACACGGGAGACCTCTACTGGGTGGAGATCTCCGCCGGCGGCGAGTGCCCGGTGGTCCAGGTACTGACCTCGGAGCTGTCCTGGCAGATGGATGACACCTCCTGGGCCGAGCTGGGCAAGCACACGGGCAAGGACCTCACCGTGCAGGTGATGAGCGCCTACCTCGTGCAGAACCGCGTCACCGAGGGCCCCTTCCGCCTCGCCGAGCCGCGCACCTTCCGCCGGAGCGCGCAGTGAGGCGGCGCCTGCTCGCGCTGCTCGCCCCGCTGGCGCTCGGGGCCTGCACCGGTACGGAACCGACGGAGCTCGACTTCGCCCATGACACGGCCTGGCCCACCGGGCCGGAGCTGCCCGCGCTCGGTGGCGGGCGCATCATCGTCACCAACAGCCTCGATGACACCGTGAGCCTGCTGGACCTGGACAGCATGCTCTCGCCGGGCTGGGGCGAGCTGGCCCGCCTCCCCGTGGGGCTCAACCCCGTGGAGCTGGAGGGGCCGCACCACGCCGCCTTCTCCCCGCGCGGGGACTACTACTACGTGGGCCTCTCCTACTTCGTGCCCGGTGCCGGCTCGGGCCCGCACGGCAACCACGGCAGTGGCACCGCGGACGGCTACGCCCTCAAGCTGGATGCGAAGGACAACCGGCTGGTGGGCTCGACGCGCGTGGACCGCAACCCCGGGGACCTCATCCTCAGCGCGGATGGCCGCACGCTCTACCAGACGCACTTCGACATCCTGAAGATCCAGGAGGCGGCGAACAGCGGCGTCACCGACGCGAGCAAGATGAACGCGCGCCTGGCCGTCATCGACGCGGACACGATGACGCGCAAGGCGATGGTGTCCCTGTGCCCGGCGCCGCACGCGGTGCGCCTGTCCCCCGACGAGAAGCGGGCCTATGCCGCCTGCATCTCGGACGAGGTGGCGGTGGTGCGGCTCGACACGCCGACGCCCACCGTCACCCCGGTGAAGATGCCCAACGCGGGCACCGTCCTGGCGCCGAGGCACGAGCCGTACGCCCTCACGCTGTCGCCCACGGATGGCACGCTGTGGGTGAGCTCGCTCAAGAGCCGCATCGTGCACTACCTGGACCCCGAGTCGCTCACGGTGCGGCCCGAGCGCTCCATCTATGGCCTGCGCGGCGCGCCCATGTTCGGCGTCGTCACCCCGGACGGCAAGACGCTCTACCTGCCCTACCAGGCGGTGGACGCCGTGGCCGTCATCGACACGGCCACGTCCACCATCCAGGGAGAAATCCACCTGTCGGACGCGGGCTGCCTCAACGTGCACCAGGTGGAGCTCACACCGGATGGCCGGCATGCACTGGCGGTGTGTGAGGGCGACCACCGGGGCCCCGGCACGCTGCACGTGTTGGATCTCCAGGCCGGCGAGGTGGGCACGGTGGTGAAGACGGTGCAGGTGGGCATCTATCCGGACTCGGTGGGCGTCCTGCGGAGGAAGCCATGAGGTGGCTGGGATTGGGAGTGGTGCTGCTCGCGGCCGGCTGTGGCCCCCGGCCCGCGGCGGAGTACGGCGAGGAGCTGTTCCGTGACGCGTCGCTGTCGGAGAGCCAGTACAACAGCTTCTCGTGCGCCACGTGCCACGCCACCACGGCCACGCCGCCCGCGGACAAGGTGTACGCGGGCCTCTCGCTGTACAACGTGGCGTCCCGTCCCCACTGGTTCGGCGGCTACGAGACACGCCTGCTGGACGCGGTGAACTTCTGCTACACGGCCTTCATGCGCGGCGTCACCCCGCTCACGCCCGAGGACCCGAAGAGCCGCGCCCTCTACGAGTACCTCGTGAGCATCAGCCCGGACGCCCAGGCACCGGCGCAGCCCTTCACGCTCGTCAAGGACATCGCCGACGTGCCCCGGGGCAGCGCCAGCGAGGGCGCGCGCGTGTACCAGGCCGCGTGCCAGGACTGCCACGGCGAGCCCCACACCGGAAAGGGCCGCCTCACGGAGCTCGCCTCCATCCTCCCCGACGTGGCCAATGACTACGGCACGCTCTTTCCCGGAATTCCTCCCCGGATTGTCTTCATCGAGAAGGTGCGGCACGGCCGCTTCTTCGGCGTGGGTGGAAATATGCCGCCCTACAGCCAGGAAGCATTGTCCGACCAGGAACTCGGGGCACTGCTCGAATTCTTGGACCTCTAGAACAGACCCCCGGGAACCGTCGTAGAGTAGACGTCACCTCCCGGGGGTCACACGCATGAGCATGGCGCAGTCGTCGCAGGGATCCGCAGCAACGCAACAGCAGTTGGAGCAGCGGCTGGCCGTGTTGGGGCCCAAGGACACCACGCGTGGATTCCTCTTCGGCTCGGCGCTGGAGCTGGTACGGAGCGAGGGGAGCGCGGAGTCGCTCAAGCGCTGTGTGGAGGCGGCGGGAAGCGCCAACTTCACCGCCTTCTTCTCCTACCCCGTCGGCACCTTCCTCAAGCTGACGTACGCCGCCGCGCGCGAGCTGAGCGACAAGCACGGCGGCTTCGACGGGGCGATGCAGCACCTGGGCATGCGCGTCGCGCCGCGCTTCCTCGAGTCCACCACCGGGAAGATGTTGCTGTCGCTGGTGGGCAAGGAGCCCAAGCGGCTCGTCGAGAGCATGCCCTCGGCCTACAAGACGGCGTGGGACCACGGCTCCTGCTCGCTGACGTGGAGCGGCCCCAAGAGCGGGCGGATCGACTACGTCAATGCCATCCCCGGGGCCTACTTCGCCGGCTCGTTGATGCAGATCCTCAACGCCGCCCAGCTCAAGGGCACGCGCGTCACCGTGCGGCAGAGCACCCTCACCGACTTCGCGGTGGAGTTCTCCTGGGAGTAGGCGCGAGGGCCCCGGCCTCGCGCCCAGGGCCTCTCAGGCCACGCGCACCCGCTGGGGGGCCGCCTCACCCGTGCCCTCCTGGTAGCGGCCCGTCTGGATGGACCAGTCCACGTTGGCGCGCACCCAGCGGCGGATGCCCGTGACGTAGCGCGCCACGTGCGCGTCGTGCTCGCCGAACGAGGGCAGGCTCTTCTCCTGCTCCAGGAAGCGCCGCATCGCCGTGTCGTGCATGTCCACCGCCACGTCGATGGCCTCCTGCAGCCCCAGCCCCCGCTCCTTCTGGAGGGAGAACACCAGGTTGGGGTGGAACTCGTCCTGGAGATCCTGCGCCAGCGAGAACAAGTCGTTGGCCCAGGCGATGACGTCCGTGGCCGTCTCCACCAGCGCTTGCAGGGCCGGGTGCGCCAGCACCTCCTCGGGCAGCAGGAAGCCCTCGATGGCCTCCACCTGGGTGAAGCCCATGTACGTGCCCACCGACAGGCGGCGCAGCTGGATGTACGTGTCCACGTCCAGGCAGACGCGGTTGCCACGCACCTCCGCCTCCCAGATGGTGCCCTCGAAGTAGCACTGGCAGGCATGGATGAAGCGCTTCATCCACTGCGCCGGCATCCGCTCGGCGATGCGCTCGCGGATGCTCGCCAGCAGCCACAGCAGCGGCGGAGCGTCGTGGTAGGGAATGGCGCCCTCAAGCACCGCCCGCGCCATCTCGCTCTGCTGGCGCACCCACTCGGCGGGCACCTCGCCCACGTCCACCTGGTCATCCCACGAGAAATTCCAGATGAGGAAGTCCAGCGCCGCGCGCAGGTTCTCCTGCGGCACGTCCGGGTGGCAGCGGCCCAGCAGGAAGGGGAAGTGGCTGCGCTGCAGCTTGTGGAACACCGAGTGCCTCGCGTGCACACCCAGGTACTTCGACCAGCGCTCCAGCGCATCGCCCTCGATTTCCCTCATGAGGGGGTGCAACTCGGGAGTGATCGGGCAGAACAGTTGCGGCAGGTGAAAGGCGCTCATGGTGGTCTCGCTCTCCCCCGGACTGCTGTCGAGTCTGCTTCGACACGAAGTCGTGCAAGCCATGGGCCCACGTGAAGGGTTGCCCTTTCCCACCAGACCTCCCTCGCCCTGATACAAGTCTCCACGAGACGAGGGGGGGTAGAATTCCAGTAGGACTTTTTATTCTATCCGGCCCTGTCCGGATTTACGGGGAGGTCCATCCGACCCTCCAGGTCATCCTGCACCCGCCCCCACCACGCCTTGTGCGCGGGCTTTCCGCAGGTCCATCCGGACCCGTCGCTCGCCCGCTCCCCCTGACCCGCGAGCCATTCCTCCGCCTGGGAATGCTCCCTACCTTTGGGTCAGCCGAAGTACGCCAGCAGGAGACATCTATGGGCAGAACCTACAGTTTCGAACCCTTCAAGTCGCAACAGCCCGCGCAGACCTACCAGGGCTCGGGCGCGCGGCTCGGCAACGCGGAGCACGAGCTCGCCCCGAGCCAGGAGCACGCCACGCCGCCCAAGGCTCCCGCCACCTATGGACAGGCCCACGCCGAAACCGTGAAACGCTATCGCTCACGCGCCCAGGCGAGGAAGCGCGCACCGGCGGTGAAGGCGAAGGGCACGGCCAGCAGGCCCGCGGCGAAGAAGGCCACGGCCCAGACGAAGAGCGCGGCGGCCAGGAAGGCACCCGCTCGCAAGCAGACGGCGGCGCCCAAGGCCACCACGACCCGGAAGCCCATGGTGGAGAAGAGCCCCACCCGGAAGAGCGAGGCCGAGCCCGTGTCGCTGCGCAACGTCGGGCGCAAGGTGTTGTCGCGTGCCGCGGCGGCGGCGAAGAAGACCGTGGCGCGCGCGGTGAAGACGGCCGCCAAACGCGTGCCGACGAAGAAGAAGCGCTGACGGGGAAGCGCCGAGACGCGTGGCTCGCGCCCCTCTCCACCGGCCCCGGACGCTAGACTCGGGACCGCCATGCGCTACTTCGGAGTGGAAGAAGCCAACCGCCTCATCCCAGTGCTCACCCGCACCTTCACCCGGGTGCGGCCGTTCGTGGAGCGTGTGCATGCGCTCGTGCGCGAGCTGGAAGCGCTCCAGGAGGCGGGAGCAGGCCCGGAGCGCACCGCGCCGCTGCGCGGGGAGCGGGATGCGCTCATCGACAGCATCCAGGGCGAGCTGGAGCGGTTCCAGGACCTGGGCGTGGAGCTCAAGGCCGCGGACGGGCTGGTGGACTTCCGCGCGCTCAAGGACGGACGGCCGGTGTACCTCTGCTGGCGCTTTGGCGAGACGGCGGTCACCCACTGGCACGAGCTGGAGGGGGGCTTCGCCGGACGGCAGCCCATCGTCCATGCCGACGAGTTCGCCACGTCCTACCTGAGCTGAAACTCCTGACGGAGCGGCCCTCGCCCTCCTGCCTGCCCCCAACCCCGGTTCCTGTCCCGAGAGGTACTCCCTACCTTCCGGTCCAGCACGGGAATTCAAACCACGGGCAAGGAGACAGGGATGCGCACCTATCGCTTCGAGCATTACAAGGCGGACAAGCCGGAGCCCAGCACGACGAATCCAGGTGGTGCCGAGCAGACGCCTCCCGTGGAGCAGGCCAGGCCCCACACCGACGAGGGACTGCACTACGGACGCCAGCACGCGCAGACGGCGGAGCTGTACCACAAGCACCGCGAGGAGCGGGAGCGCGCCGAGCAGATGCGCGTCTCCGAGGCCCCCACGGAGTCCAAGGCCGCGCCGCGCGAGGCGATGGAGCCGCGGGCCGCCGAGCCCCCACGCCAGGACAGGGAGCAGCCCCGGGCCGAGCAGTCCCAGGCCCTCGAGCCGGACGAGGCCGGACAGGCGGGCCTGAAGGGCCTGGCCCAGCAGGCGGTGTCGAGCGTGCTGGAGGCGGCGAAGGAAGCGGCCAGGGGAAGACCGCTCAGCGGGGCGAGGAAGCTGGCCGGTGAGGCGGTCTCCGGCGTGCGCCGGGTCGCCCAGGAGGTGTCCGCCCGGACGGGCCGCTCCGTGAAGCAGGAGCAGGAAAAGGAACAGGAAGGCGGCACGAAGAAGAAGAAGGGACCGAGCAAGAAGCGCTAGCCACGGGCCGCGCCCCTCGACCCACGCGCCGTTCATCCCCACCTTGGGGAGAAGGTTCTGTCCGGAGGAATCGCATGTTCCGACCCCTGAGCGTGTTGGTGACCGGTGCCACCGGAAAGCAGGGCGGCGCGTTGGCCCGCCTGCTCCTCAAACGGGGGCATCGCGTGCTCGCGTTCGTCCGCTCCCCGGACTCGCCCGCGGCCGAGGAGCTGGCGCAACGGGGCGCGGAGCTCGTCACCGGGGACTTCGATGAGCCCGAGAGCCTCGAGCGCGCCATGGTGGGCGCGGACGCCGTGTTCGCCATGGCCACGCCCTTCGGGGGCGGAGGGCTCGAGGGCGAGGTGCGCCACGGCCGCCACCTCATCGACGCCGCGAAGCTGGCCCGCGTGCGCCACTTCGTCTACTCGTCGGTGGCGGGCGCGGACCAGAACACCGGCATCCCCCACTTCGACACCAAGCACGTGGTGGAGGAGCACCTGCGCCGCAGCAGCCTGCCCTACACCATCGTGGCGCCCGTCTTCTTCATGGAGAACTTCCTCGGCGACGCCTACGTGCAGCGGATGCGCGAGGGGGTGCTGTCGCTGCCACTGCCGCCCCACCAGGGGCTGCAGCTGGTGAGCATGGCGGACCTCGCCGCCTTCTGCACCCGGGTGATGGAGTGGCCCGAGGAGCTCCTCGGCAAGCGCTTCGAGGTCGCCTCCGACGAGGTGACAGGTGAGCAGGCCGCGGCCCTCCTCGCCTACGTCGGCGGCCACAAGCTGCACTACGAGGAGACGCCGCTGGAGGCCGTGCGCTCGGCCAACGAGGATCTGGGCCGCATGTTCGAGTGGCTGCGGAATGTGGGCTACCACGCCAACATCTCCCTGCTGCGCCGGGACTTCCCCGAGGTGGGCTGGCACACCTTCGAGGACTGGGCACGCGTGCAGGACTGGGACGCGCTGCTGGGCACCGCCTGGCGCGGCACCAACGCCGCCGGGCCCTAGCTTCCACTCCAGGCGGCCACCGCGGCGCCTCGGCATGTCCCGGGGTCCACTCCTACTGTTCAGGGAGGAGAACCCCCCATGCGTACGCGCGCTCCCTGGCCCGCGCTCGCCGCGCTGCTGATCGCCGCGAGCTGCGTTACCATCCCCACCCTGCAACCCCTGCCGAGCACTCCCGTCGCCCAGGCCGGCGTCGCCGTCGCCGAAGCCGGAGGCGTGCGCCTGCTGGCCGCTGGGGACGCGTGGAGGGGCAATCCCTCGGACCTCGGGCGCGTCGTCACCCCCGTCAAGGTCCACATCGAGAACCAGAGCGGCCGGCCCCTGCGCATCGACCCTGGCTCCTTCACCCTCCAGGGCGGCTCCCGGTTCTCCTACGCCGCCCTCTCCCCCTTCGAGATGAGCGAGGAAGGCAACGCGGCCGTGGGGGGCTCGGGCTACGAGGGCAACGTGGCCCTGTCCGTGGGCGTGGGCGTGTCCCCCTACTGGGGCTGGGGGCCGGGCGCGGTCGGCTGGGGCCATCCCTGGGGCCCGGGCTGGTATGGCCCCGGTTACGGCCCCGGCTGGTATGGATCCTTCTATGGGCCGGGCTGGTATGACCCCTTCTGGGGACCGTATTCCTCCTGGTACGCGTGGCCACCGCCCGAGCCGCTGCCCACGCGCGACATGCTGCGCAAGGCCCTGCCCGAGGGCACGCTGGAGCCGGGCGGCACCCTCACCGGCTTCCTCTACTTCCAGAACGTGGGCGGGCGAGAGGGTGCCGTCACCCTCGAGGCGCGGCTGGTGGACGCACGCACCGGAGAGCTGGTCACCACCCTCGCCATCCCCTTCGGCGTGAGCTCCTAGTGCAGGAGCGTGGGGCGCTCGGTGAGCGGCATCGACGGGTGGGGCAGCAGCGAGTCCTCGCCGATGAGCCCCACCTTGCGGCGGATGGCCTCCCCCTTCAGCGGCAGGCCGAAGAGCGGACCGAAGAGACAGACATCGAAGGCGCCCGTGAGCAGGGGAACGAGCCCCCCCAGCGCCATCAGCTTGCCCTTGAGCGAGCCCGTGGACAGGCCGCCCACCACCAGGGACGCGCCCGCCAGCATGCGCGTCCACCGCCCCGTCCTCGAAGCCATGAAGCCCACCATCATCATCCACCTCCGGACCCTGGGAAGATGGGCACGCGAGGGCAGACGACACCAGCGCCCCCGGGCCGCTCGCCACCTTCGTGCACCGGCCAACCTTCCGCGCGAGCCGGGTTGCCCGCCCGGTGACGGGCCATCGCCCCGACCCTAGCTTGAGTGTCCGGGGCCGCCGCCCGGCGGTCCCTCCAGCGTGAGGAGGAGTGGGCACATGGCGGAGCGTTCGGAGCTGCAAGAGGGCATGGTGGTCTGGACCCACCGGGGCGAGAAGCTCGGACATGTCATCGAGGTGACGGACGAGGGCTTCATCGTCGAGAAGGGCCTGCTCGTCTGGCGCAAGGACTACGCCGTGTCACTCGAGGACGTGCGGGAGATCATCGCGGACGAGGTGTACCTGAACCATGGCCCCGACAGCCTCCTGTCCGGGCCGCGGGAGATCTCCCGCCCGCCGCGCCGCACCACGCACTGAAGTCCGGAGCGAGGCGCCGAGCGAGCTGTCCGGACGCCACCGTCCGTCCCTCAGGCGCCGAAGTCCACGCGCTGCACCGAGTCGTCATGGCGCGCGCCCTGGTAGACGTGCCAGGCCGCGACCAGGTCCTGGAAGGGCAGCCCCACCGCGCCGAAGAGGGTGACCTGCCCGGCGTCGGTGCGCCCCGATTTCCTGCCGGCCAGCACCTCGCCCAGCTCCGCGTGGATGATGTCCTCGCCGAGCCCCGCCCCCGCGGGGGCCCCCATGGCGACGTTCAACGCCCGGTGGTCGCAGAAGAAGGTGGACTGGCGCAACAGCCCGGCGGAGAGCTCGGCCTTGCCCGGCTCGTCCGCGCCCAGCGCGGTGACGTGCGAGCCGCCGCGCAACATGCCCGGGAAGAGGAAGGGCTCGCGCGAGGGCGTGGCGGTGATGACGATGTCCGCGTCCTCCACCGCCTCCTCCACCGACATGGCCGGGCGCATCGGCAGGTTGAGCGCGTGGTACATGCGGGTGGAGAACTCCACGGCCCGGGCCATGTCCACGTCGAAGACGCGCACGTGGTTGAGGCTGCGCACCAGCCGCAGGCTCTTGAGCTGCATGGAGGCCTGGGCCCCCGCGCCGATGAGCGCCACCCGGGAGGCGTCCTGCCGGGCGAGCACGTCCGCGGCCAGCGCGCCCACCACCCCGGTGCGCAACGCCGTGAGGTGGCCCGAGTCCATCATCGCCAGCAGCGCCCCCGTCTCCAGGTCATGCAGCTGCACCACGCCTTGAATGGCGGGCGAGCGGCCGGGGAACTTCGCGTGCACCTTCACGGTGTAGGCGGGAATGCCGGGCAGGGTTCCGGGAAAGACGACCAGCGCACTGCCCTTGTCGTGCAGGGGAGCGCGGGCCCGCTGGGGCTCCGCGGTACGGTGCTCCGCGTCCGCGCGGAAGGCCTCGCGCATCTCCGAGAGGAGGGTGAGGGCCTCCATGTGGCGGACGACATCACTGCGGGCGAGGAGAAGGGTGCTCATCTTGCCTCCAACCTAACCCTTCCCCTCCCCCGGGTGGGGCTTCGTCGGTGGGAAGCGGCCTCTACCCTCCGAGGAGGGACGAACGAGGCGGGAAGGGCTGGCAGGCCGGGCCGCTGGAAGAGGAGAGCACCGGGCGGCTCCCGGGCGCCTCCTCCTGGATCGCAGGTACGAGGCCATGCCCCTCCACCATGAGCAGACTCAAGGCGAGCCGCGGGGGTCCGCCTTGGGGGAGCGCGCATGAGGGATCAGGAGCCACCTCAACCGTCCGGGCTGTCCGGGCCGGAGCCCGAGGGCCGGTACCAGTTGACGGACTTCCTACGGAAGCACCGGGAGGACATCCTCGCGGACTGGGAGCGCGCCGTGCGGCTCCGGCACCCGGAGCCCCCCCCGGACGGCGCCCTGCTGCGCAACCACATCCCCGAGTTCCTCGACCGGCTGGCGGACGCCGCGGAGCAGGCCTCGGAGGGCCAACCGCCACGGATTCCCGAATTCGTCCCCGGGGAGCACGGCCTGCAGCGGCTGGAGCTGGGCTTCGAGCCGGGTGAGGTCGCCCTGGAGTACGGGCTGCTGCGCCTCTGCATCCTCCGGCGCATGAAGCGCTCGGGCCTCTGGCCGGGCATCGCCGAGCTGGAGCTGCTCGACGAGACCATCGACCAGGGCATCATCACCGCCATCACCCAGTACGCGCACATGCGCGAGCGGATGCTCCAGGCGCTGGAGCGCGTGTCCCAGGCGGCGCTCGAGAGCGAGGACCTGGACACCTTCCTGCCGCGGCTGCTCAAGGTGTTGATGGAGACGGCGGTGGCGGTGGACGGGGCCTCCATCCTCCTGCACGAGGGGGAGCAGCTGCGGCTGCGGGCGGCGGCGGGGCTCGGGGCGGAACAGGCGCTGGCGGAGGGCATCAGCATCCCGTTGGACCTGGGCCTCACGGGCCAGGTGATCGCCGAGGGGGAGCCGCGCTCGGTGCGCTCGGCCGCCACCCATCCCCAGCTGGGCTACGAGCCCGTCCGCGAGCTGGGCTTGCGCGCGGTCTACAGCGTTCCGCTGCAGCAGGGCGAGACGCTCGTGGGCGTGGCGCACATGGCGTCACGGACGGTGTTCGACTTCAGCGAGTCCGACAAGCTGCTCTTCCGGGCCATGGTCACCCGCGCCACCGGCTTCATCGTGCAGGCGGAGCTGGCCGAGCGCGAGCGGCTCATCCGGGCCGAGGCCCAGCACTCGCTGGCGCAGCTGGACACGTTGTTGAAGGCCTCGCCGGTGGGCATCGCCTTCCTGGACCAGGAGCTGCGCTACCTGCGCATCAACGAGACCCTGGCCAGCATCCATGGCCACTCGGTGGAGTACCACCGGGGCAAGCGCATCCGCGAGGTGGTGCCCGGCTGGGTGGCCGACCTCTACGAGCCCCTCTTCCGCCGCATCCTGGAGACGGGGCAGCCGGTGTCCAACCACGAGTTCATCAGCCATGGCCCGGACTGCAAGGGCCCGGCGCGCTACTGGCTGGGCAACTACTACCCGGTGCGCGCCGAGAGCGGCGAGGTGCTGGGGCTGGGCTGCGTGGTGGTGGACATCACCCCGCAGAAGGCGGTGGAAGCCGAGCTGCGCCGCTCCGGGGAGTTGCGCGAGCAGCTCATCGGGGTGCTGGGGCATGATCTGCGCAACCCCCTCAACGCCATCACCGCCTCGGCCTTCCTGCTGCAGAGGGCGGAGGACCTGGGCGATGGGGCGGTGCGCGCGGTGGAGCGCATCCACAAGAGCGCGGCGAGGATGGCGAGGATGCTCAATGACATCCTCGACTTCGCGCGCAGCAGCGTGGGGGGAGGCCTGCCGGTGTTGCGCGAGCGGGTGAACCTGCACGACATCGCCCGGGGAACCCTGGAGGAGTCGCAGGTGACGCACCCGGGCCGGCGGTTCGAGTTGGAAGTCCGGGGAGACGGGTGGGGGTGGTGGGACGCGGACCGGCTGGCGCAGGTGGTGGGGAACCTGCTGAGCAATGCCTTGCATCACGGGCGGCCGGACACACCCATCCACGTGGAGGTGCGCGAGGACGGGGAGGAGGTGCTGCTCTCGGTGCACAACGAGGGAGAG
Organism: Archangium violaceum Cb vi76; assembly: GCF_000733295.1. Taxonomy (GTDB): domain Bacteria; phylum Myxococcota; class Myxococcia; order Myxococcales; family Myxococcaceae; genus Archangium; species Archangium violaceum. The sequence continues at coordinate 46,501 of NZ_JPMI01000322.1, read as the reverse complement.
CCCATTCCCGCCGAGTTGCAGGCGACACTCTTCCAGCCCTTCCGGCGGGGCACCACGGGCAAGGCGGCCACCCGCAGCGTGGGACTGGGGCTCTACATCGTCCGGCAGGTGGCCCACGCGCACGGCGGCGAGGTGGAGGTGCGCTCCGTGGCGGGCGAGGGCACCACCTTCACGGTGCACCTCCCCCGAGGAACGCCCTCGCCCCCCGTGTAGCGGGGCTTAGGCCGGGCGGGGCATGCGGCTCATGCGCCGGGCGATGCGGAAGCCCATCTCCAGGGCCTGGCGGTAGTTGAGCCGCGGATCACACAGGGTGGCGTAGTTGCGCTCCAGGTCCCTCTCGGTGATGCCGACGGCGCCCCCCATGCACTCGGTGACGTCCTCGCCCGTGAGCTCGAAGTGCACCCCGCCCAGGTGGGTGCCGAGCTGCTCGTGCACCTCGAAGCTCTGCTCCACCTCGCGCAGGACGTCATCGAAGTTGCGCGTCTTGATGCCGGAGGAGGTGCTCACGGTGTTGCCGTGCATCGGGTCGCACACCCACAGCACGAGCCGGCCGGCCCGCCGCATGGCCTCCACCACCGGGGGAAGCGCGGCCGCCACCTTCTGGGCCCCCATGCGGGTGATGAGGACGAGCTTGCCCGGCTCGTTCTCCGGGTTGAGCTGCTCGGCCAGACGGACGGCGTCGTCGGGAGACACGCTGGGGCCCAGCTTCACGCCCACCGGGTTGCGGATGCCGCGGAAGAACTCCACGTGCGCCCCGTCCAGGGCGCGGGTGCGCTCGCCAATCCACGGCAGGTGCGTGGTCAGGTCATACCAGCCCTGACGCCACGGAACCTGGCGCGTCTGGGCGGACTCGTAGTGGAGGTTGAGGCCCTCGTGGCTGGTGTAGAAGTCCACGCGCGTGAGGTCCGCCACGTTGCGCTCGCCCAGGGCCTCCATGAAGCGCAGGGCCTCGCTGAGCTTGCGGGTGGTCTGCTCGTACTCCTCGCGCAGCTCTCCCGGCACGGCGGCCTGCTGGAAGAAGCTCAGGTCCCAGTACTCGGGGTGGTGCACGTCCGCGAAACCACCGTCGCTCAGCGAGCGCACGAAGTTGAGCGTCATCGCCGCGTGGTGGTAGCAGGCCAGCATCAGCCGAGGATCCGCGCGCCGCGCCTCGGGGGTGAACTCGGGCCGGTTGACCAGGTCCCCGAAGTAGCTGGGCAGCTCCACCCCGCCGCGCGTCTCGGTGGGCTTGGAGCGCGGCTTGGCGTACTGGCCGGCGATGCGGCCCACGCGGATGACGGGCCGGTGCCCCCCGTGGATGAGCACCAGCGACATCTGCAGCATGATCTTCTGCCGGTTGGTGATGATGTCCGGACGGCAGTCGGAGAGCGACTCGGCGCAATCCCCGCCCTGCAACAGGAAGCGGCGGCCCTGCTGGGCCTCCGCGAGCAGCTCGCGCAGCCGCTCCACTTCCCAGGAGGTGACCAGCGGAGGAAGCCGGCCGAGCTCCGCGACGACGTCCTCCACCTCCTTGGGGACCTCGTAGCGGACGTCTTGGGTGATGGGCTTCGTCTTCCAGGAAGTGGGGGTCCAGGTGCTCATGCCAGGCGGAGGGATATCACACCGCCGGCCCGTCCGCCCCCGGCCGGTGATGAGGCTCGCGCCGCGGGCACCACCCCGCTCGGCACTCGCCCTGCTTCACCACCCGCACGGAGCAGGGCATGCAGGCGAGCCGCGCGTGCGTCACGCGCCAGTGCGGCTGGCGGATTCACCCCGAGCCCTCGCGACCGGTTATGGTGCGTGCATGAATCTCTCCGTCGGATTGCCTCGCATGCACAAGGAGGCGGGTGAGAAGCGGGACTTCCTCCCCGAGCTCGTCTCCTTCCTGGACCGGCTGGGCGCGCGCGACATCGTCCTCGAGGAGGGCTACGGCTCCGGCATGGACATCCCCATGGCCGAGTACCTCGCCGCCTCGCCGAGGGCGCGCCAGGGCACCTGGGAGGAGAGCCTGGCCCAGGACGTGGTGGTGGTGCTGCGCTGCCCGGATGACGCCACGCTGCGCAAGCTGCGCCCGGGCACCCTCCTCTACTCCATGCTGCACTACCCCACGCGGCCCCACCGGGTGGCCCTGCTGCGCGAGCTCGGCCTGCGCGGGGTGAGCCTGGACGGCCTCACCGACGACATGGGCAAGCGTCTGGTGGAGAACCTCCAGTCGGTGGGGTGGAACGGGGTGCAGGCCGCCTTCCGTGAGCTGACGCGGACGTACCGGCGCTTCCATGACCCGGGGCGGCGCCCCCTGCGCGCCACCATCCTCGGGGCCGGCGCGGTGGGAGGCCACGCGGCCCGGGCCGCCAGCCGCTACGGCGACGAGCGCCTGCGCCAGTCCATGCTCGCCTCGGGCGTGCCCGGCATCGAGGTGTCCCTGCTGGACCATGATTTGACGGGACACGAGAACTACATGCTCTCCAAGCTGGAGCATACGGATCTGCTGGTGGACGCCACCTACCGGCCGGACCCCAGCCGCCCCGTCGTCCCCAACGACTGGGTGGCCGCGCTGCCGGCGCACGCGGTGATGTTGGACCTGTCGGTGGACCCATACGACTTCACCACGGATCCACCTCAGCTCAAGGGGATTGAAGGCATCCCCGAGGGCAACCTGGACCAGTACGTCTTCAAGCCGGAGGATCCGGTGTACGCGCGGATGGACAAGCGCATCAACACGAAGCACCGCCGGGTGGCGCTCTCGTGCTACTCGTGGCCGGGAGTGCACCCGCGAGAGTGCATGGAGGTGTACGGAAAGCAGGTGGAGCCGCTGCTGCGCGTGGCCTTCGAGAAGCCGCTGGACGAGCTGGACGAGAAGCAGGGCAGGTATTTCGAGCGCGCGGTGGCCCGCGCGGAGTCGACGAGATGGCACAAGGCGAATCGCTGACGCTGGGGTTGCCCCGCATGCACAAGGAGCGGGGAGAGCGCCGGGACTTCCTCCCGAGCCTGGTGCGCCGGATGACGGAGCGGGGCGTGCGGGTGTACGTGGAGTCCGGCATCGGCGCGGGCATGGGGCTGACGGACGCGGACTACGCGGGCCCGGGCGTGCACGTGGTGGACGGGCTGGAGACCTACAAGCAGGACGTGGTGCTGGTGCTGCGCGCCCCGGAGCTGGACGAGCTGCCCAAGCTCGAGCGCGGCGCCACGCTCGTGTCCATGCTGCACTTCCCCACGCGCCCCCGGCGCATCCGCCGCCTCACCGAGCTGGGGCTGGAGGCGCTCAGCCTGGACTCCATCGAGGACGACGACGGGCGGCGGCTGGTGGAGAACATGCGCGCGGTGGCGTGGAACGGGCTGGAGGCGGCCTTCGACACGCTGGAGAAGACGGACCCCACGCTGCTGGACTCGGGGCGCCCACCGGTGCGCGTGACGGTGATGGGGGTGGGCATGGTGGGCAAGCACGCGGCGGAGGCGGCCACCAAGTACGGCCGCCTCGAGCGCAGCAAGGCCTTCCGCCAGCGCGGGCTACCGGGCGTGGAGGTGACGGTGCTGGGGAGGGATTTGACGGGCCACTGGGCCTACATGCGCGAGCGGCTGCGCAACACGGACGTGCTGGTGGATGCCACCCAGCGCTCCAACCCCTCCCAGCCCCTCATCCCCAACGAGTGGCTGGCGTGGTTGCCCCAGCACGCCGTGGTGTGTGACCTGGTGGTGGACCCATACGTGCTGGAGGTGACGCCGCCCACGGTGCGCTCGCTGGAGGGCATTCCGCGCGGGGACCTGGACCAGTACGTCTTCCTGCCGGACGACCCGGGCTGGATGAAGACGGTGCCGGCGGAGATTCCCCACAAGCACCGGCGGGCCACGGTGACGTGCTACTCGTGGCCGGGGGTGCACCCGCGCGAGTGCATGGAGCTGTACGAGCAGCAGCTCGCGCCGCTGCTGGAGACGCTCTTCCTGCGCGGCGGCGTGCGGAACCTGCGCCCGGACGGAGACTTCCACGAGCGGGCCCTGTGCCGCGCCAGCCTGCGCTCGTGGAACGGCGGCCTCGAGGCACCCCGCAGCGAGGAGGCCCAGGACTGAACCCCCCGCGCCGCCCGTGCCGGGTCTCAAGGGTTTGTTGGCCAGGGAGTGAAGTTCCTCCAGTTCCGTGCATCCACCGAGCTCGCCGTCTGAGCCACAACCTCCCTCGGTTCACCGAGGGAGAGTGATGATGAACTCGGAATACTGGCCCTCCTCGGACTCGAAGCGGAGGGTGCCGCCGTTGCCTTTCTCGATGATCTCGCGACTGAGGCTGAGCCCCAGGCCGGTGCCTTCGCCCGGGGGCTTGCGGGCGGGACGGGTGCCCCTGCCGGGCTCGGTCTTCAGAAACCTGTCCAACTGTTGGACAAGTTCGTGCAGCACACGGCCGACAGGCCGGCCTGGCGTGGCTTCGCACGCAGTGCGGAGACCCCACGCTTGTGTCGGGAACTTCTGGCCACCTACTCAGGCGGCCCTCACGCCGGGCTCCACCGCGTGCTCGTCCTCCTCGAAGAGGATGGCGGGCACCGCCCGGCCCCGGCTCGGGCTCCAGTGCAGCAGCTCCGCCTGGTGGCCGCGCACACGCAGGAAGGAGAACTGGATGCGCTCGCGCGGCAGCAGCGGCTCGTGGGTGAAGACGGAGATCCACGTGCCGGTGTTGAAGTAGGTGGCCGCGCCCGGGGCGCCGGTGTCCAGGGGCGCCACCACCTCCTCGTGGATGTGGCCGAAGGTGACGATCGGCACCCCCAGCAGGCGGGCGATGTGCCCGGCCGCGCGGCGCAGGGGGCGGGGCGGGGCGGCCGGCGCGCGCAACAGCCTCCAGGCCAGCCCTCCCAGCAGCACGGCCATGAGCGCCAGGTGCATGCCCAGGAAGAGGACCGTCTTGAAGCCCAGCCCCGCCTGCAGGTGGGTGATGGCACCAAAGGCCGCGAACCACAGGCCGAAGCCTCCCAGCCCCACGGTGAGCGCGAGCAGCACGAGCCGGGCCAGCGGCCACACCACCGCGCGGGCCGCCTGGGCGAGGTTGGGCGGCACGTGCTTGAGGGCGTCGATGTCATGCAGCGTCCGGCCCAGCCCGGACCCGGCCGCCAGCCGCTCCAGCTCCGCGCGGTGCGCCTCCTCCTGGGGACTCATGCCCCCCGCCGTCATCGCCACGCGCCGCAACAGCTGCAGCGAGAAGGGGCCATGGCCGGAGAGCACCCGCAGCAACAACCCGGGCCGGTTCCACACCAGCCACCTCAGGTAGCGCGAGTTGGCCCGGGTACTCGGGACGATGAAGGTGATGGCCCCGAAGGCGTTGTAGAGGTAGCGCTGGAAGAAGTTGCCCAGCGGCATGTCCCGCTCCAGCGCGGGGCCGTCCCACAGCGCCGGCTGGCCCGCGCGCAGCGGGTAGCGGAAGGAGCACTCGGGATCGTACTGGCTGCCATGCTCCACCCAGATGCGGCCCGGCTCGTGGTGGAACCAGGGCTCGAAGACGAGCCGCCCGAGCGCCTCCTCCACCCCGGCCCCGCGCCGCCGCAGCGCCTCGGCCACCGCCTCGCGCAACGGACGCTGCACCGGCTCCCACTGCAGCTCCACGTCATGGTTGCCCGGCAGGAAGAGGACGCCGTGGCCCGCGGCCAGCACGAGCGCCACCGCCTCCACCCACGCCGGGTGCCCCGCGAGGATGCTCGTCATCATCTCGGCGGCCACCTCGGGCGTCACCGGCGCGCCGAAGCGCCTCTCGCGCCGCGCCGCCGAGGGCCCCACGTGGGCCGGCTCGATGCGCAGCAGATCGAACGTGTCCCCGTTGAAGATGAGCCGGAAGGGGGTGCGCCGCTGCTCCGCCTCGGCGACGAGCCCCTGGCAGAAGTCCAGGAAGTCCTCGTCGAAGAAGAACGTCTCCAGCGCGTGGTAGCGGCCCGTGCCGCTCAGGCGCCCACGCCCCAGGTGCAGGTCGCTGACGAGGATGAGATCGGGAGGATTCGGGTCGGACGGCACCCGCCCTTCCATACCTCACCGGGCCGGGCCAGGACCAACTCCAGGAGAGGACGGGCCCGGCGCTCGCCTGCCCGCCTGGGGGGACGGGCGCTCCCCGTCCCCGGTACGGCTTCGCCGCTCAGCGGCCGTGGCGGCGGGTACGGACCGGAACCGGTACCGGCACCCGCCGCAAATGACCTCCAGACTGATCGTCCTCGTCCCGGACGCCGGCACGCGCGAGGTGCTTGGACAGGCGGCCCACCAGCATCAGGCCCGCCATGCGGAAGTCGGAGAAGAGCGACCACAGCGGGTACTTGAAGGTCGCCGGGCGGTTGCGCTCGAGGGTGAAGTGGCTCACCCACGCGAAGCCATAGCCGGACACCAGCGCGAACGGGAGCAGGTTCGCCTTGCCCGTCAGCCCGGCGGTGACGGCCAGGCTCACCGCCACCGAGGTGCCCAGGAAGTGCAGCCAGCGCGTGCTGGGCAGCGAGTGCTCACGCAAATAGTACGGCCAGAACTCGGCGTAGGTCGGGATGCGCTCGTTCATGGGTGAATTGTGCTTCCGGAGCCTCCCCATTCGTCAACCCTCCGCCACGTCTCTTTGGCGATCTGGTGTCATTCGGCCTAGGGTTGACCTACTCCAGGAAGACGGATCGTGAACGACTGGACGCCCAAGCCCATTCCCTCGGCCGCCGTCTCGAAGCTCCCCCTCACCCCGGAAGAGGGCTTCCTCCTGTCGCGTCTGGACGGATTCACGTCCGTGCGGCACCTGCCCGCCCTCACCGGCTTTCCCCCCGAGCGCGTCCAGGCCATCCTGACCCGCCTCGTCGAACACGGCGCGGTACTACCCGCCCCTACCCCCGCCCCCGCGCCACCACCCACCACGCCCGCCGCGAGGACCGGGGCCGCATCCGAGGAGCCCCAGGCCGGGAGTGAGGAGCCCCTGCCTCTCGAGGAGGAGGAGCCCGCGGAGGAAGGGGAGGAGCCCGAGGACGACACGGTCGAGGCCGCCGCGGGCAACTGGCGGCAGCTGTTCGAGCGGCAGTTGCATCCGCTCCCCGAGGACCAGCGGGCGAGCCGGGCGCGGGGGGCCGAGGACCCTGAGCTGTCCGCCTTCTGCTTCGACCCGGTGCCGGCGGTCATCAAGTCGGTGCTGGAGAACACGCGGGTGGGGCTGGGGCACGCGCGGCTCATCGCGCGGCACCACCACCACCCGGTGGGACTGGAGGCGCTCTGTGGCCGGGCGTCGTTCGCATCGGACGCCGGGGTGCGGCGCTGGCTGGTGCGCAATCCGCAGCTGCCGGTGAGCCTCTTCCGCCGCCTGTGGGGAGGGCGCCGGCTGATGGAGCAGTACAAGGTGGCGATGGACCGGGACGTGCCCGAGGGCACCCGCCGCACGGCACGCGAGGTGATGCGCACGCGCTTCAACACCGCGCCGGCCGAGGAGCGCGTGGAGTTGATCCTCAACACGGAGGGCCGGGTGCTGGCCTCGCTGGTGGGGCTGGCGGTGGACGGCAAGACGGCGGCGCTGCTGTGCGGACGCACCTACCGCTCGCCCATGCTCATCCAGAACATCGCGCGCTGGAGCGCGGCGCCGCCGGCCCTCATCGTCCACCTGCTCAAGCAGGAGGCCGTCCGCCGGCAGCCCATGCTGCGCCAGTTGCTGCAACGCCATCCCAACGCCCCGGCGGACGCGAAGCGCGGCGGGTAGCGGCCGAGGCTTTCAACCCCTGTACAGGAGAGGCCGTATGAACAGTCGAGCCGTGATGCTGACGCTGTCTCCCCTGCTGCTCATCGCGACGGTGGGCTGCCCTCATGCCTGGAGCAGGGATGGGACGATCGAGCAGGCTCTGGAGCGGGACATGAACGAGTACTACTCGATGAAGGATTGTGCGCTCGATGAGGAAGACTGGATGAAGTTCTGTATGAAGTACCACGAGCCTGGAAATACCCCCGAGGCACAGCAACGCTGCCTACCCGAGTGTCGCCCTGGCCGTCCCCCTGGCAGACCGTGAGGATGGAGAGCCCCATGCGATGGCATGCGCTCCTCGCCGCCCTGTCCGGCCTCTTCTTGACGCTGCCTCTAGCGTGGCTGCTCCATGCCGCCATGTTCAAGCAGGGCACGAGCCAGCCAGACACACAGGGCAATGCACCCGTCCCAATGCTCTCAAACGAGCAACGGCGAGGCTTTCTCACCTACGGGCAATCGTGCGTTTCGGATAGGGATTGTGAATCCCCCCTCCGGTGCTTCTTCAGCACTCACACGATGAGCCGCTACTGCACGGACAGCCGGTGCGTGACGGACTTGCAATGCCAGGAGGGATTCGTCTGCCGGACCCAGTTCACCTCTAACGGAGCCCCCATCCGCGTCTGCTCCCTTGCAGGTATGCGCAAAGAAGGCGAGGAGTGCATGGAGCACGCTCCCAGCCGCAACTACGCCTGTGAGAAAGACCTGCTCTGCCAGTCCCGCTGTGGCCGCCGCTGCGAAACCGAGGACCCATCTTCCTGTCCCGAGGGCTTCTTCTGTCAGGAGGGACCGGCGGATGGGCCCTCCTGCCTACCCACCTGCGAGGGCCGGACCTGCCCTGACGGCCAGCGGTGCGTTGCCCTGGACAACCCCTCACTCGAAGGCAGGCACGCCTCCATCTGTGCCACGGTATACGGACGGGATTGCCAGCAGAACCCCTGTCCCCAGCACCAGCACTGTCTGCTCCAGGACTATCCGCAACCGGTGGATGCGGTGTGGATGCAGTGCATCTCAACCTGTGGCCAGGGCGCCCCTCCTTGCTCCGAGGGCACCGTCTGCCACCAGTATGAGTGCCACAAGTCCTGCACTCCCGAGGACGCCTCCTCCTGCGAGCCCGGCTTCACCTGCCACCGCAAGACGGACAAGGAACCATGGCGGTGCGTGCCCACTCCCCGCGCCACCGCCAGCTCCTCCCCGTAGCCCCTCACTCGAAGATGCGGCCCTCGAGCGCCTCGATGGCGGCGCGAATCTCCGGGGGCACGGGCACCTTGTCGTACGTGGGGTAGCGCAGCGTGACGAGCACCGCTCCGCCGCGCGCGTACCGCACCCCACTGGTGGCATCCTCCACCGCGTACTCCATGGTGATGCTGGTGTTGCCCAACCGCGTCACCCGCGCTCCCACCACCACCTCCGCCGGGAAGACGACGGGACGCAGGTACTCCGCGTTCGTCGCGGCGACGATCGGCCCCACCCCGCCCTCCGGCTTCTGCATCTCCGCGCTCACCAGCCCCACCCGGGCCATGTAGGCGATCCGGGCCGCCTCGAACCAGGTGAAGTAGCGCGCGTTGTTCACGTGGCCGTACGCGTCCATCTCGCCCCACTGCACGGGGAAGCGCACGGTGATGGGAAATTCGTTCATGGCCCCGTCATGCACCACGGCCCGGGCCCTCCGGGCAACCGGAATCTTCCGCCCGCTCGCCCGCTCCCCCTCCACCTGCCCCATCACGTCCCGGACCGGGGAGTTGACCCGGGCCCGGGGCTGGGGGACCGTCGCCTCCAGTGACACCCCACCAGCCCGCCACCGCGAAGAAGCCGCAGCCCGCGGAGACGCCTGAAGCGCCCGCCAGTGACTTCACCCTCCACGAGACCGGCACTCCCGACGACTCCGGGACCGCCACCAGACCCGAGCAGCACGCGGACATGGTGCGCTGGCTCCACCCCTCCATGCTCATCCGCACCGGCATGGACGCGCTGGTGGCCGCCGTCTTCGGCGCTCGCGCGGACCACCGGCTCGTCGAGGCCGTGGTGCGTCCCCAGCCGCCCTACTTCGACTACTCGGAGGAGTCCCCCGGCGAGGACTTCTGGCTGGACTACGTGGCCGACACCGGTGACGGGTGGAACCCCACCTACGCCGTGGCCCGGCTGCTCGCGCTGCCCTCCCTCGAGGTGAAGGACCCCACCGGCCAGGCCCATGCCATCGAGCGCGGACGCATCCTCGTGTTCGGCGGCGACCAGGTGTACCCGGGCGCCAGCCGCGACACCTACGAGGAGCGCCTCGTGCAGCCCTACGAGGAGGCCCTGGGCCGCACCCCGGAGCCCAGCCCGGACCTGTTCGCCATCCCCGGCAACCACGACTGGTATGACGGCCTGTCCGCCTTCATGCGGCTGTTCTGCGCCAACCGCTGGCTGGCCGGCCGGCGCACCCGGCAGAGCCGCAGCTACTTCGCCCTCAAGCTGCCCCAGAGCTGGTGGCTCGTCGGCACCGACGTGCAGCTCGACAGCGACATCGACGTGCCCCAGGTGGAGTACTTCCGCCAGGTCGCCACGCACATGAAGCCCGAGGATCGCATCATCCTCTGCAACGCCGAGCCCGCCTGGGTCATGGCCACCACCGCCAGGCGGCGCCGCGGCTACCTGGAGAACAACCTCGACTACCTCCAGGAGAAGGTGTTCGGCCGGCGCATCAGCCTCTTCCTCGCCGGAGACCTGCACCACTACCGCCGCCACGAGGACCCCGAGGGCAAACACAAAATCATCGCGGGCGGCGGCGGCGCCTTCCTCCACCCCACCCACGCTCCGGCGGCGCGGCGGCTGCGCGACCGGTACACGCTCAAGAAGAGCTTCCCGGACGAGAAGACCTCCCGGAAGCTCGCCCGGCAGAACCTGATGCTCATCCGCCACAGCCCCCTCTTCGGGTTGATGACGGGCGCGCTCTACCTGCTGCTCGCGCTGGCCACGTATACGGAGATTGGAAGCTACGGGCTGACGCAGTTTCCCCAGGTGCTCTCCGCGGTGGCCTCCTCGGTGGTGACACGCCCCTGGTCCCTGGTGCTCGGGCTGTCCACGCTCGGCGGGCTCGTGGGCTTCGCGGACAAGGCCTTCGGACGCTGGCGCTGGCTGGCCGGCGGACTGCATGGCCTGGCGCACATCACCGCCGCGTTCCTCGTGGCCTGGGGCGGCATGTACTTCACCGCCAGCGTCCTGGGCATCTGTCAGGAGATCCTCCCCGGCAACACCATCCTCGTCCCCGGAGCCACCCTGTGCGCCGCCGGGTGGAAGCACGTGTGGGCCAAGTTCTTCCTGGGCGCCTTCTTCACCTTCCTGGGCGGCTTCCTCTTGGGGCCCTTCATCATGGGCCTGTACCTGATGGTGAGCGTCAACGGCTTCAGGGCCCACTCCAACGAGGCCTTCATTTCGCTCGCCATCGCCGACTTCAAGAACTTCCTGCGGCTGCGCATCGACAAGGACGGAGAGCTCACCGTCTTCCCCGTGGGCCTCGAGCGCGTGCCTCGCCAGTGGAAGGAGACGCACGCCGGCCCCTACGCGCCCGCCTATGAGCCGGATGACCCCAGGGCCACCCCGCCCGAGCTCATCGAGCCCCCCATCCGCGTGACGCCCCGGGGCCCGCGCTCCTAGCGCCCCGCTCCATCCCCCCTCATTCCCAGAGGGGAGCGGAGCACTCGCCGCACTGGCGCTGCGCCAGGTCCAACCACTCCAGCGCCTCGGCGAGCACCCGCGCCGTGGGCTGGCCGTGCACGTCCACCACCCCGTACAGCTCGCCGAAGCGGCTGGCCACCGCCACCACCGCCGTCCCGGGCACGCGCCCGAAGCACTCGGCGAGCTTCCACGTCACCGTGCCCTGCTCGTCCTTCAGCGCTCCTGGCAGCACCGGCGCTCCAGGCTGGCCAGGCATCATCACCGTGAAGGCCTCCACCTCCTCCTGGTGCCACCCGGGCGCCAGCGCCTCCAGCTCCGCGTGCAATCGCTGGCAGTCCTCACAATTGGCGTGCAGCAACGCCACCACCATCTCCCTCCGTTGCCAGGCCTTGCGCGTCCCACGCTCGTGCCCATCCTCGGTCTCGAGTTGGAACAGGGGGATGTCTCGTCGCAGCGGCATGGTCCACCTCCTCTCTTCCAATAACACCCACCTGGCCCCTGAATCCCATACAGTGGCTCCACGGGATTTCCGGGAACATCTGGTTGATCTCGCAGCACACCGGCCCGTTTTAGTATAAAATTCCCGCATGACTGGCTTTCTCCTCTCCGTGCAGCCTCGCCCCGCCCTCATCTGCCTGCTGGCCGCGTGTATCGCCCTGGGTGGTACCGGGTGTGCCACGGCCTCACGGGCGAGTACCTCTGCGCTCCCCGCGCCCGAGCCCATCGCCGAGACGGCACCGGCCCCCAAGCCCAAGCCCGAGCCGGCTTCCGCCCCCGTGGCCAAGGCCTCGCGGCCCAAGAAGCGCGCGGTGTCCCGGTCCGCGCCAGTCGCCGAGGCGAAGACGAAGGTGGGGGCGAAGCCCGAGCAGAGGACGCCAGTGGCGGCCCGGGCGGCCGAGCTGAAGAGGCCCCAGCCGGAGGCGCCCGGTGCGGGCGAGCCGGTGGCCTTCGAGCCCGCGATGATGACGCGTCCGCAGCGGGTGAGCGGGAGGGAGCCGCAGTTGACCCCCGAGGCCCGGGCCGAGCGTGTGCGCGGCACGGCGCTGGTGCGCTGCGTGGTGACGCGGGAGGGCCGGGTGACCAGGTGCCGGCTGCTCAATGGCCTGCCCTACATGGAGCAGGAGCTGCTCGAGGCCCTGTCCACCTGGCGGGTCACTCCTGTCATGGCCCAGGGCAAACCGCTCGACGTGGACTACACCTTCGTCGTGCGCATCCCCACGGGGTGAGAGGCGGACGTCATATCCGCCGGGTGTTCCCGCGATCGAGCACCCGGTTCCAGGAGCCATCCATGCCACGCGCGGTGGCTCTGCTGCTCTTGCTGTTGCTCGTGGGGTGTGGGGGCCCAACATGGAGCCTGCGCCCCAGCGCTGGCCCGCATACGTTCCGTTACTCTGGGAGTCAGGGGAACACTCCTGCCCATGGCGTGTCCGGCGAGAGCGTGGGGCTGGGACTTCCGAGTGCAGTGCTCCGATGGGCGCCACCCGGCGCCACGACCGTCGCGGAAGCAGGCACCGTTCCAGTCCTGGGGAAAGCCCTCGTGGCGGGCGGCGCCGTGATGGCAGCGGGCGGGAGCGTCGTCCTGGTCTGCTTGACCGTCAAAGCGGCCTTGAGCGGGACGCAGACTCCCATCGATATCGCGGATACCTTCTACGGCACGCACTTCGGCGACCTTCAAGGCTGGGTCCAGGGCTGCTACGCCCCCAAGGCCACGCAGGCCCCCGAAGCATCCAGGTCCCCGCCTGAAACGAAACCGGTATCCGAGCCCCATGCGTCTCCCGTCCCAGAACGGAGCCCACACGCCCATGAAGACAGGAAGGAGCCAAACCGGGGACGCGTCTATGCGACCTACACGAAGCTCAATTCCCGAACCGGCCGCTACTATGCAGGACGCACCAGCATGGTCATCGACCTGAACAAGCCTCTTCGCCCGCAGGCCGTGGCGGCCGTCGACGCACGAGATTCGAACCATCACCTCGACGAAAACGATGAACCCAAAGGCTCCGGCTTCCGGCCAGCCGTGTTGGATGAGTTCGACGTCGGAACCTCGGTCAACTACGCGAACAGGTATAGCGACGTGGCCTATTGGCGGATTCGTGGAAGGGAGCAGCAACTGATGGATTCCCTTGGGGGAGCCTGGTCCGACACCCGAGAGCCCTATCGAACCGAGAACGCCCAGCGCGGCGTGGCGAAAGACAACCCGCTGGGCAGGCTGTTCCACGACGCCGCCTCCAAGAAGTGGGGACCACTCCATCCCTACACGGGAGATTGAGCGATGCGCAGGCGGAAGCCCACGACCGGAACCTTCCTCAGGATTCCCCTCTCCGATGGCTCTTTCGGCTATGCGAGGCTGCTCGAGTCCCCGTATGCGGCCTTCTATGACTACAGGACCACGGCTCCGGACTCCGATCTGGACCGGATCGCATCGCGCCCCATCCTCTTCAGGATCGCTGTCCGCCATCTGGCCCTGGAGGCGTGGGAAGTCCTGGGGCGCAGGGCACTCGAAGAGCCCCTGACCGAGCCCGTCGTCCAGTTCATGCAGGACAGGGGGGACTTCCGCCGCTGCACCATCTTCGACACGGCAGGGCATGAACGAGCCGCCGAGCCCCAGGAATGTGTGGGTCTCGAGCGGGCGGCGGTCTGGGAACGGGATTCCGTGGAGGGACGCCTGCTGGACGCCTTCCAGGGAAGGCCCAATGCCGATGTGGAGCACCTCGAGGTCCGTCTGCGGTGACCCGGGCCGCCCACCTGGGAAGCACCTGCCCGCCTCCTCCGGCACCGTGAGGAGGGATGGCACACGGGCGGGCCCCGCGTTAAACCCGCCACATGCCCAAGGGTTCCGTCTTCGGTGGGAAGGCCCACGGCCTCCGTCTCGAGCGCATGCGCTCCTCGCCCCGTTTTCTCGACGGGTTCTTCAAGAACACCGCCGGAGTAGGCCCCGGGCTCAAGCCGGGCAGCGCGTTCTCGACGATGGGCGAGTTCTTCTTCGGCGGCAATCAACGCACGCCCCCCGGACCCCTGCCCCTGGAGAGCCCGCTCGCCACGTGGGCCCGGCCGGTGGACACGGGGCTGCGCGCCACCTGGCTCGGCCACTCGACGGTGCTGCTCGAGGTGGACGGCCTGCGCGTGCTCACCGACCCCGTCTGGGGCGAGCGCGTGTCGCCCTGGGCCTTCGCGGGGCCCAAGCGCTTCCACCCCGTCCCGGTGACGCTCTCGCAGCTGCCCCCGCTGGACGCGGTCATCGTCTCGCACGACCACTACGATCACCTCGACCATCCCACCATCCTCGAGCTGGCGCGCACGGACGTGCCCTTCTACACGTCGCTGGGCGTGGGCTCGCACCTGGAGGCGTGGGGCATTCCACCCGAGCGCATCACCGAGCTGGATTGGTGGGAGTCCGCCACGCTCCCCCGCGGCGAGCTGCGCATCACCGCCGCGCCCTCGCAACACTTCTCCGGCCGGGGCCTGGGAGATCGCAACCGCACGCTCTGGTCGTCGTTCGTCATCGAGGGCCCGAAGCACAAGGTCTTCTTCAGCGGCGACACGGGGCTCACGCCGGAGTACGCGGAGATCCGCCAGCGGCTCGGGCCGTTCGACCTCGTCATGCTGGAGGTGGGCGCGTACCACCCGGCGTGGGGCGACATCCACCTCGGCCCGGAGAACGCACTGAAGGCGCTGGAGCTGCTCGGCGGCGGCGCGTTCCTCCCGGTGCACTGGGGCACGTTCAACCTCGCCATCCACGCGTGGGATGATCCGGCGGAGACGCTCGTGCGGCTGGGACAGGAGCAGCGGGTGCACCTGGTGATGCCGAAGGCAGGCGTGCCGGTGGAGCCGTCCCGGGTGGAAACCGTGGAGCCGTGGTGGCGCTCCGTGCGCTCAGGCGAGGCTGCGCGCGAGGCTGCCCAGGGTGGCCATCGCGCCCTCGAGCCGCGGTGACCAGGGGAAGCCACAGCTCAGGCGGATGAAGTTCCCATAGCGCTTCTGCGCCGAGAAGATGGGACCGGGCGCGATGCTGATGCCCGCGTCCAGCGCCCGCGCGTGCAGCACCAGCGCGTCCACCTCGCGCGGCAACTCCACCCAGACGAGCGAACCGCCCTCGGGCCGCGTCACCCGCGTGCCCTCCGGGAAGTGCTCCGCCACGGCCTCCACCATCCGCTGCACCTGGGACGCGAGCTGCCGGCGCAACGCGCGCAGGTGTTTGTCATAGCCCCCGCTGCGCAGGAAGGCGGCGATGGCGAGCTGGGGCAGCGTGGGCATGCCCACCGTCTGCGCGAACTTGAGCAGCTCCACCTTCTCCCGGAAACGCCCCGGCGCCACCCAGCCCACCCGGTAGCCCGGCGCCAGCGTCTTGGAGAAGGAGCCGCACAGCAGCACCAGGCCCTCGGTGTCATGCGCCTTCGCGGGCCTCGGCCGCTCGGGGCCGAAGTGCAGGTCCCCGTAGATGTCGTCCTCGATGAGGGGAATGCCGCGCTCGGCGAGCATCCGCACCAGCCGCTGACGGTTCTCCTCGGGCATGCAGCTGCCCAGCGGGTTGCTGAAGCTGGGCACCACCAGCACCGCGGCCACCTTGCGCTTCGCCAGCGCCGCCTCCAGCGCGTCCAACTCCATGCCATGGCGGGGATGGCTCGGAATCTCCAGCGCGCGCAGCCCCCGTGCCTCAATGGCTTGCAGCGTCCCGTAGTAGGCGGGGGACTCGATGGCCACGATGTCGCCGGGACGCGCCACCGCGGACAGGCTCAGGTACACCGCCTCCGAGGCGCCACAGGTGATGACGAAGTCCTCCGGCGCGAGCGGGCAGCCCCAATCCAACGAGCGGCGCGCCACCTGCTGCCGCGTCACCAGGCACCCCGGAGGCATGTCGTACTCGATGGCCATCTCCCCGGCCTCGCGGGCCAGCAGGGCCAGTTCGCGGTTGAGGCGCCGGGCGGGCAGCAGCTCCGGAGAGGGAAACGCCGCTCCCAGGGGGACGACACGCGAGTCACCCGCCGCGCGGTACACCCGGGACACCAGCGCGCTCACGCTCACCGGCGAGGCCGAGGCCGCCGGCTGGGACACCTGGGGCTCGGCGAGCAGGGGACGCTGGCGCCGGCGCACGTAGTGTCCGGACTGGGGCCGCGTCTCGATGAGCCCCAGCGACTCCAGGTGCACATACGCCTGCAGCACCGTGGACACGCTCACCCGCTCGCTCGCGCTGAGCTGGCGCACCGAGGGCAACCTGTCTCCCGCCCGCAACGTGCCCACGGAGATGGCCTCGCCGAGCCGCTCGGCCACCTGCTCGTACAGTTTCATCGCGCCCTCCACTCCAGACACCGGGGCCACCGCCTCCCTTAACGAGGTGGCGCCTCCAAACCCAGATACAGCTGGCCCCCGCGAGGACCAGCACAGTTCAACCCCTGGCAACTGTACCGGTAACAAACGCGCGCCGCTGAATCTGTTCCGCTCGCCATGAAAGGCCCATGTTGAGCACACCAGAGGAGGTGGAGAGATGACCTCGAGACCGCTCGTCGCCGGTGGAGAGCCCGCGGGCCTGACGCTCGCCCGGGGCGCGCTGTGGACGTACCTGCCCCGCATGGGAGGGCTGACGCTCTCGTGCCGCGAGGGGACGGTGTGGCTCACCCGGGAGGGAGATGGCGAGGACCACGTGCTGAAGGCCGGGGACGCGCTTCAGGTGGAGGGACGCGGCCGGGTGGTGGTGCAGGCGTTGGACCCCGCGCGCCTGTGCCTCGCGCCCACGCCCCGCTCCGAGTCCTCGCGCACGCGGGAGGGGCTGCTGCTGGGCGCGCTCGGCGTGGTGGCCTTCAGCCTCACGCTGCCCGCCACCCGGGTGGCCGTGCCGGAGCTGGGCAGCACGGTGGTGGGCCTGGGCCGGGCGCTGGTGGCGGCGGTGCTCGCGGGGCTGCTGCTGGCCGTGCGCCGCGAGCGGCTTCCCGAGCGCCGTCATTGGAGGGGCCTCGCCCGGGTGGCCGGGGGCGTGGTGGTGGGCTTCCCCTTGCTGTCAGCGCTGGCGTTGCGCCACATGCCCGCCTCGCACAGCGCGGTGCTGGTGGGACTGTTGCCCGCCGCCACCGCCGTGGCCGCCGTCTTCCGCGCGCGCGAGCGTCCCTCGTGGAGCTTCTGGCTCTCGGCGCTGGCGGGGCTCGGCTGCGTGCTGGGGTTCGCGCTGGCCCAGGGCGCGGGGCTCCCCACCGGAGGGGACGCGCTGATGCTGCTGGCCGTGGCCGCGGCCGCGGTGGGCTACGCCGAGGGGGCGGTCCTCTCGCGAGAGCTGGGGAGCTGGCGCGTCATCTGCTGGGCCCTGGTGCTCGCCGCGCCCTTCCTGGCGCCCGTGGTGGCGCTCCACGTGGGCCCCGAGATGCTCTCCGCCAGTCCGCGCGCGTGGCTTGGCATGGGCTACGTCTCGGTGGTGAGCATGTTCCTCGGCTTCTTCGCCTGGTACCGGGGGCTGGCGCTCGGGGGCGTGGCGCGCGTCAGCCAGCTCCAGCTCGCCCAGCCGCTGCTCACCCTGGGGTGGTGCGCGCTGCTGCTCGGCGAGCCGCTGGGACACGGCACCCTGGGCGCGGCCGTGCTGGTGCTGCTGTGCGTCTTCACGGGCGTGCGCAGCCGCGTGCGCGTCACGCCACGGTGAGGATTTCCGCCCCCTGGTCCGTCACCAGCAGGGTGTGCTCGAACTGCGCGGTGCGCTTGCCGTCCGCCGTCACCGCCGTCCAGCCATCGTCCCACACCCGGTGCTGCCAGTGGCCGAGCGTAATCATGGGCTCGATGGTGAACGTCATCCCCGGCTCCATGATCGTCTTCGCCTGGGGATCGAAGTGGTGCGGAATCTGGAGCGCGGTGTGGAAGCGCTCGCCGATGCCGTGGCCGCAGTAGGCGCGCACCACGCCCATGCCGTTCTTCGTGGCATGCGCTTCAATCGCCTTGCCGATGACGTTGATGGGCAGGCCGGGCTTCACCGCCTCGATGCCGGCCATGAGGCACTCGCGCGTGACGCGGATGAGGCGCTCGTTCTCCGAGTCGATCGTTCCCACGGCGAAGGTGGCATTGGTGTCGCCGTGCACGCCATCCAGGTAGATGGTGATGTCGAGGTTGACGATGTCACCGTCCTCGAGCGCCCGGTTGTCGGGGATGCCGTGGCAGATGACCTCGTTGACCGAGGTGCAGATGGACTTGGGGAAGCCGTGGTAGTTGAGCGGGCTGGGGTAGCCGCCGCGGCGCACGTACTCCTCGTGGGCGATGGCATCGAGCTCGTCGGTGGTGATGCCCGGGCGGATGTGGGCGGCCGTGGCGGCCATCACCTCGGCGGCGGCCTTGCAGGCGCGGCGCATGCGGGCGATGACCTCCGGGCTCTTCACCTCGGAGGGAGGGAAGATGCGAGCGGGCCGCCCCGACACGGCGTAGTCCGGACGGGGGATGTGGGGGGGGACAGTGCGCATGGGGCTGACGACGCCCGGCTGGATGCCCCGCGAGGGGGCCTCGGGCCCCCGCTTGCGCGCTTCCACGGTATCCGCGCCCCGGTGGCACTTCTTGTACTTGCTGCCACTCCCGCACCAGCACGGGTCGTTCGGTTTGGGCAACACAGCGGGTGCGACCCGCACAGTGGAAACGTCGTTCATACCCTCGACCTATAGCCGCTGGGGCCGCACCGCGCACGCCTTCTCGGCTGCCTGCCTCGTGGGTCCGCCAGCCAGGACACACCGCGGCGGGTCGGCCGGAGACCTGCCCGGCTCCAGCACTGCGGCTCTCCGAGGAGTTGGACGCCATCCAGGCCCACTCCGCCGCTCAGCCTGCCGAAGCCCTCGAGCTCCTGGCCGCCACCTCCTACCAGGCCGGAGAGAAGCTGGAGCTGGACGAGGCCGCCACCCGCCGCCTCATCGACGCCCAGCTGCGCGAGACCGGTTGGGAGGTGGATTCGGACCGGCTCACCCACGAAGCAGCGGTGAGGGCAGGGAACGGCGCTCGAAGGGCACGGGGACGTTGGCCTTCAGCCAGTGCTCATCACGGTAGAGGCGGTAATCCGCGTTGAAGACGAGCCGTCCCCCCGTCCGCTGCACGACGATGATCTCCCCATTGAAGAGCAGGACGCCGTCACGCCCCTGATCCAACAGTGGCACGGCGCCCCGCAGCATCATCTTGACGAAGGTCTCGTAATCCCGGTTGGAGGGATAGCGGAATCCCACGGACAGGTCAGGCCTGAAGCCAAAGTTCTCCTCGATGATGGAGTCCCCCTCCCTGCTCAGTTCCAGTACCGTGATGATGATGTCTGGAGCATAGAAGGAGCCATGCTCCTTGCTCCACTGGAGCTCTGGAATACACTTGGCGAGCAGATCCAATGCATTCGCCCGCGTCATGTCCGTCGCGAGCTTGAGGCTGTAGTCGAGTCCCACGTGTCTTCCTTTCGAGATGACGTCCACCCAGGCCTCAAGGGAAGAGCAGGCCCTGACCTCGTGGCCCCCATTTGGAGAATCATCCGATGGAGAGGATCCCAGAAATAAGGCTCTACGCGGAGCATGGCGCACTCGTGCTGCGTGAGGGATTGAGCATCTGTTTCTACATGCGCCGCTCCCATCAGGAAGTGGCCCAAGACGTCAGACGTGCCCTGGAGACCTATCTCCGCGCGGTAGGACCGCGGACGCTCGAATGGTACGTGGACCCGGAAGGCGACTGGCAGGAGTTGGACCACCGGGGATGGCAGTTCATCCAGAACAAGTTGAGCGAATCGGGTGGAGGCATCGTCGAGCTGCACGAAAGACCCGATGCCGTCAGCGGGTACAGTGTCGAATACCGGGGCAGAAGGCTCGACGGCAACAACCCGGACCTCCTCAGTGCGGTCACCTTCTGGCTTCCCACGGAGTACCTCCATGAGCATGGCCCGGGGCGCGTCCGCGAGCTCGCCCTGGAGCTGGGCACCGAGCTGCCTTTCAACTCCGGCCACGCGGGGCTCGCCTTCCACTTCCTGTATCTTCCCCCGGACTTCAAGGCGTTGGCCTTGCGCTACCCCGGGATGGATGCCCTTGAACTCGGTATGACTTCCGAGGAGCTGGGCACACGTGTGCGCGGTGCCCACTGGCTGACCTTCCTGGGCCAGCCGGTACTCGGGGAACTGGGGGGCGCGGCCGGACTGCGCTCCCGCCTCTCCTCTCCGGACATCTCCGTCCAGGAGATGCAAGCAGACCGGGTCGTCGTCACGCTCGGCGCATGCCCCGAAGCTGGTGACACCGAGCAGGGCCTCCTCCTCCCCCTCCACCGCGAGCTGGCGCGTGTCCTCGAGCCCTGGCGCCACCACTCCCCCTACCGCTGGAGGGATTTCTCCGAGGAGGAGATGCACCGCTGGGAGCACCGCTTCCTCGACTGAGCCTCAGCGCCAGCCCGGCGGCGCCCACTTGATGCGGGGCATGTCGTAACCCTCCGGCCCCCGCAACACCGTCTCGAAGCGCGGATCATTGAGCACCACGCTCCCCGGGCTCTTGTCCACCTTCTCCGGGTCCACCTCGTTGCCCTCGATGGGCAGCTTCGCGTACGTCGGGATGCCGTACTGGTGGATGTCATCCACGGCCACGCCACAGATGGGCAACGGCTCCCCCTCCGGCGGATGGATGCGATCGAACTGGATGTAGACCCGGTGGGGCAGCGTCACCGCTTCGCCGGAGATCTTGAACCACACCTCCTTGCCATTCACCATGGCGACCATGTCGGCGGTGACGGGACCCGGCTCGAGGTTGAGCGCGCCACCGTCCTCGATGGTGCGTCGCGAGGCCGGAGTCCCCGTCTCCAGGAAGGAGGGGTGCTCACGGGGCTCGAGGCCCAGCCGCGCGGGGGTGGCACGGGCCTCGGCGGGACACCGCTCCAGGTAGCTGAGGGGATCGGGCCTCGCGGGGACGGTGGCGCACCCGATGAGCTGCGCGGTGGACAGGCTCACCATCCCGGCGAGCACCCGGCACACGCGAGAGGACGCCCACGCCGGGGAGGAATCATTGGAGGTCGCGGAAGGGGGAGCGGAGGACACGGGGTGCGTTCCTTTCTCGGAGGAGAGCATCCACCCTATCCCGAGCAACCCCACCAGGAGCGCCAGAGTGACGAGCACCCGGCGCCGCTCCCTCCACCCCGCCCCTCCGGAGGCAGCGCCTCCACCCGATTCGGGCTCGGCGGGAGCAGCGGGAGCAGGCGCGGGCTCCGGTGCCGGGGCGTCTTCCGCCACCTCCCGCAACAGCTCCATCCCCGCGGGCACCTCGCTCGCCCACGGGCACTCCGAAGGCCGTCGGGCCGGAGCCTGCCACACGTCGGTGTGCCCCTCCTCGTCCCGCATCCGCAGCAGCTCCTCGCGCACGGCCCAGGCGCTCGAGGGGCGCTCCCCGGGATTCTTCGCCAGCAGCCGCATGACGAGCGCGCACAGGCCCGCGGGGAGCCCGGGGTCGAACGTCCGGGGATCCGGAGGCATCGCGGTGCCGATGGCGATCAGCAGCTGCTCCAGCGTCAGCCGGGTGCTGAAGGGACGGCAATTGGTGAGCGTCTCGTAGAGCAGCAGCCCCACGGCGTACAGGTCCGCCTCGGGCCGGGCCTCCAGGCGGGAGCCGGGCTGAAAGGCCTCGGACACCAGGAAGACCACGGCCTCGGGAGGCTGGCAGTAGAGCGTGCCCGGCGCCAACCCCTCCGTGAGCGCGCGGGCCCACGGCAGGTGCACCGAGCCGAAGTCGATGAGGAAGGGCTTGTCGTCCTCCTGGCGCACCAGGAGGTTGTCCGCCTTGATATCGCGGTGACACACCCCGCGAACGTGCAGCACCGCCAGGGCCTCCAGGTACGCGCACACCATGCCCACCGAGCGGTGGAGCGAGGCACGCTCACGCCAACGCCAGACATGGAACGTGCTGCCCTGGACGTAGGGCGTGACGAAGTAGCCGTAGCCCGTCTCCACTTCCGGCCACCGGCCCCATTCGAGCACCGGCAGCAGGTGGGTGTGATGCAGCAGTTCCAGCGAGGTCACCTCGCGGCGCATCCAGTCATCCACCCGGTCCGCGTCCTCCCGCGACAGGGGCCGGGCCGCCACCTTCATGAAGTACTGGTGGCCTCCGCGCTCCACCAGGAAGGCGAAGGAGAACCCCCCGGCGCCCAGCCAGCGCACGATACGGAAATCCCGCACCATCTCCCCCTCGCGCAGTTGGTGGGGGTGCAGTGGTGTGCTCATGGCCGCGATGGCTCCTCGTCCCGGACCAATGGACGGAAGGGCCCGGGAGCGTCCTCGCCATCCAGCGCCAGCTCCACCTCCGAGCCCCCCTCCGGAAGCAGGCCGGTCACGATGTGACGTTCGAGCCATGGGTCCGCCGCCCCCGTCACCAGCCGCGCGGGCCACTCCAGCAGGACACCGTCCGGGAGCGTCACCCGCAGCCGCGCCTGCACCAGCCGCCAGGGGGGCACATCCTTCTTGCGTCCACGCACGGACACGGCGATGAAGAAGCGCCGCCCCACCCAGAGCACGGAGTCGACCCGGCCCCGCGATTCCCCTGATTCGTACTGCACCCCCTCTTGGGGGAAGGCGAGCGTGGCACGCGCATCCGGCGCGTCGAGCAGGCTGCGGGCCACGAGCTCCGCGCCATCCTCATCGGCGGAGGGCTGGGCACGCACCACGCGCACCCGTACATCCACCGCGTCGCGCCGGGTGACGAGCACGAAGCGCAGGGGCTCCGCGCCGGCTGGAGTGGCCACGGAGAAGAGCACCCGCTCGCCCGGAACGAGGTCCTCGGTGGGAACGAGCAGCACCGAGCCATCCTCCATGCGGCCGAGGTGGATGCGCCCCTCCTCCCGCACGAGCACCTGGGCCTCGGGCCGTGGAGGTGTTTCGAACAACACGAGCGTGGCCACACCGGCGGCCACGTACAGCTCCGGCGGGGGCACCTGCGCGGGCCGCGAGGGGAAGACGAGCGTGCGCCGCTGGAGCACTGGCCCTGCCGCCCGCGAGGAGGCCGTGGCCGGCAGGGAGAGCAGCACGGGCAACAGGAACCAGGCTCCAGGGCGCACGGGAGCAACCTACGTGGCGGGTCCCCATGAAGGCAAGCGGAAAACCACTTGCGCGGTCATCTCCTCCGGAGTGACTCCGGAGATGAGGTCCGCTGTCCTTCCACCGAAGGAGCCCGGCCCGCGTTCGCGGAGGAAGGCCTCAGCGGCCCACCTGCTCGCTGCATGCCATGCAGTGACGTGCCTCGGGGATGGCCCGCAGCCGGTGTCGGCCGATCGCCCCTCCGCAACGCGCGCAGTGCCCGAACCGGCCCTGCTCGATGCGCACCAGGGCGTCGTCGATGTCCCGCAGCTCCCGCTCCTCCCGCTCCGACAGCCGCGCCCGGACCGTCTCCGCGCTCTTCCCGCCCGCATCGTCCACCAGGTCCGGCGCTCGTCCCCTCCCCTGCGCACCTGCCTCCGTCCGGGTGAGCCGCAGCAGGCTTCGCAAGCTGCTCCGCCGCTGAATCAACGCGATCCGGGCCTCGTCCATCAACGTGTTCATGGCGCTTCCCCGCTTCTCCGACACACCCCGGGGGACCCGGCGCGGCCAGTGCTCGCAGCCCATTTCAGGAACCGTGCCTCCCGCCGCCATCTCCTGGGAAACCCGCCCCCCACGCGCAAGCTTTGCGGCCCCCCACGACGTCCTGTGCACCCGTTGCGCAGGCGGGCTCCCGGCTCCTCCCGAGCGCGAGCTGGAACACCCCTTGCTCCAGGTGTGGGCATGCACGAGGACACGCGATGACCTCCCTCTCCACCCACCCCACGGGCCCGCTCCTCCAGGGACTCCTTCCCCGCGAGCACGGCGTCTGGTTCCAGCTCGGCCTGCCCCTGGCCACCGCCCTCTTCGTCTCCGGCGCGCCCGCCAGCGCCCTCTGGCTCTCCGGCGCCGCGCTCACCTGCCTGCTCGCCCATGAGCCAGTGCTGCTGCTGCTCGGCCACCGGGGCGCGCGCCGCGGCGAGCGGGATGGCGCCCGCGCCCGGTGGTGGGGCCTGCTCGCCGGTGCGGTGGGTGCACTGGCCTTCGTGCTCGGCGCCCTCTCCCTGCCCGCCGAGGCCCGGCCCTTCCTCATGCTGCCCGTCATCCTCGGCGGCGAGGTGCTCCTGCTCGCCTGGAAACGGCAGGAGCGCACGCTCTCGGGCGAGGTGCTCGCCGCGCTCGCGCTCGGAGCCTGGGCCGTGCCCATCGCCATGGCCGGTGGCATGCCCGCGTCCACCGCGCTGACGCTCTGGGGCACCTATGGGCTGTCCTTCGGGCTGGCCACCCTGGCCGTGCGCACCGTCATCGCCAGCCACCGGCCCCAGGCGCACCGCGAGCGGCTGCGGTGCACGGGCGCCGCCTTCGTGGCCGCCGCCCTCGTCAGCGCGGTCCTCTGGGCGCTCGCCTCCGGGCTGCAGCCCCTGCGTGTGCTGGCGCTGCTGCCCGTGGGCCTCGTGGCGCTCGGCCTGTGCGTGGCCCTGCCCTCACCCCGCCGGCTGCACTCCATCGGCTGGACGCTGGGCGTGGCCGGCACCCTCACCCTCGTGCTGCTCGGGGTGGGGCTGTCCTGAGTCCCACGCCCCGAGTCCCCGTCCCGAGTCCTACAGTGGCCGGGGAGAACCGCCCGTCGCCGTCTGCCCCCCCGCGACACGTGCCGAGGCCTGCTTGCGCGCCCGCTTCTCCACCGCGCGCACCGTGTCCAGCACCGCGTCCTTCTGGCCGAACCCCGCCAGGAAGCCGGGAATGGAGCCACCCGTCTCCACCGTGAAGCGGTAGACGAAGTGCGCCTTGCCCTCGCCGCGCGGAGTGATGACCCAACTGCCCTCGTTGTGACGCAGCCGCACCACGCCCTCCTGCTCCGGCAGCGCCTGGTTGTCCGCGGACCACTTCTGGCGGAACGTGCCCGTCCCATCCGCCTCCAGCAGCTGCTCGTCCACCACGCGCACCACGTAATCCCGGTTGGAGACGACGGGCAGGTCCAACTTCGTGTACGTGACGCGCGTTCCCTCGGGCCCTGTCGACAGCACCCGCGATTCCGTCACATAGGGCATCCACTGCCGGAAGCTCTCATGGTCTCGAAGCACCGACTGGATGTCCTGGATGCCGGCCTTCATCACGCCTTCCGCCCAGACTTCCCGGCAGCCCGGAATGTCCGCCCGTTTGCGAACCCGGATGGTCACCTCGCCGTCGGCGACCTGTTCCCACCCGTCCCCGGCACTCGCTCCCCCCGCCACCAACGCCACGACCAACACCGCGAGCCCTGGCAGACCCCGCATGTTCGACTCCCCTCACTCTGCGGCGGGTCCTGGCCAGCTCCCCGCCCTCCACCAACGCCCACCCCGCCAGAAGTATCGACTTTTGGCACCGGCCAGGGCACGAACGTAGGCATATGACCGGGAACCTGACAGCCCCCCCACCCGAGCGCGGGCTCTTCTGTAATCGCACCCTCAACATGAGGGCCATCAAGGCCATCGGCTATGACATGGACTACACGCTCATCCATTACAAAGTGGAGGCGTGGGAACAAAGGGCCTACGAGCACATGCGC
The DNA here is from genome assembly GCF_000733295.1 of Archangium violaceum Cb vi76. GTDB lineage: Bacteria > Myxococcota > Myxococcia > Myxococcales > Myxococcaceae > Archangium > Archangium violaceum. The sequence continues at coordinate 20,650 of NZ_JPMI01000322.1, read as the reverse complement.
GATCGGCTCGTGGCGCAGGGCTGGCCCGTGGGCCACCTCACCTTCGATCCGATGCTCGCCATGCGCGGCCTGATCATCGACACCGAGAAAGGCAACCTCCTCAAGGCCAACCGCTTCGGCTTCGTGAAGAAGGCCCTCCATGGCACCCGGCCCATGGACTTCGAGAACCAGCGCAACGAGTACGCCCGCACCATCATCGACCTGTCCGAGCGGCGCTGGGTCTTTCTCAATACCTTGTTCTCACTTTCCGAGGCGTGTCTGTATTGCCAGGTGGTGGACCTGCTGGACGCCGGCAAGCTCGCCGGGCCCATGGGCTACACGGACGTCTACGAGCACGTGCGCCGCAGCCTGGATGCCACCCACATGGAGGGCGCGCTCAAGGCGGAGATCATCGCCGACCCGGGCCGCTACGTGCTGGCCGAGCCGGACACGGCCCTGGCGCTGTTGGATCAAAAGAACGCGGGCAAGAAGCTGCTGCTCATCACCAACAGCGAGTGGGCGTACACGCTGCCCATGATGCACGCGGCGTTCGACCCCTTCCTCGAGGGGATGACGTGGCGCGAGCTGTTCGACGTGGTCATCGTCAGCGCGCGCAAGCCCGAGTTCTTCACCACGCGCTCCTCGCTCTTCGAGGTGGTGACGGTGCAGGGACAGGAGGGGCTGCTGCGTCCGCACGCGGGGCCGCTCAAGCCGGGCGTGCCCTACTTCGGCGGCAGCGCCACGGAGGTGGAGCGCTCGCTGGGCATGAGCGGGGATGAAATCCTCTACGTGGGCGACCACATGTTCGGCGACGTGCACGTCACCAAGAACGTGCTGCGCTGGCGCACCGCGCTCGTCCTCCGCGAGCTGGAGGACGAGATTCGCGCCATCAGCGCCTTCCGGGCCACCGAGGCGCGGCTGGCCGAGCGCATGCAGCACAAGGAGCGGCTGGAGGCCGAGGCCTGCCAGGTGCGGCTGGAGCTGCAGCGGCGGCGGCTGGGCTACGGCCCGCGCGAGCCCTCGCCCCCGGACGAGCAGTTGCACGCCCGCGCCTCCGAGCTGCGCCTGCGACTGGAGGAGCTCGACACGGAGCTGGGCCCCATGGCGCGCGCCGCCAGCGAGCTGTCCAACCCCATCTGGGGCCTGCTCACGCGGGCGGGCAACGACAAGAGCCACCTGGCGCGCCAGGTGGAGCGCTACGCGGACATCTATACGTCCCGGGTGAGCAACTTCCTCTTCGCCACGCCCTTCGTCTACCTGCGCAGCCCGCGCGGCAGCCTCCCGCATGATCCGACCACGCCGGGCGGCACCCCCGTCTTCCCCGCCTCCACCGCCGGAGGAGACGACACGAGCGCGCCCTGAGGCTCCGGCCGCGACCGGGAGCAACGGGTCCAACGGTTGGCTCCGTTGCCACGCCGCGCGGCCGGGAGGTGCCCCGGGCCCCCTACTGCGTGCGCCGCCACAGGTCCTGCAGATCCGGCGGCAGGTTGCTCTCCACGTCCTGCGCCTCGCCCTCCGAGATGTGCTCGCGCAGGCCCAGGAACACGGCGCGCACGAGGCTCTCCACCTCGGAGGCGTCCTTGCCCAGGTCCTCCGCCACCCCCCGCAGGAAGTCGTCCCGCGTCCGGCCATACTTCCGCGCCGCCTTCTCCGGCCCCTCCGTGGGCAGGAACTCCAGCAGCTTGCGCGGCAGCTGCGCCTCCAGGTCTTTCGCCTCCTCCGGCTGGATGCGGTGCAGCAACGCGTTGATGACCGACACCGCCGCACACTCAACCAGTCCCGCCTCCAACTTCCCTACCTCGGCCAGGTGCTTGATGAAGGCGGCGTAGCTGCGGCCCAGGTGGGATTGGTGGCGCTTCTCACTGCGGCTCGTGGGTCCGCCGGTGGGCGTGTCGGCCATGGGGCTCTCCTCTGGAGTGTCGTTTTCTGGAAGGTGGGCATGGGCGGGGGGCTGGCGGGAGCGGGCGATCAGGAAGGAGCTTCTGGGGACCCGGGCAGAGGGGACGGACTGGCTCGGGGAGGGCCGGGAGGCAGGGGAGCGTCCAGGCGACCTGGCCGATCAGCAGGGCGTGTCAGACCCCCCTAGTATGAGTAGAGCCGTGAGCCACTCGACCACCAACGGCGCGTTGCGAGTCCTTGAGCAGGGCAACCTTCTCGACGGGGCGGACCTGATGCCTGTGCAGAGCCGAAGCGAGCGGAAGAAGCGGACTCGCAAGCCGGCGGCGCCCCCCAAGAAGATGGGATTCGTGGCGGCGCTGTCGCTGGTGGTGCAGCACGGGCGGCAGTTGGCGAAGGAAGTGGGGAAGACGGCGCTGTCGCGCTGCCCCCGCTGCGGCCACATCGGCCCCACCGAGCAGGACTTCGGCACGCGCATCATCCGCGGCGAGCGCCGGCCGCAGTCCTGGTGCCGCAACTGCCGCAAGGTGCACCTGCCGCCCCTCAAGGCCCTGCCGAACCGCTCGGGCCGCGCCGTGAAGGCCACCCTGGTGGAGACGGCCAACGAGAAGCCCGCGAAGTCCAAGCGCTCCGCCGCCCGCACGGCGCCCACGGCCGCTCCCCGGGAAGGCCTGCTCTTCTCCATCGACGAGCTCGCCCAGGGCAAGCGCCGCACCTCCTGAAGCCCCCTCCCGTCCCGCGAGCGGCCGATCAGCGCCCCGCGCCGCCCCCCGCTGAGATGACGGTGCCGTCCGCCGGGCCCATTCCTCACCTTGCGGAGGAGGGAGAGCACATGGCGGTTCGATCGGACTCGAGCAAGGGCAGACCCACCCCCTTCCGGGATGAGCTTCCGCTGCTCCGGCGCGAGCGGCTCCTGGCCCGGGCCCGGCTGGGGCCGGCCTCGGAGCCCCACCTGCCGAAGCGTCCCCACGGAGAGGTGCCCGTGCGCGGGCGCAAGAAGCCCCCCAGCCAGATGCACCTCAAGCGCGACGGCGGGTGAGCCCCCGCGCGCAACAAATCCGAGACGGGCGCGATTCGCGGACTATGCTGGGAACGAATGAGCGACGCGCTGTTCTCCTCGGAGTTCGAACCGGCCGACACCCGCTACCTGTGGCGGCTGTGGTTCGCGGACCTTCTGGACCTGGCCACCTCGGCGCTGCTGGGTTGGGGGGCGCTGCGGGCGCTGGACGTGGACCGGACGCCGCGGGCGCTCGTGGTGGCCGCGGTGGTGACGTGGCTCGCCATGTCCCTGGCGGGTGGGCTGAGCGGGTGGACGTTGTGGCGGGGTGTCCTCGGCCTGCGGCTGGTGGCGGACGGGAGCCCGCCGGGCCCGGTGCGCGGCCTCGTGCGGGCCGTGCTCGCCCCGGTGGACCTGGTCATCTCGCCCTTCGTGCAGCGGCGCTACGGTGATCGCCTCCAGAAGGTGCAGCCGGAGGCCGTGCCCGTGTTCACCAAGAAGTGGCAGCGCGGCCTGGGCTGGCAGGGCTTCTGGCTGGTGATGGTGTTCGCCTCGGTGTGGTTCATCGTGTTGCCCACGAAGCGCGAGGCGCTCGGCTACCTGAAGAAGCTGGACGGGTGGCGCTGCTGCAACGCGAAGACACCGCCCTCGCCCTTCAAGTGCACCACCTCCGTGTCGCGCGCGCTGAGCGAGGCGGAGGACGGGGACGCGCAGGCGCAGGCCATCGTGAAGGACTGCCCGCGGGCCACGGCCGGGTTGGGGCGCTGAGCCAGCGGGCGCCCGGCATACGGGTGAGCCAGCGGGGGGATGGAAAACCAGCCCGGGCGTCCTTACCTCCGATGCAGGAGGCCACTCTATGGCAGTCAGGACGCGGGTAGCAGGCATCAAGAACAAGCGGCGGATGACGGACGTCGACGAGGCGCAGACGAACCGGCAGGCCCCGGGTCTGGGCAGGGGCAAGAAGACCGTGCCACGCGACCAGGCCGCGGCCCTGCGGCGGCAGAAGCTGCTGCGCAAGGCCACCCCTGGCCCGGCCATGACGGAGCCCGTGGGGCTCGGGCTCGCCACCACCGAGGTGCGGCCCGGCAAGCGGACCGTTACCCGGCGCAAGACGAAGCGCGGGAACGCCCTGTAGCGCTTCCGCGTCCACAGACGACCCAGACACCCGTGCGATGGTCCGGCCTCCCCTGGTCATTCCGGCCGGCCATCCCTACCTCCATTGGGGGGAGAACCCATGCCAGAGAAAACCCAGCAGTCCCGTGCCAGGCGCGCCAAGGCCAAGGGCACCACCCTGACGGTGAAGGCCTCGGACATTGGTGACGTCCCCGCCGGCAAGAGCGCCCACGCCCTGAAGAAGAGCGGTGGCGTCATCGGCCGCGCGAAGACGACCGAGCGCTCCGTCAGCCAGCGCCGTCCGCCCGGCGAGGGCAAGAGGGCCCAGAGCCTCAAGCTGCCCCTGCCCGAGACGGGGAGCTCCACCTCGCGCCGCAAGACGATTCCGGACGAGGCCGCCGCCCAGTACCGCCACGGGCCGCACCGCAAGACGGTCGCCACCGAGTCCGCCGCCGCCTACCGCCGCGAGGAGCGTCCGAAGCATCCCCGCAACGAGGCCAGACAGCGCCAGGAGACGCGTGCCAAGCGCGGCTCGCCCGTGCAGGGCCGCAAGAAGGCCCCGAGCGAAATGGACATCACCCACCGCGGCGGCCCGCGCAAGCGCCTGCCCCTCCACGGCGGCTGAGCGCCCGGCCCCTCCTGACGAGCAGCCTCCACGCGCCCAGCCCCCATAACCAGGGGCTCGCGCCCGGCGCTCCCGTGCAACCGCTCGCCTCCTCGGGGAGCGGTGCCGGGACACAGGGAGTGAAGCAGCGGCACGCGTCCTCGCCCTCGGGCTCCAGGCGCGCGCAGACGCTGCCCGCTCCGCATTGCACGTCCTCGGAACACAGGGCGCCGTAGTTCCCCTCCTGCAACGCGGGCTGGAGGCAACGCGCCGCTCCTCCCTCCGCCACCGTCTCGCACGCGAGCCCCGCCGGGCACTGCGCATCGCTCGTACAGCTGGCGGTGCAGAGGGACTCGAGGGGGAGCTCCGGGCCTCGTGGCTCCAGTTGCCCGGCGAGGAAGGGCCGGATGAAGTCCTCGAGCAGCACGTCCACCCGGACGTTGAAGGCCTCGTCGCGGCAGGCCACGTCACCACTCGCGGTGACTCCCACGAGGACCTCGCCTCCCTCCGCGCCCCGCACCAGCACCGGCCCTCCGCTGTCCCCCACGCAGCTCATGGATGGCGCGGGGTCCGCTCGGAAGCCGCCCGCCTCCACCTGTGTCAGGACCAGCGTTCCCTGGCGGCGCTGCCCCGCGGGGGCGCTCGCGTCCCTCGTGTCTCCGAAACCCACCACCCGCGCGGACTGGCCTGGCTCCAGTGCGGCCTTCGCGGGCTCGGGAAGTGGGAGGGGAGATTCGTTCACCGGTTTCGCCAGGCGCAGCAGCGCCGCGTCGTAGGCGTGGCTCGTTCGCTCGTAGCCCGGGTGCCGCACCGCGCTGGCGACCCGGATGAAACGGCCCCCGGGCTCCGGCTCCGGCAACAGCTTCGCCCCGAGGAAGACCTCGTAGGCCCCGTCCGTCCCGAAGAGCTCCAGGCAGTGCGCCGCCGTCAGCACCACGTCCGGGGCGATCAGCGACCCCGTGCACAGCAGCGTGAGCGGCTCTCCCGTGCAGCGCGCCCGCCTCGCCAACAGGGCGACCACCGCGGCGTCATCCGGGGCCTCGGTTCCCGCGACCACGGTGTCCGTTCGAATGAAGGGGCTCGGCGTGGGCGGCGTCGGGGCACAGGCACTCAGCGTCCCCAGCGCGAGCCACAGCAGGACTCGGGTTCCGCGCGGACCCTCACCCCAGCCCTCTCCCAGAGGGAGAGGGTGATCGCAACCCGGGTTCATCCGATACCCTCACCCCGTCCCTCTCCCGAGGGGAGAGGGGATGTGTCCGGAGCAGTGCTCACCGCTTCACGCGACCTTCACCGCTTCACGCGACCTTCACCGCTTCACGCGACCTTCACCGCTTCACGTGACGCTTACTGTGCAGCCTGCTCCTGGCTCGCCTGCCCCGCCAGGTCCGCCGTCTGCTTGTGCAGTTCCTCCAGCCTCGCCCGGTGACGCGACAACTGCACCGCCAGCCGCCTCGCCTCCTCCTTGTTCCCGCTCGCCTCCGCCGCCGCCCGCTCCTCCTCCAGCCGCTCCAGGTCCCGCGTCCGCAGCTCCGTGATGCGCACCAGCTTCCCGTGCTTCCACTCCGCCGTCTGCGGCTTCTCCGGCTCGATGGGCTCGTTCCGCTGCGGCAAGGGATTGGCCACCTCGGGCTCCGGCACCACGTCCCCGGGGCCGATGGGCACCACCGTCGCCCCGCGCCCCTCCGACGTCACTCCCGCGCCCGGACTGGACTTCACCTTCTCGGCCAGCCGCTCGCGCGCGGCCGCTGGAACGGAGATGGACGCGGACGGAGCGCTCGGAGCCACCTTCATGGGCGGCGGCGCCCCGGCCGGAGGAGCGACGGCCTGCGGCCCGGTGGGCACGAAGCGAAGCATCAGCGCGGCCCCCAACACCAGGGCCGCACCGAGCGGGAGAAGGACACGGGACCGGTTGTTCATCGCTCCTCCATTGTCTCCCAAAACCGTCCGGCGCGCTGCCCCTACAGGCGCAGCTTCCAGCCGTCCGGGTGCTGCTCCACGCGCAGTAACATGGGCTGCTCGCGGACCTTCCCGTCCCGTGCCACCCGCGCGCGCACCACCACCGCGCTCGAGTCCCGTCCGTCCACCTTCGCGTCCAGCACCTCCACCAGGGAGACGCCGTGCTCGTTCAGCTCCCGCACGGTCGCCTGGCAGGTGTCGCCCTCCTTGCCGGTCAGCAAGGGAGCGAGCACCGCGCAGTCCCCCGAGGGCAGCTCCTCGAAGAAGCGCCGCACCGTGGTCCGCGCGGCCTCGGTCTTCCGGGACTCCGTGTTACAGCCGAGGGCGGCCACCAGGCCCAGCCACAACGCGGCGCGAGGCACCGCCCTCACGTTCAGCCAGCGCATCGTCAGTAGCAGTTGCCAGCGAACAGCTCGTCGTCGCTCGCGGAGACGAACTGGTCGTCGCAGTAGGCGCTCGCCAGCGCGTGGCCGTTGCGCACGCACCCGTCATGGTTGGTGGCGTCCAGCGTGTACTGGGTGTCTCCACCGCAGCCACCACCGCAGCGGCCGAAGCAGATGCCCATCACCTTCGGGCGGCTCCAGTGGTCCGGCTCGCCGCACACCCACGTGCTGCCGCTCATGTAGTACTCGTCGCCGCCGCACGTGGCGTGGTCGCCGAGCTGGGCGATCTGCTGGTTCTTCGCCAGGTCGAAGCCGCCGTGCTGGCAGTCGTGCTTGGCGTACGAGTACCAGTTGTAGGAGCCACCGCAGCTGCCCGTCCACTTGCCGTTGCACTTCGCGTAGCTGCACAGCATGGTGTAGCCACGGCCCTCCTCGCCCATCACCGCGCGCTGCAGCTCCACGGAGGTGGGGTGCTGGGACCAGAGGCTCACCGCGCGCCGCAGGTACCTGGCCTCGGGCGCCGCCGCGTCCCCCGCGGGAATCCGCTCGTTGAGCGCCGCGTACAGGCCCGTCAGCACCTCGCGGTCCCCGTCCAGCATCTGCGTGTCCTGGCCCGTCTCCTCGCCAAAGCCGTCCAGGTCCGACACGCCATTGACCGCGTCCACCAGGCCCGTCAGCGACATGCCGTTCTGCCGCACTTCAATCCGGTAGACGCCCTCCTCCACCTGCTTCGAGGAGAAGCTCGCCTCGGCGCCCGCCTGCGCGAAGCGGCCGGTCACCGCACCGGACTCCTGCTTCAGCTCCAGGCCGTCCACCGCCTGCGCTTCCGGGCGCGTGCTGCCACCACAGCCCAACAGCATCACCGCCGCGACTGCTCCCAAAACCCTACGCATGAGCTCGCATCCTTCCTGCACCGGTTATTTCCGATTCGCAGAAAATGAGAGACTCTCGCGATTAACGGATTTGTTCGATTCCATCAAGTCGAGACGCGTCAAAGGCGCGGGCCGGAGGGATGGAAGAGGGGCAGCGCCCCCGCGGCGCGCACGAGGCCCTGGGCGTCCTCGGGGAGCGACTCGTGGGCGCCGATGGCGAGCACCCCACCGGGCACCAGCCGCTCCAACAGCCGTGCCAGCACCTCGCGCTGCACGGGCCGGGCGAAGTAGGTGAAGGCCACGTTGCGGCACAGCACCAGGTGGAAGGGGCCCTCGGGCATGCCCTGGCGCAAGTCCTGGCGGCGGAAGTCGAGCCCCTCGCGGTACTCGGGCCGCAGGCACAGCGCCTCGCCCTCGGAGGTGAAGGCCTGGTCCACCCACCCGGAGGGCAGCTCGCGCAGCGTGGCGCGCCGGTAGCACCCACGGCGGGCCCGCTCCAGCAGCGCGGCATCCGCGTCGGTGGCCACCAGCTCCAGGCGGAACTCCGGGAAGCGCGGCCGCAGGCCCAGCCGGAAGAGCACGGCCAGGGTGTACGGCTCCTCCCCCGAGGCACACCCCGCGCTCCACACGCGGAAGACGGACTCACCCCGGGACCGCATGGCCTCCAATATCCGTGGCAGCAACGATTCGCGCAGCGCCTCGAAGACGCCCTGATCCCGGTAGAAGCGCGAGAGGGTGACACGGCACAGCGCATCCAGCACGGCCCGCTCGGCCGGGTCCGCCTCCAGCCGCGCGAGGTAGGCGGGGAGCTCCACCCCCCCCAGCGCCTTCATCCTCCGGCCCACGCGCTTGCACACCTGCCCGCGCACGCGGCGGAAGCCCTCGTAGCGCAGTTGCAAGTGCAATGAGGCCCACCGTAGCAATTCCAGACACTCGGCATCCGTCACGAGACACCTCCTCCGCTCCGCCCCCCGCCCACCTTTTCACCACCGCCCCTCCTGAGCCCATACATGGAGCGGGCGCACGGCGCGCGAGTTCTCGAACACTGGAAGCGGCGGGGCCCCCAGGGTTGTTGAAGGCCAGACGGGTGAGCTGTCCTCCCGGGCAAGAGGCTCGAACCGGCGGTCGTCTTCATTGTTGAGACATCGGCGGGCGACCCCCACCTTGGCCCGACGAGGGCCGGCGAAGGCCGGCGGGAGGCAGTCATGGCCGGAGACCTGAAGCGCCCCCACCCGCGGTCCACCCTCTTGCTCACGCTGGCCGTGCTCGGCGGCTACGGCACCGGAGAAGAGTGGAAGCCAGAAGACCTCGCGGACCAGGAGCACGAGCTCCAGTCCGGGTCCCGGCGCAAGAGCGCCGGAGGCGAAACGCAATGGGTGCACACGCTGCGCAGCGCGGCGGAGACGGATGCGCCCGTGGCCGTGGTGCACGACTCGCGGGGCAACGTCCTCACCCTGGGCAACCACCGCACCCCCATCGGCTCCGAGGGGAGCATGCCTCCAGGCACTTCCGTCCTGGTGCTCTCCAAGTACTCGCTGCAAGGCGGGCTGCTGTGGACGCGGCTGCTCGCGGCGCCCCCGGGCACGGGCACTCCCTACGTGCGGGGACTGAGCCTCGCCGTGGAGCCCTATGACACGGTGCTCCTCACGGGCGTGCAGAGCGGTGGGTTGGAGCTCGGCGGACGCGTGCTGCCCGCCGGGGCCTTCCTGGCGAGGATGGATGGGAACGGAGCGCCGATGTGGTCCCGATCCCTGCCCACCACCGCCACGGAGCTGGCCGTCAACACGCGGGGCCACATCACCCTCGCGGGCACCCTGACGGGCCAGGTGGACTTCGGCAACGGGCCCGTCACCGGCGCCAGCAATCCCTACCTCGTCCAGTACGACGCCCAGGGCACGCTGCGCTGGGTGTACGTCGATTCCGCGCGCGGCGTGACCATGGACCTCGCGCAGGATGACGCGGGAGACCTGTACCTGGCCGGCGGCCGCTTCATCCCGCCCTCCCCGCTCCTCGTGCCCTCCGTCTCGCGAGTGTCCGCCGAGGGCACTCCGTCCTGGACGCGGCCGCTCGAGGGCGCCACGGGCGTGACCATGAGCGTGGCGGCCCATGGGGGTCAGGTGGTGGTGTCCGGCTATTTCACGGGGAAGCTCGTCTTCGGCGGCCGGGAGCTCGACGCGTACACGAGCCGCGGCTTCGCGCTCGCCTTCGGCCTGGAGGGAGCCGCGCTCTGGGGCGCGCTGCTCGGCAGCACGGGGGGGCTGGTGGAGATGGACGAGGGCTCGGGCGTGGTGGTGGCCGGCCGCTACACGGGAGGCGAGGACTTCGGCCTCGGACTCGGCACGATGGAGGGCTACCCGGGCGCGACCAACGTGTACGTGCTGCGGCTCCAGCGCCCCACGGGAAGACTCCTGTGGAGCCACACGTACCCGTCCGCCCAGACACTGCCGGTGGACCTGTCCGTGTCACGCCAGGGAGAGAGCGTCCTCACGGGGACCTTCCGGGCGCCGGTGGACTTCGGCACCGGCCCGCTGAGCCCCACGCCGGGCGCCAATACCTTCCTCGTCCAGATGGAACGCTGAGGGCGGAGCGGAGGTCAGTCGAGGAACCGGCGCTCCCAGCGGCGCCTCTCTTCGGGAGTGAAGTCCTTGTCGTACCGGGGCCCTTCGTAACGCCAGGGCTCCAGCACACGCGCCAGCTCACGGTAGGCGGGCAGCGTGCGGCCCTGCTCGGTGTCGCCCGCCTCCGGCCATTCTCCGAGCGTCACCACGGCGCGGCCTCCGTCCAGGTCCCGCACCGTGGTTCCCGGCGAGTGCAGCCGCGCACGCAGGGCGTCCACGCCACCCAGTTCGCCCAACACCGGCTGGCCCAGGAAGGTCAGCCACGAGGGGCCGCGCACCCGCGTGCCGATGTTGTACGAGAAGGACACCACATCGGGGATGTCCATGCCCGGGTAGCGCAAGCACCGCTCGCGAATCTCCTCCGTCACACCCACCACATCATTTGGACCCAGGAAGGCCAGACCCACGTTGCCGGAGCAGAAGGGCAGGGGAGCCGCCAGTTCCAACGCCATCGCGCGAACCCGCTCCGGACCATGCTCCTCCAGGTACTCCGTGGGCAGCCAGAACGAGGCGACGCACGCCTCCTTGTCCGAGCCTCGCCACTCGGGATCATCGATCCGCCTGCCCTGATACTCGAAGCGATATTGATCCGGCCCCTCCGTGCTGTCTTGCTGCAGGATGACGCGGGGCCAGGGATCTTCCAGCAGATGGCGCCGAGTGAACGCCCAGCCCTCCGCATCGAGCGACTGGCAGTCCCCCTCATCGTCCACATAGAAGGCGAAATGCTCCGCGCCCACGGCGTTAAGATAGGTATCCATCGAGCGCATGACCGCCTGGGCCATTTGCGTGTGCGGCCGGCGCATGTAGAAGTCCAGCCGCAAGCCCTCGTGTATCCAATAGCCTCTGGATTTCGTGCGGAGACGGATTCTCGGATAACGCTCGCTCACCAGAACATTCCTTTCCGAGGACCGATGAGGTGGACCTCGGGTCCAAATGCTTCCTGGTATATATCTCCCTGGAGTCGACCTGCGTAACGGTGGCCCACGGGGTATCTCCTCCACCCAGGCTCCCTCTCGAAGCCCACACAACGGAACTTGAAGTCGTAGACAGCCAGCACCAGGAGCGGATCTCCCGTGTGGATGACCACATCCGGCTCCAGCGTCCCCTTCAACTCCTCTCCGCCCTGCCGCAGCAGTTTCGCGAGTTCCTCGGGGCTGATGAGGGACTTCTCCTTCGTGTCCCGGTTGAACCGTTAGCGCTGCTTGAGGCTGAACTTCAGGCCCAGCTCACCCAGCTTCGCCTGCGCACACGCCAGGGCCACCTCGTGCATCTCCAACCCGAGACGAATGGCCCACGTCACGCTCCGGCCCCGTGCGTCCACCGTCATGGCCTTGCACTCGGCTTCCTTGGGAACCAGCCCCTCGAAGGTCCCCTTGAGCCGCGACAACACCTCCGTGCGCGCATGATCCGCGCACTTCTCCATCTCCGGCTTGAGAGAGGTCATCACCTCGGGGCTCAGCGCGTGGCCCACGGCCGCGGCGGACGCCACGGCCGCCCCCACCGTCTGCACCGGCCCGGTGGCCACCTCCCTTCCACTCACGGTGGCGCAGGAGAGAGGGTTCTTCAGACAATTGGCGCTCAGTGAATCGAGCGCATACTGACGCGGGGCTTCACGGCCGAGCGTGCCCGCACAGGCCTCGAGCAACAAGCAGCCAACAACCAGCCCTCCCCAACGGCGTACGAAACGGTGCGGCATGTCCTCTCCTTTCGAGGTGCCCATCATCTCGCGGTGACAGCGACCAGGAAACACATCCCGCGGGCTGAAGCCGTGAACGCGCGTGCCCCACGGTGACGCGCGCGGTGGCCACACGGGATACGCCGCTTCCATCACCGTCCCTTCTCCTGCCCACCACCCCGACGGGTTTCCGACACCCACCCATCCCTCCAGCACGGAGAAAGCGGGTGGTGGGGAAATTGCTCAGGGCCTTCTCCGAGCGAGGAGGTCCCACGTGTCCAAGAAGTTCCCACACAGCTGGCGGAAGGTGCTGGCGGCCCCGGCCTGCGCGCTCCTGCTCGCCGGCTGCCGGAGCAACGAGCTGCCGAAGGCGAGGGAGTTGCCGCCCACATCCCAGACGGAGCCCCCCGGCAACCCGGCCTGCCCGGGTCCGACAGTTCCGGGCCGCGTCACCCTGCACCGGCTCAACCGCGCCGAGTACGACAACACGGTGCGCGACCTGCTGGGAGACACCACCCGCCCGGCGCGAGACTTCCCCGCGGACGATCACGGCTACGGCTTCGACAACAACGCGGACGTGCTCAGCCTGGGGCCGCTGCTGATGGAGAAGTACTCGGCCGCGGCGGAGAAGCTCGCCGAGGCATCCTGGCCCCGCGTGCGCACCTGCACGCCCGAGCCGGCGGACCCGCTGCCCTGCGCGCGGCTCATCCTGGAGCCCTTCGCCCGCCGCGCCTGGCGCCGGCCCGTCACCCCAGCCGAGGTGGACCGGCTCCTGGCCTTCCTCCCACTCGCGCGTGCACATGGCGAGGGCTTCGACGCGGGCATGAAGCTGGCCCTGCGGGCCGTGCTCCTCTCTCCGCACTTCCTCTACCGCGTGGAGCTGGACCCGGACCCGGCCTCCACGGCGCCCCACCCGCTCAACGACCACGAGCTCGCCAGCCGCCTCTCCTACTTCCTGTGGAGCAGCATGCCGGACGAGGCGCTCCTGGCCGCGGCGGACGCGGGGACGCTGCGCAATCCCGAGGAGCTGGAGCGCCAGGTGCGCCGCATGCTCGCGGACCCGAAGGCCGAGGCGCTGGTGGACAACTTCGCCGGGCAATGGCTGTACACGCGCGCGCTCGACTCACTCCACCCGGACCCGCTCCTCTACCCCTTCGACGACTCGCTGCGCGAGGCCATGCGCCAGGAGACGCGGCTCGTCTTCCGCGAGTTCCTCCACGGGGACCACCCGGCGAAAGAGCTGCTGGACGCGAACTTCACCTACGTGAACGACCGGCTCGCCCGGCACTACGGCCTGCCCCCTCCGGGCACGAGCCAGATGACGCGGGTGGACCTCTCCGCGCACCCGGAGCGCGCGGGCCTGTTCGGACAGGGCTCCATCCTCGCCGTCACCTCGCACCCGGACCGCACCTCGCCGGTGAAGCGGGGGCTCTGGGTGCTCGAACAACTCCTGTGCAAGGCACCACCGCCCCCTCCGCCCAACGTGGAGGGCCTGCCACCGCCGGTGGACCCGAGCATGGGCATCAAGCAGCGCATGGCCCGGCACAGCAGCGACCCCACCTGCTCGGGGTGCCACCAGTTGATGGACCCCATCGGCTTCGGGTTGGAGAACTTCAACCCGTTGGGCGCGTGGCGGCAAAAGGAGGAAGTGAGCGGTGCCCAGGTGGACCCGAGCGGCGAGTTGCCAGGCGGCATCCGCTTCAAGGATGGGGTGGAGCTGCGCACCCTCCTCGCGTCGGACCCGGCGCTGGAGCGCTGCATCGCCCAACATCTGCTCACCTACGGGCTGGGACGCGGGCCCACGAGCGCGGATGCCTGCACGCTGGACGACATCGCGAGCAAGGCCCGGACGAGCGGAGGCCGGCTGTCGGACCTCATCCTCTCCGTCATCCGGAGCGAGGCCTTCACCTCGCGCGGTGGGGAGGCGGAGGACACGAACGGGGAGGGTTCACGATGAAGGACTCCAAGCTGTCACGGCGGACGATGCTCCGGGGCCTGGGGGCGCTGATGGCCCTGCCCCTGCTGGAGCAGATGCAACCCACGGTGGCCCGGGCGGCGGAACCCGGCGCCACGCCACTGCGGCTGGCCGTCTTCTACGTGCCCTGCGGCCTCTTCATGCCGAACTTCACGCCTCGCGGCACCGGGCGGTCCTGGACGCTGTCGCCCACGCTGCAACCGCTGGCACCGGTGAAGGACGACGTGCTGGTGCTCTCCGGGCTGTCGCACGAGCCCGGGCGGCCGGACGAGTTCGGCCACCACGCGGCGGGCACGGGCGCCTTCCTCTCCTGTGTGAAGGTGGTCAAGACGAACAGGCAGGATGACATTCGCGCGGGCGTCTCCATGGACCAGCTCGCCGCCAGGGCCCTGCGGCCCCACACGCGCCTGCCCTCGCTGGAGCTGGGCAACGACGGAGGCGACGGAACGGGCTCGTGCGACGCCAGCTTCAGCTGCGCCTACGCACGCAACATCTCCTGGGCGGGGCCCACCAGCCCCCGGGCCAAGGAGACGAACCCGCGGGCGGTGTTCGACCGGCTCTTCGCGGGCTTCGACCCGGACGCGACGCGGGCGCAGATCGAGAAGCGCAAGGCCTACGAGCAGAGCATCCTGGACTTCGTGAACGAGGACGCGCGGGCGCTCCAGCAGCGGCTGGGGGCGAGGGACCGGCGCAAGCTGGACGAGTACTTCACCAGCGTGCGCGAGCTGGAGCTGCGTGTGGCGGCGCTCGACCAGCAGGCCCCCACGTGCTCGAAGGGCCCGCGGCCCGAGCGGACGGAGGACGTGCGCGAGAAGACGAAGGCGATGTGCGACCTGATGGTGCTCGCCTTCCAGTGCGACCTGACGCGGGTGGCGACCTTCATGCTCGGCAACGGGCGCAGCGACCGGGTGTATGACTTCCTCGGGCTGACGACGGGGCACCACACGTACTCGCACCACCAGCACCACGCGGACAACCACGCGGCGCTCGCGAAGATAGACCGCTGGGAGATGGAGCAGTTCAGCTACCTGCTGCAGCGGATGAAGTCGGTGCGCGAGGGGGACGCGACGCTGCTGGACAACTCCCTGGTGTACTTCGGCAGCGAGGTGGCGGACGGCAACTCGCACGGGCACTCGGACATGCCGGTGGTGCTCGCGGGGCGCGGCGGGGGCGCGGTGACGCCCGGACGGCACGTGCGCTACGGCGGGGAGCCCATCGCCAACCTGTTCATCTCCATGCTGGACACGGTGGGCGTGGACGTGAGCCGCTTCGGAGATGACGGCACGGGCCCCCTCCCCCGCTTGAAGGAGTGAGCGCTCAACATCCCGGCCACGCTCTGTCAGGTGCTGGCCGTTGCGGGCGCATGGCGCTGGCCCCTTCGTGTGTGTCTGGTGTTGGCTTCCCGGATAGCAGGGGGAAGCCACATGCCTCGCCGCCAGATGGTGATTCCGGGAACGGGCGGAGTGCTCTACGAGAGCGCCGCGGGAGCGCGGGCCGCGACCATCTTCGAGCTCCTCGCCCAGGCCGGTGCCGCACAGACGCTCCGCTGCAAGCACGGGGTGGATCCCGAAGCACTCGAGCCGCTGGAGAACACGCTCGTCGCCCGCGGGTTCATGACGCTCGCCTACGAGCCCTTCGCGCACGCGTTCCCCAGGTGGGACTTCTTCGATTACGACTGGCGGCTGGACATCCGCTACAGCGGCAAGCGCCTCGCCGAGCACCTCCAGGCCGAGGCCTCGCGCGGTGACCGCTGGCGGCTGGTGGCGCACTCGCAGGGAGGGCTCGTCGTCCTGGCGGCGGCCCGGCTCCTGGGCGCCGAGGAGCTGGCGAGGCTCGTCCAGGGTGTGTGTTTCGTGGGCGTGCCCTTCTTCGGCTCGGTGAGCGCCCTGCTCGCCCTGCTGGAGGGAACCTTCTTCAAGAGCACCATCCCGAAGGAGGTGGTGCGCACCTGGCCCTCCGTCTACCAGATGCTGCCGCGCTGGAGCGTCACCCGGGGCAATCCCAACCGGCCCGAGCTGCTCCTCGACGCCACCTGGATGAACGCCGGGCTGCTGCCCGCGCCCGGTGCGCCCGAGGACCTCTCCCAGCACATCGACAGGAGAATGCTCGAGCGGGCGCGAGCGCTGTACCGGGCCACCTCGACCGGCTACTTCGAGCCCCTGCGCAAGCTCGACTTCATCCGCATCCTCCAGGGCAACAACCTGAAGACGGCGTTCCGGCTCCCCCAGTTTCCCAGCACGGAGGAGGTCATCAACGTGGACGGCGACACGCTCGTCCCGGACCAGTTCACACGCGACCGGCTGCCCTCGTGGGTTCAGGACGAAGCCACCATCCGCCGCCTGCCCGCCGCGGAGCACTCGCTGCTCTGCGGTGACGCCAACGTCTTCGGACTCTGCCTCTGATGCGCTCCACTCCGCTCCTCCTGCTCGCCGTCCTCCTGCTCGCGCTGGCTCCGGCCGCCGCCCAGACACCACCGGCCACCGGGCCCGTCCCCATCGCGGACAGTGATGGGGATGGAGTCCCGGACCTGCCTCCAGGCCAGACGGAGGCGCCCGCGTGCCATCCCGGCCGGATGGAGGCGTGCGCCGACAACTGCCCGCTCGATGCGAACCCTGGCCAGGAAGACAGCGACGGGGATGGAGCGGGAGACCTCTGTGACCCGTGCCCGTTCGTCCCCGTGAAGGACGGCGAGCACGCGGACGCGGATGACGATGGCGTGGGCGACGAGTGCGACACCTGCCGTCTGCCCAATCCCCGGAACGAGAGCGGCGAGCAGGCCCCGTGCCCCGAGAAGCAGGCCCACTCGGAATGGAAGGATCCCAACCCGCTCGGCCGGCGGTTGCAGTTCTTCATCCGCCCGCTCGCCCTGGGGTACCGGTACCAGGGGAGCTGGGTCGGCTCGACGGGCCTCGGGCTGCACCTGGGAGGCTCCCTGGGCGAGTGGCGCTTCGACGAGAAGGGCACGGCCTTGAAGGTGCCCTCCTGGTACTGGTCCGCCGGGGTGTATGGCGATTCGGTGAACCTCTTCGCGGCCGAGCACCTCGGCCCCTACGCGGCGCTCGACTTCCGGCCGATGGAGTGGGCGCCCTATGCGCGCTCGTGGGCCAGGGAGTTCAAGTTCGGCGTCGGCGCGCACCTCTTCTGGTCCAAGCGCGTGGAGGGCGTGGAAGACCGCCCGCTCCAGCTCGGCGTGGGGCCCCGGGTGGGCTTCCTCGACATCGTCTCGGTGATGCCCTTCGCCCAGTTCGATCTCGCCAACGGCGGCGACTTCTCCTGGGGCGGGATGCTGGTGTTCGACTTCAAGGTCCTCCAGGACCTGGGCGTGCCGCTGGCGAAGTGAGCGGAACAGTTCGTCCAGAAGGTTTGTAAACAGGTGCTCCGCCATGGCGGAGGACGTCCCACCGGCAGGTGGCCGTTTTCATTCAGGATTTCCCGGAGGGCGGCTGGAGGGCCCGCGTAGATTCCAAGAGTTTGGGAAATCCAGACGCAACTCCGGGAGGGAAATCGCGAAAATCATTGCAGGAGATTTCGCATGTCCACCTACCGCATCCGCCCTGGCGACACCCTCTCGGCCCTTGCCTCCCGGTTCAAGACCAGCGTCTCGGCGTTGGCGCGCCACAACAAGATCGCCAACCCGAACCTCATCTACGCGGGAAGGACGCTGCGCATCCCTGGCAAGGGTGACAGCTTCGAGCCGGCCAAGGCGGGCGGGACGCGCGGCGGTGGCCGCCCCGGCGGCACGGGCGGCACGAGCGGTGGCGGGAAGGTCCAGGGAAGCGGTGGCGCCGCGAGCCCGGGCAACGTGACCCCCGCGATGCGCAAGCTCGCGAGCGCGGGCCGCGCGGCGGCGCTGGGCATGGGCGGGTACAACAGCCAGGGCCTGTGCGCCACCGGCGTGAGCCGGGCCATCCAGAACGCCTTCGGCTTCAAGGTCTGGGGCAATGGCAACCAGATCGACAACAACCTGCCCCGCGACAAGTTCAAGCAGGTCAACATGTCGCTCGAGCAGGCGCTGAAGACTCCGGGCCTCGTGCTCACCTGGGAGAAGACCTCGTCGCGCCTGGGCAGCATCTACGGCCACACCGCCATCACCACCGGTGACGGCCGCTCCTCCGTGAGTGACTTCATCGAGCGCAACACGCTCGGCGCCGGTGGCCGCAGCGGGCTGAAGATCTTCATGCCGCTCATCTAGCTCCCACCTCACCGTGGAGCACCGCCGCCTCCGGGGTCGTCACCCGGGGGCGTTGTCGTTTGAAGGGGCGGCTTTCTGCTAGGAACAGCCCCATGAACGACTCGCGCACCATCGCCGAAGGCTTCCTCACGCACCAGGTCACGAACCAGGCTCCGCCGCTCACCTACGACGCCTGGGCCACCGACACGGTGTTGCGTGAAGCCGTGACGCGGGAGGGGGGCGGCTGGGCGGAGGACGAGCTCGCGAAGTACGGCCCCGTCGTGGGCGGGGAGTTGATGCAGCTCGGGTTCACCGCCAACGAGAACAAGCCGAGGTTCCGTCCGTTCGACCGGTACGGCAACCGCCTGGACGAGGTGGAGTTCCACCCCGCCTACCATCGCCTCATGGAGCTGGGCATCGCCCATGGCGTGCCGAACTTCGCCTGGCGCCACGAGGACAAGCCCGGTGCCCACGTGGCCCGCATGGCGCTGTTCTACCTGCACAACCAGGCCGATCAGGGCACGAGCTGCCCCCTGACGATGACCTACGCCAGCGTGCCCACGCTGCGCCGCCAGCCGGAGCTCGCCCGGGAGTGGATGCCCCGTGTGAGCTCGACCACCTATGACGCGCGGTTCATCCCCGCGGCGCGGAAGCAGGGCGCCACCATCGGCATGGGCATGACCGAGAAGCAGGGCGGCTCGGACGTGCGCACCAACAGCACGCGGGCGCATCCGCTCGGGAGCCGCGGTCCGGGACAGCCCTATGCGCTCGTGGGCCACAAGTGGTTCTTCTCCGCGCCCATGAGCGACGCGTTCCTCGTGCTCGCGCAGGCCGAGGGCGGGCTGTCCTGCTTCCTGCTGCCGCGCTTCACGCCGGACGGCGAGCGCAATGCCATCCGCGTCCAGCGCCTCAAGGACAAGCTCGGGGACTGGAGCAACGCCAGCTCCGAGGTCGAGTTCCACGGCGCCACCGCCTGGATGGTGGGCGAGGAGGGCCGCGGCGTCTCCACCATCCTCGAGATGGTGGCCCTCACGCGCCAGGACTGCATGATCGGCTCGAGCGGCCAGATGCGGCAGGCGCTCGTGCAGGCCATCCACCATACCCGGTACCGCAAGGCCTTCAGCAAGCGGCTGATTGAACAGCCCCTGATGATGAACGTGCTCGCGGACCTGGCGCTCGAGTCCGAGGCGCACACCGTGCTCACCGCGCGCGTGTCGCGGGCCGTGGACGCGAGCCATCGGGAGGCCCGGGAAGCGGCCTTCGGGCGGATCGCCACGGCCATCGGCAAGTACTGGGTGTGCAAGCGCGCGCCCGCCTTCATCAACGAGGCGCAGGAGTGCCTCGGCGGTGCGGGCTACGTGGAGGAGTCGAACCTCGCGCGGCTGTACCGGCAGGCCCCGCTCAACTCCATCTGGGAAGGGAGCGGCAACATCCAGTGCCTCGACATGCTGCGTGCGGTGACGCGCGAGCCGGCCAGCCGCGACGCCCTGTTCGAGGAGCTCCTCGCCGCCCGCGGTGGACATCCGGCGCTCGACGCCGAAGTCGCGCGGCTGACGAAGGAGTTCGACGACCAGGGCACGCTCGAGTCACGCGCGCGTTACATCGTCGAGCGCCTCGCGCTGGCGCTGCAGGCCTCCCTGCTCATCCGCGCCGGCAACAAGCAGGTCTCGGACATCTTCTGCGAGTCGCGGCTGGCGGGTGCACACGGGCAGACGTTCGGCACGCTGCCGGGCCACGCTCCGTTCCACGCGCTCATCCAGCGCGCCTTCGCGGAGTGAGCCGGGACGCCCGCTGTGCTATTTCCTCATGGGTCTTCAACCCGGAGGAAACCCTATGGCGGGCAAGAAGCTGCTGATGCTGGTGGGCGATTACGTCGAGGACTACGAGGTGATGGTGCCGTTCCAGGCCCTGCAGGCGGTGGGGCACACGGTCCACGCCGTCTGTCCGGACAAGAAGGCGGGAGAGACGGTGCGCACCGCCGTGCACGACTTCGACGGAGCGCAGACGTACAGCGAGAAGCCGGGCCACAACTTCGCCGTCAACGCCACGTTCTCGGAGATCGAGGCCTCGCAGTACGACGGCCTGGTGATTCCGGGCGGCCGGGCGCCGGAGTACCTGCGGCTCAACCCGAAGGTGCTCCAGGTGGTCCGCCACTTCGCCGAGGCGAAGAAGCCCATCGCCGCCGTCTGCCACGGGCTGCAGGTGCTCGCGGCGGCGGGTGTGCTCGAGGGCAGGCGTTGCACGGCCTACCCCGCCTGCGGCCCCGAGGTGACGCTCGCCAAGGGCACCTACGTGCAGGTGCCGGTGGATGACGCGGTGATTGACGGAAACCTCGTCACCGCGCCCGCCTGGCCCGCGCATCCGAAGTGGATCGCCGGCTTCCTCCAGGTGCTGGGCACGCGCATCCAGCA
>NZ_JPMI01000321.1 GCF_000733295.1 Archangium violaceum Cb vi76 | reverse complement strand
AGCGCTCGGCCGTCAGGTCCGGCCGCAGCAGGTAGCCTCGCGCCAGTCCATCACCCGCGAGGTACAGCTCGCCCGGGACACCGGGCGGCACCAGTCGCATGTGGCGGTCCAGCACGTACGCCCGGGTGTTCTCCAGCGGCCGGCCAATCGCCGGACTGCGGCCCTCGTCGCGAGGCACCTGCTCGGAGGTGGAGTACGTGGTGTCCTCCGAGGGCCCGTAGAGATTGAGGACCCGCTCCACGTGGCCCAGCGCGTAGAGCGCGTCGACGGTGCGCCGGGGCAGTGCCTCGCCCGCCAGGTTGACGGTCCGCACCGAACGCGGCAGTCCGCCCATCCGCACCAGCTCCGCCATGGCGGAGGGCACGGTGTTGACCAGCGTCACCTCGTCGCGGCGCGAGAAGGACGGCAGGTGCAGGGCGTTGGGGACGAGGAGCACCCGGCCACCGCAGGACAGCGGTACGAAGAGCTCGAAGATGGAGAGATCGAAGCACACGGAGGTGGCGGCGAGCACTCCGCTCAGCTCGCTGGGTGCGAACACCTTCAGCGCCCAGGTGATGAAGAGCGCGGCGCTGCGGTGCGTGATGGCCACGCCCTTGGGACGGCCCGTCGAGCCCGAGGTGTAGATGAGGTAGGCGAGGTTCTCCGCGTCGCAGGAGGTGGGCAGCGGCTCGTCGGACTGCGCCGCCAGCACCGCCTCCAGGTCCTCCAGCACGAGCGTCTGGGGACGCACCTGGGGAAGCGCCGGGAGCACGCCGCGCTCGGTGATGACGAGCGCCGCGCTCGAGTCCTCCAGCAGGTAGCCGAGCCGCTCGGACGGGTAGTCCGGATCCAACGGCGCGTAGGTGCCCCCGGCCTCGAGGACCGCGAGCAGCGCGACGGGCAGCTCCACCGTGCGCCGCAGGCACACGCCCACCCGGACCTCCGGGCCCACGCCCAACGTGCGCAGGTGGCGGGCGAGCCGGTTGGCACGCCGCATCAGCTCGTCATAGGTGAGCGTGCGCGTGTCGTCCGCCACCGCCAGCGCGTCCGGGGTCCGCCGGGCCTGGGCCTCCAGGCGGGAGTGCAGCAGCGCGCCATCCCTCGGCAGCTCCCCGGGCGGGTTCCACGTCTCCAGCAGCAGCTTCTCCTCGTCGCGGCCGAGCAGCGGCAGGTCGCGCAGCGCGGTGTCGGGACGGGCGCAGAGCACGTCCAGGAGCGTCTCGAAGTGGCGCATCATCCGCGCCGCCGTGGCCTCGTCGAAGAGGCCGGTGTTGTAGTTGAGGCTGCCGCCGAAGCCGTCCGGGCCCTCGCCGAGCGCGAGCGAGAGCTCGAACTTGGCGGTGGCGTCCTCATGCTCCACGGGGCGCAGGGTGAGGCCCGGGAGCTGGAACTCGCCGCCAGGCGTGTTCTGCAGGATGAACATCACCTGGAAGAGCGGGCCGCGGCTGAGGTCGCGCGTGGGCTGGAGCACTTCCACCAGCTTCTCGAACGGGACGTCCTGGTGCTCGTAGGCGGCCAGGGTGCTGGTGCGCACCCGGGCGAGCAGCTCGCGGAAGGAGGTTCCTTCGGACAGGTGCGAGCGCAGCACGAGCGTGTTGACGAAGAAGCCGATGAGGCCCTCCGTCTCGGCGCGGGTGCGGCCGGCGATGGGCGAGCCCACGCTGATGTCGTCCTGGCCCGAGTAGCGGGACAGGAGCACCTGGAAGGCGGCCAGCAGTGCCATGAAGGGCGTGGCGCCTTCGCGCTGGCACAGGGCCTTGAGCGTCTCGGAGGCCTTCCGGGACACCTTCACCGGGAGGTTGGCGCCCCGGTACGACAGCACCGCGGGACGAGGCCTGTCGGTGGGCAGCTCCAGCGCCGCGGGGGCACCGGAGAGCTGCTGCTTCCAGAAGTCCACCTGCTGCTGGAGGACGGAGCCGCTCAGCCATTCACGCTGCCAGACGGCGTAGTCGGCGTACTGCACCGGGAGCGCGGGCAGCCGCGACGGCTGGCCCGTGGCGAAGGCCTCGTAGAACGCGGCCACCTCGCGCGCCAGGATCGCGTTGGACCAGCCATCGGAGACGATGTGGTGCAGCGCCAGGAGCAGGACATGTTCGGTGTCGCTCGAGCGCAGCAGCGAGGCGCGGAAGAGCGGACCGTGCGCCAGGTCGAAGGGCCTACGGGCCTCTTCCTCCGCGAGCCGGAGGACCTCGGCCTCACGCTGGGACTCGGGCAGTGAGCCCAGATCCACCGTGTGCAGCTTCGAGAGCGGAGTCTCGGAGATGACCTGGACGGGGCCGTCCTGGCCCGGCTGGAAGGTGGTGCGCAGCGCCTCATGGCGCAGCACGAGTGCCTCGAGTGCCTGGGCCAGCGCGCTGGCGGACAGCCTCCCGGAGAGCCGGAGCGCGAAGGGCATGTTGTAGACGGTGCTACCGGGCTCGAGCTGCGCGAGGAACCACAGCCGCTGCTGGGCGAAGGACAGCGGCAGCGGGCCTCCGCGAGCCGCGGGCTTCAGCGCGGGAGCCTGAGTGCGGCTGGCGGCCTGGACGCGCTCGGCGAGGCCGGCGACGGTGGGAGCCTCGAAGAGGACGCGCAGGGGCAGCTCCACGCCGAGCGAGGCACGGATGCGGCTGATGACCTGGGTCGCCAGCAGCGAGTGGCCACCGAGCGAGAAGAAGTCCTCCTCGGCACCCACGGACTCCACGCGCAGCACCTCGGCCCAGATGGTGGCCAGGGCGCGTTCGATCTCCGTGTCCGGAGCGCGCGACGCCTTGCGCGAGAGCGCCGAGGCCTCGGGAGGCGGCAGCGCCTTGCGCTCGACCTTGCCATTGGGATTGAGGGGCAGGGCCTCCAGGTGGACGAAGGCCGAGGGCACCATGTACTCGGGCAGTCGCTGCTGGAGGAAGGCGCGCAGGACGGAGGCATCGGGCGAGTCGCCGGTGACGTAGGCCACCAGCCGCCTGTCGCCCGGGACGTCCTCGCGCACGAGGGCCACGGCCTGGCGCACGGAGGCATGCTGGAGGAGGGCGGACTCCACTTCACCCAGCTCGATGCGGAAGCCGCGCAGCTTCACCTGGGAGTCGAGGCGGCCGAGGAACTCGAGCGTGCCGTCGGGCAGCCAGCGCACCTTGTCGCCAGTGCGGTAGAGGCGGGCTCCCGGCGTGGTGCTGAAGGGGTGGGTGATGAAGCGCTCGGAGGTGAGCTCCGGACGGCCGAGGTAGCCGAGCGCCAGGCCCTCACCGCCGATGAGCAGCTCGCCCGGGACGCCCACGGGCACGGGCTGCAGCGAGGCATCCACCACGTAGGCCTGGGTGTTGGAGATGGGGCGGCCGATGGGCAGAGCGGAGACGGAGTGAGAGGGGCACACCCAGGCGGTGCAGTCGATGCACGCCTCGGTGGGGCCGTACTGGTGGACGAGCCGCGCGTTGAGCTTGGAGAGGAAGAGCGCGTGGAGCTCGTGGGTGAGGGGCTCGCCGCCGCAGAAGACGAAGCGCAGGGACTGGCAGCGCGCGACGTCCGGCGTTTGCAGGAAGGTGGACAGAGGCGCGGGGCCGAAGTGCAGGTGGGTGATTCCGTGGCGCAGCACCAGTTGCAACAGGTACTCGGGGTCCCTCTGGCCGCCGGGACGAGCGAGCACGAGCCGAGCGCCTGAGAGCAGAGGAGCGAACATCTCCCAGACGGAGATGTCGAAGCTGAAGGAGGCCTTCTGGAGGAAGGCGTCCTGGGGAGTCATGGGGAACTCGCGCTGGCGCCAGAGCAGGTGGTTGACGGCGGCGCGGTGGGCCACCTGGACACCCTTGGGACGGCCCGTGGAGCCCGAGGTGTAGATGACGTAGGCGGGGCTGGAGGACTCGGGCTCGGGCAGGACGGTGTCCTGCGGCACGGGCGGCAGTGCGTGCAGGGCGTCGAGCGAGTCCAAGGTGAGGACCTGCGCCCGGGTGGAGGGCAGGGCCTGGAGCAGGGCGGAGCGGGTGAGGAGCAGCGTCGCGCCGCTGTCCTCGAGCATGAAGGAGAGGCGCTCGGAGGGGTACTCGGGGTCCATCGGGACCCAGGCGGCGCCGGACTGGAGGATGGAGAGGAGGGAGACGAGCATCTCCGGGGAGCGCTCGAGGCAGAGGGCGACGAGAGAGCCTGGGCCGACGCCGAGAGAACGCAGGTGCAGGGCGAGGCGAGAGGAGGCCTCGGAGAGCTGGCGGTAGGTGAGGGAGCCGGACTCGGAGACGAGGGCGATGGCCTCGGGGGTGCGCTGCGCCTGGGCCAGGAAGAGCGAGTGGAGCGTGGCCTCGCGGGGGAAGTCAGCGCGCGTGTCGTTCCACTGCACGAGCACCTGCTGGCGTTCCTCGGGAGTGAGGAGGGGCAGGTCGTGCAGGGCGGTATCGGGACGGGCGGCGATGGCCTCCAGGAGCATCTGGAAGTGACGCATCATCCGCGCCGCGGTCTGAGCGTCGAACAGGTCCGTGTTGTAGGTGAGCGTGCCGCCGAAGCCATCCGGGCCCTCGTTGAGGGCGAGAGAGAGCTCGAACTTGGCCGTGGTGCCCTCGTGCTCGACGGGGCGCAGGGTGAGGCCAGGGAGCTGGGCTTCTCCCGTCGGGACGTTCTGCAGAGCGAACATCACCTGGAAGAGAGGAGAACGGCTCAAGTCGCGAGGAGGACGGAGTTCCTCGACGAGCTTCTCGAAGGGGATGTCCTGGTGGGCGAAGGCGCCGAGAGTGGTCTCTCGCACCTGGTGCAACAGCTCGCGGAAGGAGGAGACCGCCGAGAGGCGAGAACGCAGGACGAGGGTGTTGACGAAGAAGCCGATGAGGCCTTCGAGCTCGGCGTGGCGGCGGCCGGCGATGGGAGAGCCAACGGAGATGTCGTCCTGACCCGAGTAACGGGAGAGGAGGAGCTGGAAGGAAGCCAACAGGGCCATGAAGGGGGTGACCCCTTCACGCTGGCAGAAGGCCTTGAGGGACTCGGAGAGAGCCTTGGGGAGGCGGACCTCCATGAATGCGCCGCGGTGGCTCAGGACGGAGGGGCGAGGCCTGTCGGTGGGCAGCTCGAGAGCGGCGGGAGCACCGGAGAGCTGCTGACGCCAGAAAGAAAGCTGCTGCTCGAGCGCGGCGCCCTGCAACCACTGACGCTGCCAGACGGCGTAGTCAGCGTATTGCAGCGGCAGCTCGGGCAGAGGCGAGGGCTGGCCCGAGGAGAAGGCCTGGTAGAGGGCCGCCATCTCGCGGATGAAGATGCCCATGGACCACCCGTCGGAGACGATGTGGTGCATGGAGATGGCGAGGATGTGCAGTTGCTCCTCGAGCTTGAAGAGCGAGGCGTGCAGGAGCGGGCCATGGGCCAGATCAAAGGGCCGCATGACGGAGTGGAAGGCCAGGCGGCGGGCTTCCTCCTGACGCTCCGCGGGAGGCAGGGAGGAGAGATCCACGAGCGGTAGAGGCAGAGAAGCCGTGGGAGCGATGAGCTGGACGGGCTGACCGGACTCGGAACCGAAGGTGGTGCGCAGGGCGTGGTGACGGCGGACCAGCTCAGTGAAGGCGTGCTGGAGAGCGGCCTCGTCCAGAGCGCCCTCCAGGCGCAGGACGAAGGGAATGTTGTAGGTGGAGGAGCCCGGCTGGAGCTGGTCGAGGAACCACAGGCGCTGCTGAGCGAAGGAGAGGGGCAGCGGGCCTGAAGTGTCCGCGGGCTCGAGCGGAGGAGCCTGGAGCGAGGCGCCGGACTGAAGGGCCGAGCCCAGGTGAGCCGCGAGGGCCCCGATGGAGGGCGCCTCGAAGAGGGCACGCAGAGGCAGCTCCACCTGGAAGGTGGAGCGGATGCGAGAGACGACTTGAGTGGCGAGCAGGGAGTGGCCACCCAGCTCGAAGAAGTTGTCGTGGATGCCCACCTGCTTCACGCCCAGTACCTGTGCCCAGATGTCGGCCAGGCGCTGCTCCAGCTCGTTGCGAGGCGCGACATAGGCCGCCGCTGACAGCGAGGACTCAGGAGCGGGAAGCGCCTTGGTGTCCACCTTGCCGTTGGGAGTCAGGGGCAGGGCGTCGAGGGGCACGAAGGCGGAGGGCACCATGTACTCGGGCAAGGTGCCCTTGAGGAAGGCGCTCAGATCCGCGGTGTTGAGCTCGGGGGACGAGCTACCCTCACCCCGTCCCTCTCCCGGAGGGCGAGGGGAAGTGGGCACGACGTAGGCCACGAGACGCCTGTCACCCGAGTCCTGGCGCACCACGACGATGGCCTGGCGCACGGACGGGTGGGAGCGCAGAGCGGACTCCACTTCGCCCAGCTCGATGCGGAAGCCGCGCAGCTTCACCTGGGAGTCGAGGCGGCCGAGGAACTCGAGCGTGCCGTCGGCCAGCCAACGCACCTTGTCACCGGTGCGGTAGAGGCGGGCGCCCGGAGAAGAGGAGAAGGAGTGGGGGATGAACTTCTCGGCGGTGAGCTCGGGGCGGCCGAAGTAGCCACGCGCCAGACCGTCGCCGCCCAGGTACAGCTCGCCGGGGACGCCAGGAGGTACGGGGTGCAGGTGCTCGTCGAGGACGAAGGCCGTGGTGTTGGAGATGGCGCGGCCGATGGGGATGGAAGAGGCGTGAGGCGCGACGGACTGGAGGAGGTACCAGGTGGCGAAGGTGGTGGACTCCGTGGGGCCGTAGACGTTGAGGAGACGAGAGGGAGGGTCGGCCTCGAGGACACGGCGGATGGAGAGAGCGTCAGAGGCCTCACCGCCGAAGAGGAGGTTGCGCAGGGAGGAGAAGGAAGAAGGCGCCAGAGAGGCGACCTGGTTGAAGAGGGCCGTGGTGAGGAAGAGGGTGGAAACGGAGTGGGCGCGGAGGGTGGCGCCGAGCTCGAGAGGCGAGAGGAGTTGCTCGCGAGAGAGGATGACGAGGCGAGCACCGGAGAGGAGGGCGCCCCAGACTTCGAAGGTAGCGGCGTCGAAGGCTGTGTTGGAGGCGTGAGCGACGCAGTCCTCGGGAGAGAAGCGGACGTAGTCCGAGGAGAGGACGAGGCGCAGGACGCCGAGGTGGGGAACGGCGACACCCTTGGGACGTCCCGTGGAGCCCGAGGTGTAGATGAGGTAGGCGAGGTTGTCGGAGCCAGAGCCTGAAGGCGGGGCGTGGCGAGGCTGCTGGGAGAGTGCCGAGGACTCGGAGTCCAACAGGAGTAGGCGAGCCGGGTGAGAAGGCAGCCGGGCCTGGAGGGACTGGAGGGTGATGAGGACCCGAGCGGAGGAGTCCTCGAGCATGAAGGCCAAGCGCTCGGAGGGATAGGAGGTGTCGAGAGGCAGGTAGACACCGCCAGCCTTGAGGGTGGCGAGCATGGCGACCACCATGTCGGTGGAGCGCTCGAGCAACAGACCCACCATGGTCTCGGTACCGACACCCAGGGAGCGCAGGTGCCAGGCGAGTTGGTTGGCGCGCTCGTCCAGCTCACGGTAGGTGAGGGACTGCTGGCCCTCCTGGACGGCGATGGCGTCGGGAGTGAGACGGGCCTGGGCCTCGAAGTGGCCGTGGATGGAACTGTGGCGCGGGTAGTCGGTGCGCGTCTGGTTCCACTCCACCAACACCTGCTGGCGCTCGGTGCCGGTCAACAGCGACAGGGAAGAGAGAGGAGCCTCGGGGCGCGAGATGAGTGCTTCGAGCAACACGCCCAGGTGGCTCGCCATGCGGCTGACGGTGTCGTGCTCGAAGAGGTCGGAGCAGTACTCCAGAGCGCCGGAGAAGCCCTCGGGGCTGTCGAAGAGGGAGAGGGTGAGGTCGAACTTGGAGGAGACCTCGTTCGGCATCAACGGGCGCAGGGAGAGACCCGGCAGCTCGATGGCCGAGTGCGGCGCGTTCTGCAGGGCGAACATCACCTGGAAGAGAGGAGAACGGCTCAGGTCGCGAGGAGGACGGAGTTCCTCGACGAGCTTCTCGAAGGGGATGTCCTGGTGAGCGAAGGCACCGAGGGTGGTCTCGCGCACCTGGTGCAGCAGCTCACGGAAGGAAGTGACACCGGAGAGGCGGGCACGCAGGACGAGGGTGTTGACGAAGAAGCCGATGAGGCCCTCGAGCTCCGAGTGGCGGCGGCCAGCGATGGGAGAGCCGACGGAGATGTCGTCCTGACCCGAGTAGCGCGAGAGCAACACCTGGAAGGAGGCCAGCAGGGCCATGAAGGGGGTGACCCCCTCACGCTGGCAGAAGGCCTTGAGGGACTCGGAGAGCGCCTTGGGGAGGTGGACCTCGAGGATGGCACCACGCTGGCTCTGGACGGAGGGCCGGGGCTTGTCGGTGGGCAGCTCGAGGGCAGCGGGAGCACCGGAGAGCTGCTGACGCCAGAAGGAGAGCTGCTGCTCGAGGGCCGCACCCTGCAACCACTGACGCTGCCAGACGGCGTAGTCAGCGTACTGCAGAGGCAGCTCGAGCAGGGGTGAGGGCTGTCCGGAGGAGAAGGCCTGGTAGAGGGCCGCTACCTCACGGACGAGGATACCCATGGACCACCCGTCGGAGACGATGTGGTGCATGGAGAGGGCGAGGACGTGCAGCCGCTCCTCGAGCTTGAAGAGCGAGGCATGCAGGAGCGGGCCGTGGGTCAGATCAAAGGGCCGCAGGGCGACTCGAGAGGCCTGACGGTGGGCCTCGTCCTGGCGCTCGGAAGGCGGCAGGGACGAGAGGTCCACGAGGGACAGGGGCAAGGACGCCGTGGGCGCGATGCGCTGGACGGGCTGGCCGGACTCGGAGCCGAACGTGGTGCGCAGGGCGTGGTGACGACGGATCAGCTCGGCGAAAGCACGCTGGAGAGCGGCCTCGTCCAAAGCGCCTTCCAGGCGCAGGACGTAAGGCATGTTGTAGGCGGAGGAGCCGGGCTGGAGCTGGTCGAGGAACCACAGGCGCTGCTGAGCGAAGGAGAGGGGCAGCGGGCCTGAGGTGTCCGCGGGCTCGAGCGGAGGAGCCTGGAGCGAGGCACCGGACTGAAGGGCTGCGCCCAGGTGTGCGGAGAGGGCTCCGATGGTGGGAGCCTCGAAGAGGGCACGCAGGGGCAGCTCCACCTGGAAGGCGGAGCGGATGCGGGAGACGACCTGGGTGGCGAGCAGGGAGTGGCCACCCAGCTCGAAGAAGTGGTCGTGGATGCCGACACGCTCGAGGTGGAGAACCTGGGCCCAGATGTCGGCCAGGCGCTGCTCCAGCTCGTCACGGGGAGCGACGTAGGCCGCCGACGACGGAAGCGAGGAAGCCTCGGGAGCGGGAAGCGCCCGGGTGTCCACCTTGCCGTTGGGAGTCAGGGGCAGGGCCGAGAGGGAGACGAAGGCGGAGGGCACCATGTACTCAGGCAGGGATCGCTTGAGGAAGGTGTGCAGGTCCGCGGTGTCGAGCTCGGAGGACGAGGAAGTGGGTACGACGTAGGCGACGAGGCGCTTGTCGCCGGAGTCCTGGCGAAGCACCACGACTGCCTGGCGCACGGAGGAGTGGGTGCGCAGGGCGGACTCCACTTCGCCCAGCTCGATGCGGAAGCCGCGCAGCTTCACCTGGGAGTCGAGGCGGCCGAGGAACTCGAGCGTGCCGTCGGGCAGCCAGCGAACCTTGTCGCCGGTGCGGTAGAGGCGGGCTCCCGGCGTGGTGCTGAAGGGGTTGGTGATGAAGCGCTCGGAGGTGAGCTCCGGACGGCCGAGGTAGCCGAGAGCCAGGCCCTCACCACCGATGAGCAGCTCGCCCGGGACGCCCACGGGCACGGGCTGCAGCGAGGCGTCCACCACATAGGCCAGGGTGTTGGAGATGGGGCGGCCGATGGGCAGAGCGGAGACGGAGTGCGAGGGGCACACCCAGGCGGTGCAGTCGATGCACGCCTCGGTGGGGCCGTACTGGTGGACGAGCCGCGCGTTGAGCTTGGAGAGGAAGAGCGCGTGGAGCTCGTGAGTGAGGGGCTCGCCGCCGCAGAAGACGAAGCGCAGGGACTGGCAGCGCGCGACGTCCGGCGTTTGCAGGAAGGTGGACAGCGGGGCGGGGCCGAAGTGCAGGTGGGTGATTCCGTGGCGCAGCACCAGTTGCACCAGGTACTCGGGGTCCCTCTGGCCGCCGGGACGAGCGAGCACGAGCCGAGCGCCTGAGAGCAGAGGAGCGAACATCTCCCAGACGGAGATGTCGAAGCTGAAGGAGGCCTTCTGGAGGAAGGCGTCCTGGGGAGTCATGGGGAACTCGCGCTGGCGCCAGAGCAGGTGGTTGACGGCGGAGCGGTGGGCCACCTGGACGCCCTTGGGACGGCCCGTGGAGCCCGAGGTGTAGATGACGTAGGCGGGGCTGGAGGCCTCGGGCTCGGGCAGGACGGTGTCCTGGGGCACGGGAGGCAGTGCGTGCAGGGCGTCGAGCGAGTCCAAGGTGAGGACCTGAGCCCGGGTGGAGGGCAGGGCCTGGAGCAGGGTGCTACGAGTGAGGAGCAGCCTGGCGCCGCTGTCCTCGAGCATGAAGGCCAGGCGCTCGGAGGGGTACTCGGGGTCCATCGGGACCCAGGCGGCGCCGGACTGGAGGATGGAGAGGAGGGAGACGAGCAGCTCCGGGGAGCGCTCGAGGCAGAGGGCGACGAGGGCGCCTGGGCCAACGCCGAGAGAACGCAGGTGCAGGGCAAGGCGAGTGGAGGCCTCGGAGAGCTGGCGGTAGGTGAGGGAGCCGGACTCGGAGACGAGGGCGATGGCCTCGGGAGTGCGCTGCGCCTGGGCCAGGAAGAGCGAGTGGAGCGTGGCCTCGCGGGGGAAGTCAGCGTGCGTGTCGTTCCATTCCACGAGCACCTGCTGGCGCTCCTCGGGGGAGAGGAGGGGCAGGTCATGCAGGGCGGTGTCGGGACGGGCGGAGATGGCCTCCAGGAGCACCTGGAAGTGACGCATCATCCGCGCCGCGGTCTGAGCGTCGAACAGGTCCGTGTTGTAGGTGAGCGTGCCGCCGAAGCCATCCGGGCCCTCGCCGAGGGCGAGAGAGAGCTCGAACTTGGCCGTGGTGCCCTCGTGCTCGATGGGGCGCAGGGTGAGGCCAGGGAGCTGGGCTTCTCCCGTCGGGAGATTCAGCAGCGAGAACATCACCTGGAAGAGAGGAGTGCGGCTCAGGTCGCGAGGAGGACGGAGTTCCTCGACGAGCTTCTCGAAGGGGATGTCCTGGTGGGCGAAGGCGCCAAGGGTGGTTTCACGCACCTGCTGGAGCAACTCGCGGAAGGTGGTGACACCCGAGAGGCGAGACCGCAGGACGAGGGTGTTGACGAAGAAGCCGATGAGGCCCTCGAGCTCTGCGTGACGGCGGCCGGCGATGGGAGAGCCGACGG
Organism: Archangium violaceum Cb vi76; assembly: GCF_000733295.1. Classification (GTDB taxonomy): domain Bacteria; phylum Myxococcota; class Myxococcia; order Myxococcales; family Myxococcaceae; genus Archangium; species Archangium violaceum. Next base: position 26,537 of record NZ_JPMI01000321.1, on the reverse strand, counting down.
AGATGTCGTCCTGGCCGGAGTAGCGGGAGAGGAGGAGCTGGAAGGAGGCCAACAGGGTGATGAAGGGAGTGACACCTTCACGCTGGCAGAAGGCCTTGAGGGACTCGGAGAGCGCCTTGGGGAGATGGACTTCGAGGAAGGCGCCGCGGTGGCTCAGGACGGAGGGACGAGGCCTGTCGGTGGGCAGCTCGAGAGCGGCGGGAGCACCGGAGAGCTGCTGACGCCAGAAGGAGAGCTGCTGCTCGAGGGCGGCGCCTTGCAGCCACTGACGCTGCCAGACGGCGTAGTCAGCGTACTGCAGAGGCAGCTCGGGCAGAGGCGAGGGCTGGCCCGAGGAGAAGGCCTGGTAGAGGGCCGCCATCTCGCGCACGAGAATGCCCATGGACCACCCGTCGGAGACGATGTGGTGCATGGAGATGGCGAGGATGTGCAGCCGCTCCTCGAGCTTGAAGAGCGAGGCATGCAGGAGCGGGCCATGGGCCAGATCAAAGGGCCGCATGACGGAGTGGAAGGCCAGACGCTGGGCTTCCTCCTGACGCTCCACGGGAGGCAAGGAGGAGAGGTCCACGCGGGACAGAGGCAGGGACGCCGTGGGAGCGATGAGCTGGACGGGTTGACCGGACTCGGAGCCGAAGGTGGTGCGCAGGGCGTGGTGACGGCGGACCAGCTCGGTGAAGGCGTTCTGCAGAGCGGCCTCGTCCAGAGCGCCCTCGAGGCGCAGGACGTAGGGCATGTTGTAGGTGGAGGAGCCCGGCTGGAGCTGGTCGAGGAACCACAGGCGCTGCTGAGCGAAGGAGAGGGGCAGCGGGCCTGAAGTGTCCGCCGGCTCGAGCGGAGGAGCCTGGAGCGTGGCTCCGGACTGGAGGGCTGCACCCAGGTGGGCCGCGAGGGCCCCGACGGAGGGAGCCTCGAAGAGGGCGCGCAGGGGCAGCTCCACCTGGAAGGTGGAGCGGATGCGGGAGACGACCTGGGTGGCGAGCAGGGAGTGGCCACCCAGCTCGAAGAAGTTGTCGTGGATGCCCACCTGCTTCACGCCCAGCACCTGTGCCCAGATGTCGGCCAGGCGCTGCTCCAGCTCGTTGCGAGGCGCGACGTAGTTGCTGGAGGAAGAGAGCGCGGTCTCGGGAGCGGGAAGCGCCTTGGTGTCCACCTTGCCGTTGGGAGTGAGGGGCAGGGCGTCGAGGAGCACGAAGGCGGAGGGCACCATGTACTCGGGCAAGGTGCCCTTGAGGAAGGTGCTCAGGTCCGCGGTGTTGAGCTCGGGGGCCGCACTACCCTCACCCCGTCCCTCTCCCGGAGGGCGAGGGGAAGTGGGCACGACGTAGGCAACGAGACGCTTGTCACCCGAGTCCTGGCGCACCACGACGATGGCCTGGCGCACGGACGGGTGGGAGCGCAGAGCGGACTCCACTTCGCCCAGCTCGATGCGGAAGCCACGCAGCTTCACCTGGGAGTCGAGGCGGCCGAGGAACTCGAGCTGGCCATCCGGCAGCCAACGCGCCTTGTCACCGGTGCGGTAGAGGCGCTCGCCCGGAGAAGAGGAGAAGGGGTGGGGAATGAACTTCTCGGCGGTGAGCTCGGGGCGGCCGAAGTAGCCACGCGCCAGGCCGTCGCCACCCAGGTACAGCTCGCCGGGGACACCGGGAGGTACGGGGTGCAGGTGCTCGTCGAGGACGAAGGCAGTGGTGTTGGAGACGGCGCGGCCGATGGGGACGGAAGAGGCGTGAGGCGCGACGGAACGGGCGAGGTACCAGGTGGCGAAGGTGGTGGACTCGGTGGGGCCGTAGACGTTGAGGAGACGAGAGGGAGGAGCAGCCTCGAGGACACGGCGGATGGAGAGAGCGTCAGAGGACTCACCGCCGAAGAGGAGGTTGCGCAGGGAGGAGAAGGAAGAAGGCGCCAGAGCGGCGACCTGGTTGAAGAGGGCGGTGGTGAGGAAGAGGGTGGAGACGGAGTGAGCGCGGAGTGTGGCGCCGAGCTCGAGAGGCGAGAGGAGTTGCTCGCGAGAGAGGATGAGGAGGCGAGCGCCGGAGAGGAGCGCACCCCAGACCTCGAAGGTGGCGGCGTCGAAGGCGGTATTGGAGGCGTGAGCGACGCAATCCTCGGGAGAGAAGCGGACGTAGTCCGAGGAGAGAACGAGGCGCAGGACGCCGAGGTGGGGAACGGCGACACCCTTGGGACGTCCCGTGGAGCCCGAGGTGTAGATGAGGTAGGCGAGGTTGTCGGAGCCGGAGCCTGAAGGCGGAGCGTGGCGAGGCTGCTGGGAGAGGGCCGAGGACTCGGAGTCCAACAGGAGGAGGCGAGCCGAGTGAGAAGGCAGCCGGGCCTGGAGGGACTGGAGGGTGACGAGGACGCGAGCGGAGGAGTCCTCAAGCATGAAGGACAGACGCTCGGAGGGGTAGGAGGCGTCGAGAGGCAGGTAGACACCGCCAGCCTTGAGGGTGGCGAGCATGGCGACCACCATGTCGGTGGAGCGCTCGAGAAACAGGCCGACCATGACCTCGGTACCAACGCCCAGGGAGCGCAGGTGCCAGGCGAGCTGGTTGGCGCGCTCGTCCAGCTCACGGTACGTGAGGCGTTGCTCGCCTTCCTGCACCGCGATGGCGTCGGGAGTGAGGCGAGCCTGGGTCTCGAAGTGGCCGTGGATGGAACTGTGGCGCGGGTAGTCGGTGCGCGTCTGGTTCCACTCCACCAACACCTGCTGGCGCTCGGTGCCGGTCAGCAGCGACAGGGAAGAGAGAGGAGCCTCGGGGCGCGAGATGAGCGACTCGAGCAACACGCCCAGGTGGCTCGCCATGCGGCTGACGGTGTCGTGCTCGAAGAGGTCGGAGCAGTACTCGAGAGTGCCGGTGAAGCCCTCGGGGCTGTCGAGGAGGGAAAGGGTGAGGTCGAACTTGGAGGAGACCTCGTTCGGCATCAACGGGCGCAGGGAGAGACCTGGCAGCTCGATGTCCGAGTGAGGAGCGTTCTGCAGGGCGAACATCACCTGGAAGAGGGGAGAACGGCTCAAGTCGCGAGGAGGACGGAGTTCCTCGACGAGCTTCTCGAAGGGGATGTCCTGGTGAGCGAAGGCACCGAGGGTGGTTTCCCTCACCTGGTGCAGCAGCTCACGGAAGGAGGAGACGCCAGAGAGGCGGGCACGAAGGACGAGGGTGTTGACGAAGAAGCCGATGAGGCCCTCGAGCTCCGAGTGGCGGCGGCCGGCGATGGGAGAGCCGACGGAGATGTCGTCCTGGCCGGAGTAGCGCGAGAGCAACACCTGGAAGGAGGCCAGCAGGGCCATGAAGGGAGTAACCCCCTCACGCTGGCAGAAGGCCTTGAGCGACTCGGAGAGCGCCTTCGGGAGGTGAACCTCCATGAGGACGCCGCGGTTGCTCTGGACGGAGGGCCGAGGCTTGTCGGTGGGCAGCTCGAGAGCGGCGGGAGCACCGGAGAGCTGCTGGCGCCAGAAGGAGAGCTGCTGCTCGAGGGCAGCACCCTGCAGCCACTGACGCTGCCAGACGGCGTAGTCAGCGTATTGCAGGGGCAGCTCGGGCAGAGGAGAGGGCTGGCCCGAGGAGAAGGCCTGATAGAGGGCGACCATCTCGCGCACGAGGATGCCCATGGACCACCCGTCGGAGACGATGTGGTGCATGGAAAGGGCGAGGATGTGCAGCCGCTCCTCGAGCTTGAAGAGCGAGGCGTGCAGGAGCGGGCCATGGGCCAGATCAAAGGGCCGCATGACGGAGTGGAAGGCCAGGCGGCGGGCTTCCTCCTGGCGCTCGGAAGGCGGCAGGGAGGAGAGGTCCACGAGGGACAGGGGCTGGGAAGCCGTAGGCGCGATGAGCTGGACGGGCCGGCCGGCCTCGGAGCTGAAGGTGGTGCGCAGGGCGTGGTGACGGCGGACCAGCTCGGTGAAGGCGTTCTGCAACGCAACCTCGTCCAGGGCGCCCTCCAGGCGCAGGACGGAGGGCATGTTGTAGGAGGAAGAGCCTGGCTGGAGCTGGTCGAGGAACCACAGGCGCTGCTGAGCGAAGGAGAGGGGCAGCGGGCCTGATGTATTTGCCGGCTCGAGCGGAGGAGCCTGGAGCGAGGCGCCGGACTGGAGGGCGGAGCCCAGGTGAGCCGCGAGGGCGGCGATGGTGGAAGCCTCGAAGAGGGCGCGCAAAGGCAGCTCCACCTGGAAGGTGGAGCGGATGCGAGAGACGACTTGAGTGGCGAGCAGGGAGTGGCCACCCAGCTCGAAGAAGCTGTCGTGGACGCCGACACGCTCGAGGCGGAGAACCTGGGCCCAGATGTCGGCCAGGCGCTGCTCCAGCTCGCCGCGAGGGGCGACATAGTCCGTCGTCGAAAGCGAGGAGATGTCGGGAGCGGGAAGCGCCTTGGTGTCCACCTTGCCGCTGGAAGACAGGGGCAGGGCCTGGAGGGAGACGAAGGCGGAGGGCACCATGTACTCGGGCAGCGAGCGCTTGAGAACGTCGCGCAGGGTGCCGGGGTCCACGGAGAGGCCCTCGTTGGGAACGAGGTAGGCGACGAGGCGTTTGTCCCCCGAGTCCTGGCGCAGCACCACAACGGCCTGACGGACGGACGGGTGGGCGCGCAGCGCGGATTCGATCTCGCCCAGCTCGATGCGGAAGCCGCGCAGCTTCACCTGGGAGTCGAGGCGGCCGAGGAACTCGAGCTGTCCACCCGGCAGCCAGCGCGCCTTGTCACCGGTGCGGTAGAGGCGCTCGCCCGGAGAAGAGGAGAAGGGGTGGGGGATGAACTTCTCTGCGGTGAGCTCGGGACGGCCGAGGTAGCCGCGCGCCAGGCCGACACCACCCAGGTACAGCTCGCCGGCGAGGCCGACGGGGAGCAGCCGCTGGTGCTCATCGAGCACGTAGGCCTGGATGTTGTGCAAGGGGCGGCCGATGGAGACGCGGCGAGGCTCCACGTCGTAGGCGACGGTGGAGGCGATGGAGACCTCGGTGGGGCCGTAGACGTTGAGGAAGCGGCGCCCGGGCTTCCAGCGGGCCACGAGCTCCGCGGGCAGGGCCTCGCCGGCGGCGACGATGGTGTGGAGGGACTCGAGGACCTGGGGATCGAGGAGGGAGAGGAGGGAGGGCGTGAAGGTGCCGGCGTTGATGGCGTGCTCGCGCAGGAATTGCTGCAAGGGCAGGCCGGGCGGGAGCTGGTCGCGCGTGGCGAGGAAGAGCTGACCACCCGAGAGGAGAGGGGGCAGCATCTCCACGATGGAGGCATCGAAGCCGATGGAGGCGTAGGGCAGGACGCGAGAGTCTGGCCCGAGCTCCATGTCGTCGATGGTTTCCAGGATGGTGTTGCAGAGGCCGCGGTGGCGCAGGAGGGTGCCCTTCGGGCGGCCGGTGGAGCCCGAGGTGTAGATGGCGTAGGCGAGGTTGTCGCCGTCCGGAGTCACCTCGAGGTCCGCATCGGAGAAGGACGAGAGCTGCTCGGAAAGGGCCTCCATCCGGAAGGAGCGAATCCCCACGTCCAGGGAGGAGTGGGTGAGGAGAAGCGCGGGACGAGCGTCGGAGACGATGAAGGAGAGGCGCTCGTTGGGGAGGGACGGATCGAGGGGGAGCCAGGCCGCGCCGGCCTTGATGGTGGCGAGCAGGGCGGTGACGAAGTCCGTGGAGCGCTCGAGGTGGAGCGCGACGAGGACATCCGGGCCGACGCCAAGGGAGAGAAGGAGGCGGGCGAGCTGGTTGGCGCGGGAGTTGAGCTCCGAGTAGGTGAGCTGGGCGCTGGAGGACTGGAGGGCGAGGGCGTGCGGCGTGCGGCGCACCTGGGCCTCGAAGAGACGGTGGACGAGCGGATGCTGGGGCAGCTCGCGGGCGGTGGAGTTCCAGTCCACGAGAAGCTGGTGACGCTCGGCGTCGGTCAGCACCTGCGGGTGCTTCTCTGAAGTGCCGAGGGGCAGATCGCTCAGGCAGGCGTCATGCCGGAGGGTCAGTCCCACCAGGAGCTCGCACCAGCGTGTCAGGGCCTGGTGGAGCAGGGCGGAGTCGAAGCGGGTCGAGTCGTACGCCGCGCTGAGCTGAATGCGAGCGCCTGGGATGACGGTGAGGGTGAGGGGGAAGTTGGTCTGCCCGCTGGGCGCGAGCAGATCACGGATGTTCAGAGAGGAAGCCTGGCGCTGGAGGGACTCGTCCAGCGGGTAGTTCTCGACGACGAGGAGGGACTCGAAGAGAGGCGTCGCGCGAGGCAATCCGCTCACTGCCTGAATGGAGACGAGCGAAGCGTGCTCGTGTTGCTGCAACTCGAGCTGCTGTGCGCGGAGCTGCTGGAGCCACGGCAGGAGGGGAGCGGACGGCGCGGGGATGCGGACGCGGACAGGGAGGGTGTTGATGAAGAGGCCCACCATGGTCTCGACGCCCGGGAGCTCGGGGGGCCTGCCAGAGACGGTGAAGCCGAAGAGGACATCCTTCTCGGAGCTGTAGTGCGAGAGGACGAGCGCCCAGGCCGCCTGGGCGAGGGTGTTGAGGGTGAGCTGGTGCTGACGCGTGAAGGAGATGAGGGATGCGGTGGTCTCGGCGTCGAGGCTCCGCTCGAGGGTGACCGGGGCCGGAGTCTGGCCCTTGTCAGGTGAAGCGTGGGTGTCGGCCGGAAGCGGCGTGGGGGAGGCGAAGCCCGCGAGCATGGAGCGCCAGAAGGACTCCTCGGAGGCGGGGTCGTGGCGCTGCAGCCAGGAGATGTAGTCGCGGAAGGGAGGCCGGGCGGGGAGCTGAAGCGGCTTGCCGGAGCTGAGGACGTCGTAGGCGGCGAAGACGTCCTGCATGAGGGGGCCGATGCTCCAACCATCCAGGAGGAGGTGGTGGTAGCTCCAGAGGACGCGCCAGGTGTTGTCCTGGAGGCGGATGGCCGTCAGGCGCATGAGCGGGGCGCGAGCCAGGTCGAAGCCCTTGCGCTTGTCCTCGAGGAGGAAGGCGTCGAGGCGCGTCTTCTGCTCGTCCGCGGAGAGGTGCCGCCAGTCATGCTGCTGGAAGGGGATGGTGGCGCGCGAGTGGACGAGCTGCAGGGGAGTGTCGAGCCCCTCCCACAGGAAGGCGGTGCGGAGGATGGTGTTGTGCTCGAGCGCGGCCTGCCAGGCCTGGAGGAAAGCCTCCAGGTTGAAGGAGCCGTCGATGCTCCAGGAGAGCTGCGAGAAGTAGACGTCCGCCTCCGGTGTCAGGAGGGCGTGGAAGAGCATGCCCTGCTGCAGGGGCGTGAGGGGATAGAGGTCCTCGGGTGACGTGGAGTGGCGTGCGAGGAGCGAATCGAGGGTCCCCTGGGTGAGGCGCGCGAGGGGGAAGTCGGAGGGCGTGAAGCGGCGAGCGTCGTCGGAGTGACGCAGGGAGATGAGGGCTCGCAGGCGCGCGAGGAAGCGCTGGGCGAGGCCCTGGATCGTCGACGCGTGATGCAGGTGGGTGCTGTAGGTGAAGGAGAGCTGGAGGCGTCCCTCGAGGACGGAGCCACTCACCTCCAGGGGATGCATGCGGCGAGAAGCGGGTGCGACGAAGGGGCCGGTGGGCTCGCTGGAGAGGGAGAAGAGGGTGCTCGCGGCGGCGGAGCCATCCAACTGGCCGAGGTAGTTGAAAGCGACCTGCGGAGCGGGGAGTGCCCGCAGCTTCTGGGAAAGCGCCTCGGGTCCCATCCACTGGAGGATGCCGGCGCCAATGCCGTGGTGGGGCAGCTGGCGCAGGCAGTCGCGAACGGAGCGCAGGCAGTCTCCCGGAGAGCCGCCCTCGGGAATGGAAAGCAGCAGGGGCGTGAGGGAGGTGAACCAGCCGATGGTGCGGGAGAGGTCCACATCCGCGAAGAGGTCCTCGCGGCCGTGGCCCTCGAGCGTCACGAGGAGGCGCGGCTGGCCCGTCCACTCCGAGAAGGATTGGACGAGCGCGGTGAGGAGGACGTCATTGATGTGCGCGCGCCAGCTGGCGGGCACCTCCTGGAGCAGGAGGCGGGTCTCGTCGGCCTCGAGCGAGACGGAGACGGAGGCGGCGGAGGCGTAGGTGTTCTCCCCGGACGAGTCCATGGGGAGGGGCTGGATGAGGGAGCGCGCCTCATCCAGCCAGAGGGGCGCCTCGGCGGCGAGCGCCTCGGAGGAGGCGTACTCGGAGAGGCGGCGCGCCCACGTCTGGATGGAGGTGGACTTGGGGGGAAGCGTGACCTGCTGACCCTGGAGGAACTGGAGGTAGGAAGCCTCGAGGTCCTCGACGAGGATGCGCCAGGACACGGCGTCGATCACGAGGTGGTGGGCGCAGAGGAAGAGGCGCTGGGCGCCACCGAGGTCGAAGAGCGCGGCGGCGAGGAAGGGCGGCCTGGAGAGATCGAAGCTGGCCTGGAGGCGAGAGGCCTCGGCTTCGAGGGCAGCCGGCTGAGAGGCCGCGGGAAGGCCGGAGAGGTCCACCTGGAGGAGGGTGGGAGCGGCTTCGGTGCCAGCGAAATGCTGCTGCCAGCGCCCCTCGACGCGCGTGAAGCGTGCGCGGAGCGCATCGTGGTGGACCACCACCTGGCCGAGCGCCTTCTCGAGGAGCGACGCGTCCAGGGACTGACGCGCCTCGAGGAGCAGGGCCTGGTTGAAGTGGTGGGCGTGGGCGGTGTCGAGCTGGAGGAAGTAGTGCTGAATGGGGGTGAGCTGCACCTCGCCGGTGACGGGACCCTGCTCGTCCAGTGAGCCCGAGGAGTCTCCGGCGATGCGGGCCAGCTCGGCGATGGTCTGGTGCTGGAAGAACTGGCGAGCGGAGAGGGCAATCCCAGCCCGGCGCGCGCGTGCGATCACCTGGAGGCTGAGGATGGAGTCGCCTCCCAGCGCGAAGAAGTTGTCGTGGATGCCGGCGCGCTCGACGTTGAGCACCTGGGTCCAGATGTCAGCCAGGCGCTGCTCCAGCTCGCTGCGGGGAGCGGCATAGGCCGTCGCCGACTGGAGGTTGGTGCCCTTGGGCGCGGGAAGCGCCTTGCGATCCACCTTGGCGTTGGAGGTGAGCGGGAGGCTCTCCAGGGCGACGAAGGCGGAGGGCCGCATGAACTCGGGGAGCCGCTGAGAGAGGGCGGCCCGCAGCGAGTCCACATCGGGGAGAGGCTGTCCCGGAGGAGGCACGACGTAGGCGACGAGGCGCTTGTCGCCGGGCACGTCCTCGCGGACGAGGGCAACGGCCTCACGCACCTCGGGAAGGGAGAGGAGGGCGGCTTCCACCTCGGCCAGCTCAATGCGGTAGCCGCGAATCTTCACCTGGTTGTCGATGCGGCCGAGGAACGTGAGGACGCCATCGGGACGCCAGCGAGCCAGGTCGCCGGTGCGGTAGAGCCGCTCACCAGGGTTGGAGGAGAAGGGATTGGGGCGGAAGCGCTCGGCGGTGAGGTCCGGACGGGAGAGGTAGCCACGGGCGAGGCCATCGCCGCCGATGTAGAGCTCACCGGGCACGCCCACGGGCACGGGCTGCTGGTGCGCGTCGAGCAGGTACACCTGGGTGTTGGCGATGGGCGTACCGATGGGCACGGAGTCACCGGGCTGCTCGGGACGAGTCATCCGGAAGCAGGAGGTGAAGAGGGTGCTCTCGGTGGGGCCGTAGCAGGCCGTGACGGGAATGCGCAGCTGCTCCAGGACGCGGCGGACGTGGGGGGCGGAGACGACATCGCCGCCAGTGAGGAGCTGGCGCAGGCCGCGCAGACTGTCGAGCTTGTGGTCGACGGCCTGGGTGAAGAGGCCCGAGGTGAGGTGGAGCGTGGTGACGGCGTGACGCTCCAGCACTTGAGTCAGCAGGTCCAGGTCGCTGGGGGACTGGGGAGGGAAGACGACGAGGCGAGCGCCGTGAACCAGCGGTCCCCAGACTTCGAGAGTGGAGGCGTCGAAGGAGATGGGAGCGAGGAGGAGGAAGGTCTCCTCGGGGGAGAGGTGTGCGTAGGAGGCGCCGTGCAGGAGGCGCAGGACGGAGCGGTGCTCGATGGCGACGCCCTTGGGCCTGCCGGTGGAGCCGGAGGTGAAGTCGACGTAGACGAGGTTGTGGGAGGAGACGCCGGAGTCCGGAGAGGACGTGGGCAGGCCCTCCAGGCTCAGCTCCTCCCAGAGGAGGCAGGGCAACGCCTCGGAGACGGGGAGCTGGGAGCGCAGTGCCTGTGAAGTGAGCAGCAGCCTTGGAGGAGCGTCCTCCAACATGAAGGCCAGGCGCTGGGCGGGGTAGGAGGCATCGAGCGGGAGGTAGGCGCCGCCGGCCTTGAGGATGCCCAACAGGGAGACGATGAGCTCCAGGGAGCGCTCGAGGCAGAGGGCGACGAGGGAGTCAGGCCCCACGCCATGAGAGCGCAGCAGGTGGGCGAGCTGGTTGGAGCGCGAGTCCAGCTCACGCCAGGAGAGACGCTGCTCGCCGAACTCGACGGCGATGGCGTCTGGACGCAGGGCCACCTGCTTCTCGAAGAGGTGGTGGATGCAGACGTCGGTGGGGAAGGGCGAGGAGGTGGCGTTGAAGTCCACGAGCACCTGCTGGCGCTCGGCCTCGGTCAGCAGCGTCAGCTGCGCCAGCGGCTTCTCTGGAGACTCCACCACCTGCCGCGCCAGCACGGCCAGGTGATCGGCCATGCGCGCCGCGGTGGACGGCTCGAACAGATCCGTCGAGTACTCGAAGGTGCAGTGCAGCCCGTCGCTCCGCTCCAGCACTTCGAGCGACAGATCGAACTTCGTCGTATCCGCGTTGATCTTCACGCCGCTCAGCCGCAAGTCGGCCATCTCGGCCTGCGGCGTGGGGACGTTGATGACGTTGAGCACCACCTGGAACACAGGCGAGCGGCTGGGCTCCCTGCGCACCTGGAGCGCGTCCACCAGACGCTCGAACGGGAGCTCCTGGTGGGCCAGGGTCTCCAGCGACGCCCGGCGCACGCGCGTCAACAACTCCCGGAAGGACGGAGCTCCGCCCAGCGGGGCCCGCACCGCGAGCGTGTTGACGAAGCAGCCGATGAGCTCCTCCGTCCCCGGGTAGTGACGGCCGGCCGTGGGCAGACCCACGGCGAAGTCCTCCTGGCCGCTGTAACGGTGCAGCAGCGTCTGGAAGAGCGCCATGATCACCATGAAGGACGTCGCGCCTTCACGCCGCCCCAGGGCCAGCGCCGGCTCGGAGATTTCTCGAGGCAGCAGGAAGTGGTGCAGGGCTCCCTTGTGGGTCTGGACGGCCGGACGGGGCTTGTCGGTGGGCAGCTCCAGGGGCGGAACGCCCGTGAGCCGCTGCTTCCACCAGCCGAGCTCCCTCTCCATCACCCCGCCTTCCAGCCACTGGCGCTGCCACACCGCGAAGTCGGCGTATTGCAGCTTCATGGGCGGCAGCGGCGACGGCTGGCCGGCGCAGTAGGCGGTGTAGAGCGGCACCAGCTCCTTGGCCAGCACCAGGGAGGACCAGGCGTCCGAGACGATGTGGTGGAAGACCAGGTTGAGGATGTGCTCCTCCGGCCCCACCCGCACGAGCAGCGCGTGCAGCACCGGGCCCTTCTCCAGATCGAAGGGCAGCATCAGGTGCTCGCCGCACAACCGGAGCGCCTCGGCTTCCCGCTCCTCGGGCGTCGAGGCGTTCAGCTCCACCAGGGGCATGGACAGCTCGAACTCCGGGTGGATGATCTGGACGGCTTCCTGCTCGCCGAGGGCGTAGGTGGTCCGCAGCACCTCGTGGCGGTTCACCACCTCCTCCAGGGCGGCCTTGAGGGCGGCGACGTCCAGCGAGCCACTCAGGCGGTACGTGACGCCGTTGTTGTACGCCACGCCCAGCGGCTCGATCTGCTGCAGGTACCACAGCCGCTGCTGGGCGAAGGAGAGCGGCAGGGGCTTGTTCCTCGGCGCGCGAGGAATGGGCGGGGGCGCGGACGTCCCCCCAGCGGCCACCGGCACCACGGCATTGGCGGGGCGCTCCGTCTCGGCGGCGGGGCGCTTCGCACGGACCACGGGCGCGCTCATGGGCTCCAGGCCACCGTCCGTGCGCATGCGGACATAACGGCCGGTGCGGTAGAGGCGCGCGGAGGAGTCCATCGGATGGGGGACCCACCGCTGCTGGTCCTCACGGGAGGTGCGCCACAGGCTCTGCGGCAGACCGGCGCCCCAGAGCGCCAGCTCGCCCACGACTCCGAGCGGCACCGGCTGGCCGGACTCGTCCAGCACCCAGCGCTGCACTTCCGAGGGCAGCTCCTCCTCCGGTGTGCGCGGCACCAGCGAGCCGTCCGCCACCGCGCCCCTTCGCAGCACCGGCACCCCGGCCGCCTCACGCAGCGCGCGGGCGAGCTCGGCGGAAGTCTCCTCCAACACCAGGGTCTTCACCGGCTCCAGGGCCCGCCGTGCCTCGGGCAGTTCCGACAACGAGCGGGCCAGCCGCGCCGAGGCGTGCATCAGCACCTCGCCCGAGCTCCGCGCCAGCTCCACCAGCGCGTCGATGCCCTGTCGGCCCTCCACCAGCACCTGCTGCTGGCGGCCGGCGGCGAGCTCCTCGCTGCGCTGGCGCACCTCCGCCAGCTTGCGCAATCCCTGGAGCACCGTCTGGTTGTCCAGGCCGAAGTCGATGAGGCACGCCACCTCGTCCACGTCCGCCTGGCGCACCACCTCCAGGCGCTTCACGCCGCTGTCCACCGAGCCGATGAGGCCCGCCTGGTAGGCGTAATGCTCGAAGCCGCGCTCGAGAATGGCCTGCACGTCGGCCTCGGGCACCTTGGCGATGTCGCCCTTGAAGCCCTGCAGCGCCGCCAGCGAGGCGATGATGTCCACCGAGCTGCGGAAATAGCCCAGCAGCGGCTTGTGCACCGTCTCCAACACCTCGCGGTCATCGTCACCGATGAAGGTGTGGAGCATGACGGTGATGTGGCCGCGGCCCGGGTGGCCGTTGCGGCGCCAGGCCTCGCGGTAGAGGCCCACCTTGGCCTTCAGCTCGTCGAAGCTGTGGGCCATCATGGCGGTGAGCACTCCCGCTCCCAGCTCACCGGCCAGGCGGAACGTCTCCGGGTTGGAGGTGGCGGTGAGCCAGATGGGCAGCTCGCGCTGCACGGGAATCGGGCGCAGGCCCACTTCCACTTCCACTCCACCGCCGCCCTTGCGCTTGAGCTTCTCGCCGCGCCAGACGGCTCGCAGCGTCTTCAGGTTCTCCAGGAGGACGGTGCGGCGGTTCTCGTAGTTGTGCGGAGCGAACGAGAAGTCCTGGACGTGCCAGCCCGTGGCCACGGACACGTCGATGCGCCCGTGGGAGAGGTTGTCCACCACGGACCACTGCTCGGCGACCAGCAGCGGGTCATGCAGGGGCAGCACCACGCTGCCAGCGCGCAGGCGCAGGTTGCGCGTCGCGCCCGCCACGGCCGCCGAGAGGACGGCGGGCTGGGGATAGATGCCGCCAAAGGCGTGGAAGTGGCGCTCGGGCGTCCAGACGGCGGAGAAGCCATTGGCGTCGGCGAACTTCGTCCCCTCCATCAGCAGCTCGTACTTGGAGCCCCGCATGGAGTCTTCGTCATTGGCGAAGTACATGAGGCTCAAGTCCACCGCGCGCGAGCGGATGCCCTCGCCGCGCAGGTGCAAGAGGCTCGTGGACACTTCCTGGGAGGGGAAGAGGACGCGCAGGCCACGCGAGATCGCCCACAACCACTCCATCTCCGGCCGCTCCACCGCGTTCTCCGCGGCGGCCAGCCAGGTGCTCCCCTCGGACGGCTTCAGCCGCGCGTCCAGGGTCTCGAAGAGGTGCAGCAGGCCACCCTGGGAGAGCACCCAGGCCGGTTGCGAGGGGCCAACCGGCAGGAGCCAGGCCGGGTCCTCCGGACGCACGGGGTCCTTCGCCCCGGCAGCGGCCGAGGCGTCCTCGAGGGACTCCACGTACAGGACGCGCGAGGGCTCCAACTTCTGGGCGGTGACGAGCCCACGCCAGGTGAGCAGCACGGGCGCGCTCGCCCCTTCGGGGGCGTACTGGGGCAGGCTTCCGAGCTCGGAGGGGCCCAGGGTCATGACGGAGGCACCGGCCTCCAACACGCCCCAGAGGGCCAGCAGCTTCTCGGGAGAGGGCTCGAGGCAGACGACGACGGGCTCACCGCGCTTCACACCCAGGGCGTGCAGGCGGGCGGCCAGACTCCGGGCCCGGGTCATCAGCTCACCCAGGGTCCACGTCTGTCCTTCCCGAGCGACGGCCACGGCGGCGGGAGTGCTCTCCGCGCGCCGGGCCAGCAACTCGGGCACGGAGGGCGAGGTGGGCGCGGGCCGGGGCTGAATCCACTGCTTCCGCTCCTCGCCGGTGAGCAGGGGCAGGCGGGAGATGCGCTCGTCCGGCCGGGCCATGCCCGCGGTCAGCAGCACCCGCAGGTGCTCCAGGAAACGGCGCGCGGTGGACGCGTCGAAGAGCTCGGTGGCGTACTCCAGCGCGCAGTGCAGCTGGCCGGGCACCTCGCGGAACACCAGGGTCAGCTCCGACAGCGTCGCGCCCCACTGCACGGGCGCGTCCGGCACGTCGATCAAGCTGGCGCGCAGGCCGGGCAGTTGCTGCGAGTCGCCGGCCGGATTGCTGTGGAGCACGAAGATGCTGTCCGTGATGCGGCCGCGGCCGATGTCGTGCTGGGGGAACATCTCCTCGATGAGTTGCTCGAAGGGGACGTCCGGGTGGTTCTGCGCGCCCAGCAGTACCTCGCGCACGCGGCCGAGCAGCTCGCGGAAGGTGGGATCACCCCCCACGTCCGTGCGCAGCGCCACGGAGTGGGCCACGTAGCCGATGAGCGTCTGCAACTCGGGCTGGGTGCGGTTGGCGATGGGGGTGCCGACGACGATGTCCGTCTGTCCGCTGTAGCGGTGCAGCAGGGCCTGCCAGGCGGCCAGCAGGATGACGAAGGAGGTGAAGCCCTCGCGGCGGCCGAAGGCCACCAGCTCGTTGGCGAGCGCGGGAGGGAAGTCCGCGGACATGCGTTCCGAGGTGAGCGGGCAGGTCGCGGGCCGGGGTCTGTCCGTGGGCAGGTTCAGCCGCGGCGGCATGCCGGCGAGCTGCTGGCGCCACCACTGCTGCTGCTCGGCCAGGAGGTTCTCGCTGACGCTGCGGCGCTGCCAGTGGCCGAAGTCCGCGTACTGCACGGGCAGGGCCGGCAGCGGCGAGGGCTTCCCCTCGCGCATGGCCACGTAGAGCGCGGCCATCTCGTGGACGAAGAGGGTGATGGAGAGCGTATCGCTGACGATGTGGTGGATGCCGCCCACCAGGATGTGGACGTCCTCGCGCAGCCGCAGCAGCGTGGTGCGCAGCACGGGCCCCTTCACCAGATCGAAGGGCCGTGCGGCGTCCTCGCGAGCCAGGCGCATGGCCTCGGCCTCGCGCTCCTCGGGAGTGCCGTCGAGCACCAGCACCTCGAGGGGCACGTGCACCTTCGCATGGAAGCGCTGCACGGGGCGGCCATCGACGGTGTCATACGTGGTGCGCAGCGCCTCGTGGCGCTGGACGACCTCCTGGATGGCGCGCTCGAGCAGCCGCGCGTCCAGGGCCCCCTCGAGGCGGAGGACGAAGGGGATGCTGTAGGCGGACAGGCCCGGGAGGAACTGCTCCAGGCGCCAGGTGCGCTCCTGCACGTAGGAGAGCTTCAGCTCGCCGTCGCGCGTGAGGGGCACCAGCTTCAGGGTCTTCTGTTGGGTCTGCTGCTGCTTCGGCGCGGACTGGAGCAGGGCCTCGATGCGGGAGGCGATGCCGGCGACGGTGGGGCTGTCGAAGAGATCCGCGAGGGGGAGATTCACCCCGAAGGTGTCGCGCATCTGGGTGAGCATCTGCGCGGCCAGCAGCGAGTTGCCGCCCAGCTCGAGGAAGCTCTCGTCGCGGCCGACGTATTCCAGGCCGAGGCGGGCACGCCAGAGGGCGGCCACGCGCTCCTCGATGTCGCCGCGAGGCATGTCCTCACGCCCAGGAGGCGGAGCGGCCACGGGAGCGGCCGCGGGGGCCGGGTCCAGGCGCGCGAGGGCCGGAGTGGCGGCCGTGGTGGGATGTGCGCCCGGGAGCGCCATGGCGGGCAGGGTGGGAGCCAGACCAGGCACCGCCTCCACCCAGCAACGCTTCTCCTGGAAGGGGTAGGTGGGGAGGGAGAGACGCAGGCGCCGCTCGCGGGCGTAGAAGGCCTTCCAGTCCAGGGGGAGGCCATGGGCCCATGCGTCACCCAGGGCCTGCAGGAACACGGCGTGCTCCGAGGCGGAGCTGCCCTGGCGGCGCAGGGAGGGGAGCGCCTTCACCTTGCCGCTCTTGGTGTCCACGTTGGCGCGGACCAGGGCGGTGAGGTCCTGCCCCGGGCCCACTTCCAGCAGCAGGCCGCAGCCCTCGCCGAGGAGGGCCTCGATGCTCGAGGCGAAGCGCACGGGCTGGCGCATCTGCCGGGCCCAGTAGGCCGGGTCGGTCATCTCCTCGGCGGTGGCCCAGGTACCGGTGAGGCTGGAGACGAGCTTCGCCTTGGGAGCCGAGCGGCTCAGCGAGGTCACCACCCGCACCAGCTCGGGCATGAAGGGCTCGACGTCGGCGGAGTGGAAGGCATGGGGCGCCGGCAGCCGCAGCGTGCCCACGTCGCGGCGCTTGAGCTCCTCCGTCAGGAGCTCCACCTCGGCAATGGGGCCGGAGACGACGCAGCGGCCCGGAGCGTTGAGGGCGGCCAGGGAGAGACGGCCGGAGAGCAGCGGACGCACCTCCGCCTCGGACAAGCCCACCGCGAGCATGGCGCCCGGAGCCATGCCTTCCATCAGCCGGCCGCGCGCCACGGCCAGCTTCAGCGCGTCGGCCAGGGAGAAGACACCCGCGAGGCAGGCGGCCACGTACTCGCCGTAGCTGTGGCCCAGGAAGGCGTGAGGCGTCACCCCCCAGCCCATCCACGTCTTGGCCAGGGAGTACTCGACGGTGAAGAGCGCGGGCAGGGCCACGCGGGTGCTGGACAGAAGCTCCTTGGCGGCGGCCTCCTGGCCCGGCTCGGGCATGAGAAGCGAGCGCACCTCCTCACGCAGAGGCATCTCCAGCAACCCGAGGCACATGTCCACGTGAGCGCGGAAGTCGGGCTCGGCCTGGTACAGCTCGCGGCCCATGGCGACCTGCTGTGCGCCCTGGCCCGGGAAGAGGAAGGCCACACGCAGGCGGCGGCCCGACTCCACGTCGTCCAGCTCCACGGCCGCACCGGGCTTGCGCAGGCGCTGCACGAGGTCGGCGGCGTCCTTTGCCACCACGGCCCTGCGGTGCTCGAAGCCCCTGCGGCCCAGGGTGTGCGTGAAGGCCACGTCCGCCAGCGACAGGCGCGGGTGTGCCTCCACGTGGGCCGCGAGCCGCTCACCCAGTGCCTCCAGTGCCGCGGGCGTGCGCGCCGACAGCAGCACCACCTGATGAGGCCGGAGGCTGGGCTCGCTGCGCTGCTCGGGAGCCTCCTCGAGGATGGCGTGGGCATTGGTGCCGCCAATGCCAAAGGAGCTGACCGCCGCGCGCCGAGGCACCGGGCCGCGCTTCCACTCCCGGAGGGCCGTGTTGACGACGAAGGGCCCCGCGTCGAAGTCGATGGAGGGGTTGGGACGCTCGAAGTTGAGGCTGGGGGGAATCTCCTCATGGCGCAACACCAGCGCCGCCTTGATGAGACCCGCCAATCCCGCCACGGTGTCCAGGTGGCCGATGTTCGTCTTCACCGAGCCGAGGGGAATGGTGCCCTTGTGCCCGGAGCCCAGGCCGTAGGCGCGCTGGAGGGCGGCGATTTCGAGCGGATCCCCCAGCGGCGTGCCGGTGCCATGGGCCTCGACGTAGCCGATGTCCTCGGGACGCAGGCGGGCATGCTCCAGGGCCTCCTGGATGACGGAGGACTGACCCTGGACGCTGGGGGCGGTGTAGCCGGACTTCAGGTGGCCATCGTTGTTGATGGCCGAGCCCTTGATGACGGCGTAGATGGAGTCGCCATCGCGCTGGGCATCGGACAGGCGCTTGAGCACGACGGCGGCGACACCGTTGCCCGCGACGGTTCCCTGGGCACGGGCATCGAAGGCGCGGCAGTGGCCGTCCGGAGAGAGGATCATCCCCTCCTGGTAGACGTAGCCCGTCTTCTGCGGGAGGGCGAGGTTGGTGGCGCCGGCGAGGGCCACGTCGGACTGACGCTGGCGCAGGCTCTCACAAGCCATGTGCACGGCCACCAGGCCCGTGGAGCAGGCCGTGTAGACCATGAGGCTCTCGCCGGTGAGGCGCAGCTTGTAGGAGGCCTTGGTGGCCATGCCCTGGTGCGTGGCGTTGGTGCCCGCTTCGAAGAAGGCGGCGGGATTCAGCGGCACGTTCTTCCGCACCAACTGCGAGTAGCCGGAGTCCGAGGCACCCGCGTACAGCGAGATGCGGCCCTGGGTGCGATCCGGATCGACACCCGCGTCCTCCAGAGCGCTCCAGGCGGTCTGAAGGAAGAGGCGTTGCTGAGGATCCATCCACTGCGCTTCGCGCAGGGAGATGTCGAAGAAGCCGGGGTCGAACTTGTCGGCGTCGGCCAGCACGCCACCCGCGGGGACGAACTGGGGGTGTTGCCACTGGAAGATGCCCTCGGGCAGGTCGGAGATCGGCTCCAACTCCTCGGGAGAGAAGCGGGAGATGGACTCGACGCCCTGGCGCAGGTTCCGCCAGAGCTCGTCGACGGAGCGAGCCCCCGGGAAGCGGCCAGACATGCCGATGATGGCGATGTCCTCCGGGCCCGAGCGCTCGGCTGCCTGGGTCTCCTGTTGCTCTCGGGACGCTGGAGCCTGTGGGGTGCCCGAGTCCAGGCGCCGGGCCAGGTCGCTGACGGTGGGGTGCTCGAAGAGCAACGTCACCGGCACTTCACGCCCCAACTCCTCGCGCATCCGGGTCGCGATCTTGATGACGGACAGGGAGGTGCCGCCGAGCTTCTCGAAGAAGTGGTCATCCACACCCACGTCATCGATGCCCAGCTCGCGGGACAAGATGGAGACGAGCTGGCGCTCCAGGGGCGTGGTGGGCTCCACGAAATGGCTGGTGCGGCCGGTGGAGGAGACGTCGGGAGGAGGAAGCGCCTTGCGATCGACCTTGGCGCTGGAGGTGAGAGGGAGGGCCTCGAGGCGGACGAGCGCCGAGGGCAGCATGACGTCGGGCAGGCGCTGCTTGAGGAAGGAGCGCAGGGCCGAGGTGTCGAGTTGCTGGGAGTCGCTGGTGACGTAGGCGACGAGGCGCTTGTCGCCGGGAGAGTCCTCGCGGACCACGGCGACGGCTTCGCGCACCTCGGGATGGGAGAGGAGGGCGGACTCCACCTCGGGCAGCTCGATGCGGTAGCCGCGCAGACTCACCTGGGCGTCGACGTGACCGAGGAACTCGAGGGTGCCGTCAGCGAGCCAGCGGGCGAGGTCACCGGTGCGGTAGAGGCGCTCACCCGGAGCGGAGGAGAAGGGGTTGGGGAGGAAGCGCTCGGCGGTGAGCTCCGGCCTGGAGGTGTAGCCGCGCGCGAGGCCCTCGCCACCGATGAAGAGCTCACCAGGGACGCCGGGAGGCACGGGCTGGAAGGAGGCGTCCAGCAGGTACACCTGGGTGTTGGCGATGGGGGAGCCGATGGAGACGGAGGCGCCGACCTGCTCGGGCAGAGAGAGCGGGAGGCAGGAGGCGATGACGGTGCCCTCGGTGGGGCCGTAGCTGTTGGAGAGCGGGATGCGCAGCTGCTCGAGCACGCGGCGCGCGTGGGGGGCGGAGACGGCGTCACCCCCGGTGAGGAGCTGGCGCAGACCCCGCAGGCCGTCGAGCTTGTGGTCGACGGCGAGGGCGAGCAGGTCCGCGGACAGGTAGAGCGTGGAGACGCCGTGCTGCTCCAGCACCTGCGCCAACAGGTTCAGGTCGCTCGGGGATTGGGCCGGGAAGACGACGACGCGGCCGCCGAAGAGGAGGGTGCCCCAGATCTCGAGCGTGGTGGCGTCGGAGGAGATGGGGGAGTGGTGGAGGAAGCTCGTCTCGGGCCCGAAGTGGGCGAAGCGGGCACCATGGAAGAGACGGACGACGGAGCGGTGCTCGATGGCAACGCCCTTGGGCCTGCCGATGGAGCTGGAGGTGAAGTGGACGTAGGCGAGGTTGCGCGAGGCGACGCCCGTGTCTGGCGCGGACGTGGGCTGCCCCTCCACACTCAGCTCGTCCCAGAAGAGGCAGGGGAGCGAGTCGGGGAGGCTGAGGAGGGAGCGCAGGGCGCGTGTGGTGAGCAGCAGCCGGGGCTGAGCGTCCTCCAACACGAAGGCCAGGCGCTGGGCCGGGTAGGAGGCATCGAGCGGGAGGTAGGCGCCGCCGGCCTTGAGGATGCCCACCAGGGAGACGATGAGCTCCAGGGAGCGCTCGAGGCGGATCGCGACGAGGGAGTCGGGACCCACGCCGTGGGAGCGCAGCAGGTGGGCGAGCTGGTTGGAGCGAGAGTCCAGCTCACGCCAGGAGAGGCGCTGATCGCCGAACTCGACGGCGATGGCATCGGGGCGAAGGGCCGCCTGCTGCTGGATGAGGTGGTGGATGCAGGCGTCGCGGGGGTAGTCCCGCTGCGTCTGGTTCCAGGTGACGAGCACCTGCTGGCGCTCGGCCTCGGAGATCAGCGGCAACTCGGAGAGGAGCGACCCGGGCTGGGAGAGCGCGGCCTCCAGGAGGGCCTGGAAATGGCCCATCATGCGAGAGACGGTGGAGTGCTCGAAGAGGTCGGTGGCGTACTCGAAGAAGCCGTGGAAGCCGTTCTCGGAGGGGGTGAGGATGAGGCTGGCGTCGCACTTGGTGACGCGGTTCTCCACCTCGAGCGGGCGCAGCTTCAGCCCCGGAAGCGCCATCTCGGGCATGGGCGCGTTCTGCAAGGCGAAGATGACCTGGAAGAGGGGCGAGCGGCTCAGGTCACGCTGGGGCTGGAGCTCCTCGACGAGCTTCTCGAAGGGAATGTCCTGGTGGGCGAAGGCGCCGAGGGTGGTTTCCCGCACCTGGTGCAGCAGCTCGCGGAAGGAGGTGGTACCCGCGAAGCGAGCACGCAGGACGAGGGTGTTGACGAAGAAGCCGATGAGGCCCTCGTGCTCGGCATGCCGGCGGCCAGCGATGGGCGAGCCGACGCAGACGTCATCCTGGTGGGAGTAGCGGGAGAGCAGGAGCTGGAAGGCGGCCAGCAGGGCCATGAAGGGCGTGACACCCTCGCGCTGGCAGAGCTGGAGGAGGCGCTCGGAGAGCTCCTTCGAGAGCTGGACGGGGACCCGTGCGCCGCGGAAGGACTGCACGGCGGGGCGAGGCCTGTCGGTAGGCAACTCCAGGGCCTTGGGCGCCCCGGCGAGCTGCTGGCGCCACCAGTGAAGCTGCTCGTTCAGCACTTCTCCTTCCAGCCATTGCCGCTGCCAGGAGGCGTAGTCGGCGTACTGGATGAGAAGCTCGGGGAAGGGAGACGGGAGGCCGCGGGAGAACGCCTCGTAGAGGGCCGCCACCTCGCGCACCAGCACGCCGATGGACCAACCATCCGAGACGATGTGGTGCATGTTGAGCAGCAGCACATGCTCGCTGCCGGAGAGCCGCAGCAGCTGCACCCGGAAGAGCGGGCCGGTGGCCAGATCAAACGGACGCTGAGACTCCTGCTCGGCCCGCTGGAGCATCTCCGCCTCGCGCGCTGGCGCGGACAGAGAGGAGAGATCCACCTCGTTCAGGGGCAGCGAGGACTCGGGGAGGATGAGCTGGCTCAAGCCATCGAGGCCGGATCGGAAGACGGTGCGCAGGGATTCGTGACGGCGAACCACCTCGGAGAGGGCGCGGCGGAGCACGTCCACCTCCAGAGAGCCCTCCATCCGAAGCGCGAAGAAGACGTTGTAGTCGGCGTGCAGGGGGTGGAGCTGATCCAGAATCCACATCCGCCTCTGCGCGAAGGAGACAGGCAGCGAGCCCTCTCGACGCGTGGGGAGCAGAGCAGGCGCCGAGGGTCGGCTCTGGACGAGGGCCCCCTCCAGCTGGCCGGCGAGCGCCGCGATCGTGGGGCGCTCGAAGATGGCACGCAGGGGCAGCTCGACGCCGAAGGCCACGCGGATGCGTGAGATGAGCTGGGTGGCCAGCAAGGAGTGGCCGCCCAGGGAGAAGAAGTCGTCGTGGATGCCCACCTGGGGCACGCCCAGCACTCCGCACCAGAGGGCGGCGAGCTGCACCTCCAGCTCGTTGCGCGGGGGCTCGAACTCGGCCGAGCTGGCGGAAACGCCCTGGGGCGCGGGCAGGGCCTTTCTGTCCACCTTCCCGTTGGGCGTGAGCGGCACCTTCTCCAGCTTCACGAAGGCCGAGGGCACCATGTGCGCGGGCAGCTTCTGCTTCAGGTGCTCGCGCAGCGCGGAATCCTCCGGCTCCTGTCCCTCCTGCGCCACCCAGTACGCCACCAGCCGCTTATTGCCCGGTACATCCTCCCGCACCACCACCACGGACTGACGCACGCCCGGGTGCTTGTCGAGGACGGATTGGATTTCACCCAGCTCGATGCGGAAGCCGCGAATCTTCACCTGGAAGTCGTTGCGGCCCCGGAACTCGATGTTCCCGTCCGGGAAGTACCGCACCACGTCTCCCGTCCGGTACATCCGCGCCCCGTTCTGCTCGAACGGGTTGGGGATGAACCGCTCCGCCGTCAGCGCTGGCCGATCCAGATAGCCACGGCCCAGGCTCTCTCCGCCGATGTACAGCTCTCCCCACACGCCCACCGGCACCGGCGCCAGCCGCTCGTCCAGCACGTACACCCGCACGTTCGCCAGCGGCCGCCCGATGTGCGGCAACCCCTCCACCACTCCCTCCGGCTCCACCGTGCAGATGGTGGTGGCCACCGTGTTCTCCGCGGGGCCATACACATTCACCAGCGCCACCTTCTTCAATTCCTGGCGCTGCCGGCGGTGCAGCTTGTCTCCTCCGGTGAAGAGCCACCGCAGCACCACCCCCTCCGACCACTTCTCCTCCAGCACCGCCTCCGCCATGGGCGTCGCCATGAAGGACACGGTGATCTGCTCCTCCTCCAGCCATTGCAGCAGCCGGCGCGGCTCCGCGCGCACCTCGTCCGCTGGCATGTGCACGCTCGCACCCACCATGAGGTTGAGCCACACCTCCCAGACGGACACATCGAAGGACAGGCCCACCACCAGCGTCGTCCTGTCCTCCGGCTTCACCTCGTACGTGCTCTGGTACCAGCTGCCCAGGTTGACGAGGCTCCGGTGTGACACCGCCACGCCCTTGGGCCTGCCCGTCGAGCCAGACGTGTAGATGCTGTACGCCAGGTTCTCCGCGCACACGCCCGTCTCCGGCCGGTGCTTCGGCTGCGCCTCCAACACGCTCTCGTCATCCAGACACACCACCGCCGCCCCGGCTCCCTCCACACCGCCCGCCCGTGCGCGATGCGACAGCACCACCTTCGCACCGCTGTCTCCCACCACCTGGCGCTGCCACTCCGTCGGGTACGCCACATCCACCGGCAGGTACGCGCCACCCGCCTTCAGGATGGCCAGCGCTCCCACGATGAAGTCCACCGAGCGCTCCACGCACACCACGCCCACCGACTCCGGCCCCACTCCCAACGTCCGCAGGTGGTGCGCCAGCTGGTTGGCTCGCTCGTCCAGCTCCCGGTACGTCAGCTTCCGGTGCTTGTCCGCCACCGCCAACGCGTCCGGCCTCGCACGGGCATGTGCCTCCACGAGCTCGTGGACGCAGGCCTCGCGCGGGTACTCGGCCCCCGTCGCGTTCCACTCCACCAGCACCTGTTGACGCTCGGCGTCCGTCATCAGCGGCAGGGAGGCGAGGGGGGCTTCGGGCCAGGTGAGGACGGAGGTGAGCAGCACCCGCAGGTGGCTCATCATGCGAGCGGCGGTGTCACGCTCGAAGAGGTCCGTGCAGTACTCCAGGGTGCCGGTGAAGCCCTCCGGGCCCTCGGAGAGGAAGAGGGTGAGGTCGAACTTGGAGGTGAGCTCGCCAGGAGGAAGGACACGCAGGGAGAGGCCCGGGAGCTCCAGGTTGCCCATGGGCGCGTTCTGGAGGGCGAACATCACCTGGAAGAGGGGCGTGCGGCTCAAGTCGCGCGGAGGCCGCAATTCCTCGACGAGCTTCTCGAAGGGAACGTCCTGGTGCTCGAAAGCATCGAGGGTGGTGGAGCGGACCTGGGAGAGCAGCGAGCGGAAGGAGGTCCGCGAGTCGATGCGGGAACGCAGGACGAGGGTGTTGACGAAGAAGCCGATGAGGCCCTCGAGCTCCGCGTGGCGGCGGCCGGCGATGGGCGAGCCGACGCAGATGTCGTCCTGGTTGGAGTAGCGGGAGAGGAGGAGCTGGAAGGTGGCCAGCAGGGCCATGAAGGGCGTGACACCTTCACGCTGGCAAAGCTGGAGGAGGCGCTCGGAGAGCTCCTTTGAAAGCTTCACGGGAAGCTGTGCGCCGCGGACGGACTGGATGGCGGGCCGAGGCTTGTCGGTAGGCAACTCCAGGGTTTGCGGCGCCCCGGCGAGCTGCTGCTTCCAGTACGAGAGTTGCCGCTCGAGCACCTGGCTCTGCCACTGGCGCTGCCAGACGGCGTAGTCCGCGTACTGCACCGGCAACTCGGGCAGCGGAGAGGGTTTGCCCTGGAGATGGGCCTCATAGAGAGCCGCCAGCTCCCGCACCAACACACCCGTGGACCAGCCATCGGAGATGATGTGGTGCATGTTGAGCAGCAGCACGTGCTCGCTGTCGGAGAGCCGCAGCAGGTGGGTGCGCAGGAGCGGGCCCGTGGAGAGCTGGAACGGGCGCTGAGCGTCCTCCTGGACGAGACGCAGCAGCTCCGCCTCGCGTTGCTCGGAGGGGAGGCTCGAGAGGTCCACCACCTCCAGGGGAAGGGCGAGGGAGGAGGCGATGACCTGGAGGGGTTGCCCTGCCTCGGAGCGGAAGGTGGTGCGCAGGGATTCGTGGCGGCGCACCAACTCCTGGCAGCCATGCCGGAGCGCGCCGAGGTCCAGGGTGCCCTCGAGCCGGATGGCGGCTGGGAGGTTGTAGAGAGGGCTCTCGGGCTCGAGCTGATCGAGGAACCACAGCCGCTGCTGGGCGAAGGAGAGGGGCAGCGGGCCGTTCCGGGGCGCTGGCACCAGCGGGGGAAGCCGTGAGGCGTCGTGGCTCTGGGCGGCGGCGTCGAGGCGCGCCGCGAAGCTCCGCAGGGAGGGGGCCTCGAAGAGAGTGCGCAACGGCAGTTCCACGCCAAAGGTGGCGTGCAGGCGCGCCACCACCTGGGTGGCCAGGAGGGAGTGGCCGCCGAGAGAGAAGAAGTCGTCGTCACGGCCTACCTGGGGGACACGCAGCACCTGGGTCCACAGCGTGGCGAGCCGCTCCTCGGTGTGTGTCGCGGGAGGCGTGTACGGCAGGAGCCGCGAGCCGTCGGGAGCGGGCAGGGCCTTGCGATCCACCTTGGCGTTGGAGGTGAGCGGGAGGCTCTCCAGGGCGACGAAGGCGGAGGGCCGCATGAACTCGGGGAGCCGCTGCGCGAGGAAGGTCCGCAGCGATTCCACATCGGAGAGCGCGGGCACGACGTAGGCGACGAGGCGCTTGTCGCCGGGCACGTCCTCGCGGACGAGGGCGACGGCTTCACGCACCTCGGGGTGGGAGAGGAGGGCGGCTTCCACCTCGGCCAGCTCGATGCGGTAGCCGCGAATCTTTACCTGGTTGTCGAGGCGGCCGAGGAACGAGAGGACGCCATCGGGGCGCCAGCGAGCGAGGTCGCCGGTGCGGTAGAGCCGCTCACCAGGGTTGGAGGAGAAGGGGTTGGGGAGGAAGCGCTCGGCGGTGAGATCCGGACGGGAGAGGTAGCCACGGGCGAGGCCATCGCCGCCGATGTAGAGCTCACCGGGCACGCCCACGGGGACGGGCCGCAGGTGCGCGTCGAGCAGGTACACCTGGGTGTTGGCGATGGGCGTGCCGATGGGAACGGAGTCACCGGGCTGCTCGGGGTGCGTCATCCGGAAGCAGGAGGTGAAGAGGGTGCTCTCGGTGGGGCCATAGCAGGCCGTCACGGGGATGCGCAGCTGCTCCAGGACGCGGCGGACGTGGGGGGCGGAGACAACGTCACCGCCAGTGAGGAGCTGGCGCAGGCCGCGCAGACTGTCGAGCTTGTGGTCGACGGCCTGGGTGAAGAGGCCCGAGGTGAGGTGGAGCGTGGTGACGGCGTGACGCTCCAGCACTTGAGTCAGCAGGTCCAGGTCGCTGGGGGACTGGGGAGGGAAGACGACGAGGCGAGCGCCGTGAACCAGCGGTCCCCAGACTTCGAGAGTGGAGGCGTCGAAGGAGATGGGAGCGAGGAGGAGGAAGGTCTCCTCGGGGGAGAGGTGTGCGTAGGAGGCGCCGTGCAGCAGGCGGAGGACGGAGCGGTGCTCGATGGCGACGCCCTTGGGCCTGCCGGTGGAGCCGGAGGTGAAGTCGACGTAGGCGAGGTTGCGGGAGGTGACGCCGGAGTCCGGAGAGGAGGTGGGTAGGCCCTCCAGGCTCAACTCCTCCCAGAGGAGGCAGGGCAGGGAGTCGGAGACAGGGAGCTGGGAGCGCAGTTCCTGTGAGGTGAGGAGCAGCCGTGGAGGAGCGTCCTCCAACATGAAGGCGAGGCGCTGAGCCGGGTAGGAGGCATCGAGCGGGAGGTAGGCGCCGCCGGCCTTGAGGATGCCCAAC
>NZ_JPMI01000320.1 GCF_000733295.1 Archangium violaceum Cb vi76 | reverse complement strand
TGCTTCGGGCCGAGAGACAATGGCCTGGAGCAACACGTCCAGGTGGCCCACCATGCGAGAGGCGGTGGAGGGCTCGAAGAGCTCGGAGCTGAAGCCGAGCGTGCCACTCAGTCCCTCAGCTGATTCGAAGAGGGAGAGCTCGAGGTCGAAGCGAGCGACATGGCTCTCCAGCTCCAGGGAGTGAAGGCGAAGCCCTGGGAGGGAGGCGGAGGAGAGGGGGTGAGGCTGGAGGGCGAGCATCACCTGGAAGAGGGGAGTGCTGCTCAAGTCACGAGAGGGGCGCAGCTCCTCGACGAGACGCTCGAAGGGCATGTCCTGGTGGGCGTAGGCGGAGAGCGTCGTCTCGCGTACCCGTTGCAGCAACTGGCGGAAGGAGGGGTTGCCCTCGAGGCGAGCGCGAAGCACCAGGGTGTTGACGAAGAAGCCGATGAGGCCGTCCAACTCGGGGCGGGGGCGGCCGGAGACGGGAGTGCCGAGGCAGAAGTCCACCTGGCCCGAGTAGCGGAAGAGGAGCACCTGGAAGGCGGCCTGCAGCAGCATGAAGGGGGTGGAGCCCTCGGCGCGAGCCAGGGCCTTGAGCGCTTCCCAGCGCTCGGGGGAGAGACGCACGGGCAGACTGGCACCGCGCTGGCTGCGCACGGAGGGGCGGGGCTTGTCGGTGGGCAACTCCAGGACGGAGGGAGCGCCGGAGAGTTGCTGCTTCCAATAGGAGAGTCCCCGCTGGAGGACGTCACCCTCGAGCCACTGGCGCTGCCAGCGGCTGTAGTCGCCGTACTGTAGAGGCAACTCGGGCAGGGGCGAGGGGCGGCCCTGGGAGAAGGCCTCGTAGAGGGAGGCCATTTCCCGCAACAGCACGCCCATGGAGCCGCCGTCGGAGATGATGTGGTGCATCACCAGGACGAGGACGTGCTCGGAGTCGGACAGGCGCAGCAGGCTGGTGCGCAGCAGCGGGCCCTGGGCCAGGTCGAAGGGACGCCGGGCCTCTTCGAGGGCCAGGCGCCGCACCTCGGCGTCGCGCTCGTCGGCGGGCAGTGAGGACAGGTCCACGTGCCGCAGCTCCGAGGGGAACTCGGAATGGACAACGCGCCGGGGCTGGCCAGCTTCGGAGAGGAAGGTGGTGCGCAGGGAGTCGTGGCGACGCACCACCTCGGCCAGGCCGAGTTCCAGGGCGCGCGTGTCCAGAGGCCCCTGTAGCCGCACGGCGGCGGGAATGAGCTCATGGGTTTCGCCCTGGGCGAGCTGCTCCAGGAACCACAGGCGCGACTGGGCGAAGGAGGGAAGCGAGTCCTCCTCGTGCTTCGCCCCAGAGGGCAGGAGCAGGGAGCTGGAGGCCCGGGGTGCTTGCGAGGACAGGCGCTCGACGAGCTGAGCGAGGCTGGGGCCACTGAGCACCACCTCCATAGGAAGGGAGAGGCCCAGCCCCTTCTCCACCTCGTGGCTGAACTCCACCGCGGCCAGGGAGTCCACGCCGTAGCGGGTGAGCGGCTCGTGCACGTCCAACTGCTCGGGCTGCATGCGGAGCCGGCGAGCGAAGCGCGTGCGCAGCCAGGCTTCGAGCGCTTCCGGCGATTCCGGCCGGGCCTCGGTCTCGGGCGTGGCCTCCGCCTGCGCGGCGGAGACGCTCATCGCCCCCGTCACCTCCTGCGCCTGCTCACGCCAGGCCGCTACCTCCTGCAGCTCTCCCGCGAGGA
Organism: Archangium violaceum Cb vi76; assembly: GCF_000733295.1. Lineage (GTDB taxonomy): Bacteria > Myxococcota > Myxococcia > Myxococcales > Myxococcaceae > Archangium > Archangium violaceum. The sequence goes on along the minus strand of NZ_JPMI01000320.1, from coordinate 953 downwards.
AGGCCGCGCGAGCAGCGCGACGCTGAATCTTGCCGCTGGACGTCTTGGGCAGGCTGCCCGGGGCGAGGAGGGTGAGCGCGTGCAGGCGCAACTCGTGTTGCTCGGCGATGCGCTGGCGCAGCGTGTGGGCCACCGACTCGACGCTCTCCTCCTGCTGGCGGCGCGTGTCGCGCTCGTACACCAGCACCAGTTGCTCCTCGCCGTCCACCTCCACCGAGAAGGCGGCACCGCACCCCGGCCGCAGCGCGGGCGTGGCCTGCTCCGCCGTCAGCTCCACGTCCTGGGGGTGGTGGTTGCGCCCGCGGATGATGAGCAGGTCCTTGAGACGGCCGGTGACGAAGAGCTGGCCGTCCTGGCGCAGGAAGCCCAGGTCACCGGTGCGCAGGAAGGGCCCCGAGCCGTCGGAAGTGTGGGCGAGGAAGTCGCGCTGGGTGTCCTCGGGGCGGCGCCAGTAACCCTGGGCAACGCTGGGCCCCTTCACCCACACCTCACCCACCTCTCCCCGCGAGCAGGGAGAGAAGGTTTCCGGGTGCACCACGAGCACTTCCTGCTCCGCGAGCGCCAGTCCGCAGCCCACCAGCACCTGGTTGCGAGCCGTCTCCGCTTCCACGGCTACGGCGCGGCCCTCGCGCAGCTGCTGCACGTCCAGGGCCTGCTGCTGGGGGAGGGCACCCACCTCACCGCCCGAGACGATGAGGGTGCCCTCGGCCAGGCCGTAGCAGGGGTAGAAGGCCTGGCGGCGGAAGCCGCTGACGGAGAAGGCCTGGGCGAAGCGCTCCAGGGTGTCGGCGCGGATGGGCTCGGCACCGCAGAAGGCGACTTCCCAGTGGCTCAAATCCAGGGAGGCGCGCTCGGCCTCTGTGGTTTTGCGCACGCACAAGTCGAAGGCGAAGTTGGGGCCACCGCTGATGGTGCCGCGCGTGCGGGAGACTTCCTCCAGCCAGCGCAGGGGA
>NZ_JPMI01000319.1 GCF_000733295.1 Archangium violaceum Cb vi76 | reverse complement strand
GGCGGGGAAGGGTGCGCTCCAGACGCGAGGGGTCCGGGGGGTAGGCGGGGACGGCGACGACACCAGAGGCCAGGCAGCCGAAGAAGCCGGTGACGTAGTCGAGGCCAGGAGGGTAGAGGAGGACGGCCCGCTCGCCCGCTGGCACCTCTTGCTGGAGGAGGGCCCCCAGGCCGCGGGCTCGCCGCCACAGCCCCGCGTAGCTGAGCTCGGAGGAGTCGCCTTCGGAGTCCTCCAGGAAGGAGAACAGGCGTTGCTCGCCGTGGCGGGAGGCGCGCTCTTCGAGCAGCTCGAGCAGCGTCGACGCACGGGAAACAGGCGAGGGGAACGTCATCGGGGTGCAACCTCCGTCAGAGCGCGAAGCGCCTAGAGCGTAGGTGCAACCGAATGACCACTACAAGACATGGTGGTGAGGCCGCTGGAATCGCGAGCAGGCAGGGAATTACGCCCCTCTACACGTCGCTACAGGGACGGATCGAACCTCCCGGGGACACTCCCCACCGGTCATTGAAGCCCCGCCGCCCGGAGCGGCGGGGTCCTCGTGAAAGTGGGAGTGCCGATTCTGGCCGTGTGCTTCAGCGCGCCTTGTCCGAGGGCATGAACGTCAGGGAGATGGGGCGCGCCAGCCCTCCACTTCCGGGTGGAACGAACAGGTCCATGAACGCACCCGTTCTCCCGTTGAAGCGGAACACGGAGTCACCGAGGAAGCTCGGCAGGTAGAGGTTCCCATCGGGGCCGAAGACGAGGTCATTGGCCGAGTTCAGCCCGCCGCTCCCGGGCGGCACGAAGACATCGATCAACGCGCCCGTCCTCCCGTTGTAGCGCCGCACGTCGTTGGCGGTCGTGGAGACATACAGCTTGCTGTCCGGGCCGAAGGCCAGCGGGACCACTTCGATGTCTCCGATGAAGACCGCTCCGCTCTGCCCTGGCGCTGGCAATGGCGCGCCCGTCCTCCCGTCGTAGCGCAGGACGTCATTGCCCAGGACGCTCTCGACGAACAGGTTCCCATCCGGACCGAAGGCCAGATGCTGCGGGACGGACAGTCCACCCCCGGAAGCGAATACTCCCAGGAAGGCTCCGGTCCTCCCGTCGTAGCGCAGCACGCTGTTGGTGCCGAAGAAGCCGTCGCTGACATACAGGTGGCCGTCGGGGCCGAAGATCAGATCATTCGGAGCCCCGAGCCCACCGCTCCCGGGTGTCACGAAGACGCCCAGGAAGGCGCCCGTCCTTCCGTCGTAGCGCAGGACATTCCTGCTGTCGAAGCCGGCGATGTAGAGGTTGCCATCCGGGCCGTACGTCATGCCTTGGGGGTTGGCCAGCCCGCCACTGCCGGGAGGAATGAAGACGCCGGCGAAGGCGCCCGTCCTTCCGTCGTAGCGCAGCACGCTGCTGTCGGTGTTGCGGGTGACGAGCAGATCCCCCTGTTTCACCTCCTTCGGACGGACCTTGATGCGCACGCAATCCAGGCCCCACAGTTCGTTGGCATCGCCGCGAGGCGGATCCGTGAAGCGGAGCTTCAGGCCGCTGGCGGAGTGCGGGAAGGTGAAGGTGAGCCGGTAGATGGAGTCGCCCACCCCGCCGTAGCCGGACTCATCGGGATAGCCGAGCGTTCCCTTCTCGGTCGCGCCGGTGAGGCCCGGGTTGCTGCCTCCGGGGTACGGTCCCGGATACGACTGCGAGAACTCGGGATCGAACGGCGCGTCATCGTTGGAGAAGGTGGCATCGAGCAGCACGGGGCCACCGTCCACCTGTGCCACCCAGCGATCCGGGCCGCAGCAGGTGCTGTTTCCGTCCCACGTCTTGAGGACGAACAGCTCGAGCGTGACCTTGATCTCATCATGGGCCGGCAGATCCTCGAGCTGGAGCGCCACCTCTTCCTGGTTGAAGGGACCCAGGAATCGGCGCTTTCCGTTGGGAGACTTGGACGTTCGGGGAATGCTCCACTCGGGCCCCGCTCCCTTGCCGAAGTACTCCTCGTAGATCAGCTGGAAGGGCTGCTTCCATTGTGCCTCGAGTTCCTCCTCGTCCAGGAACTCTCCCTCGTCCCGGGCCTCCTCTACCTCCGAGAGCCCGGTGGTGTCCTCCTGTTCCATCCCGTCGGACACTCCGCACCCGGCGATGAAACACACCGCCAGCACGGCGCTCCAGAGCCACTTTCCATTCATGTGTCTTCCCCCCTCCGCGAGCGGACGCCATCGCGCGCGACGCACCCGCTCATGCGACAAGCTGGAGAGCGGAGGGCTCCCTTTCCATTGTCTGGTGGGGCACCGCGATGCGTACCCGTGTACTCGCCTTCCCTTGCTCGGATGCCCCTCCTCCCGGTGCCTCCCCATCATCGGATGGTGCGCGGCCTCGAGTGACGTGCGTGCTCCTCTCCGGGTCGCGCTGGGGCATTGCGTGGGAATGCGTTGCCCAATGTGGGTGCATCTCCCCGCAACTTCGGGAGTTCTGGCCCGGCGCTGTGATTGCAATGAGCTCGGGCGGGGGGGAGCTATGAAGGATGCCAATGTGTTCGTTCCCGGAGCCGGACGGGACCAGTCATGGCCCGAGCGGCCGAGGAACCGGATCGATCGGGAGCGATCGAGGAACCGGATCGATCTGGCGCGGGTGGTGTCACGCGCGCGCGGCGTGGACCAGCGGGACTGGGTGTACTGGGTGAAGAAGGGCGTGAAGGCGCTCACGTACTACGCGGGCCTTCATCCCGCCTCCTTGCGGCTCGGGGAAGGCGAGGCGGCCATCCTCTTCTATCACAAGGTCCAGCGGCGGCCGGTGGGGGTGTGGGGTGAGCCGGTGCTGGATGTCCATGCGTTCGAGCAGCATGTCGCCTTTCTCGCACGCCAGTACCAACCCGTGCTCCTGTCCGAGCTCGTCGCGGGACTCGAGGGCCGGGCGAGGTTGCCCCGCAGGGCGGTGGCACTGACCTTCGATGATGGTTACCGCAACAACCTGTACCTCGTCGCGCCCATCCTCGCGCGCCATGGCGTTCCAGCCACCATCTTCATCACCACCGGGTTGGTGGGGACCGACGGTTGGATGTGGGGGTATGAGCTGGAGGAGATCTTCTCCCGCTCCCCGCCCGAGCAGGTGTGCCAGGCGAGTGGCGACCCGGCCATCATCCGCCTGGGCTCGCTCGGGTTGGGACCGCGGGTCCTGATGAGCGCGTGCGTCGAGTACCTCAAGGAGCTGCCGCACGAGAGCATGCTCGACATCGTGGAGCGGCTGCGCGCGAAGTTCCCGGTGCCGGTGAACGACGAGAACCGTTTCCTCTCCTGGGAGGAGGTGCGGGAGCTGGCGCACCAGGGTTTCGAGCTGGGCGCTCACACGCGCAGCCACCCCATCCTCACGCGGCTGCCGCTCGAGGAGGTGGAGCGGGAGCTGCGGTCCTGCCGCGATACGCTCGAGGAGAAGCTGGGCGTGCGCCCGGCGCTCTTCTCCTATCCCAATGGCGCCACGTGTCCCGAGGTGACGGCGCTCGTGGGCCGCTACTTCCAGGCAGCGGTCACCACCCGCTCGGGGCTCTGCACGCGGACGAGCGAACTGCTCGAGCTGCCGCGCATCGGGGCGCCCGTGCCGGTGTCGGAGCTGGCCTTCGATCTGGTGTGGAAGGTGTCACCATGAGCGGCCGGGAGGAGGGGGCCATGGAGCAGGTGGTCCGGTGGGAGGAGGCGCCCGGGCCCGGCGTCACCGTCGAGCAACGGGTGGGGCTGGGGGCGATGGCCGGGTACTCGTCCGAGTGGGACGCGGTCGCGCATGGTGCTCCGGGGGCGGGGCCCTTCGCGCTCGGCGGTTGGACCCGGCTGTGGATGGAGAGCTTCGCCCCGGGCTCCCCGCTCCGGGTCTTCCGCGCGCGAGGGAATGGTGGGCCCCTCGCCTTCGCTCCGCTGTTGGAGCGGCGTGGGCGTCTGGCGGGCGTGCCCGTCCGGCTGTGGCAGTCCCCGTCCAACGAGCACTCGCAGCGTGTGACGTGGGCGCTCGACGCGGCCTGTCCGGAGGAGTCCGTCCGCGCCATCTGGGCACACCTCCGGGAGGAGCCCTGGGAGGTGCTCCTGCTCAAGGACATCGAAACGGGTGGGGTGTTGGACGCGACGCTCGGCGCGGCCGCGGGGGAGGCGGGCTTCCAGGTGGCGCGCTGGCCCTCGCTCGAGTCCCCATGGCTCCCGGTGCTCTCCCGCGGCGCGCTCGAGGAGACGCTCGACGCGAAGTTCCGCGCGAACCTCCGGCGGCGCCGCAAGAAGCTCGCGCGGCACGGCCCGCTCGTGCTCGAGCGCGTGGAGGGCGGGGACGCGCTGCACCGGGCTCTCGAGGAGGGCTTCGCGCTGGAGGGCGGTGGGTGGAAGGGGCAGCGGGGCACCGCCATCATGTGCCGTCCGGAGACGCTCGACTTCTACACGGGCCTGGCCCGGCTCGCCGCGGCGGGGGGCTGGCTCGCCCTCTACACCCTGCGGGTGGGGGGCCGTGCCGTGGCCTTCCATTTCGGGCTGGAGTACGGGGGCCGTTACTACCTGCTCAAGCCCGGCTACGACGAGGGCTTCTCCGAGTGCTCTCCGGGCCAGCTCCTCGTCGAGGACGTGCTGGAGGACCTCGCGCACCGGGGCACGGCGGAGTTCGACTTCCTGGGCCCGAGGATGCCCTGGAAGCTCGACTGGACGCAGCGGGTGCGCCGCCATGTCTGGCTTTTCATCCTCCGGCCCACGCTCAAGGGGCGCCTGCTGCACACGGTGCGCTTCCAGCGGGGACCGGCGGCGATGCGATGGCTTCGGGAGGTGGGCGAATGGATGCGCTGATGGACATTCCGTCGCTGCCCGGGCTCGACCCGGCGCAGCTGTTGCCGCGCACGGGCGTCGCGGCCTCCTTTCCCTTCAACAGGTTCGGGCTCGAGTTGACCTATCTCGGCCGCAACGCGGTGTGGCGGGCGGCGAGGATGCTGGGGCTCGAGGGAGGCGAGGTCATCGTTCCGGCCTACCACCATGGCGTGGAAGTCTCGGCGCTGCTGCACGCGGGCGCGCGGATCCAGTTCGCGCGCGTGGATGGGGAGGGCCGGTTGGATGTGGAGCACGTCCGCGCGTGCGTGGGTCCTCACACGCGCGCCATCTATGTCATTCATTACGCCGGCTTCCCCAACCCCTCGAGGCGTTGGCGGAGATCGCCCGCGAGTGCGGCGCCCTTCTCATCGAGGACTGCGCGCTGTCGCTCTTCTCCAGCGACGGCGAGCGTCCCTTGGGGAGCCTGGGGGAAGCCGCCATCTTCTGTTTCTACAAGACGCTCCCCGTGCCCCACGGGGGTGGCCTGTTCATGCGGAACGCCGCCACGGCCGGACTCGGGCCTCCCGTATTGCCTCCGCTCCTGCCGGCGCTCTCGCACCTGGCGGGCTCGATGCTGGTGGCGTCCGAGCGCCGCTTTCCCAGCGCGGGCAGGTGGGTGCGCTCGGGGGTGAAGGCCGTCACCCGGCACATCCGCGAGTGGGCCCGTGACGAGGACATTCCCGTGGGAACCCAGGAGCTCGATCCGACGGTGCTGCATCTCGGGATGAGCCCCATGGCCGCCCGGTTGCTCGAGACCGTGGACGCGGAGCAGGTGGTGCAACGCCGCCGTGCCAACTGGTTCCTGCTCCACGAGTGGATCGGCAGGCCCGCGCGGACGGTCTGGTCCTCGTTGCCGCCCGGGGTGTGCCCGCTCTTCTACGCGCTCGAGGTGGATGACAAGGAGCTCGCCCTGCGCCGGTTGTGGTCGCGAGGCATCCATGCGGTCGACTTCTGGAGGTACGGCCATCCCTCGGTGCCGCGCGACTGCTTTCCCGAGGTGGAGGCGCTCCGCCGGCGGGTGGTGGAGCTGCCCTGCCATCAGGACCTTGGCCGCGAGGAGCTGGAGCGGATGGCGCGCGTGGTGTGGGAGGTGCTGGAGACATGAACGGCTGGACGATGGTGCTCGTGCGCGAGACACGGGGTTTCCTGGCGCTGCGTGACGAGTGGCGGAGCCTGTGCGAGTCCGGACGCGCGAGCGTCTTCAACACCTGGGAGTGGCTCTTCGGCTGGCACCTCCAGCTCGGCGGGCGGCGACGGCCCTTCCTCCTCACGGTGCGGGACGGGTCGGGCCAGCTCGCGGGGGTGCTGCCGCTCTCCCTGGAGGAGCGGTGGTGGGGCGGTGTCCGTCTGAAGTGGCTGCGGTGGCTGGGGGACGAGGGCGTGGGGAGTGACTACCTCGATGCGATCCTCCGGCCCGGGGACGAGGCGGCCCTCACGGAGGTCCTGGCGGATGCGCTCGAACGCGTCCGGCACGAGTGGGACATCCTGGAGCTGTCCGACGTGGAGGAGCTGTCCCCCACGGTGGCGCTCCTGGAGGCGCGATGCCGGGCCCGTGGGTGGCACCTCGAGCGTACCGGGCGCAACCGCTGCCCGTACGAGGTCCTCGATGCGGGCGAGTGCTTCGACACCTTTCTCGCCCGGACGGCCCGGGCCGACAACTTCCTGCGCCGCCGCAAGTGGCTCGAGCGGCAGGAGGGGTTCGCCATCACCAGGGCGGAGAAGCCCGAGGAGCTGGCCCGTGCGCTGCCGGAGTTCTTCCGGCTGCACGCGTTGCGTTGGGGAACGCGCAGTGGGCTCGGCGCGCCGGACGTCCAGGCCTTCCACCAGGAGGTGGTGCCACTGCTGTCGGCGGCGGGGAAGGTGCGCCTCTACCTCCTGTCGGTGGGAGGCAGGGCGGTGGCGTCCGTCTACGCCCTGCGGCACGGGCGCACCTTCAGTTACTACAACGCGGGATACGATCCCGAGTGGAAGTCACGGAGCGTGGGGCTCGTGCTCGTGGGAGAGACGTTCCGCGATGCACTGGCCGAGGGCTTCTCCGAGTACGACTTCCTGCGCGGCACCGAGGCCTACAAGTCGGACTGGGCGAGGAGGCAGCGGATGACGGTCCAGCTGCGCATCACCCGGCCGATGAGCCTGGGTGACTGGATGGTGCGAGCCCAGGCGCTGGAGCGGACAGCCCGGAACGTGCTCCGGGATGCGCTGCCCGAGCAGGTGCTCACGCGCGTGCGGAGGCTGAGGCCGCGGGGGGACGGAAGCCCTTCGGAGATGGCGGAGTGACACCCGGAGGGGCCGGAGATGGGCTCCGGCCCCCGAGCCAGGGAGCGCTCCTCAGGGCTGGAGGGCCCGGCGCCGCGAATCCTGGGTGCTTGAAGCGAGGGCCTCGCGCAGGAGCTCGGCGAGCTGCCGCACGAGGGGCGCGCGCAGCAAGGCATGGTGGCCTCCGGGCAGCACGTGGCGCTCGAGGCCGCCGCCGGCCACCGCCGACCACCCGCCGTCCTCGGGCTGGCTGGTGACCTCACCGGCCTTGAGCAGCAGCAGACGCTGATCGGAGGCGCGGGCCGTGTAGCGCTGGTTGGCGCGCAGGTTGCTCTCGAAGACGCGCAGCAGGGTGCGCAGTTGCTCCAGCCCCATACCGGGCGGCAGGGCTCCGCTGCGCGCACCCTCCTCCAGCACTCGTGCCAGCACCGCATCCGGCTCCAGGGCCTGGAGCTGCTCCCAGTCCGGTAGCAGCTCGGCTCCGAAGGTGCCCAGCAGATCCTGGAGGAACAGGACAGCCGCCTCGGAGGGCTCGAGCTCCGGCAAGGCCTCTCGCTGGGGAACGTAGGAGTCGATGAGGGTGACGAGCTCGACCTGCTCGCCACGCTGACGGAGCTGGGAGGCCATCTCGTAGGCGATGACGCCACCCATGGACCAGCCGCCCAGCAGGTACGGGCCAGAGGGCTGAACCGAGCGGATGGACTCCACGTAGAGGGCCGCCATTTCCTCCACGGAGGACAACGGGGCACTGAGGCCATCGAGCCCCTGGGCCTGCAGGCCGAAGATGGGGCGCTCGGAGCCGAGCTGACGCGCCAGCTCGGTGTAGCAGAAGACGTTGCCTCCGACGGGGTGGACAAGGAAGAGAGGCGTCTTGTCGCCACCACCACTCAAGGGAACGAGCGGGGACCAGGGAAGCGGGGACTCCTGGCGCAGCAGCGCGGCGAGCAACTCCACGGTGGGAGCGCGGAAGAGGGTGGCCAGGGGCAGCTCGCGGCCGGTGGCCTCACGCACGCGCGCCATGAGCTGCACGGCGAGCAACGAGTGGCCGCCCAGCTCGAAGAAGTTGCCGCGAACGCCGACGGGATGAACCCCCAGCACCTCTTCCCAGAGTCGGGTGAGCCGCAGCTCGAGTTCATCCCTCGGCGCCAGCACGGTCGAGGCCGGCTGGGCGTGCATGTCCGGCGTGGGAAGCGCCCGGGTGTCCACCTTGCCACTGGAAGACAGGGGCAGGGCCTCGAGGGAGACGAAGGCGGAGGGAACCATGTACTCGGGCAGCGAGCGCTTGAGGAAGTCGCGCAAGGTGCCGGGTTCCACGGAGTGGCCCTCGTGGGTAACGAGGTAGGCGACGAGGCGCTTGTCGCCCGTGGAGTCCTGGCGAAGCACCACGGCCGCCTGGAGGATGGAGGAGTGGGCGCGCAGGGCGGATTCGATTTCACCCAGCTCGATGCGGAAGCCACGCAGCTTCACCTGGGAGTCGAGGCGGCCGAGGAACTCGAGCTGGCCATCCGGCAGCCAGCGCACCTTGTCACCGGTGCGGTAGAGGCGCTCGCCCGGAGAAGAGGAGAAGGGGTGGGGGAGGAACTTCTCGGCGGTGAGCTCGGAGCGGCCGAGGTAGCCGCGAGCCAGGCCGACGCCGCCCAGGTACAGCTCGCCGGGCAGGCCCACGGGGAGAGGACGCAGGTGCTCGTCGAGCACGTAGGCCTGGACGTTGTGGAAGGGGCGGCCGATGGAGACGCGACGAGGGTCCACGTCGTCGGTGAGGGTGGCGACGATGGAGACCTCGGTGGGGCCGTAGACGTTGAGGAAGCGGCGCCCGGGCTTCCAGCGGGCCGCGAGCTCCGGTGCGAGGGCCTCGCCGCCGGCGACGACGGTGTGGAGGGACTCCAGGACCTGGGGCTCGAGAATCGCGAGCAGGGCAGGAGTGAAGAAGGCGGTGTTGATGGAGTGCTCGCGCAGGAATTGCTGCAAGGGCAGGCCGGGCGGGAGCTGGTCGCGAGTGGTGAGGAAGAGCTGTCCACCCGCGAGGAGGGTGGGAAGCATCTCCCAGATGGAGGCGTCGAAGCTGATGGAGGCGTAGGGCAGGACGCGAGAGTCGGGCCCGAGCTTCATGGAGTCGATGCTCTGCAGGACGGTGTTGCAGAGGCCGCGGTGCTGCAAGAGGGTGCCCTTGGGGCGGCCGGTGGAGCCGGAGGTGTAGATGGCGTAGGCGAGGTTGTCGCCGTCCGGAGTCAGCTCGAGGTCATCCCCGGAGAAGGTGGAACTCTGCGCGGAGAGGTCTTCCATCCGGAAGGAGCGAACGCTCACATCGAGTGAGGAGTGGGTGAGGAGGAGGGAGGGACGAGCGTCGGAGAGGATGAAGGAGAGGCGCTCGTTGGGGAGGGAGGGGTCGAGGGGGAGCCACGCGCCACCAGCCTTGAGGGTGGCGAGCAGGGCGATGACGAAGTCCGTGGAGCGCTCGAGGTGGAGAGCGACGAGGGAATCCGGGCCGACGCCGAGGGAGCGCAGGAGGCGTGCGAGCTGGTTGGAGCGAGCGTTGAGCTCCGAGTAGGTGAGGCGCGCGCTGGAGGAGTGAAGGGCGGGAGCATCCGGAGTGCGACGCGCCTGGGCCTCGAAGAGGCAGTGGACGAGCGGGTGCTCGGGCAGCGCGCGAGGGGCGGGGCTCCAGTCCACGAGCAGTTGGTGACGCTCGGACCCCGTCAGCAGGGACAGCGAGGCGAGGGGCGCATCCGGCTGGGAGAGGACGGAGGAGAGGAGCACCCGCAGGTGGTCCACCATGCGGCGGGCGGTGTCGTGCTCGAAGAGGTCCGTGCAGTACTCGAGAGAGCCGGTGAAGCCCTCGGGGCCGTCGGAGAGGGAGAGGGTGAGGTCGAACTTGGAGGGGAGCTCGCCCGGAGGCAGAGCGCGCAGGGAGAGGCCCGGGAGCTCCAGGTTGCTGGCGGGAGCATTCTGGAGGGCGAACATCACCTGGAAGAGAGGCGTGCGGCTCAAGTCACGAGGAGGCTGCAACTCCTCGACGAGCTTCTCGAAGGGGATGTCCTGGTGGGCGAAGGCACCGAGGGTGGTCTCGCGCACCTGGTGCAACAGCTCGCGGAAGGAGGAGACAGCCGAGAGGCGGGCACGAAGGACGAGGGTGTTGACGAAGAAGCCGATGAGGCCCTCGAGCTCGGAGTGGCGGCGGCCGGCGATAGGAGAGCCGACGGAGATGTCGTCCTGACCCGAGTAGCGGGAGAGCAGGAGCTGGAAGGAGGCCAGAAGGGCCATGAAGGGAGTGACCCCCTCACGCTGGCAGAAGGCCGTGAGCGACTCGGAGAGGGCCTTGGGGAGGTGGACCTCGAGGTGTGCGCCGCGGTGGCTCTGGACGGAGGGCCGAGGCTTGTCGGTGGGCAGCTCGAGAGCGGCGGGAGCACCAGAGAGCTGCTGGCGCCAGTAGGAGAGCTGCTGCTCGAGGGCGGCACCTTGCAGCCACTGACGCTGCCAGACGGCGTAGTCAGCGTATTGCAGGGGCAGCTCGGGCAGGGGCGAAGGCAGGCCAGAGGAGAAGGCCTGGTAGAGAGCGGCTACCTCGCGCACGAGGATGCCCATGGACCACCCGTCGGAGACGATGTGGTGCATGGAGAGGACGAGGATGTGGAGCCGCTCCTCGAGCTTGAAGAGCGAGGCGTGGATGAGCGGGCCGTGCGCCAGATCAAAGGGCCGCAGGGCGACTCGAGAGGCCTGGCGGTGGGCCTCGTCCATGCGCTCGGAGGGAGGCAGGGAGGAGAGGTCCACGAGGGACAAGGGCAGGGAAGCCGTAGGCGCGATGCGCTGGACAGGCTGGCCGGCCTCGGAGCCGAAGGTGGTGCGCAGGGAGTGGTGACGGCGAACCAGCTCGGAGAAGACACGCTGGAGAGCGGCTTCGTCCAGAGCGCCCTCCAGGCGCAGGACGAAGGGCATGTTGTAGGAGGAGGAGCCGGGCTGGAGCTGGTCGAGGAACCACAGGCGCTGCTGAGAGAAGGAGAGAGGCAGCGGGCCTGAGGTGTCCGTCGGCTTGAGCGGAGGAGCCTGAATCGTGGCACTGGACGGGTGCGCGGCGCTCAGGTGAGCCGCGAGGGAGGCGACGGAGGGAGCCTCGAAGAGGGCGCGCAGGGGCAGCTCCACCTGGAAGGCGGAGCGGATGCGGGAGACAACCTGGGTGGCGAGCAGGGAGTGGCCACCCATCTCGAAGAAGTTGTCGTGGATGCCCACCTGCTTCATGCCCAGCACCTGGGCCCAGACGTCGGCCAGGCGCTGCTCCAGCTCGTTGCGAGGCGCGACGTAGGCCGCCGCCGGCTGGAGCGAGGAGGCCTCGGGGGCGGGAAGCGCCCGGATGTCCACCTTGCCGCTGGAAGACAAGGGCAGGGCCTCGAGGGAGACGAAGGCGGAGGGCACCATGTACTCGGGCAGCGAGCGCTTGAGGAAGTCGCGCAAGGTGCCGGGTTCCACGGAATGGCCCTCGTGGGCAACGAGGTAGGAGACGAGGCGCTTGTCGCCCGTGGAATCCTGGCGAAGCACCACGGCCGCCTGACGGATGGAGGAGTGGGAGCGCAGGGCGGATTCGATTTCACCCAGCTCGATGCGGAAGCCACGCAGCTTCACCTGGGAGTCGAGGCGGCCGAGGAACTCGAGCTGGCCGTCCGGCAGCCAGCGCGCCTTGTCACCGGTACGGTAGAGGCGGGCGCCCGGAGAAGAGGAGAAGGGGTGGGGGAGGAACTTCTCGGCGGTGAGCTCGGGACGGCCGAGGTAGCCACGAGCCAGGCCGACGCCACCCAGGTACAGCTCGCCGGGCAGGCCGACGGGGAGAGGGCGCAGGTGCTCATCGAGCACGTAGGCCTGGACGTTGTGGAAGGGGCGGCCGATGGAGACGCGGCGAGGCTCCACGTCGTCGGTGAGGGTGGCGACGATGGAGGCCTCGGTGGGGCCGTAGACGTTGAGGAAGCGGCGCCCAGGCTTCCAGCGGGCCGCGAGCTCCGGTGCGAGGACTTCGCCGCCAACGGCGACAGTGTGGAGGGACTCGAGGCCCTGAGGCTCGAGGAGGGCGAGCAGGGAGGGTGTGAACGAGGCGGCGTTGATGGAGTGCTCGCGCAGGAATTGCCGCAAGGGCAGGCCGGGCGGGAGCTGGTCGCGAGTGGTGAGGAAGAGCTGTCCACCCGCGAGGAGGGTGGGAAGCATCTCCCAGATGGAGGCGTCGAAGCCGATGGAAGCGTAGGGCAGGGCGCGAGAGTCGGGCCCGAGCTTCATGGCGTCGATGCCCTGCAGCACGGTGTTGAAGAGGCCGCGGTGGTTCAGCAGGGTGCCCTTGGGGCGGCCGGTGGAGCCCGAGGTGTAGATGGCGTAGGCGAGGTTGTCGTCGTCCGGAGTCAGCTCGAGGTCATCCCCGGAGAAGGCGGAGCTCTGCGCGGAGAAGGCCTCCATCCGGAAGGAGCGGATGCCCACGTCCAGGGGGGCGTGGGTGAGGAGGAGGGAGGGACGAGCGTCGGAGAGGATGAAGGAGAGGCGCTCGTTGGGGAGGGACGGGTCGAGGGGGAGCCAGGCGCCACCAGCCTTGAGGGTGGCGAGCAGGGCGATGACGAAGTCCGTGGAGCGCTCGAGGTGGAGCGCGACGAGGGAATCCGGGCCGACGCCGAGGGAGATGAGGAAGCGCGCGAGCTGATTGGAGCGGGCATTGAGCTCCGAGTAGGTGAGGCGCGCGCTGGAGGAGTGGAGGGCGGGAGCATCCGGAGAGCGGCGCACCTGGGCCTCGAAGAGGCGGTGGACGAGCGGGTGCTCGGGCAGCGCACGAGGAGCGGGACTCCAGTCCACGAGCAGCTGGTGACGCTCGGACCCGGTCAGCAGGGACAGCGAGACGAGGGGCGCATCCGGCTGGGAGAGGACGGAGGAGAGGAGCACCCGCAGGTGGTCCACCATGCGGCGGGCGGTGTCGTGCTCGAAGAGGTCCGTGCAGTATTCGAGCGTGCCGGTGAAGCCGTCCGGGCCATCGGAGAGGGAGAGGGTGAGGTCGAACTTGGAGGGGAGTTCGCCGGGAGGCAGAGCACGCAGGGAGAGGCCCGGGAGTTCCAGGTTGCTGGTGGGGGCGTTCTGAAGGGCGAACATCACCTGGAAGAGAGGCGTGCGGCTCAGGTCACGAGGAGGCTGCAACTCCTCGACGAGCTTCTCGAAGGGGATGTCCTGGTGGGCGAAGGCGCCAAGGGTGGTTTCACGCACCTGCTGGAGCAGCTCGCGGAAGGTGGTGACACCGGTGAAGCGGGCACGCAGGACGAGGGTGTTGACGAAGAAGCCGATGAGTCCCTCGAGCTCCGAGTGGCGGCGGCCGGCGATGGGGGAGCCGACGCTGATGTCGTCCTGACCGGAGTAGCGGGAGAGCAACACCTGGAAGGAGGCCAGAAGGGCCATGAAGGGAGTAACCCCCTCACGCTGGCAGAAGGCCGTGAGCGACTCGGAGAGCGCCTTGGGGAGATGGACCTCGAGGTGCGCACCGCGGTGGCTCTGGACGGAGGGCCGAGGCTTGTCGGTGGGCAGCTCGAGAGCGGCGGGAGCGCCGGAGAGGTGCTGCTTCCAGTAGGAGAGCTGTTGCTCGAGGGCGGCGCCCTGCAGCCACTGACGCTGCCAGACGGCGTAGTCAGCGTATTGCAGGGGCAGCTCGGGCAGGGGCGAAGGCAGGCCGGAGGAGAAGGCCTGGTAGAGGGCGGCCACCTCGCGCACGAGGATGCCCATGGACCACCCGTCGGAGACGATGTGGTGCATGGAGAGGACGAGAATGTGCAACCGCTCCTCGAGCTTGAAGAGCGAGGCGTGGATGAGCGGACCATGAGTCAGATCAAAGGGCCGCAGGGCGACTCGAGAGGCCTGGCGGTGGGCCTCGTCCATGCGCTCGGAGGGAGGCAGGGAGGAGAGGTCCACGAGGGACAGGGGCAGGGAAGCCGTGGGAGCGATGAGCTGGACGGGCTGGCCGGCCTCGGAGCCGAAGGTGGTGCGCAGGGAATGATGACGGCGAACCAGCTCGGTGAAGACTTGCTGGAGAGAGGCCTCGTCCAGAGCGCCCTCCAGGCGCAGGACGTAAGGCATGTTGTAGGAGGAGGAGCCCGGCTGGAGCTGGTCGATGAACCACAGGCGCTGCTGAGCGAAGGAGAGAGGCAGCGGGCCTGAGATGTCCGCCGGCTTGAGCGGAGGAGCCTGGAGAGGCGTGCCGGACTGGAGGACGGAGCCCAGGTGGGCCGCGAGGGCAGCGACGGAGGGAGCCTCGAAGAGGGCGCGCAGGGGCAGCTCCACCTGGAAGGTGGAGCGGATGCGGGAGACGACCTGGGTGGCCAGGAGGGAGTGGCCACCGAGCTCGAAGAAGTTGTCGTGAATGCCGATGCGATCGGTGTGGAGCACCTGTGCCCAGATGTCGGCCAGGCGCTGCTCCAGCTCGCTGGAAGGCGCAACGTAGTTGCTGGAGGAAGAGAGCGAGGCCGCGGGGGCGGGAAGAGCCCGGGTGTCCACCTTGCCGTTGGGGGTGAGCGGCAGGGCGTCGAGGGGCACGAGGGCGGAGGGCACCATGTACTCGGGCAAGGTGCCCTTGAGGAAGGTGCTCAGGTCCGCGGTGTTGAGCTCGGGGGACGCACTACCCTCACCCCGTCCCTCTCCCGGAGGGCGAGGGGAAGTGGGCACGACGTAGGCAACGAGACGCTTGTCACCCGAGTCCTGGCGCACCACGACGATGGCCTGGCGCACGGACGGGTAGGCACGCAGGGTGGATTCCACTTCGCCCAGCTCGATGCGGAAGCCACGCAGCTTCACCTGGGAGTCGAGGCGGCTGAGGAACTCGAGCGTGCCGTCGGCCAGCCAACGCACCTTGTCACCGGTGCGGTAGAGGCGGGCACCCGGAGCCGAGGAGAAGGGGTGGGGGATGAACTTCTCGGCGGTGAGCTCGGGGCGGCCGAAGTAGCCACGCGCCAGACCGTCGCCGCCCAGGTACAGCTCGCCGGGGACGCCGGGAGGTACGGGGTGCAGGTGCTCGTCGAGGACGAAGGCCGTGGTGTTGGAGATGGGGCGGCCGATGGGAACCGAGGACGCGTGGGGCGCGACGGACTGGATGAAGTACCAGGTAGCGAAGGTGGTGGACTCGGTGGGGCCGTAGACGTTGAGGAGACGAGAGGGAGGAGCAGCCTCGAGGACACGGCGGATGGAGAGAGCGTCAGAGGCCTCACCGCCGAAGAGGAGGTTGCGCAGGGAGGAGAAGGAGGAGGGCGCGAGAGAAGCGACCTGGTTGAAGAGAGCGGTGGTGAGGAAGAGGGTGGAGACGGAGTGGGCGCGGAGGGTGGCGCCGAGCTCGAGAGGCGAGAGGAGTTGCTCGCGCGAGAGGATGACGAGGCGAGCACCGGAGAGCAGCGCCCCCCAGACTTCGAAGGTAGCGGCGTCGAAGGCGGTGTTGGAGGCGTGAGCGACGCAGTCCTCGGGAGAGAAGCGGACGTAGTCCGAGGAGAGGATGAGACGCAGGACGCCGAGGTGGGGAACGGCGACACCCTTGGGACGTCCCGTGGAGCCCGAGGTGTAGATGAGGTAGGCGAGGTTGTCGGAGCCGGAGCCTGAAGGAGGAGCGTGGCGAGGCTGCTGGGAGAGGGCCGAGGACTCGGAGTCCAACAGGAGGAGGCGAGCCGAGTGAGAAGGCAGCCGGGCCTGGAGGGACTGGAGGGTGATGAGAACGCGAGCGGAGGAGTCCTCGAGCATGAAGGCCAGACGCTCGGAGGGGTAGGAGGTGTCGAGAGGCAGGTAGACACCGCCAGCCTTGAGGGTGGCGAGCATGGAGACCACCATGTCGGTGGAGCGCTCGAGCAACAGACCCACCATGGTCTCGGTACCGACACCGAGGGAGCGCAGGCGCCAGGCGAGTTGGTTGGCGCGCTCGTCCAGCTCACGGTAGGTGAGGGACTGAGCACCCTCCTGGACGGCGATGGCGTCGGGAGTGAGGCGAGCCTGGGCCTCGAAGTGGCCGTGGATGGAACTGTGGCGCGGGTAGTCGGTGCGCGTCTGGTTCCACTCCACCAGCACTTGCTGGCGCTCGGTGTCGGTCAGAAGAGGCAGGGAGGAGAGAGGAGCCTCGGGGCACGAGATGAGTGACTCGAGCAACACGCCCAGGTGGCTCGCCATGCGGCTGACGGTGTCGTGCTCGAAGAGTTCGGAGCAGTACTCGAGAGTGCCGGTGAAGCCCTCGGGGCTGTCGAGGAGGGAAAGGGTGAGGTCGAACTTGGAGGAGACCTCGTTCGGCATCAACGGGCGCAGGGAGAGGCCTGGCAGCTCGATGTCCGAGTGAGGAGCGTTCTGCAGGGCGAACATCACTTGGAAGAGGGGAGACCGGCTCAAGTCACGAGGAGGACGCAGCTCCTCGACGAGCTTCTCGAAGGGGATGTCCTGGTGGGCGAAGGCACCGAGGGTGGTTTCACGCACCTGCTGGAGCAGCTCGCGGAAGGAGGAGACGGCCGAGAGGCGAGCACGCAGGACGAGGGTGTTGACGAAGAAGCCGATGAGGCCCTCGAGCTCGGAATGTCTACGGCCGGCGATGGGAGAGCCGACGGAGATGTCGTCCTGGCCGGAGTAGCGGGAGAGCAACACCTGGAAGGAGGCCAGAAGGGCCATGAAAGGAGTGACCCCCTCACGCTGGCAGAAGGCCTTGAGGGACTCGGAGAGCGCCTTGGGGAGGTGGACCTCGAGGAGGGCGCCACGCTGGCTCTGGACAGAGGGACGAGGCTTGTCGGTGGGCAGCTCGAGGGCGGCGGGAGCACCGGAGAGCTGCTGGCGCCAGAAGGAGAGCTGCTGCTCGAGGGCCGCACCCTGCAACCACTGACGCTGCCAGACGGCGTAGTCAGCGTACTGCAGAGGCAGCTCGGGCAGAGGCGAGGGCTGGCCCGAGGAGAAAGCCTGGTAGAGGGCCGCTACCTCACGGACGAGGATGCCCATGGACCATCCGTCGGAGACGATGTGGTGCATGGAGAGAGCGAGGATGTGCAGCCGCTCCTCGAGCTTGAAGAGCGAGGCGTGCAGGAGCGGGCCATGGGCCAGATCAAAGGGCCGCATGACGGAGTGGGAGGCCAGGCGGTGGGCCTCGTCCATGCGCTCGGAGGGAGGCAGGGAGGAGAGGTCCACGAGGGACAGAGGCAGGGAAGCCGTGGGAGCGATGAGCTGGATGGGCTGGCCGGCCTCGGAGCCGAAGGTGGTGCGCAGGGCGTGGTGACGGCGGACCAGCTCAGTGAAAGCACGCTGGAGCGCGGCCTCGTCCAGGGCGCCCTCCAGGCGCAGGACGTAGGGCATGTTGTAAGAGGACGAGCCGGGCTGGAGCTGGTCGATGAACCACAGGCGCTGCTGAGCGAAGGAGAGAGGCAGCGGGCCTGAGGTGTCCGTCGGCTTGAGCGGAGGAGCCTGGAGCGAGGCACCGGACTGGAGGGCGGAGCCCAGGTGGGCCGCGAGGGCGGCGACGGAGGGAGCCTCGAAGAGGGCGCGCAGGGGCAGCTCCACCTGGAAGGCGGAGCGGATGCGGGAGACGACCTGGGTGGCGAGCAGGGAGTGGCCCCCCAGCTCGAAGAAGTGGTCGTGGATGCCCACCTGCTTCATGCCCAGCACCTGTGCCCAGATGTCGGCCAGGCGCTGCTCCAGCTCGTTGCGAGGCGCGACATAGGCCACCGCCGATTGGAGCGAGGAGGCCTCGGGAGCGGGAAGCGCCCTGGTGTCCACCTTGCCGTTGGGAGTCAGGGGCAGGGACTCCAGCGACACGAAGGCGGAGGGCACCATGTACTCGGGCAAGGAGCCTTTGAGGAAGGTGCTCAGGTCCGCGGTGTTGAGCTCTGGGGTCGCACTACCCTCACCCCGTCCCTCTCCCGGAGGGCGAGGGGAAGTGGGCACGACGTAGGCCACGAGCCGCTTGTCACCCGAGTCCTGGCGCACCACGACGATGGCCTGGCGCACGGAGGGGTGGGCACGCAGGGCGGATTCCACTTCACCCAGCTCGATGCGGAAGCCGCGCAGCTTCACCTGGGAGTCGAGGCGGCCGAGGAACTCGAGCTGGCCATCCGGCAGCCAACGCGCCTTGTCACCGGTGCGGTAGAGGCGGGCACCCGGAGCCGAGGAGAAGGGGTGGGGAATGAACTTCTCGGCGGTGAGCTCGGGGCGGCCGAAGTAGCCACGAGCCAGGCCGTCGCCACCCAGGTACAGCTCGCCGGGGACGCCGGGAGGTACGGGGTGCAGGTGCTCGTCGAGGATGAAGGCGGTGGTGTTGGAGATGGGGCGGCCGATGGGAACCGAGGACGCCTGGGGCGCGACGGACTGGATGCGGTACCAGGTGGCGAAGGTGGTGGACTCCGTGGGTCCGTAGCCGTTGACGAGTCGAGCGGGAGGAGCGGCCTCGAGGACGCGGCGAACGGAGGTGACGTCAATGGCCTCACCGCCGACGACGAGGTCGCGCAGGGATGAGAAGGAGGAGGGCGCCAGAGAGGCGACCTGGTTGAAGAGGGCGGTGGTGAGGAAGAGAGTGGTGACGGAGTGGGCGCGGAGTGTCGCTCCGAGCTCGAGGGGCGAGAGGAGCTGTTCGCGAGAGAGGATGAGGAGGCGAGCGCCGGAGAGGAGCGCACCCCAGACCTCGAAGGTAGCGGCGTCGAAGGCGGTGTTGGAGCCGTGAGCGACGCAATCCTCGGGAGAGAAGCGGATGTAGTTCGTGGAGACAACGAGGCGCAGGACGCCGAGGTGGGGAACGGCGACGCCCTTGGGGCGGCCGGTGGAGCCCGAGGTGTAGATGAGGTGGGCGAGGTTGTCGGAGCCAGCGCTCGAGGGAGGAGCGTGGCGGGGCAGCTGGGAGAGGGCCGAGGATTCGGAGTCCAGCAGGAGGAGGCGAGCCGAATACGAGGGCAGCCGGGCCTGGAGTGACTGACGGGTGATGAGGACCCGAGCGGAGGAGTCCTCGAGCATGAAGGACAAGCGCTCGGAGGGATAGGAGGTGTCGAGGGGCAGATAGGCGCCGCCGGCCTTGAGGGTGGCGAGCATGGCGACCACCATGTCGGTGGAGCGCTCGAGCAACAGGCCCACCATGGCCTCGGTACCAACGCCCAGGGAGCGCAGGTGCCAGGCGAGCTGGTTGGCTCGCTCGTCCAGCTCACGGTAGGTGAGGCGGTGCTCACCCTCCTGCACCGCGATGGCGTCGGGAGTGAGACGGGCCTGGGCCTCGAAGTGGCCGTGGATGGAGCCGTGGCGAGGGTAGTCCGTCCAGGTCTGGTTCCACTCCACCAGCACCTGTTGGCGCTCGGCCTGGGACAGCAGGGGCAGATCTCGCAGGCGGGCGTCGTTCCGGAGCGTCAGTCCCCGCAGCAGCGCGCACCAGTGGCTCAGGGCCTGCTGGAGCAGGGCGCTGTCGAAGCGAGCCGAGTCATAGGTCGCGCGGAGCTGGATGCGTGAGCCCGGATGGACGGCGAGGGTGAGCGGGAAGTTGGTGCGCTCGGAGGTGTGGACATCCCGGATGTCCAGCGAGGTGGCATTGCGCTGGAGGGACTCGTCCAGCGGGTAGTTCTCGACGACGAGGAGCGACTCGAAGAGCGGCGCCGTGCGAGGCAGGGCGCTCGAGGCGTGAATGGAGACGAGCGGCGTGTGCTCGTGCTGCTGCAACTCCAGTTGCTGCGAGCGGAGCTGGTGGAGCCAGGGGATGAGGGGCGAGGACGACGCCGGGATGCGGATGCGGACCGGGATGGAGTTGATGAACAGGCCCACCATGGTCTCGATACCAGGGAGCTCGGGCGGCCTGCCGGAGACGGTGAGGCCGAAGAGCACGTCCTTCTCGGCGCTGTGGAGCGAGAGCACGAGCGCCCAGGCCGCCTGCGAGAGGGTGTTGAGCGTGACCTGGTGCTGACGCGCGAAGGCCTGGATGGCCGACGTGTCCTCGGCGGAGAGGCTCAGCTCGAGGACATGCTGGCTGGAGGGCTGCCCCGTGGGCGGAGTGGCGTGGGTGTCGGCCGGAAGCGGCGTGGGCGCGGAGAAGCCCGCGAGCGTGGAGCGCCAGAAGGCCTCGTCGGCGGAGGGGTCGCGGCGCTGCAGCCACGAGATGTAGTCGCGGAAGGGCGGGCGAGCGGAGCGCTGAAGCGGCTTGCCCGAGCGGAAGGCGTCGTAGAAGGCGAAGACGTCCTGCAGGAGCAGGCCAACGCTCCAACCATCCACGAGCAGGTGGTGGTGGCTCCACAGGAAGCGCCACGCGTCGTCCTGGAGGCGGAAGGCCGTCAGGCGCATGAGCGGAGCGCGAGCGAGATCGAAGCCCTGGCGCATGTCCTCGAGGATGAATGCGTCGAGGCGCGTCTTCTGCTCGTTCGCGGACAGGTGCCTCCAGTCATGCTGCTGGAAGGGCAGCTCGACGCGCGAGTGGACGAGCTGCAACGGGGTGTCGAGTCCCTCCCAGAGGAAGGACGTGCGGAGGATGGGGTTGCGCTCGAGCGCCGCCCGCCACGCCGAGAGGAACGCCTCCAGCTCGAGGTGCGAGTGGACGCTCCAGGAGAGCTGCTCGAAGTAGACGCCGGACTCCGGTGAGAGGAGGGCGTGGAAGAGCATGCCCTGCTGCAAGGGCGTGAGGGGGTAGAGGTCCTCGGGTACGGCGGTGTGGCGGGAGAGGATTGCGTCGAGGGTCGGCTGGGAGATGCGCGCGAGGGGGAAGTCCGTGGGCGTGAAGCGGCGCGTGTCGTCGGAGTGACGGAGCGAGATGAGGGCTCTCAGGTGCGCGAGGAAGCGCTGGGCGAGGCCCTGGATCGTCGACGCGTGATGCAGATGGGTGCTGTAGGTGAACGAGAGCTGGAGGCGTCCCGCGAGGACGGAGCCATTCACCTCCAGGGGGTGCATGCGGCGAGCAGCGGGGTCCGTGACGGGGCCCGTGGGCTCGTTGGAGAGGGAGAAGAGGGTGCTCGCGGTGGCGGAGGCGTCGAACTGGCCGAGGTAGTTGAAGGCGACCTGCGGAGCGGAGAGCGCGGCCAGCTTCTGGGAAAGCGAGTCCGGCCCCATCCACCGCAGGAGGCCGAAGCCGATGCCGTGGTGCGGGAGCTGGCGCAGGGAGTCGCGAACGGAGCGCAGGCAGTCTCCCGGTGAGCCGCCCTCGGGAATGGCGAGCAGGACGGGAGTGAAGGTGGTGAACCAGCCGATGGTGCGGGACAGGTCCACGTCCGGGAAGAGGTCCTCGCGGCCGTGGCCCTCGAGATTCACGAGGAGGCGGGGCTGGCCCGTCCACTCCGAGAAGGACTGGACGAGCGCGGTGAGGAGGACGTCATTGATGTGCGAGCGCCAGGCGGCGGGCACCTCCTGGAGCAGGAGCCGGGTCTCGTCGGCTTCCAGGGTGACGGAGACGGAGGCGGCGGAGGCGTAGGTGTTCTCCCCGGAGGCGTCCTCGGGGAGGGCGGGGACGAGGGCACGGGCCTCGTCCAGCCAGACGGCGGACTCGGAGGCGAGCGCCTCGGAGGAGGCGTACTCGGAGAGGCGGCGCGCCCACGTCCGGTAGGAGGTGGACTTGGGCGGCAGCCCCGCCTGCTGACCGCGCAGGAACTGGAGGTAGGTGGCCTCGAGGTCCTCCATGAGGATGCGCCAGGAGACACCGTCGATGACGAGGTGGTGGACGCAGAGGAAGAGACGCTGGGCGCCGCCGAGGTGGAAGAGCGCGGCGGCGAACAGCGGAGCCCGGGAGAGCTCGAAGCCGGCCTGGATGCGAGCGGCCTCGGCCTCGAGGGCCGCGGGCCGGGCGGCGGCGGGAAGCGAGGACAGGTCCACCTGACGGAGCGTGGGGGCGGCCTCGGTGCCCTCGAAGTGCTGCTGCCAGCGTCCCTCGACGTGGGTGAAGCGGGCGCGGAACGCGTCGTGGTGGGCCACCACGTGGCCGAGCGCCTTCTCGAGGGTTACCGCGTCCAGGGGCTGACGCGCCTCGAGCAGCAGGCTGTGGTTGAAGTGGTGGGCGTGGGCGGTGTCGTGGTGGAGGAACTGGCGCTGGATGGGGGTGAGGAGCACTTCGCCGGTGACAGGACCCTGCTCGTCCCGTGCGGCGGAGGCACGCTCGGCGATGCTGGCCAGCTCGGCGATGGTCTGGTGCTGGAAGAACTGGCGGGCGGTGAGGGCGAGGCCCGCATGGCGCGCGCGCGCGACGACCTGGAGGCTGACGATGGAGTCGCCACCCAGCTCGAAGAAGTTGTCGTGGATGCCCACCTGCTTCACGCCGAGCACCTGCGCCCAGATGTCACTGAGCCGCTGCTCGGTGGCGTTGCGAGGCGCGACGTACGCGGAGCGAGGCGCGGACTGGGTGCGGTCCGGCGCGGGCAGGGCCTTCCTGTCCGTCTTGCCGCTGGAGGTGAGCGGCAGCGTCTCCAGGGCCACGAAGGCCGAGGGCACCATGTACTCGGGCAGCTTCTTCTTGAGGAAGTCACGCAGCTGCGCGACGTCGAGCCCGGCGGACCCACCGGAATCGGGCACGACGTAGGCCACGATGCGCTTGTCGCCCGGGACGTCCTCGCGCACGACGACGACGGCCTGGCGCACCTGGGGGCCCTGCTCCAGGGCGGACTCGATCTCTCCCAGCTCGATGCGCAGGCCGCGCACCTTCACCTGGAAGTCGAGCCGGCCCAGGTACTCGATGTTGCCGTCCGCCAGCCAACGCGCCTTGTCGCCGGTGCGGTAGAGGCGGGCACCGGGCTCGGTGGCGAAGGGGTCCGGGATGAAGCGCTCGGCGGTGAGCGTGGGACGCGAGAGGTAGCCGCGGCCCACCTGGACGCCGCCGATGAAGAGCTCGCCGGGCACACCCGTGGGCACCGGACGCAGGTGCGCATCGAGGATGCGGATGACGGTGTTGGCGATGGGACGGCCGATGGGCACCGAGCGGAGTCCTTCCACGCTCTGGCAGTGGAAGGCGGTGACGTCGACGGCGGCCTCGGTGGGGCCGTAGAGGTTGTGCAACCAGGCGGACGGCAGGCGCTGCAGGCAGCGCTGGGTGAGCTCCAGCGAGAGCGCCTCACCACTGCACACCACGCGGCGCAGGCGGGTGCACTGCTCGAGGCCCGGCTGCTCCAGGAAGTGCTGGAGCATGGAAGGCACGAAGTGGGCGGTGGTGACGCCCTGCTCGGAGATGAGCCGCAGCAGGTAGTCGGGCTCCTGGTGGCCGCCGGGGCGGGCCAGCACGAGACGCGCACCCACCATGAGCGGCCAGAAGAACTCCCAGACGGAGACGTCGAAGCTGTAGGGCGTCTTCTGCAGCACCACGTCCTGCTCGTCCAGGCCGTAGGCCTGCTGCATCCACGACAGGCGATTGCAGACGGCGCGGTGGGCATTCATGGCGCCCTTGGGCCGGCCGGTGGAGCCCGAGGTGAAGATGACGTAGGCGAGGTTGTCCGGAGTGACCTGGACGGGCGGCGCGTGCGTGGGCTGGCCGCGCAGCGACTCGTCATGGAGCGCCAGCGGCACCACGGAGGCACCGTGCTGCTCGGGGAGGCGGGAGCGCAGGGCGGGCTGGGCCAGGAGGACGGCGGGACGGGCGTCCTCCAGCATCCACTCCAGGCGCTGGCGGGGATAGGTGGGATCCAGCGGGACGTAGGCGCCGCCGGCCTTGAGGATGGCGTAGAGGCCGACGACGAGCTCCACGGAGCGCTCGGCGCACAGGCCCACGCGCACCTCGGGCCCGACGCCCAGGGAGCGCAGGTGCCAGGCGAGCTGGTTGGCGCGCTCGTCCAGCTCACGGTACGTGAGGCGTTGCTCGCCCTCCTGCACCGCGATGGCATCCGGAGTGCGGCGAGCCTGGGCCTCGAACGGGCCGTGGACGAGGTTGTCGCGCGGATACTCCGTCCGGGTCTCGTTCCACTCCACGAGCACCCGCTGGCGCTCGGCCTCGGTCAGCAGCGGCAGTTGCGCCAGCGGCTTCTCCGGAGACTCCACCACCTGCCGCGCCAGCACGGTCAGGTGCTCGGCCATGCGCGCCGCGGTGGACGGCTCGAACAGTCCCGTCGCGTACTCGAGGGTGCAGTGCAGCCCGTCGGCGCGCTCCATCACCTCGAGCGACAGATCGAACTTGGTCGTGTCCGCGTTGATCTTCACGCCGCTCAGGCGCAAGTCGGCCATGTCGGCCTGGGGCGCGGGGACGTTGACGACGTTCAGCACCACCTGGAAGACGGGCGAGCGGCTGAGATCTCTGCGCACCTGGAGCGCGTCCACCAGCCGCTCGAAGGGAAGCTCCTGGTGGGCGAGGATCTCCAGCGACGCCCGGCGCACGCGCGTCAACAACTCGCGGAAGGACGGCGCCCCATCCAGCGAGGCCCGCACCGCGAGCGTGTTGACGAAGCAGCCGATGAGTCCCTCCGTGCCCGGGTAGTGACGGCCGGCGGTGGGCAGACCCACGGCGAAGTCCTCCTGACCGCTGTAGCGGCTCAGCATCGTCTGGAAGAGCGCCATGACCACCATGAAGGACGTGGAGCCTTCACGCCGCCCCAGGGCCAGCAGGGGCTCGGACACCTCTCGCGGCAGCACGAAGGGGAGCAGGGCTCCCTTGTTGTCCTGGGCGGCGGGACGGAGCTTGTCGGTGGGCAGGTCCAGGGGCGGAACACCCGAGAGCCGCTGCTTCCACCAGGAGACCTCCCTCTCCATCACTCCGCCCTCGAGCCACTTGCGCTGCCACACGGCGAAGTCCGCGTATTGCAGCGTCATGGGCGGCAGCGGCGAAGGCTGCCCGGCGCAGAAGGCGGTGTAGAGCGCCACCAGTTCCTTGGCCAGCACCAGGGAGGACCAGGCGTCCGAGACGATGTGGTGGAAGACCAGGTTGAGGATGTGCTCCTCGGGCTCCACGGCCAGCAGCAGCGCGCGCATGACCGGGCCCTTCTCCAGATCGAAGGGCAGCAGCAGGTGCTCGCGGCACAGGCGGAGGGCCTCGGACTCCCGGGCCTCGGACGTGGAGGCGCTCAGCTCCACGCGGGGCATGGACAGCTCGATGCTCGGATGGATGAGCTGGACGGCGCCCTGTTCGGTGAGGGTGTACGTGGTGCGCAGCACCTCGTGACGGTTCACCACCGCCTCCAGGGCGGAGTGGAGGGCGGCCACGTTCAGCGGGCCACTCAGGCGGTATGTGACACCGTTGTTGTACGTCGCGCTCTCCGGCTCGACCTGCTGCAGGTACCACAGCCGCTGCTGGGCGAAGGAGAGCGGCAGGGGCTCGTTCCTCGGCGCGAGAGGAATGGCGGGAGGTGTGGAAGCCCCTCCCGTGGCGGTGGCCGGCACGACGGCGTTCGCGGGGCGCTCCTTCTCGGCGGGGCGCTTCGTGCGGGCCGGGGGAGCGCTCATGGGCTCCAGGCCACCGTCCGTGCGCATGCGGACATAACGGCCGGTGCGGAAGAGGCGCGCGGAGGAGTCCAGCGGATGGGGGACCCACCTCTGGTGCTCCTCACTCGAGGCGCGCCACAGCTGTTGCGGCAGACCGGCGCCCCAGAGCGCCAGCTCGCCCACGACACCGGAAGGCACTGGCTGGCCGGACTCGTCCAGTACCCAGCGCTGCACCTCCGAGGGCAGCTCCTCTTCCGGCGCTCGCGGCACCAGCGAGCCGTCCGCTACCGCGCCCTTCCTCAGTACGGGCACCCCGGCTGCTTCCCGCAGCGCCCGGGCGAGCTCGGCGGAGCTCTCCTCCAGCACGAGCGCCTTCACCGGCTCCAGGGCCCGCCGTGCCTCGGGGAGCTCGGACAGCGAGCGGGCCAGCCGCGCCGAGGCGTGCATCAGCACCTGGCCCGAGCTCCGCGCCAGCTCCACCAGGGCGTCGACTCCCTGCCGGCTCTCCACCAGGATCTGCTGCTGCCGTCCGGCGGCGAGCTCCTCGCTGCGCTGGCGCACCTCCGCCAGCTTGCGCAATCCCTGGAGCACCGTCGGAGTGTCCAGGCCGAAGTCGACGAGGCAGGCCACCTCGTCCACGTCCGCCTCGCGCACCACCTCCAGACGCTTCACCCCGTTCTCCACCGAGCCGATGAGGCCCGCGTGGTAGGCGTAGTGCTCGAAGCCGCGCTCGAGAATGGCCTGCACGTCGGCCTCGGGCACCTTGGCGATGTCGCCCTTGAAGCCCTGCAGGGCCGCCAGCGAGGCGACGATGTCCACCGAGCCGCGGAAGTAGCCCAGCAGCGGCTTGTGCACCGTCTCCAGCACCTCGCGGTCATCGTTGCCGATGAAGGTGTGGAGCATGACGGTGATGTGGCCGCGGCCCGGGTGGCCGTTGCGGCGCCAGGCCTCGCGGTACAGCCCCACCTTGGCCTTCAGCTCCTCGAAGCTGTGGGCCAGCATGCCGGTGAGGACGCCGGCCCCCAGCTCGCCGGCCATGCGGAACGTCTCGGGGTTGGAGGTGGCGGTGAGCCAGATGGGCAGCTCGCGCTGCACGGGAATCGGGCGCAGGCCCACTTCCACTTCCACTCCACCGCCGCCCTTGCGCTTGAGCTTCTCGCCACGCCAGACGGCGCGCAGCGTCTTCAGGCTCTCCAGGAGGATGTTGCGGCGATTCTCGTAGTTGTGGGGCGCGTACGAGAAGTCCTGCACGTGCCAGCCGGTGGCGACGGAGACGCCGACGCGGCCGTTGGAGAGGTTGTCGGCCACGGACCACTGCTCGGCCACCAGGAGCGGGTCATGCAGCGGCAGCACCACGCTGCCGGCGCGCAGGCGCAGATTGCGAGTCACCGTGGCGACGGCGGCGGCGAGGAGGGCGGGCTGGGGGTAGATGCCACCGAAGGCGTGGAAGTGACGCTCGGGCGTCCAGATGGCGGAGAAGCCATGGGCGTCAGCGAACTTCGCCCCCTCTATCAGCAGCTCGTACTTGGAGCCCCGCATGGAGTCTTCGTCATTGGCGAAGAACATGAGGCTCAAGTCGACGGCGCGGGAGCGGACGTTTTCGCCGCGCGGGTGCAGCAGGCTGGCGGACACCTCGTGGGAGGGGAAGAGTACGTGCAGGCCGCGAGAGAGGGCCCACAACCACTCCAGCTCCGGGCGCTCCACCGCGTTCTCGGCGGCGGCGAGCCAGGCGCTGCCCTCGGCCGGCTCGAGCCGCGAGTCCAGGGTGTCGAAGAGGTGCAGCAGGCCGCCGTGGGAGAGAACCCAGGCGGGTTGAGAGGCGCCAGCGGGCAGGAGCCATGCCGGCTCCTCCGGACGCACGGGGGCCTTCGCCCCGGCCGAGGCCGGGGCGTCCTCGAGGGACTCCACGTACAGGACGCGAGAGGACTCCAGGCGCTGCGCGGTGACGAGCCCACGCCAGGTGAGCAGCACGGGCGCGCTGGTGCCTTCGGGGGCGTACTGGGGCAGGCTTCCGAGCTCGGAGGGAGCCAGGGTGACAACGGAGGCACCGGCCTCCAACACGCCCCAGAGGGCCAGCAGCTTGTCGGGAGAGGGCTCGAGGCAGACAGCGACGGGATCACCGCGCTTCACGCCCAGGGCGTGCAGGCGGGCCGCCAGACTCCGGGCCCGGGCGAGCAGCTCACCCAGGGTCCACGTCTGTCCTTCCCGCATGACGGCCACGGCCTGGGGCGAGCTGGCGGCGCGCCGGGCCAGCAACTCGGGCACGGAGGGCGAGGTGGGCGCGGGCCGGGGTTGCAGCCACTGCGTGCGCTCCTCGCCGGTGAGCAGCGGCAGGCGGGAGATGTGCTCGTCCGGCCGGGCCATGCCCGCGGTCAGCAGCACCCGCAGGTGCTCGAGGAAGCGGCGAGCGGTGGACGCATCGAAGAGCTCGGTGGCGTACTCCAGCGCGCCGTGGAGCTGGCCGGGCACCTCGCGGAACACGAGGGTCAGGTCGGCCAGCGTGGTGCCCCACTGCACGGGAGTGTCGGGCACCTCGACGAGGCTGGCGCGCAGGCCGGGCAGCTGCTGGGAGTTGCCCGCCGGGTCGTTATGGAGCACGAAGACGCTGTCCGTCATGCGGCCGCGGCCGATGTCGTGCTGGGGGAAGAGCTCCTCGACGATCTGCTCGAAGGGCACGTCCGGGTGGTTCTGGGCGCCGAGCAACACTTCACGCACGCGGCCGAGCAGCTCGCGGAAGGTGGGATCGCCGCTCAAGTCGGTGCGAAGCGCCACGGAGTGGGCGACGTAGCCGATGAGGGGCTGAAGCTCGGGGAGGGTGCGGTTGGCGATGGGCGTGCCGACGACGATGTCCGTCTGTCCGCTGTAGCGGTGGAGCAGGGCCTGCCAGGCGGCCAGCAGGATGACGTAGGAGGTGAAACCCTCGCGGCGGCCGAAGGCCACCAGCTCGTTGGCGAGCGCGGGAGGGTAGTCCACGGACATGCGTTCCGAGGTGAGCGGGCAGGTCGCGGGCCGGGGCCTGTCGGTGGGCAGGTTGAGCCGGCGAGGCATGCCGGCGAGCCGCTGGCGCCACCACTGCTGCTGCTCGGCCAGGAGGTTCTCGCTGACGTTGCGGCGCTGCCAGTGGCCGAAGTCGGCGTACTGCACGGGCAGGGCGGGCAGGGGCGAGGGCATTCCCCCGCGCATGGCCACGTAGAGGGCGGCCATTTCCTGGACGAAGATGCTGACGGAGAGGGTGTCGCTGACGATGTGGTGGATGGTGCAAAGCAGGACGTGGACGTCCTCGCGCAGGCGCAGCAGGGTGGCGCGCAGCACGGGCCCCTTCACCAAATCGAAGGGACGGACGGCGTCCTCGCGCGCCAGGCGCATGGCCTCGGCCTCGCGCTCCTCGGGAGTGCCGTCGAGGACGAGCACCTCCAGGGGGATGTGCACCCGGGCATGGAAGCGCTGCACGGGGCGGCCGTCGACGGTGTCATAGGTGGTGCGCAGCGCCTCGTGGCGCTGAACGACTTGCTGGATGGCGCGCTCGAGCAGCCGGGCGTCCAGGGCGCCTTCCAGGCGGAGGACGAAGGGGATGTTGTAGGCGGACAGGCCTGGGAGGAACTGCTCCAGGCGCCAGGTGCGCTCTTGCACGTAGGAAAGCCGCAGCTCGCCGTCGCGCGACAGGGGCGCCAGTTTGAGGGTCTTCTGTTGAGCCTGCTGTTGTTGCTGCTGAGGAGCGGACTGAAGCAGGGCCTCGATGCGGGAGGCGATGCCGGCGACGGTGGGGCTGTCGAAGAGGTCAGCCAGGGGGAGATTCACCCCGAAGGTGTCGCGCATCTGGGTGAGCATCTGCGCGGCCATCAGCGAGTTGCCGCCGAGCTCGAGGAAGCTGTCGTCGCGGCCGACGTATTCCAGGCCGAGACGAGCGCGCCAGAGGGCGGCCACGCGCTCCTCGATGTCACCGCGAGGCATGTCCTCGCGTCCGGCGGGCACCACAGCGGGAGCGGCCACCGGGGCCGCGATGGGGCTCGCGACGGCCGGAGTGGAGGGCGTGACGGCCGTGGCGGCGGGCGCGCTCGGGAGGGCGATGACGGGCTGGGCCGTAGCCACGCCAGGCACCGCGTCCACCCAGCAACGCTTCTCCTGGAAGGGATAGGTGGGGAGGGAGAGGCGCAGGCGCCGCTCGCGGGCGTAGAAGGCCTTCCAGTCCATGGGGAGGCCGTGGGCCCACGCGTCGCCCAGGGCCTGCAGGAACACGGAGTGTTCCGAGGCCGAGCTGCCCTGCCGGCGCAGCGAGGGCAGTGCCTTCACCTTGCCGCTCTTGCCGTTGCCGCTCTTGCCGTCCAGGTTGGCGCGGATGAGGGCGGTCAAATCCTGCCCCGGGCCCACCTCGAGCAACAGGCCGCAGCCCTCGTTCAGCAGTGCTTCCACGCCCGAGGCGAAGCGCACGGGCTGGCGCATCTGCCGGGCCCAGTAGGCCGGGTCCTGCATGTCCTCGGCGGTGGCCCAGGTGCCTGTGAGACTGGAGACGAGCCGCGCCGTGGGGGCCGAGCGCCCCAGCGAGGCCACCACGCGCACCAACTCGGGCATGAAGGGCTCGACGTCGGCGGAGTGGAAGGCATGGGGCGCGGGCAACCGCAGCGACCCCACGTCGCGGCGCTTGAGCTCCTCCGTCAGGCGCTCCACTTCGGCGATGGGGCCGGAGACGACGCAGCGGCCCGGAGCGTTGAGGGCGGCGAGGGAGAGGCTGCCGGAGAGCAGCGGACGCACCTCCGCCTCGGACAGGCCCACCGCGAGCATGGCACCCGGAGCCATCCCCTC
>NZ_JPMI01000318.1 GCF_000733295.1 Archangium violaceum Cb vi76 | reverse complement strand
TTCCACGGTGAAGAGCGCGGGCAGGGCCACGCGGGGGCGGGACAGCAGCGCCTTGGCGGTGGCTTCCTGGTCCGGCTCGGGCAGCAGCAGCGTGCGCACCTCTTCGCGCAGCGGTGCCTCAAGAAGCCCGAGGCACGTGTCCACATGCGTACGGAAGTCGGGCTCGGCCTGGTACAGCTCGCGGCCCATGGCGACCTGCTGTGCGCCCTGACCGGGGAAGAGGAAGGCCACGCGCAGGCGGCGGCCCGACTCCACGTCCTCCAGCGCCACGGCCGCTCCGGGCTTGCGCAGGCGCTGCACCAACTCGGCGGCGTCCTTTGCCACCACGGCCCTGCGGTGCTCGAAGCCCCTGCGGCCCAGGGCGTGCGTGGAGGCCACGTCCGCCAGCGTCAGGTGCGGGTGTGCTTCCACGTGCGTCGCGAGCTGGGCGCCCAGAGCCTCCAGAGCCGCGGGCGTACGCGCCGACAGCAGCACCACCTGGTGGGGACGCTGGCTGGGCTCGCTGCGCTGCTCGGGAGCCTCCTCGAGAATGGCGTGGGCATTGGTGCCGCCAATGCCGAAGGAGCTGACGCCCGCGCGCCGGGGCTCCGCACCACGCTTCCACTCGCGGAGGGCCGTGTTGACGACGAAGGGCCCCGCGTTGAAGTCGATGGAGGGGTTGGGCTGCTCGAAGTGCAGACTGGGGGGAATCTCCTCATGGCGCAACGCCAGCGCCGCTTTGATGAGGCCCACCAGTCCGGCCACGGTGTCCAGGTGGCCGAGGTTCGTCTTCACCGAGCCGATGGGAATGGTGCCCTTGTGCTCGGAGCCCAGGCCGTAGGCGCGCTGGAGGGCGGCGATTTCGAGCGGATCCCCCAGCGGAGTGCCGGTGCCATGGGCCTCCACGTAGCCGATGTCCGTGGGACGCAGGCGGGCATTCTCCAGGGCGCGCTGGATGACGGAGGACTGACCCTGGACGC
>NZ_JPMI01000317.1 GCF_000733295.1 Archangium violaceum Cb vi76 | reverse complement strand
GACACCATTGCCAGCGACGGCGCCCTTGGCGCGAGCGTCGAAGGCACGGCAGTGCCCATCCGGAGAGAGGATCATCCCCTCCTGGTAGACGTAGCCCGTCTTCTGGGGGAGGGAGAGGCGGGCGGCGCCGGCGAGGGCCACGTCGGACTGACGCTGGCGCAGGCTCTCACAAGCCATGTGCACGGCCACCAGACCCGTGGAGCAGGCCGTGTAGACCATGAGGCTCTCGCCGGTGAGGCGCAGCTTGTAGGAGGCCTTGGTGGCCATGCCCTGGTGCGTGGCGTTGGTGCCGGCCTCGAAGAAGGCGGCGGGGTCCAGGGGCACGTTCTTCTGCACCAACTGCGAGTAGCCGGAGTCAACGGCACCGGCGTACAGGGAGATGAGGCCGTTGAAGCGATCCGGGTCGACTCCAGCGTCCTCCAGGGCGCTCCAGGCGGTCTGAAGGAAGAGGCGCTGCTGGGGGTCCATCCACTGTGCTTCGCGCAGGGAGATGTCGAAGAAGCCGGGGTCGAACTTGTCGGCGTCGGCCAGCACGCCACCCGCGGGAACGAACTGGGGGTGCTGCCACTGGAAGACGCCCTCCGGGAGCCCGGAGAGAGGCTCCAACTCCTCGGGAGAGAAGCGGGAGATGGACTCCACACCCTGGCGCAGGTTCTGCCAGAGCTCGTCGACGGAGCGCGCCCCCGGGAAGCGGCCGGACATGCCGATGATGGCGATGTCCTCCGGGCCGGAGCGCTCGGCTGCCTGGGTCTCCTGTTGCTCGCGAGG
This sequence comes from Archangium violaceum Cb vi76, assembly GCF_000733295.1. Classification (GTDB taxonomy): domain Bacteria; phylum Myxococcota; class Myxococcia; order Myxococcales; family Myxococcaceae; genus Archangium; species Archangium violaceum. The sequence continues at coordinate 1,120 of NZ_JPMI01000317.1, read as the reverse complement.
CGCCGGAGCCGGGGCGTTACCCGAGTCCATGCGCGCGGCCAGATCGCTGATGGTGGGGTGCTCGAAGAGCCACGTCACCTGCACGTCGCGGCCCAACTCCTCGCGCATGCGGGCGGCGACCTTGATGACGGACAGAGACGTGCCGCCGAGCTTCTCGAAGAAGTGGTCATCGACGCCGACGTGCTCGACGTCCAGCTCGCGGGACCAGATGGAGACGAGCTGGCGCTCCAGCGGGGTGGTGGGCTCGACGAAGTGGCCGGTGCGGCCGGAGGAGGCGTAGTCGGGTCGAGGAAGCGCCTTGCGGTCGACCTTGGAGCTGGAGGTGAGAGGGAGGGCCTCGAGGCGGACAAGCGCCGAGGGCAGCATGAAATCGGGCAGGCGCTGCTTGAGGAAGGAGCGAAGGGCCGAGATATCGAGCTGCTGGGAATCGCTGGTGACGTAGGCGACGAGGCGCTTGTCGCCGGGAGAGTCCTCGCGGACGACGGCCACGGCTTCACGCACCTCGGGATGGGAGAGGAGGGCGGACTCCACCTCGGGCAGCTCGATGCGGAAGCCACGCAGCTTCACCTGGGCGTCGACACGGCCGAGGAAGTCGAGGGTGCCGTCCGCGCGCCAGCGGGCGAGGTCACCGGTGCGGTAGAGGCGCTCGCCGGGGGAAGCGAAGGGATTGGGAACGAAGCGCTCGGCGGTGAGGTCGGGCCTGGAGGTGTAGCCGCGAGCGAGGCCCTCGCCACCGATGAAGAGCTCGCCGGGAACGCCGGGAGGCACGGGACGCAGGTGCGAGTCGAGCAGGTACACCTGGGTGTTGGCGATGGGGGAGCCGATGGAGACGGAGGCGCCGAGCTGCTCGGGCTGTGTGAGCAGGAGGGATGAGGCGATGACGGTGCCTTCGGTGGGGCCGTAGCAGTTGGCCAGCGGGATGCGCAGCTGCTCGAGCGCACGGCGAGCGTGAGGAGTGGAAACGACGTCGCCACCGGTGAGGAGCTGGCGCAGACCGCGCAGGCCATCGAGCTTGTGGTCGACGGCGAGGGAGAGCAGGCCCGCGGACAGGTAGAGCGTGGAGACGCCGTGGCGCTGCAACACCTGCGTCAGCAGGTCCAGGTCACTGGGAGGCAGGGGC
>NZ_JPMI01000316.1 GCF_000733295.1 Archangium violaceum Cb vi76 | reverse complement strand
TCCAGACTCAACTCGTCCCAGAGGAGGCAGGGGAGGGAGTCGTCAGGGAGGGTGAGGAGGGAGCGCAGAGCGCGAGAGGTGAGAAGCAGCCGGGGAGGAGCGTCCTCCAACATGAAGGCCAGGCGCTGAGCCGGGTAGGAAGCATCGAGCGGGACGTAGGCGCCGCCGGCCTTGAGGATGCCCAACAAGGAGACGATGAGCTCCACGGAGCGTTCGAGGCACAGCGCGACGAGGGAGTCGGGACCCACGCCGCGGGAGCGCAGCATGTGGGCGAGCTGGTTGGAGCGCGAGTCCAGCTCACGCCAGGAGAGGCGCTGCTCGCCGAACTCGACGGCGATGGCGTCGGGGCGAAGGGAGACCTGCTGCTGGATGAGGTGGTGGATGCAGGAGTCGCGCGGGTAGTCCCTCTGAGTCTGGTTCCAGGAGACGAGCACCTGCTGATGCTCGGACTCGGAGAGGAGGGGGAGCTCGGAGAGTGAAGCGTCGGGGCGGGAGAGGGCGGCCTCCAGGAGGACCTGGAAGTGGCCCATCATGCGAGAGGCGGTGGAGTGCTCGAAGAGGTCGGTGGCGTATTCGAAGACGCCGTGGAAGCCCTGGGGCGAGGACGAGAGGATGAGGCTGGCGTCGCACTTGGAAACGCGGTTCTCCACCTCGAGCGGACGCAAGGAGAGGCCCGGGAGGGCCATCTCGGGTATGGGCGCGTTCTGCAGGGCGAACATCACCTGGAAGAGCGGAGCGCGGCTCAGGTCACGCTGAGGCTGGAGCTCCTCGACGAGCTTCTCGAAGGGCAGGTCCTGATGCTCGAAGGCATCGAGGGTGGTGGAACGGACCTGGGAGAGCAGCGAGCGGAAGGAGGCCCGGGAGTCGACTCGGGAGCGGAGGACGAGCGTGTTGACGAAGAAGCCGATGAGGCCTTCGAGCTCGGCATGCCGGCGGCCGGCGATGGGAGAGCCGACGCTGATGTCGTCCTGGTGGGCGTAGCGGGAGAGCAACACCTGGAAGGCGGCCAGCAGGGCCATGAAGGGGGTGACCCCCTCACGCTGGCAAAGCTGGAGGAGACGCTCGGAGAGGTCCTTCGAGAGCTGGACGGGAACCCGTGCGCCGCGGAACGACTGAACGGAGGGCCGAGGCTTGTCGGTGGGCAACTCCAGGGCATGCGGCGCCCCGGTGAGCTGCTGGCGCCACCAGAGAAGCTGTTTGTCCAGCACCTCGCCTTGCAGCCACTGCCGCTGCCAGAGGGCGTAGTCGGCGTACTGGATGGGAAGCTCGGGGAGGGGAGACGGGAGGCCTCGGGAGAACGCCTCGTAGAGGGCCGCCACCTCGCGCACCAGCACGCCCGCGGACCAGCCATCGGAGACGATGTGGTGCATGTTGAGCAGCAGCACATGCTCGCTGGAAGAGAGGCGCAGCAGCTGCACCCGGAAGAGCGGACCGGTGGCCAGATCGAAGGGACGCTGAGCCTCCTGCTCGGCCCGCTGGAGCAGCTCCGCCTCGCGTGCCGGGGCGGGCAGAGAGGAGAGATCCACCTCGCCCAGGGACAGCGAGGACTCGGGGAGGATGAGCTGGATCAAGCCCTCGGGGCCGGAGCGGAAGACGGTGCGCAGGGATTCGTGACGGCGAACCACCTCGGAGAGGCCGCGGCGGAGCACGTCCACCTCGAGGGCGCCCTCCATCCGAATCGCGGAGAAGACGTTGTAGTCGGCGCGCAGGGGGTGGAGCTGATCCAGGATCCACAGCCGCATCTGCGCGAAGGAGACATGCAGCGAGCCCTCCCGAGGTGCCGGGAGCAGGGTTGGAGCCGGGGGGAGGCGCTGCAGGAGTGCACGCTCGAGCTGGCCGGCGAGCGCCGCGAGCGTGGGGGACTCGAAGAGGGCGCGCAGGGGCAGCTCGAGGCCGAAGGCCGAGCGGATGCGTGAGACGACCTGGGTGGCCAACAGGGAGTGGCCGCCGAGCGAGAAGAAGTCGTCGTGGATGCCCACCTGTTGCAGGCCCAGCACTTCGCTCCAGAGCGCGGCGAGCCGCTGCTCGGCGTCCGTGCGAGGAGCGACATAGGCCTGGAGCGCAGAGGAGGAGAGGTCGGGAGGCGGAAGCGCCTTGCGATCGACCTTGGCGGTGGAAGTGAGGGGGAGGGCCTCGAGGACGACGAGCGCCGCGGGGATCATGAAATCCGGGAGGCGCTGCTTGAGGAAGGCGCGAAGGGCGGAGGTGTCGAGGCTCGAGGAGTCGCTGGTGACGTAGGCAACGAGACGCTTGTCGCCGGGGGAGTCCTCGCGGACGACGGCCACGGCTTCACGCACCTCGGGGTGGGTGAGAAGCGAGGCTTCCACTTCGGCCAACTCGACGCGGAAGCCACGCAGCTTCACCTGCGAGTCGGCGCGGCCGAGGAAGTCGAGGGTACCGTCAGCGCGCCAGCGGGCGAGGTCACCGGTGCGGTAGAGGCGCTCGCCGGGGGAGGAGGAGAAGGGATTGGGAACGAAGCGCTCGGCGGTGAGGTCGGGCCTGGAGGTGTAGCCGCGAGCGAGGCCCTCGCCGCCGATGAAGAGCTCACCGGGGACACCCGGGGGAACGGGCTGGAAGGAGGCGTCCAGCAGATACACCTGGGTGTTGGCGATGGGGGAGCCAATGGAAACGGAGGCGCCGATCTGCTCGGGCTGGGTGAGCAGGAGAGAGGAGGCGATGACGGTGCCTTCGGTGGGGCCGTAGCAGTTGGCCAGCGGGATGCGCAGTTGCTCGAGCGCGCGGCGAGCGTGGGGGGCGGAGAGGACATCGCCGCCGGCGAGGATCTGGCGCAGACCGCGCAGGCCGTCGAGCTTGTGGTCGATGGCGAGGGAGAGCAGACCCGCGGACAGGTAGAGCGTGGAGACGTTGTGCCGCTCCAGCACCCGCGTGAGCAGCTCCAGGTCGCTCGGAGACTCA
>NZ_JPMI01000315.1 GCF_000733295.1 Archangium violaceum Cb vi76 | reverse complement strand
TTCCAGGCTCAGTTCGTCCCAGACCAGAGAGGGCAACGACTCGGAGATCGGGAGCTGGGAGCGCAGGGCGCGAGAGGTGAGAAGCAGGCGGGGAGGAGCGTCCTCGAGCATGAAGGCGAGGCGCTGAGCCGGGTAGGAAGCATCGAGCGGGAGGTAGGCACCGCCGGCCTTGAGGATGCCCAACAGGGAGACGATGAGCTCCACGGAGCGTTCGAGGCAGAGGGCGACGAGGGCGTCAGGCCCCACGCCATGGGCGCGCAGCAGGTGGGCGAGTGCGTTGGAGCGCTCCTCGAGCTCACGCCAGGAGAGGCGCTGCTCGCCGAACTCGACGGCGATGGCATCGGGGCGCAGGGCCGCCTGCTGCTGGATGAGGTGGTGGATGCAGGAGTCGCGCGGGTAGTCCTGCCAGGTCTGGTTCCAGGAGACGAGCACCTGCTGGCGCTCGGACTCGGAGAGGAGGGGGAGCTCGGAGAGTGAAGCGTCGGGGCGGGAGAGGGCGGCCTCCAGGAGGACCTGGAAGTGACCCATCATGCGAGCGGCGGTGGAGTGCTCGAAGAGGTCGGTGGCGTACTCGAAGACGCCGTGGAAGCCGTGCTCGGTGGAGGTGAAGACGAGGTTGGCGTCGAACTTGGAGACACGGCTCTCCACGTCGAGGGGGCGCAGCTTCAGCCCTGGCAGCGCCATCTCGGACGTGGGGGCGTTCTGCAGGGCGAACATGACCTGGAAGAGCGGAGAGCGGCTCAGGTCACGCTGGGGCTGGATCGCCTCGACGAGCTTCTCGAAGGGCAGGTCCTGGTGCTCGAAGGCATCGAGGGTGGTGGAGCGGACCTGTGAGAGCAGCGAGCGGAAGGAGACGCGAGCGTCGATGCGGGAGCGCAGGACGAGGGTGTTGACGAAGAAGCCGATGAGGCCCTCGAGCCCGGCGTCGCGGCGGCCGGCGATGGGGGAGCCGACGGCGATGTCGTCCTGGTGGGAGTAACGCGAGAGCAACAACTGGAAGGTGGCCAGCAGGGCCATGAAGGGGGTGACCCCCTCACGCTCACACAGCCGCTCCAGCTTCTCGGAGAGGGGCTTGGAGAGGACGACGGGAACGCTGGCGCCGCGGAAGGACTGGACGGGAGGACGAGGCTTGTCGGTGGGGAGCTCCAGGGCCTGGGGCATCCCGGCGAGCTGCTGCGTCCAGTATGAGAGTTGCCGCTCGAGCACATCGCTCTGCCACTGGCGCTGCCAGAGGGCGTAGTCGGCGTACTGCACCGGCAACTCGGGCAATGCGGAGGGCTTGCCCTGGAGGTGGGCTTCGTAGAGGGCGGCCATCTCCCGCACCAGGACACCCGTGGACCAGGCGTCGGAGATGATGTGGTGCATGTTGAGCAGCAACACGTGCTCGCTGCCGGAGAGCCGCAACAGTTGGGTGCGCAGGAGCGGACCCGTGGAGAGGTGGAAGGTGCGCTGTGCATCCTCCTGGGCGAGACGCCGCAGCTCCGCTTCCCGTTGCTCGGAGGGGAGGCCCGAGAGGTCCACCACCTCCAGGGGGACAGAGAGGGAGGGAGCGATGACCTGGAGGGGCTGGCCCGCCTCGGAGCGGAAGGTGGTGCGCAGGGACTCGTGGCGGCGCACCAGTTCCTGGAAGCCATGCCGGAGCGCGTCGAGGTCCAGGGTGCCCTCGAGCCGGATGGCGGCTGGGAGGTTGTAGAGGGGGCTATTGGGCTCGAGCTGCTCCAGGAACCACAGCCGCTGCTGAGCGAAGGAGAGGGGCAGCGGGCCGCTGCGGGGCGCCGGCACCAGCGGAGGACGTTGTGCGGGGCCACGGGACTCGGAGGCGGCGTCGAGGCGCGCCGCGAAGCTCCGCAGGGTAGGGGCCTCGAAGAGGGTACGCAGCGGCAGTTCAACGCCGAAGGTGGCGGACAGGCGCGCCATCACCTGGGTGGCCAGGAGGGAGTGGCCGCCGAGGGAGAAGAAGTCGTCGTCGCGGCCCACCTGGGGAACGCGGAGCACCTGGGTCCAGAGTGCGGCGAGTTGCTCCTCGGTGGAGGTCGCGGGGGCCGTGTACGGGTGGGCGCGCAGGTGGGGCGAGCCGTCGGGAGCGGGCAGGGCCTTGCGATCCACCTTGGCGTTGGAGGTGAGCGGGAGGCTCTCCAGCGCGACGAAGGCGGAGGGCCGCATGAACTCGGGGAGCCGCTGCGCGAGGAAGGTCCGCAGCGAGTCCACATCGGAGAGCGCGGGCACGACGTAGGCGACGAGGCGCTTGTCGCCGGGCACGTCCTCGCGGACGAGGGCGACGGCCTCACGCACCTCGGGGTGGGAGAGGAGGGCGGCTTCCACCTCGGCCGGCTCGATGCGGTAGCCGCGCACCTTCACCTGGTTGTCGAGGCGGCCGAGGAACGAGAGGACACCATCGGGGCGCCAGCGAGCGAGGTCGCCGGTGCGGTAGAGCCGCTCACCGGGCTGGGAGGAGAAGGGATTGGGGAGGAAGCGCTCGGCGGTGAGATCCGGGCGGGAGAGGTAGCCACGGGCGAGGCCATCGCCGCCGATGTAGAGCTCACCGGGCACGCCCACGGGGACGGGCCGCAGGTGGGCGTCGAGCAGGTACACCTGGGTGTTGGCGATGGGGGTGCCGATGGGAACGGAGTCACCCGGCTGCTCGGGACGAGTCATCCGGAAGCAGGAGGTGAAGAGGGTGCTCTCGGTGGGGCCGTAGCAGGCCGTGACGGGAATGGAGAGCTGCTCCAGGACGCGGCGGACGTGGGGGGCGGAGACGACATCGCCACCGGTGAGGAGCTGGCGCAGGCCGCGCAGACTGTCGAGCTTGTGGTCGACGGCCTGGGTGAAGAGGCCCGAGGTGAGGTGGAGCGTGGTGACGGCGTGGCGCTCCAGCACCTGCGTCAGCAGGTCCAGGTCGCTGGGGGACTGGGGAGGGAAGACGACGAGGCGAGCGCCGTGAACCAGCGGTCCCCAGACTTCGAGGGTGGAGGCGTCGAAGGAGATGGGGGCGAGGAGGAGGAAGGTCTCCTCGGGGGAGAGGTGGGCGTAGGAGGCGCCATGCAGCAGGCGCAGGACGGAACGGTGCTCGATGGCGACGCCCTTGGGCCTGCCGGTGGAGCCGGAGGTGAAGTCGACGTAGGCGAGGTTGCGCGAGGTGACGCCGGAGTCCGGAGCGGACGTGGGCAGACCCTCGAGGCTCAACTCGTCCCAGAGGAGGCAGGGCAACGCCTCGGAGACGGGGAGCTGGGAGCGCAGTGCCTGTGAGGTGAGCAGCAGCCTTGGAGGAGCGTCCTCCAACATGAATGCGAGGCGCTGGGCCGGGTAGGAGGCATCGAGCGGGAGGTAGGCGCCGCCGGCCTTGAGGATGCCCAGG
>NZ_JPMI01000314.1 GCF_000733295.1 Archangium violaceum Cb vi76 | reverse complement strand
AGCCTCGGGCCGAGAGACAATGGCCTGGAGCAACACGTCCAGGTGGCCCACCATGCGAGAGGCGGTGGAGGGCTCGAAGAGCTCGGAGCTGAAGCCGAGCGTGCCACTCAAGCCCGCGTCGGACTCGAAGAGGGAGAGCTCGAGGTCGAAGCGAGCGACATGACTCTCCAGCTCCAGGGAGTGAAGGCGAAGCCCTGGGAGGGAGGCGGAGGAGAGGGGGTGAGGCTGGAGGGCGAGCATCACCTGGAAGAGGGGAGTGCTGCTCAAGTCACGAGAGGGGCGCAGCTCCTCGACGAGACGCTCGAAGGGCATGTCCTGGTGGGCGTAGGCGGAGAGCGTCGTCTCGCGTACCCGTTGCAGCAGCTGGCGGAAGGAGGGGTTGCCGTCGAGGCGGGCGCGAAGCACCAGGGTGTTGACGAAGAAGCCGATGAGGCCATCCAACTCGGGGCGAGGGCGGCCGGAGACGGGAGTGCCGAGGCAGAAGTCCACCTGGCCCGAGTAGCGGAAGAGGAGCGCCTGGAAGGCGGCCTGCAGCAGCATGAAGGGGGTGGAGCCCTCGGCGCGAGCCAGGGCCTTGAGTGCCTCCCAGCGCTCGGGGGAGAGACGCACGGGCAGGCTGGCACCGCGCTGGCTGCGCACGGAGGGGCGGGGCTTGTCGGTGGGCAACTCCAGGACGGAGGGAGCGCCGGAGAGCTGCTGCTTCCAATAGGAGAGTCCCCGCTGGAGGACGTCACCCTCGAGCCACTGGCGCTGCCAACGGCTGTAGTCGCCGTACTGCAGGGGCAGCGAGGGCAGAGGCGAGGGGCGGCCCTGGGAGAAGGCCTCGTAGAGGGAGGCCATCTCCCGCAGCAGCACGCCCATGGAGCCGCCGTCGGAGATGATGTGGTGCATCACCAGGACGAGGACGTGCTCGGAGTCGGACAGGCGCAGCAGGCTGGTGCGCAGCAGCGGGCCCTGGGCCAGGTCGAAGGGACGCCGAGTGTCCTCGAAGGCAATGCGCCGCACCTCGGCGTCGCGCTGCTCGGCGGGCAGTGAGGACAGGTCCACGTGCCGCAGCTCCGAGGGGAGCTCGGAATGGACAACGCGCCGGGGCTGGCCAGCTTCGGAGAGGAAGGTGGTGCGCAGGGAGTCGTGGCGACGCACCACCTCGGCCAGGCCGAGCTCCAGGGCGCGCGTGTCCAGAGGCCCCTGTAACCGCACGGCGGCGGGAATGAGCTCGTGGGTTTCACCCTGGGCGAGCTGCTCCAGGAACCACAGGCGCGACTGGGCGAAGGAGGGAAGCGAGTCCTCCTCATTCGTCTCGGAGGCGGAGGCCCGAGACAGGAGCAAGGAGCTGGAGGCCCGAGGAGCCTGCGAGGACAGGCGCTCGACGAGCTGAGCGAGGCTGGGGCCACTGAGCACCACCTCCATGGGAAGGGAGAGGCCCAGCCCCTTCTCCACCTCGTGGCTGAACTCCACCGCGGCCAGGGAGTCCAGGCCGTAGCGGGTGAGGGGCTCATGCACGTCCAACTGCTCGGGCTGCATGCGGAGCCGGCGAGCGAAGCGCGTGCGCAGCCATGCCTCGAGCGCTTCCGGTGATTCCGGCCGGGCCTCGGTCTCGGGCGTGGCCTCCGCCTGCGCGGCGGAGACGCTCATCGCCCCCGTCACCTCCTGCGCCTGCTCACGCCAGGCCGCTACCTCTTGCAGCTCTCCCGCGAGGAAGGCCGCGCGAGCGGCGCGACGCTGAATCTTGCCGCTGGACGTCTTGGGCAGGCTGCCTGGGGCGAGGAGGGTGAGCGCGTGCAGGCGCAACTCGTGCTGCTCGGCGATGCGCTGGCGCAGCGTGTGGGCCACCGACTCGACGCTCTCCTCCTGCTGGCGGCGCGTGTCGCGCTCGTACACCAGCACCAGCTGCTCCTCGCCTTCCACCTCCACCGAGAAGGCGGCACCGCACCCCGGCCGCAGCGCGGGCGTGGCCTGCTCCGCCGTCAGCTCCACGTCCTGGGGGTGGTGGTTGCGCCCGCGGATGATGAGCAGGTCCTTGAGACGGCCGGTGACGAAGAGCTGGCCGTCCTGGCGCAGGAAGCCCAGGTCACCGGTGCGCAGGAAGGGCCCCGCGCCGTCGGCGGTGTGGGCGAGGAAGTCGCGCTGGGTGTCCTCGGGGCGGCGCCAGTAACCCTGGGCAACGCTGGGCCCCTTCACCCACACCTCACCCACCTCGCCCCGCGAGCAGCGAGAGAAAGTCTCCGGGTGCACCACGAGCACTTCCTGCTCCGCGAGCGCCAGTCCGCAGCCCACCAGCACCTGACTGCGAGCCTGCTCCGCCTCCACGGCCACGGCGCGCCCCTCGCGCAACCGCTGCACGTCCAGGGCCTGCTGCTGGGGGAGAGCACCCACCTCACCGCCCGAGACGATGAGGGTGCCCTCGGCCAGGCCGTAGCAGGGGTAGAAGGCCTGGCGGCGGAAGCCGCTGACGGAGAAGGCCTGGGCGAAGCGCTCCAGGGTGTCGGCGCGGATGGGCTCGGCACCGCAGAAGGCGACTTCCCAGTGGCTCAAATCCAGGGAGGCGCGCTCGGCCTCGGTGGTTTTGCGCACGCACAAGTCGAAGGCGAAGTTGGGGCCACCGCTGATGGTGCCGCGCGTGCGGGAGACTTCCTCCAGCCAGCGCAGGGGG
>NZ_JPMI01000313.1 GCF_000733295.1 Archangium violaceum Cb vi76 | reverse complement strand
GACGGGGAAGGGTGCGCTCCAGACGCGAGGGGTCCGGGGGGTAGGCGGGGACGGCGACGACACCAGCGGCCAGGCAGCCGAAGAAGCCGGTGACGTAGTCGAGGCCAGGAGGGTAGAGGAGGACGGCCCGCTCGCCCGCTGGCACCTCTTGCTGGAGGAGGGCCCCCAGGCCGCGGGCTCGCCGCCACAGCCCCGCGTAGCTGAGCTCGGAGGAGTCGCCTTCGGAGTCCTCCAGGAAGGAGAACAGGCGTTGCTCGCCGTGGCGGGAGGCGCGCTCTTCGAGCAGCTCGAGCAGCGTCGACGCACGGGAAACAGGCGAGGGGAACGTCATCGGGGTGCAACCTCCGTCAGGGCGCGAAGCGCCGGGAGCGTAGGAGCACCCGAATGACCCCTACAAGCCATCGTGACGAGGTTGCTGGAATCAGGAGCAGGCAGGGGCTTGAGCCCCTTCTACACGTTGCTACAGCAGACGCGTTTGCATGAGGTCCGCTACTAGACGGCCTCGAATGACATCAGCATATAGCGAAGCAGGCCGCGGGCGCTCGCCCATGCCATGGCCCGGTTGATGCTGTCATTGGCGATTGCCTCACCCGCGGGTAGCTGGTAGCGCCACATCAGCCGCCGGGTGAACGCGTAGCTTGGCAGGGTGTTCAGCGTCACGTCGTGCTCGCGGCGGCTCAGGAAGCCCGTGCGCCGCGCCAGCGCGCGATAGTCCCGGATCCCGTAGGTCACGTCGACGTGGCCGTAGTGGCGCTCGAAGGCGAGCCCCATCGTGCGGTACCACGAGCGCATCCCGGGTGTGAGCAGCGACGATGGCACGAAATCGGAGACCACCAGCACACCGCCCGGGGACAGGAGGCGCCGCGCCTCCGCGAAGAACCGGGCGCGGCTCCGGAAGTGGCAGATCGCCTCGACGACCATGATGACGTCGAATGATCCATCGTCGAAGGGCAGGTCGCAGGCGTCCGCGCGGACCCAGGAGATCTCGTTGTCGTTCGTGGGCTTGACGTGCTCCGCGGCCCTTTCGAGCTGGCGCTCGTCGACATTGACGCCGACAAGGCTCATCCCTCGGAGCCGTCGGTTGATGCTGGCGAGTGTTCCGCCGAAGCCGCAGCCCACGTCGAGGACCCGCTGGCCTGGAGCGAGGCCGGCGAGCTCGATCATCTCGGTGTTCATGCGCTCGGCGGCGCTGACGAAGTCCGCGGTAGTCCCATCGGCGCGATCGGGTGCGTCCCAGTAGCCCCAGTGAACCGTGGACCCGAACGCCTCGGCGCTCTCCTTGTCGCCGCGCGCGAACGCGTCGAGGAAGATATCGAAGTAGCGAAAGCTCATGGAGCGGCACCCCGCCTCGACGACTTGCCGTGGTGCGCATCGCCCGACGCGGTGCTGTCTTCCACGTCCGGCGCCATCCAGCCGACCTCGGGGCTCATCAGCCAACCGACCGCCGCCGCGATGTCCTCGGCGACGCCGGGGAGTTGCGGCAGCGTCTCCATGGTCCGTGCGACGTTGCTCGGATTGGCACTGATGGGGTGGCTGAAGCAGGGGTTGAGGCGGTAGTAGCCGTCGTCCCCGAGCAGGCTGCGCGTCTGGAAGTCGATGGCCTGGCTGCCGGCTTGGAAGAGCATTCGGAGCAGGACCTGCGGATCGCTCGGGTCGAGCAGCCAGCGCCGGTAGCCCCAGTCCGCCATGCCGCGGAACATCATCGGGTCAACGTATTCCTGGGACATCCCATTGCCGAGCGAGAGCAACAGGGCCCGGTTGCCGATCACATCCAGGCGCTCCGCTTCGCGTGCGTCGTGGATGATCTGCGCCAGGGCGACCATCGACGGGTTGTTGGCGAAGATGCCGCCGTCGACGTAGCCCGAGCCGGTTCCGTTCACGCTCTGGTAGATCGGCGTGAAGAGCGGCGGCGATCCCGAGCGCATGGCCACGTCCGCGACGAGCTCGTCGAGATCGGGATCGTCGGGGCCGCCGAAGTTGTGGAATACCTTGGGCTTCCAGTGGCGGTGGTTCGGACTGCGATTGTCGAGCTGGAAGCTTGGCACGATCACCTTGCGCGGCAGATCGCCCAGGCGGGTGTCGTGACCGAAGACGTCGAGGAAGAAGTCGCGCAGGCGCCGTGTGGACATCAGTGCCTGAGTGCCCATCGCGGTGCCGACCATGCGCGCGAGCATCAGCAGATCCTCGCTCGAAAACGCTGACAGGAGCTCGCTCCAGTACTCGTCGAGCCCCGGGAGCGCCTCGTCTGGATCCTTGTGGGACGCGAGGTAGAGCGCGTTCCACGAGCCCGCCGATGTTCCGGCGAACACGTGCGCGTTCCGCAGCAGCCCCGGGTGCCCCGCCTGACGTAGCGCCCGGTTGGTGTGCTGGAGCAAACTCGCGGAGATGAACGCCGACCCTCCAGTCAGGGTGGTCCCCTCGATCGAGACGATGCGAAGCTTCCTCATTGGATGACTCCGATGGATTTACTTCGATTGTTCGAGCGGGGGAGGGCGCAGGCAGACACGGGCACCCATCTGCTCGAGCATGCGCATCATCCCGCTGAAGGCGCGGTTGTAATACGACAGGCCGCGGGGCACGTTCTCGACGATTCCGAGCGAATCGGCGAACTCCTTCTGGCTCTCCGTGACCAGGCCGGCGTTGGTCGAGAAATCGAATTTCTCGGCGCCGAAGATCTTGGACACGTATTCGCGTGCCTTCCGGAAGCGCTCGCGGCGCGCGCGGAGGGCGCTCTCGGTGCGCTCCACCGGCAAGAGCCCCAAGCGCTCGTAGGCGGCCAGGGCCGCGTCGAGATCATTGTCGATGTAGCCCTGGGTCGACGCGCGCATGTCGCGGATGAACGAGGGCTCGAACGACTGAACGCAGCCGAAGTCGATGATCCCCAGGCGGCCATCCTCCATGAAGATGAAGTTGCCGGGATTGGGATCGGCGTGCACCCGGTGGAGGCGGTAGATGCAGTGATAGAAGAAGTCGGTGACGATCTGGCCGAAGTGGTCGCGCAGTTCCTGTGATGGGCGCGTTTTCTCCAGCCATTCGTCGATGTGGCGGCCCTCGATGCGCTCGGTGCACAGCACCACCGACGTGGTGAACTGGTCGTAGACTCGCGGAATCTTCAACCGCTCCCAGTCGGCGAATGCCTGCCCGAACCAGCGCGAGTTCTCGGCCTCCAGCTCATAGTCGATCTCCTCCTGCAACCGGTCCTCGATGTCGCGGAGGGTCCGGTTGAGCACCTGCGGGCGGACGAGATGATCGATCGGCAGGACCTTCACCAGGCCCCGGATCATCCGCATGTCGCTGCTCAGTGAAGTCGCGACACCCGGATACTGGAGCTTGATGGCGAGCGGCTCCCCGTCGCGCCCGGTGGCCCGATGGACCTGACCCAGGCTGGCCGCCGCGAACGCCTCCGCCTCGAAGTGCGAGAAGAGCAACTCCGGCATCGAGCCGAGCTCGGACATGACGAGGCTGCGGCTCATGGCCGGGCTCAGCGGCGGCACCTGATAGAAGCTCCGGCCGAGCTTGCGGCGCATCGGCTCGGGGAGGATCTCGAGCTCCATGCACAGGAGCTGCGCGGCCTTGAGCGCCATGCCTCGCAACTGGCTGAGCGCCTCGAAGATGATGCGGGCGATCTCCTCGTCGCGGGCCTCACGCGACGCCTGCTCGCCGCGCTCTCCCTGAACCATCCGCTTGAGCCCGTGCACGAGGTGCTGGGTACCCGCGCGCAATCCGGCCCGGCTGGCGATCTGCGCGCGCCGGAAGCGGCTTGCGGGGACCTCGTCGTCCTTGCTCACGTCGGCTCCTCCTCTCCGTCGCGTCCCACCCCGCTCAGGAGGAGTGAGCGCAGCAGACGCCGCATGTTCATGGCCGATGCGAGGACCGGTGGCTGCGGGATCGAATCGCGAGAGATTCCATCGAGCGGGTGGCGATCCTGCAGCGTGTTCAACAACGCCCGCACGCCGACGTACACCGCCTTCGTGCTCTGCTCGTAACCCGACGACTCATCGAGCATCCAGAACACGAACAGCTGGTGGAGGAACTCGGTCAGCAGCGCCGGCAGGTGGCGGAATAGCCGATGGTCCGCGAATTCGTCGATATCCGTCGCCTCGATGATGAGCTCATCGAAGATCTCGCGCGCCGCGGCCTTCACCTGGAGATGGCCGTTGAGGGCGCCAAGCGGGGAGTAGCGCGCCACCGCCGACGAGAGTTCGATGAACTCGCGGTTGGGGCGATGCAGGACCAACAGGGTCTCGAAGAACGCGGTGAGACGCTCCTCGAGGGGGTACTGGTGATAGGCCTCGGTGTCGAGCAGCAGTTCGCGTACTTCGTGGAGCTTCTCGGTGTAGTACGCGAACACCAGGGCGCGCTTGTTCGGGAACAGCCTGAAGACGGCGTTGTTGTCCACCTCGGCGCGGCGGGCCGTCTCGAGCAACGTCGCCCGCGCATACCCCCGCTCGATGACGACTTCGCAAAATGCCGCGATGATGGCCCGGCGCGACTGTGCCTTCTTACCTGAGACCTTCAAAGCGGATGGCCTCCGCGGAGGAGAACCCGCCGGCGCCGGTGGATCGGCTTCACTCATCTCCATCCGGGGTCGCCGCCTTGGATGTCTTTCGCTCGACCTCGCCCCGATTCGACTCGCGCAGCACGCGGCTCCGAGTAGCGCGGGTGTTGAGGAGCTTTCGCTCGATCTCTTCCCGATGCGTCTCGCGCAGGTCGCGGATCCGATCCGTGCGGGTATTGAGGAACTCGATGTAGAGGTCGACCTGCTGGGCCCAGAGGCGGAGGCGGTCTTCCCACCAATTCGCGGCATGGCGGCGGTTTTCCACCCAGCGCTCGTGGGGAAGATCGACGGGCTCGCGCCCACCCTGGCGCGGTCGCTTGTCGTCCGGCTCGTGGGGGTCGATGCGGTCGAGGCGATCGCTCACGCGCTCGATGTCGCTGATCCGGTTGTAGAGCTCCTCGCGGTAGTGCTCGGCAACGCGGGCCCGGAACTGCAGGTGTTCCTGCAGGGCACCCAGAATCCAGTCCCGGCGGAGGTTGCCCCTCCGTCCGAAGCCCATCATTCGCTGCCGCTGCAAACGATCGGCTGGCATTCGAGAAGGCTTCGGCTGTCTTTCTTTGCTCGACGACCCTCGTTCGGTGACCATCCGGCCATGTTGCCCGCCAGCCGCTCCGGTTGTCAACGACAACCGCGCTTTCTTCCATAGACCGGAGTTGTGAGCAGCGTCTGGGTCGAAAACCTGATCGTTGTTAGGGAATGCGGCGGATTTTCACTGAACCTTTACAAAACTCTCAACCTCTTGGAGCGCATTCCGAAAAATGGACGTGATGGGTCAGGTCATGCGGCACGGCCTCATCTCTGATCTCTGCATCACGAGCGCGCTCCTCGGGGCAGAGCAGATCATCCGCGCGGAGTTCTCTGGCTCCTCACGGTTCCCTGGACAAACGGTATCTTAGCTGCGAGTCTCGGCATTTGTCTGATCTCGTACAGTCCAACCAGCCCCGACGATCGCCTCGATGCTTGAGCTACTCAACCAACACGCGCACGGGTTCACCAGTGCCGCGATCGTAGCCGCCTGTGAGGCCGGAGGGATCTTCGAGGCGCTCGAGGCGGAGCCACTCACGGACGGCGAGCTCGCCCGGCGGCGAGCGGCGAACCCAGGACACCTCGGGGTCGCGCTGCGAGCCCTCATCTCGCTGGGCTGGATCGATCGGCGCCCGGATGGACGTCTCGTGCCGCGGGTCGATCGGCGGCAGCGGGCGCTCCCGGCGGACGTGGCGGAGTTGTTCGCGGCGGACTGGCGTGGGTGGCTCTCCGAGCGAGAGGTGCCGGCCGCCGCGCGTCGCTGGCTCGGCGCGGCTGGTGCGGGCTGGCGCGAGGTGCATCCGGACGCGGCCGAGCTACTCGACGGCGCGCTGATCGTGCCCCTCGCCCTCGCGTTGCATGAGCTCGGCGCGCTGGGCGGGCCGGGGCCGTGGTTCGACACGCGTTCGCCGGAGTGGGCGGCGCTGCTCGTGACGTACTTCGCCCGCCTTGGTTGGTGCGAGGCTCCCTCGGGAAGGCCGACGCCGCTCGGCGCCTATCTCGGGGAGCGTGTGATGATCCTCGGCACGGTGGCGTCCTACGCGCCGATGCTGCGCGCGCTGGCGGCGCTGCTGTTCGGCGACGCGGAGGCGATCTTCACGCGCGACGAAGAAGGGCGCGAGCGTCACGTCCTCCGTCACCTCAACGTGACGTCGAGTGGATTCCAGCATGGGCGCTTCTTCGCCGACGTCGAGGCGCTGCTGATCGAACGCTTCGATCAGGAACCCATCGAGGAGCAGCCGCGCTACATCGCGGACATGGGCTGTGGCGACGGCACCTTCCTGCGCCGCCTGTGGACCGCGATCGCCGAGAAGACCCGGCGCGGGCGCGTCCTCGAGCGTCACCCGCTGACGTTGATCGGCGCCGACTTCAACGAGGCGGCGCGGGAGGCCACGCGCGCCACGCTCGCGGATCTCCCGCACGTCGTCGTCGAGGGCGACATCGGGAATCCGGAGGGCTTCA
>NZ_JPMI01000312.1 GCF_000733295.1 Archangium violaceum Cb vi76 | reverse complement strand
TCTTCGGTACGTCGAGTGGGTAGGAGCGTGGAACCGAAGCCGTGCGCATGGGGAGGACTTGGGGTTCAGGGGTGTGCGGAGCCGAGCGATGGCCATGGGACGCGAGTCCCCGCGAGAGCTCGAGGCATGAATGAGACAGGGGCACGACCTGGTACGCCAGAGAGCCGCGGCCGTGCATGACAGAGCGCTTGGCTCCGCTGCCCTGCTGGCCGGGTGGCAGTCGACGCTGTCGGCGCTCCGGGCTCGGTCCCAGCCGCCTGCTTCTACTGCGAGGGCTACGCCGCCACTGGCAGGGGCGGAGTGAACTCCATGCCCCCGCAGCACAGCAGTATCATCGCCCGGAATGCCTTGGGACTGCGGAAGCCATAGGCGCGGCGGATGAGGGCTCGAATCTTGTTGTTGATTCCCTCCACCACTCCGTTGTTCAGCCCCGTTTCCACGTAGGCGACAATGCCGTCCTTGTGCCGCTGCACTGTCTTCGCCAGCTTCGCGAAGGGGGCGAGCCTGGAGTGACTGGCCCACTGACACCACTTGTCCAGGTGCTCCGAGGCCCGCTTGGGCTGCACGTAGTCCATGCCCCGTGCCAGGCTCTCCTTGAGCAGATAGGCCCGGTAGAGCCTCTGGTTCGTCTTCTTCAACTCGCTGAGCTTCTCTCCCTGGCGCACCGTCAGGTTCCACGGATTCTTCAGCAGCGCCCAGCGGCTGTGCTTGAGCGCCTTGCCCTCCGGGCTCCCCGCCTGCTCGCGCACCTCTTGCCGGCGCACCGTGTCCAGCGCTTCGTTCGCCAGCTTCTGTACGTGGAATCGGTCGAACACCTTGCGCACGTGTGGGGCCCGGTTGCCCACCGCCTTGCCGAAGGCCGCCGACAGGTCCATCGTCGCGTGCGTCAACTCCTTCGTCCTCTCCTCTCCCAGCTCGTCGAAGAAGCCATTGAGCGTCTCTTCGTTCTTCCCCTCCGCTACCCAGACGACTCGCGAGCGCAGGTGGTCCACCACCAGACTCACGTACTGGTGCCCGGCTCTCCAGCCCAGCTCGTCCACCCCAATGACTTGCAACCCCTCCAGCCGCCCTGGCGACAGGCGCTCCTCCACCACCCGCTCGATGATGGTACCCACCGTGCGCCAGTTGATT
>NZ_JPMI01000311.1 GCF_000733295.1 Archangium violaceum Cb vi76 | reverse complement strand
CCCTGTATTTCTGGTCCGCCGATGACGCTCCTCGTCCGCAGGCCACGGTGTAGAGCGGAGGAGGGAGCGCGGCGGGCAAGTCCATGAGACTGGCGGCCAGGTCCGCGAGGACGTCTGGCGCGGAGGTGTCGTTCACCAGCCCGGTGAAGCCCGCCACGTCGATCATGTGTCCCGCGGGCAGGCCCTTCTGCAAACGGAGGAATGACGTGTGGAAGGCGTCGTTACGGATGGCGTTCGTGCCACTGAAACCCGCCATGTCCTGATGGAAGAGGAGGCTGGGCATGCGGTGGGTTCTCCATGAGGAGGGGAGGGGCGCCACGGGCAGCTCACCGCGACCGCTGAACGCGAGCAGGGAGAGCACGTTGCGCGTCGCCCGCTTCATAACGATGTTGCCGAAGGTCGTCGTGAGGCCCACCACGTCGACGTCCCTGGAGCCCAGGGCGAGCCGCGGCGCGATGGCGTCGTCCACCCCCGGGGCGGCGTCGATCAGGAGTTTGCGGCTCATGTCTCCGGAGACGCGCGAGGCCACCGGGTTGTGACGCACGCTCCTGGCGTGCTCGTTCTGTATCGAGCGCTCGTCGCCCTGGGTGCAGCCCGGAGAGGGAGGCGACGAGCCGCGTGGCTGCTACCGGACCTGGAGGATGATGCCGCAGCGGGTCCAAAGTGGGGGACCCGATTGGTCAGGTGGGATCGTGAAGACAGGTAGCTGCGATTCGCGGGAGACGTCCCCTTCGATGACCGGCACGCCTCCCCCGGTCTGCTGCTTCAGTGGTTTCGAGCTGGAGCAGCTCCTCCGCTCGGTGCGCTCCTTCACCTGTGCCCGGAGTGACTGCCAGCGCGTCGTCTCCCTCTGCTCTCGTTGCGACCGTGGCAACCGGTACTGCTCGTCTGCCTGCGCGTCGGCGGCACGGCGGGAGAGCCTGAGGGCCGCCGGTCGCCGTTACCAGCGCAGCCGGCGAGGCCGCTTCAAGCATGCGGCCCGCCAGGCCCGGTACCGCACGCGGCAGAAAGTGACGCATCACCCTCCACGGATAACACAGTCCCTCGGCATGCTCTGGGTATGGACGGAGTTTCCGGCGCCCACGGTCATACCGTCTTGCCTCACCGCATGGCATGGGCAGGAGTTGGATGAGTTCAGAATCGGAAGTCCGGACCCGGGGAGGCCCAGCCTTCCCGCCGCACCTGACCGCATCCACGGCGAAGTGCCGGGGGCGCGGGCCGGCAATGATTGTCATTGCCTGGAGTTCCTTCACCCCTTGACGCGCGAGCCCACTGTGCCGTGAACGGAATGCTGGAAAAAGCAGGTATTCACAACCCGTGGAGCAGCCCCGTCAAGCAGGGGACTTTTCACGGCACGGGATTCGTGAACTCCTCCAACCATTCTCCTTCTTCTTCGTTCTGGTCGCTCTGGCAGGGTCACCGGGAACACCTGCACCACCAATGTCTCAGGCTGATGTCTGGCAATCCAGCCGATGCGGAAGACGCGCTCAACACCGCGATGCTGCGTGCCTTCCATGGCTTTTCGGCGCAGGCCGGGGTGCTCGCCAATGAGAAGGCCTGGCTGAGCCGGATCCTCCATAATGTCTGTATGGACTTCCACCGGGAGCGCCAGCGCTTCGTGGAGCCCGCGGACCTGCCGGACGCCGAGCCGCTGGCCACTCCCGTGCAGGAGGACGCCCTTCCGGACGAGGTGTTGATGGAACGTGAGCGGGCCCGGGAGATTCGCACGCGCATCCACGCGCTGCCGCTCAACCTGCGCATGCCCCTCGAGATGCGTTTCCTGCGGGGGATGTCCTACGCGGACATCGCCACGCACCTGCAGCTCACCAATTGCAACGTCCGCAAACGCATCCAGCTCGCCTATGGCCTCCTCCGCTCGTCCATGGCGGACATGCGCTACACCGGGTGAGCCGCATTCACAATCGCCGCGGCCGCCCCGTCTTGGGGACATGATCCGAACCCAGATCTTCAAGGTCCGCGAGGAGCGCGACACCGCCCTGCTCGAGTTGATGTTGCTGGCCGTCCACGTGGATGGGCGCGTGGCCGAGTCCAGCGTGCATGCCGTGCTGCGCCATGTCCGCGAGAGCCCGGAGTTCCAGGGGGAGTCTCCGGAGGTGCTCGAGGGGCGGCTCCGGCGGAGCGCCGCGACGATGGCCTCGGCGAGTGACGAAGCCATCTTCGCCTCGCTGCGCCAGCGGCTGCCGGATGAGCGCAACCGGCTGCTGGCCTATGGCCTGGCGGCGAAGGTGATCGTCTCGGAAGCGGAGCTTCCCAACCCCAGCGAGGTCCACCAGCTGTCCCGGCTCCAACTGGGGTTGGAGGTGTCCCCATCGCAGGCCAGGGCCATGCTCTCGGGGCTGGCGGAAGGCACCTCGCCCACGGAAGTGGCGTCGGAGCCGTCCGACCTCCTGAGCGCGCGGGTGTTGGAGTTGGTGTTGTTGTCGGTGGGACTGGATGCGTGCCTTTCGCCGGCGGAGATCCACGCGCTGAACGAGGCGCGGGAGGATCTGCCGCAGCTATGGAAGTTGGGCGGGCAGATGCTGCGCCGGCGGGTCTTCGGCTGCCAGCTCGAGGCCCCGCTGGAGGCCGTGCAGCGGCAGCTCGAGGGGCTCGCCATCGTGCCCTCCACCCTCGCCTCGCGGCGGGAGGCCCTGCGGCTGGCGGTGCGCTTCAGCGAGGCGATCGGTCACGGCCTGCCCCAGGAGCTGCTGCTCTGCTTCGTGCAGGAGCTCTTTGGATTGACGCACGATGATGATGTCTGACCTGGCATCCCGGAACATCAGGAGGAGTGCATGACTGCCGAGAGTCTCAATCTGTTGTTGACGCAGGCGGATACCCGCCGGCCCACCCTGGCCCAGGGCCTGCCCCTCAACACCGCCGAGCAGGCCCCGGCCCCCGAGAAGGTGGCGGGCCACCTGCGGGATGTGGGAGGAGATCCCAATTCGCTGCCGGACCAGCGCTGGGGGCTCGTCGTCCCCGAGGGGCGGGAGGGAGACCGGCTGCTGGCACTGCTCGAGCCCCTCAAGCGCAAGCGGGAGGAGGACCAGCAGGCTCCCGCGCGCGTCTACCGGCTGCCCGCCTCGCTCGGTGCCCAGGGCAAGCTGGAGGACTTCCATCTCTGGAAGCGCACCGTGCTCGAGGACGAGAGCGTGCCGGAGGGCGAGTGGCCCCACTACCTGCTGCTGCTGGGCGACTTCCACCAGGTTCCCTTCGAGCTGCAGCAGGCCCTCTACGGCGACAGGCTGGTGGGCCGGCTGGCCTTCCGCCAGGAGCAGGACTACGCCTCCTACGTGGACAAGGTGCTGCGCCAGGAGCGCGCGGCGGCTTCCGTCTCCAAACCCCGTACCCTCTTCTACACCGTCCGGGATGGGACCCATGCCACCACCCTGGGCTACGAGATGCTGGTGAAGCCCGGCATCCAGAGCACCCAGGAGCAGCAGGAGCTGGGCCGTTTCCCCACCAGCCGCGTGCTGGAGATTGGCGAGCCGGGCAATCCCAGCCTCGACACGCTCCTGGCCGAGGCCGCCCTGGCGGAGCCCTCGCTGCTCTTCTCCATGAGCCATGGGTTGGGCAGCCCGCGCGCCGGCTGGCGCAACCCCCAGGAGCAGCAGGAACTCCAGGGCGCCCTCAGCCTGGGAGAGGAGGATCCACTGACGGCCGGGGACCTGAAGCTCCTCATGGACGCTGGCAAGTCCTTCCTCCCGGGCGGCACCTGGTTCCTCTTCGCCTGCTTCGGCGCGGGCACTCCGTCCCGCAGTGCCTTCCACCCCTGGCTGCGCCAGCTCCAGCAGGCGGGCCAGTTCCGTGACTCGCTCCAGTCGGTGCTCGCCTCGCTGCCTCGCGAAGGCGAGCGCCCCTTCGTCGCCGCCTTGCCCCAGGTGGCCCTGGCCCACTCCCGTGGCCCCCTGGCTGTCTTCGGCCATGTGGACCTGGCGTGGACCTATGGCTTCCAGGATCGCGACACCCGCCAGGGCAAGGTCTCGCGCTTCCTCGAGCCCCTGCGACAGCTCGCCTCCCAGCGCCGCGCCGGCGTGGCCCTGGACCGGCTGATGCGCGACTACAGCCAGACCAACAGCGAGCTCACCACCCTCTATGACCGCGAGGAGTCCAACCGGAACGCCAGCCGTCCCACGCCGATCGATCTGCCCAAGCGTGCCCACCTGTGGATGGTGCGCCAGGATCTCGCGGGCTACATACTCCTGGGCGACCCGGCGGTGCGGCTCCCCCTGAGCGCACAGGCTTCCCGCTCCGCGCCAGCGCCTTCGCCGGAGCCGGTGGCTTCCTTCTCCTCCGAGGCCCCCCGCGCCAGGCCGCTCCCGGCCGTTCCTCCCCCGGCCACGCCTCCCGTTCCGACGAGCCCCCTCTCCGACGAGCCGTTGGGCACCGGCGAGGATCCCTCCACCCTGGGCGCCCGGGAGCTCGAGCAGCACCTGCTGGAGCTGCTCTTCCAGCGGCGCCAGCTCGCCGCGTACCTGGGGGTGAGCCTGCGGCAACTGGATGACTGGGAGCAGGAGTACCGGCGCGCCGGACGCGCGGCCCTGGAGCGCGACGAGGAGTAACCAGACGATGAGCCCGGCTCCCGTTCCCCCCGCCTCGCCCTTCACGCTCACCCTCGAGCTGACGCGCAGCGAGAATGCCTCGGCTCCCTTCGCCTTCCAGCCGGGGGGGGCGCAGTACCTCCGCCGGATGGAGGACGGGAGCTACCGTGACGCGGTGCTCGACTGGGACCCGGCCCTGCTCGAGGACCTGGCCGCGCTGGAAGCCATCCCCGCGGACCGCGGCGTGGTGCAGCGGCTGGGGGACAGGCTGCGCACCTTCCTGGAGGAGGTGGGGTGGGAATCCCAGGAGGCCCAGCTCCTCCAGGCCCTGGGGGAGCAGCGCCCCATCCACCTCACCCTGCGCTTCGCCGCCGCCGAGCTGTATGCGCTGCCCTGGGAGCTGCTCACGCTGCGCGCCCGGGGCCAGCATCTCGGCGAGCTGCCCTCCTGCACCGTGCGCTACGAGTGGCTGGGGGCCTCCTGCAGGCCTTCCGAGGGGGGTGCACGGCCCGCGGGCGGGCGCATCCTCTTCGCCTGGTCCGGCGCTGGCGGAGACGTTCCCGCGCGGCTGCACCTGCAGGCCCTGCGGCGCGCCTGCGAGCGCGCGGGGTGGCCCTTCGACGAGGCGCGGGACGTGCTGCCCCATGTCTCGCTCGCCGGGCTGGCGCAGGCGCTGGCCGCTCCCGGGGAGCCCGTCGCGGTGCTCCACCTGCTGTGTCACGGCTCGGCCCGGGGCGAGACGTACGGGCTGCTGTGGAACGAATCGCCAGAAGGGGGCGGCGAGCAGTTCGTGGATGGAGGGGCGCTGCGCCAGGTGCTGGAGGCGTACGCCGGCTCGCTGCGGCTGGTGGTGCTGTGCGCCTGCCAGAGTGGTGGGGCGGGCGGGCTGGGCAACTCCCTGGGCAGCGTGGCCCTGGCGCTGCACCGCATCGGCCTGGAGGCGGTGGTGGCCTCGCGGCTGCCCCTGTCCGTGGCGGGCTCGGTGCTGCTCACGCGGGCCCTCTACGAGCGGATGCTCGCGCACCCCGACTCCCTGGAGGACTCCCTCGCTGAGGCACGGGCCCGCCTGGCTCGTGGCACGGAGGGGCTGGACTGGGCCTCGCTGCAGCTCTACGCCTACGCCGAGCAGGGCTTCGACACCCGCCCCCTGGTCTTCCGTCCCTACCGGGGCCTGCTGCCCCTGGAGACGGACTCGGGCCGCTTCTTCTTCGGCCACCCGGAGGTGGCCCGGCGGCTCCACGAGCGCGTGGTGGAAGCGGGGAAGGGAGCGTGCCCGCGGTTCCAGCTCCTGGTGGGGGCCGCCGGCAGCGGGAAGAGCCTGGTGGTGAGGGCGGGCCTGTTGCCCTCCCTGTCTTCGGAGAGTTGGGAGGTGGCCTGGGTGAGGCCGGGCGGGAGCGTCTCCGGGGCGGGCCCGGAGGGAGGAACGCAGGAGGGGTGGCCCTCGGTCGCGCTGGCCTCGCTGGCCCGGGCGCTGCGGCTGTCTCCTCCCACCGGTTCCCCCCCCTCCCAGGCCGAGCCCGAGGATGTGCTCGTCGAGGCGATGCGCCAGCGCCAGCAGCCCTGGAGCTCGCTGCTGCTGGTGGTGGAGCCGCTCGAGGAGGTCTTCACCCGGCTCTCCGAGCCCGAGCAGCGGCGGTCCTTCGTGCGCGCCCTGTGGAAGCTCTCCCTGCTGGCGGAGGCCTCCGTGGTGGTGCTGGCCGTCCTGCGGGAGGAATCCCTGGAGCGCTGTGGCGAGCTGACGCTGGAGGAGCCGGGGCCGCGCCTGGAGGACGTGGCCCGGTCGGAGGAGCACCAGCTCCTGCTTCCCCCGCTCCAGGCCGAGCAGCTCCTGCGCATCATCGAGGGCCCGGCGCGGCGGGTGGGCCTGGTGCTGGAGGACGGCCTGGCGGAGGTGTTGCTGCGGGAGGTGGAGCACGAGCCGGATCCGCTGTCCCTGCTGGCCTATGCGTTGGACCTGTTGTGGGAGAAGCGCGAGGGGTGCAGGCTCACCCTGCGTGCCTACGCCGACCTGGGCGGGGTGGGGGGCGCGCTGGCCTGGCAGGCCGATCGGCTCTACCAGAAGCTGGGGCGCGCGGAGAAGGACGCGGCACGCCGGCTGCTGGTGTCGCTGGTGGAGGTGCGGGAGGAGACCCAACCCTATCTCCGGCGGCGGGCCAGGCGTGGGGAGCTGCGGCCCCCCGAGGCGGGCGAGCGCCAGTCCTCCTTCGATCAGGCCCTGGAGTGTTTCCTCTCCGCGCGGCTGCTCACCTGGCAGCAGGACGCCGAGGCCACGCGGGGAGAGCTCTGGGTGCAGGTGGCTCACGAGGCGCTCATCCGCCGCTGGGAGCGGCTGCGGCAGTGGGTGCACGACGCCTCGGAGCTCCAGGGCCAGCTCCACGCGCTGCAGGACAAGGCTCGTCAGTGGGCCCAGCACCGCGAGCGCCGGGATGGGGGCGCCAGCCACCTGCTCACCGGGGAGCAACTCGACGAGGCGCGACGGTTCCAGTCGCGGCACGGCGAGGAGCTGACGCCGGAGGTCCATGGGCTCATCACCGCGAGCTGGAAGCGTCATCGGTGGAGGCAGCGGCTCACGCGGTGGGGGCTGGTGGGTCTGATGGCCGTGGCCCTGCTCGTCACCGGACGGATGACGGCGCTGGCCACGGAGGCCTCGCGAGAGAGGCAGAAGGCCGAGCGGCAGTGGACGCTGGCCCGCGAGGCGGAGCAGATGGCCATTCACGCCCAGGATCGTGCCCGCCTGGAGGCCGCCATCGCCCTTCTCGACGAGGCGCCCGCCCGCTCGTTGCTGCTGCTGCGCGGCGTACGGACTCGAGAGATGCTCGAGTCTCCCCGCTGGGCCATGGCGGCCCGCGCCATCCTCCAGCAGCCGGTGAGCTGGGCCCGTCTGCGCCTCGGTCACGAGCAATTCACCGCCGTGGCCTTCGACGAGACAGGCAAGGAGGTGGTGGTCGGCACGGCACGGGGTTCGGTCCTGCGCTGGTCGCCCGGGAGTCGGGAGGCTCCCCGGCCGGTGGACAGCGAGCTGGGGACCGAAATCCTCCAGGTGGGGTTTGGCCCTGGGGGGACTCGGGTGTTCGCCCTGGGAGGCACGCGGCTGTGGCACTGGAGCCTGAATTCGGACCCGAAGGAGCCGTCCCGAGAGAGCGCTTCGTTCGCCGTGAGGGCCGTCTCGGCGGAGGGCCAGTACGCCGTGAAGCAGCGCGCCGGGCGGTTGCGGCCGGTGTCCCTCGCGAACTCCAAGGAACTCCCGGGCGAGCTCCCGGGAGACGACTATCGGCAGGTCGAGCTGAGCGTGGATCCAGGGCGGCGGGTGCTCCGGGGCATGGCGGCCACCAACGGGAAGTCGGTGTGGTTCCGCTCCGAGCGACAGGGGGCACGATGGCTCTGCGCCACCACTGCGGGGTGTGGCGGCCCGGTGCGGCTGGTCGCGCTCCACCCGGAGGGAGGCCTGGTGGCGGCCGTTGTCGATGAGGAGCTCGTGCGGGTGTGGAACGAGGATGGTACCCATGCGTGGTCGTCGAGGCATTCCAGTCCCATCCAGGCCGTGGCGTTCTCTCCGAAGGAGGAGCAGCTCGCCGTCGGGCTCGAGGATGGGACGGTCCATCTCTGGCACACCCGCTCCGGCCGGCGGCTCGCCATCCTCCGGGGGCACGATCTGGCGGTGGAGTCCGTCGCCTTCAACGGGCTGGGAGAGCTGGCGAGCGCCTCCCGAGATGGAACGGTGCTCCTGTGGCGGGTGAAGCTCGCGCTCCTTCCGCGCTTGCCGCTCCTGCTCGAAGAACACCCCACCTCCGAAGAAGCTCCCTCCCCCATCGAGGAAGTCGCCATCGCTCCGAAGGAGGACAAGGTGATCACTGCCTCCGCGGACGGAACGGTGCGGGTATGGCCGGTCGATGTCTCTCAACCCTTCCGGGAGCTGAAGCTGGAAGAGGGGACCCGGGTGTGGCGGGTGGGTTTCAGCGGCAATGGCGAAGCGGCCGTGTTGTCCTCCGGGCCCGGCCAGGCGCTCACCGTGCACCTATGGCGCGAGGACGGCCAGGAGCTCACCTGGTCGCCGCCATCGCATCCGGAGGAGGCGGACGAGCCCGAATGGCTCGAGACGCTCGCCGTGCGCGGTGTGAACACCGTGCCGCTGCGGGCGCGGCTCGAGACACCGGAGGCTGCTCAGGGGGAGACTCGAAAGAGGGAAGTCCGAAGCATGGCCGGGATGCTGCTGGCCGAGGACGAGAACAAAGGCAAGGAGGTGGCCTTGTGGTCGGAGGAGCTCCGGACCCTCCTCCAGGGGCACACGAGCGCCGTGCGGGCGCTGGCCTGGTCACGAGATGGCCGCGTGGCCACGACCTCGGGGGATGGCACGGTTCGCATCTGGGCCGACCATGGCCGCGAACAATGGAATCTCCAGCCGCCCGGAGAGAAGAGCCCCTTCGCGGTGGCCTGGGCGCCGACGGGGCGCCACCTCGCCGTGAGCGGCCGGCATGGGCTGGTCTTCTCGTGGCGCCTCGTGGACTCATCCCCGGTCGCCCACCCGGAGTGGTTCCCTTCCGGCCACACGAATGAGATCAGCGCCATGGCCTTCAGCCGGGACGGGAAGCAGCTCCTGACGGGCTCCGTGGATGGCACGGCCCGCCTGTGGCCGCTCCTCACGGTGGAGGAGGTCCGGCCGCTGCTGTCGGAGCTGAGCTCCTTCTGCCTGGAGCCCGACGAGCTGGCGATCGACCTCTCCTTGGAGGAGCGCGCGCTGGTGCGGAATGCCTGCCCGTAGCCCCGGTAGCACTTGCCTTCACGCCGGACGAGGCGCGGCCGTCTAGCTGGGGGGAGGAACCCTCCCTTCAATCCCTCTCTTTCCTCGAGGAGGAGCACGCATGGACGGCAGTGGATTCATCGAAGGAATCGATGTGTCGAAATGGCAGGCGGAGGTGAACTGGCAGCGTGTGCGCGCCGCCGGCAAGCAGTTCGCCTTCGCGCGGGTGAGCGATGGGCTGCATTTCCAGGACGCCTGGTTCGACGGCAATTGGAGCGGGATGGGGCGGGTGGGCCTGTTCCGCGGCGCCTACCAGATGTTCCGGGCCGGCCAGGATCCGGAGCAGCAGGCGGAGCTGCTGGTGCGCAAGGTGGGCACGCTGGGGCCGGGGGATCTGCCGCCCGTGTTGGACCTCGAGCTGACGGATGGGCAGCCCGTCGACGTCGTCATCAAGAAGGCCCTGCGGTGGCTGGCGGTGGTGGAGCAGCAGCTCGGGCACGTCCCCGTCGTCTACACGGCGCACTACTTCTGGAAGCAGCTCGGTTACCCCGAGGGCTTCGACGGCTACCCGCTGTGGGTGGCCAACTACGACGTGTCCAAGCCGCGTCTGCCGCCGGGGTGGAGCCGGTGGAGCTTCTGGCAGTACTCGCAGTCCGGCCACGTCCCTGGCATCAACGGCAATGTGGACCTGGACCGCTTCAGCGGCACGTTGTCGGACCTGAAGGAGCTGGCCCGCGGCTACCCTTCCGCCCGGCCGGCCCCGAGCGCGCCGGCCCCGAGCGCGCCGACGCTGAGCGTGCCGACGCCGAGCGAGCTGGCTCCGAGCCTGCCGACCGTTTGAGAGGGGAGGGGAGCGGCTTCACGTCCAGGCACCACGCCCCGTCCTTTCCAGGACGTGGCGTGGTGCCACGTCTTCCTGCCCCAACCCCTCCCATGAGCGATTCCGAGCCCCTCCCTTCCTCTGCTTCCGAGCCTCCAACCCCCACCGCTCCTTCCACCGAGCCCTCGCTGGAGGCGCGTCTCCAGGGATTCGTGACCCGGCCGCTCGGCGGGGAGCTGCAACAGGAGCTGGTGCAACTGCTCCACCTGCGCGTGGCGGGCGCCTCCGTGCTGGAGCCTTCCGCGCTCGAGTGCCTCCAGCTCGCGCTGCACGCGCTGCTGGCGGACGAGCCCAACCTCCAACTGGTTCGGGGCCTGCGCAAGCGGCTCGAGTCCCGACTGGCGGATCGGCTGCACCCGCTGCGCCTGTCCGCCATCCTGCGCACCGACTCGCCCTCCATCCAGGTCATGCTCGGCCTGATGTGTTCGCTGCTCCTCACGCTGCCAGTGTTGATTGGCAGCGAGCTGCTGCGGCTGCGTGGCGGCTTCAGGCTCTTCGGCCACCTGGAGGCCCACCTGATGGTGTCGGTGGTGCTGGCGGGCATACTCGGCAGCACGACGAGCATCCTCGTGCGCATCCGTGACTTCGACCAGGCCAACCCCGCCCAGCCGACCTCGAAGGTGATGATGGGCTTCACCAAGCCGCTGGTGGGGGCGGCCTTCGCGCTCTTCGGCCTGCTGCTGTTCAAGTCCCAGGCGCTGCCCATCTTCAAGCCCCTGGATGAGGGCTCGTTGCAGGAGCACTGCTTCTTCCTGGCGTTGTCCTTCGTGTTGGGCTTCAGCGAGCGGCTCGCCCAGGATCTGATCTCCCAGGTGGAGGGGCGCTTCGAGTCCACCGGAAAAGCCATTCACGCCCCGGCCCCTCCGGACGTCTCTACAGGGAGCGGTGAGAGCCCGAAAGGCTAGCCGCTCCAGGCCGGAGTGCGTCCCACCCGGCCTCAACCCCATCCAGACAGAGAGAAGGAAAAGATGACGACTCCTACCGCTGTGAACGGGCAGATCACCGACGCCGTCACCCAGTCCAACGTGAAGGTGCTGGGGGATGCGCCGGCGCTGGCCCTCGGCCACATCTACCAGACGATGGCGCACTCCACGGGCCTGTCCTTCCAGAACGCCGTGACGGCGCAGCAGCAGCTCAACATGGCGGCGCAGGCGGCGACGGTGCAGGGCGTGAGCCTGCTGTACACGCTGGCCACGGCGGCGGACGGCGTGGCCACCTCCAAGGTGGGCATGAGCGATCTGCCCACCGCCATCGCCTCGCTGAACGCCGCGCTCAAGGGCTCGGGCCGCTAGCCCACGTCCTGCCCGCGGCAAGTCCCCGCCGCGGCATTCGCGTGCCGCGGCGGGGTATGGCCCCCATTGAAGGAGAATCCCCATGGCTGATGAAACCGACGTGAATGCACAGATCACGGACGCCGTGACCCAGGCGAACCTCCTGGTGTCCGGCAGTGCCCCCGCCCACGCCGCTGGCGCCAACCTGCAGTCCCTGGCCCACTCGCTCGGCCTGTCCTTCCAGAACACGGTGTCCGCCCAGCAGCAGAACACCTTGCAGGGCTTCTCGGGGACGGTGCTGGAGACCTGGCACCTGCTGGCCCTGGGGGCGGCGCAGAGCGGGGCCGCGGCCTCGAGCCTCGGCCGTGGCGGGCCGATGCCCTCCCTGCCCCGCGCTCCCCGGCGGACGCGCTCCGTTGGCCGTCGCTCCGCGCGGCGCCTGTAACCCCCCACCCCAGGGGACACCATGTCCGACGAAAATCCTCGCCAGGTACCTTCCACCCCGGAGCCCTCGTCACAAGAGGGGTCCGGGGTTTTGCTTCCAGGTGTCCAACCGCGCTCCCCCGCGGATGAGCAGGTCATGGCCGCTGCCTACCAGCAGCTCATGCACTCCACGGTGAAGATGGTGGAGGACACCGGTGAGCAGCTCCGCCAGTTGGCCACCCTCAGCACCGCCGCCAGTGGGGTGGCGCTGCGGCTGATGCTGTCGGGCGAGAAGCCCCAGCAGTCCGCCCAGGCCATGGCCCAGGCCCAGCAGTCCCTGCAGCAGGCCACGGAGATCTTCCAGCAGATCGGCCAGGTCTCCACCCGGTTCCTGGAGCGGCTCCAGCCGCCCCTGCCCGCGCAGCCAGCTCCGGCTCCAGCTCCCGCCGCGGTGGAGGCCTCCGGCAGCGACACGCCCGGGAAGCCATAGGCGCTCGAGCGGTGGAAATGCCTCACGGTTCCAGTTCACGAAGGGCCCGTGAAACCGTCTTGAGAGGGAAGCCTGACTCGCCCATTCCGGGCGGAAGGCTTCGCTCCTAGGAGAAACGAAACATGGCTACTCCCACCGCTGTGAATGATCAGATCACCGACTCCGTCACCCAGGCCAACGTGAAGGTGCTGGGGGATGCGCCGGCGCTGTCGCTCGGCCACATCTACCAGGCCATGGCGCACTCCACGGGCCTGTCCTTCCAGAACGCCGTGACGGCGCAGCAGCAGCTCAACATGGCGGCGCAGGCGGCGACGGTGCAGGGCGTGAGCCTGCTGTACACCGTGGACACGGCCGCGGACGCGGTGGCCACCTCCAAGGTGGGCATGAGCGATCTGCCCACCGCCCTCGCCTCGCTCGGCGCGGCCGTCAACGGTTCCCGGTAGTCCAACCGGGCAGCCTCGAGAATCGTAGGGGGCGCTCCGCCCCGTCATGTCCGGGGGCATGACGGGGCGGAGCTTTTTTCACAGACATTCACAAGCGCAAACCCTCGCACGTTTCCTGGTGGGCCTCTTCCAGGCCCCACAACACCACCCGAGGTTTCACCATGGCGGAACAGACCGCAGTCAACACGCAGATCACCGACTCCGTGACCCAGCCTGCCGTGCAGGTGCTGGCCAGCGCTCCGGCGATGGCGCTCAGCCACCTCTACCAGGCGATGGCCTACTCGACGGGCCTGTCCTTCCAGAACGCCGTCACCAACCAGCAGCGGCTCAACGTCATCGGCCAGGCGGCGGCGGTGCAGGGCGTGAGCCTGCTGTACACGCTCGACACGGCCGCGGACGCGGTGGCCACCTCCAAGGTGGGCATGAGCGATCTGCCCACCGCCCTCGCCTCGCTCGGCGCCGCGGTGAAGGCTTCCAGGTAATCACCCCACGCGATTTCACATTCCCCTCTACCCAGACGTCTCAATCACGGTCGGCGGGGCCATGAAGGCAAGGCCGACCACATGACAGGAGATACACGAACATGGCTACTCCCACCGCTGTGAATGATCAGATCACCGACTCCGTCACCCAGGCCAACGTGAAGGTGCTGGGGGATGCGCCGGCGCTGTCGCTCGGCCACCTCTACCAGGCCATGGCCTACTCCACGGGCCTGTCCTTCCAGAACGCCGTGACGGCGCAGCAGCAGCTCAACATGGCGGCGCAGGCGGCGACGGTGCAGGGCGTGAGCCTGCTGTACACCGTGGACACGGCCGCGGACGCGGTGGCCACCTCCAAGGTGGGCATGAGCGATCTGCCCACCGCTCTCGCCTCGCTCGGCGCGGCCGTCAGCTCCACCAAGCCGCCCTCGTTCTGACAGATAGGCCCTGGTGGCTCGATGGCTACCAGGGACGGAGGGGCTCGAGGTCCCTCCTCGGGAGCTGGATGGCCGGTGGTATCCGCACCGGCCGTCCGGCCTCCTGCCTGAGAGTCGTTCTTGAACCCAGGTGCTCGTCGCAGCCGGAGATTCCCACGTGGCAGATCCCAACGTCGTCAACCCCCAGATCACCGACGCCGTCACCCAGACCACCGTGAAGGTGTTGGCGGAGTCCCCGTCCACGGCTCTGGGAGTGGTGTACCAGCTCCTCTCGCAGTCGGTGGGCCTGGCCATGCAGAACTCGACCAGCCATCAGCATTCGATGCAGCAGGTCAGCACGGCCACCACGACCGCCGCCGTCCAGCAGATCCTCTACGCGGGCTCGCGCTTCCAGGCGGCCGCGCCGCCGGCCCCTCCATCCCCGCCGGCCCCGCCCGCGCCTCCTCCCCCCGTGGTGGTGCCCGTCCCCGTGCCCGCGCCCTCGCCCTCGGGCGGCACGGCCACCTCGGGCGCGAGCCCCAACCCCAGTCCGAGCCCGAGCTCCAACCCGAGCCCGAGCCCGAGCTCCAACCCGAGCCCGAGCCCCAACCCGAGCCCGAGCCCGAGCCCCAACCCCAACCCCAACCCGAGTACCAGGTAACCGAGGCATGACCTGCCCCCCGGATGAGGAGTCAACCGACCCATGCCTGCTCTGACCACCGTCAACCCGCAGATCGTGGATGCCGTCCAGCGTAGCAATGAGTCCGTGCTCAAGGACTCGCGAGCCACGGGTTCCAGTGTTGCCTACCAGCACGTGGCTCAGTCCACCGCCATCGCCATTCAGGATGCCGCCGAATACCTGCGCAACATCGCCGCCATCAGCACCGCCACCAACGGTGTGGCGCTGGGGATGATCATCGCCGGGCAGAACGCGGACAAGGCGACCGAAGCCATCGTGCAGGCCCAGAAGGCCCTCTCCGGGGCCGTCGAGGTCTTCCAGAACGTGGGCCAGACGGCCACCACCATCCTGCAGGGCTTTCCCTCGAAGTGAGGAAGTGAGCCGCGACCATGGCAGACGAGAACACGGTCAACAGCCAGATCACGGATGCTGTCACCCAGACCAACGTCAAGGTCCTGGCGGAGTCCCCGGCCGCGGCGGTCGGGGTGGTCTACCAACTGCTGTCACAGGCCGTGGGCCTGTCCATGCAGAACTCCTCCAACCAGCAGCACGCCATGCAGCAGCTCAGCACCGCCACCGTCACCGTGGCGGTGAAGATGATCCTGGCGGCGGCGGGCGGCAAGTAGCGCGGCGGGGGACAGGTGCCCCCACCCGATGGAAACCAGGCGCGTACAGCCGGCGAGGGAGGCCGGCCGTACGCGCCTGTTCGTTCGGCGTGGGCCCTTCTCCTCCGTTGGAACGCCGCGGCCCCGGAAGCCACGGCTCGCACCGTGGCTCCGGGGCCGGCCGGAACTACTCCGCCATGGCGCGCACCCGGACGTAGCGGCCGGGGGCGGGCTCGAGGGGGACGAGCTCCCCACCGCCCGGCGGGCGCGGCGGGGTATGGGGCCCGGCGTGAGGCACCAGCCAGGCGTCCCAGTCCGTCCACCAGGAGCCCGGGTACTCCCGTGCCCCTTCCTGCCAGGCCTGGAACGAGGGCGCGGGCTCGTCCCGCTCCCAGACCCGGTAGCCGTAGCGGCCGGTGGCGGGCGGGTGGACGATGCCGGCCACGTGGCCCGAGCCGGCCAGCACGAAGCGCACCGGCCCGCTCACGTGCCGCGTGGCCTGGTACACCGAGCGCGCGGGGGCGATGTGGTCCTCCCGGGCCGCCAGCAGGTACAGCGGGACCTGGATGCGGCGCAGGTCGAGCGGGACGCCGCCGAAGGACAGGGCGCCCGGCTGCACCAGGCGGTTGCGCAGGTAGAGCTCGCGCAGGTACGTGGCATGGGCGCGCGCGGGCAGCCGCGTCGGGTCGGAGTTCCAGTACAGGAAGTCCAGGGGCGAGGGCTCTCGGCCCAGCAGGTAGCCGTCCACGGCGAAGGACCAGAGGAGATCTCCGGCGCGCAGCAGGTTGAAGGTGTTCATCAGCGCCGAGCCCTCCAGGTAGCCCCGCTGGCGCATGGTGTCCTCCAGGCGCTCGAGCTGCGCCGGGTCGATGAACACGCCCAGGTCCCCGGGGTCGCTGAAGTCCACCTGGGCGGCGAGCAACGTGGCGCACTGGACGCGCTCCTCGCCTCGCGCCGCCCACCAGGCGAGCGCCGCCGCCAGCAGGGTTCCTCCGCTGCAATACCCCAGGGCCAGCACCTGCCGCTCGCCGGTGGCGCGCTCCACCGCGTCCAGGGCTGGCACCAGCCCCTGGAGCAGATAGTCCTCCAGGTCCAGGTCGGCGAAGCGCTCGTCCGGGTTGGCCCAGGACAGGAGGAAGACGGTGTAGCCGTGCTCCACCGCCCAGCGGATGAAGGAGTTCTCCGGGCGCAGGTCGAGCACGTAGTACTTGTTGATCCACGGCGGGATGATGACCAGGGGCCGGCGGTACACGCAGGTGGTGGTGGGCCGGTACTGGATGAGCTGGAAGAGGGGCGCCTCGTAGATGACCTCGCCCGGGGTGGCGGCCAGGTCGCGTCCGAGCTGGAAGGCCCGGGGTGGCACCATGCGCGGCACCAGCAGGCCCTGACCGCGCTCGACATCCTCCCTCAGCCGCTCCATGCCCCGTACCAGGTTGCGGCCGCGGGTCTCCAGGGTGGTGCGCAGCACCTCCGGGTTGAGCAGCGGTGAGTTCGCGGGGGACAGGGCGTCGGAGAGCTGGCGCGCGAAGAAGCGGGCCTGGCGCGCGGTGTGCGGCTCCAGACCCGGCGCGTGTTCCACCATCTGCTGCAACCACTCGGCGCCCACCTGGTGGCCGCGGCGCAGCAGATCCAACCAGGGGTGCGTGTCCCAGGCGGCATCCCGGTAGCGGCGGTCACCGCGAGCCGGGCGGGTGGGGGCCGCGCCGGGTGGCTCCTGGGAACGCCGCCGGGCGTCTTCCCACAGGCGGCCCAGGCGTTCTCCGAGCTCCTGGTTCGCCGCCGCCAGCCGCTCGGGCTCGGTGGCCAGCCGCCGCAGCGCCTCGTCGAAGGCGCCGCGCAACCCCTCCAGGGCATCCGGGGGGGCCTGGGCGCTCAGCTCCCGCCAGCGCACCAGCGCCTGGCTTCCCAGCGCCATGGCCCGTCCCAGGTTCTCCGCCAATTCCTCGTGTGGCTCCATGGAGTCCTCCCTCACGCCATGTGGTGCCCACCATTGATGGTGAGCGTGGAGCCGGTGATGAATCCGGACTGGTCCGAGGCCAGGAAGAGCACCGCTCGCGCCACCTCCTCCGGAGTGCCCAACCGCCCCACGGGTATCTGGGCGATGATCCGTTGGAGGATCTCCGGGTTGACGGACCTGACCATGTCCGTCTCGATGTAGCCGGGGGCGACCAGGTTGACGGTGATGCCCTTGGACGCGCCCTCGCGGGCCAGCGCCATGGTGAAGCCATGCAAGCCCGCCTTGGCCGCCGCGTAGGCCGTCTGCCCCACCTGGCCTGTCTGTCCATTGATGGAGCCGATGTTGATGATGCGGCCAAAGCCGCGCTCGCGCATGCCCGGCACCACCTCGCGGCACAGGTTGAAGCACGCGGTGAGGTTGTTCTGGATGACGGCGGCCCACTGCTCGGGCTGCATGCGGTGCAGCACGGCGTCGCGGGTGATGCCCGCGTTGTTGACGAGCACCTCGACGGGGCCGAAACGCTCGGTCAGCTGGGAGAGCGCCGTCTTGCAGGCGTCCGCGTCGCCGCCATCCAGCTTGAGGCGGGAAATGCCGGTCCGCAGGGAGAA
Source organism: Archangium violaceum Cb vi76 (assembly GCF_000733295.1). GTDB lineage: Bacteria > Myxococcota > Myxococcia > Myxococcales > Myxococcaceae > Archangium > Archangium violaceum. Next base: position 7,755 of record NZ_JPMI01000311.1, on the reverse strand, counting down.
CTCGTGTGCGGCCCGGTCATCGGACACATAGGTGACGACGACACGATAGCCATTGGCATGGAGCGCCGCCGAGATGGCCGCGCCGATGCCGCGTGTACCGCCGGTGACGAGTGCGACTCGTCCATTCATGTTCATACCTCCTCGATAGGGGACCCTGAAGAGACGGCGCGGTGGCGCGGTCCGTGAGGCATTCACAACCCGGCGCCGCGGAGCGTCCTGGCCGTGAAGCACCGCTTCACCCCATCCGGAGGCAATGCATGAAGAAGGAACACACCCCGTCGTATGAGAATCGGGATGACCCGCACGTCATCCTCGTGCTGCAGGGCGGAGGCTCGCTGGGCGCCTACCACCTCGGCGTGTACCAGGCGCTCGCGGAGAAGTCCCTGCACCCCCACTGGGTGTCTGGCATCTCCATCGGGGCCTTCACCGCGGCCCTGCTGGCGGGCAACCGGCCCGAGCGCCGCGTGGAGCGGCTCGAGGAGTTCTGGCGGGAGATCTCCTGGCCGGGCGAGTGGGGAAGCTGGCTGCCGGTGCAGTGGCGCAAGATGGCCAACATGGCCAGCCATGCCACGTCGCTGCTGTTCGGCCAGCCCAACTTCTTCGCCCCCCGGTGGGTCTCTCCGATGCTGGCTCCTCCCGGCACCACGGACGCGCTGAGCTTCTACACCACCGCCCCCATGCGCTCCACGCTGCGGCGGCTGGTGGACTTCGAGTACATCAACTCGCGCGCCACGCGCCTGAGCCTGGGCGCCGCCCGGCTGCGCGACGGGGAGCTCGTCTTCTTCGACAACACCCGCGAGCCGATCGGCCCCGAGCACGTGCTGGCCAGCGGCTCGCTGCCCCCGGCCTTCCCGCCCACCCGCATCAACGGCGAGCTGTACTGGGATGGCGGCTGCGTCAGCAACACGCCCCTCAACGCCATCTTCGAGGCCCCCCCCGAGCGGGACACGATCATCTTCATGATCGATCTGTTCGACAAGGCCGGCCCGGAGCCGCGCGGCATGGACGACGTGAACTGGCGCGCCAAGAGCATCCAGTTCGCCAGCCGGACCTCGCACCACATCGCGCAGATGGCGCGGGTCCACAACATGAGCCAGCGCCTGGAGCGCGAGCGGGGCGGAGCGGCCTCCTTCGCCAATGGCGGCCGGCGGGAGCGCCCCCCGCGCCGGGACATCGTCCACCTGGTCTACAAGCGCGGCGCCGACCAGACCGGAGACAGCGACGCGGAGTTCTCGCGCTGGTCCATCGAGGAGCGCCGCCAGGACGGCTACCGGGACATGAAGCGCGTGCTGGAGCTCGCCCCGTGGAAGCGCGCCCCGAGCAACGACATGGCCGCGGCGTCCTTCAGTGGCTCGGGCCACCAGGCGGATGAGAGCGACATGCTGGTCCACACGGCCGACAGCGAGCGCCAGGAGATCTCCAGCCACCTGCACGTGTGAGCCGGCGGCATTCAACCCGACGTGACAAAGGAAAACCCAGACATGTCCAACGACAGAGAGACCCCCCGTCCGAGCGCGCAGCCGAGGATCCAGCCCGATCCGGGTGCGCTGCTGAACGCGATGCAGCAGGTGCCGGAGACGTTGCTGCTGGCCTGGCAGCAGGTGGTGGCCGGCGCGCCCACCACCTGGTCGGCGCAGTGGACGATGGGGGAGAGCCGCTTCCCCGGAGCGCCCCAGGAGCAGGTGTCGCAGGAGCCGCCCTCCACCAGCCGGCGCGAGCCGCCCCACCAGGAGTTCTCCCGCATGCACGGTGAGGCGCTCGACTTCTGGATCCGGTTGCCGCGGTCCTTCCTCAAGGGACTGGTGGTGCCGGCCCGTGAGGGGCGGAGCTGAGGGGAGCATGAAAGCCCCCAGGGAAGGTACGCCGGGAGACGACGCCTCCCGGCGCTTCGAGCGTCAGATGCGTGAGGGCTTCACGGGCCTGCTGGAGCCGGGCGCCTGGTCCTCGCTCCTCCAGCCCGTGCTGGGCTTCCAACTCGGGTGGATCCGCTCCCTCCACCAGGCGATGGAGGAGGCCGGTCCGCGCACGCCGCGAGCGCGGCTGGACGAGGTCCTGCGGGGCCTGCTGGAGGTGGTGGAGCCGCTGGGCCCGCCGGAGGAGCGGCTGGCGCGGCGGCGGCTGATGATCGAGTACGCCGACGTCCTCACCGCCTACGCCGGGCTGATGCGGGAGCTCGCGCGGGATGTGGAGGACGAGGAGCAGCCACGGCCCTCGGTGCCGAACTACTGAAGGGCCGCGGATGCTGCTCGCACCTACGCCTCCAGCTCTCGGGCCTGCTGCTCCCGGGGGCTGGAGGCATTGGACTCTCGACGAAGCGAGAGGGGAGGGCCTCAGTAGAGGACGAAGCCAGCGACGAGGGCGGGCCGGACCCGGGTGGGATCCACGAGCGGCAGGTGGACTCCCCCGCCCAGCATCAGGTTCAACTGGGAGCGGGGCCGCCAGGTCACCAACACGTCTCCTCCCGTACCCCGGATGAACTGCTCGGAGCGGAAATCGAAGGCGGAGGAGAGCCCACCGGCGAGACCGAAATGGCCCATCCGGAACACATTCACGGCGCCGCCGAACCGCACCCACGGCGCGTCAGGCAGACTCGAGAACGTGGGCCCCACCGTCAACAGCACGGACAACCCCCATCCATTCTGGCTCGGCGCCGGCGGTGGGGGAGGGTTGACGTAGTCGAAGTGGGCCTCGGCGAGGGTTGCCTGTGCCACCTCCCGGTAGCTTCCGTCCACGGCCTTCACCACCTCGGAGAGCTGGAGCCGCTCCGTCATGAGCGAGCCGTTCTCCTGGGCGAAGACCTCGCCCTTGAGGTGGAAGAGCTGCTTCACGTCGAGCGTCTCGTTGCCCTCCACCCAGATGTCGGGGTCGTACAGATGGAAGCGTCCGTCCGTGTCGGAGTAGTCGTAGGTGATGGCCGGGCGCTGCGCGGGGGTGTTGGGAGTGCCCGGAGTGGGTACGACGGTCGTCTCCGCCGCCCGCCCGCGGCCCTGGCGGACCTGCTGCTGGAGGGACTCCACATCATCCGTGAGGCTCTGGATGCGCAGCGCGTGCTCCTGGCGGAACTTCTCGAAGGCCGCGTCCTTCTCGGAGAGCTGGGCCTTGTACTGGGCCTCCAGTGCCTTCTGGCTCTCCAGTTGGGATTGGGCGGTCCCCAGGAGCGTGTTCTGCGCCTCGAGTTGCTTCTCCTCGGGGGTGAGCTGGCCGTTGAGCTGCCGTGCGTAGGTGGCGGAGCTCGGTGCGTGCCACTGGTGATAGCGGCTGCAGCCTTCGGCTCCGAGTCCTACGCCAAGGCCAAAAGTGATGAGGGGGGTGAGCTTCGGGAATGTCATGGTCTCCGTCTCCTGAGGGGCAGACGGAGAGACCGACTCACTGTGAATCCGTTGGCGCGTCAGAGCGGCTTCGACGGCCCCGGTCAAGCCGGGGCAAAACCATCACCGGGCGAGCCCTGTCCAAGGCTCGTCAGCCGCCGCCACTGGTCCGTCTGGAGGACGTTCTTCGGGTCCACCCTCGCCTTGAGCGCGAGGAACCGCTCGATGGCTCCCGGCGCGTGGTTGGCGCGGAACTGCTCCGGCGTGAGCACGGAGTCCTTCGCGTAATAGAAGCGCCCTCCATGGGCGAGCACGTGGTCCGCCATTTCGCGGCAGAGCTTCCACAGGCGCTCGCGGTTGGAGCCCGTCACGGAGAAGTCGAGCGCCAGCGAATACCCATCCACGTAGTAGCTCATCAGGAACGGTGCCGGCCGGTGGCGCTTGAGTACCCCGAGGTACGGAATGAGCCCCTCGCGCTGGCAGCGCTCCAGGATGTGCGTGTAGACGGCGTGGGCCTGCTCCTTGGGCACGAACGGCTGGAACTGCAGCAGTCCACCCGGCATCAGGGCGCGCTTCCAGCCCGGCACGTAGTCGAGCAGGAAGTGGAACGCGCCATGCGTCTGCAGGTACGCCGGGCGGCTGGCCTCGCGGATGCCGGCGTAGAACTTCGCCATGTTCACCCAGCGCATCGCCCGGCCGTGCACCGTCAGCCAGAGCCCCGGCCACAGCCAGGCCAGTGGAACCACGCCGAAAGCCCGTCCGGGGACATCCTGCCGGGCAGGGGAGAGGAACGGATCCGGGTTCTCCTGGGCGGGCACGTGCTGCGCCAGGTGCAGGAGCCCGCGCCCGAGGCGGGAGCCACGCGCGAAGCAGTCGATCCACCCCACCATGTAATCGGAGTCGGCCTGGGAGGTGTCGAGCGCTTGCATCGCCTCGCCGAGCTCCCGCGTGCTGCGCGCGTGGACGAGCAGCCGTCCGGAGGACACGCGCTTGAGCTGGAGCTCGACCTCGAGGATGCACCCGAGCAGCCCCATGCCTCCGATGGCGGCGTGGAACAGGTCGGCGTTCTCGGTGCGGCTGCAGCGCAGCTCCTCACCCGAGGGCGTCAGCAGGCGGAAGGAGCGGACGTACTCGCCGAACGAGCCGACCTTGTACTGGTTCTTCCCATGGATGTTCATGGACAGCGCGCCACCGATGGTGACGTGCATGGTGCCGGGCACGACATACGGCCAGAAGCCGTGGGCGATGCTCATGCGCCACAGCGCCGCGATCGTCACGCCGGGCTCCACCCGCGCGAGGCCCTCCTTGCCGTCGAACTCCAGGATGCGATCGAGCCGGCCCAGCTCGACGATGGAGCCCCCGGTGTTCAGCGCCGCGTCACCGTAGCTCCGCCCTCCGCCGCGAAAGGCCACCGTCTCCCCGCGTCCGCCCGCGCTCGCCATCAGCTCGGCCAGCTGCGCCGTGCCCTCCACCCGGTGGACGAGGCCGCGGCTCACCGTGGACTCGCCCCAACCTCGAAGCTCCTCGTTCTCGTGCATCGCTCGCTCGTCGTCCGCGCTGGCTCTCCGCTCGCCAGGCTCCGGGTGGTGCATACCCCGCCCCGGGCCCTCCAGGCCCACCCTTCGTGACCGGCGTGGGGCTCCCGCTCCCACGGCAGGCAGTCAGGTGGGTATCCAACAGTGGAGTCGGGCCCTCCGGGGACGATGTTCCCGCCCGGCGCTGTTCCAAGAAAGCGTGCTTGCGTCGGCGGGGGAAGTCAGTTACTTACCCACCCGCTGTCGCGGTCGTACAGCGTGCGCGATTAGCTCAGCTGGATAGAGCGTTGGCCTCCGGAGCCAAAGGCCGCAGGTTCGAATCCTGCATCGCGCGTCCGGTCAAGGGCCTGGAATCCTTGGGGAAATCCCCCAGCGGTTCCAGGCCCTTCGCCTTTTCCGGCCGGGCCTTACGGCAAGGATGGTTCGGAGGCGGGAGCTTGCAGCGCGGATGCGGCGGAAGTCCCCTCCGCGCTGGCCACGGCCAGCCTGCCTGAGTCTTCCTGCGCAGGGCCAGGCCTCACGCGCTGGGTTGGCGTGACGCGCGCTCACCACCGTCCCCCCGAGATGCTTTTTTGGGGTGGCCGGCACACCCCCGAGAGGACGGACCGTCATGCACGAGGATGAGCTGGTGGCATTGCTTCGGGAGCAACTGCTCGGCACGGAGCGGCCGGTGGTCCGCTCGGGCGTCGAGCGGCTGTGGAAGACCGGGCGCGGGGCCGCGGGGCTGGCGCTCTCCGTCGTCGGCGGCCGGCTGCGCGGCAAGGGCGAGGGGCTCGCCGCCGCCGATGTGCGCGCCGTCTCCCAGCTCGTGTCCCGGCTCGGGGAGCTCAAGGGCCTCGCCATGAAGGCTGGACAGGTGCTCGGCTACATCGACCCGACGCTTCCCCCCGAGATTCGCGGGCTGCTCTCCGTCCTGCAGACGGCCTCCCCCGCCAGCCCCTTTCCCCAGGTGGAGGCAACCCTCCGCGCCGCGTTCGGGCCACGCGCCAACGTGCTCCTCGCAGGGCTCGAGCGACAACCCGTCTCCGTGGCCAGCATCGGGCAGGTCCACCGCGCCCGCCTTCCCGACGGCACCGGCGCCGCCGTGAAGGTCCGTCACCCCGGCATCGACGAGGCGCTCCAGGGTGACTTCCGAGCCGCTGGCACCGGCTCCTCCTTCGCGAGCGTGCTGCTACCAGGCGCCGCCTCCAGCATCCGTGGCTTCATCGACGAGGCCCGCACCGTGCTGCTCGAGGAGTGTGACTTCTCCCTCGAGCGCGAGCGGCAGGCCACCTTCGCGCGGCTGTTCGCCCGGGACGAGGTCATCCTCATCCCCGCCGTCGAGCCCGAGTGGTGTGCCGCCTCCGTGCTCACCACCCGCTGGATGCCCGGGCAGTCCTTCGACGCGTTCCTGGCGGCGAATCCCTCCCAGGAGGTCCGGGACCGGATGGGCATCGCCCTGTTCTCGTTCTACATCGGCACGCTCTACCGGCACGGCCTTTTCCACGGAGATCCGCACCCCGGCAACTACGCGTTCCGCGAGGACGGCCGCGTGGTCGTCTATGACTTCGGCTGCGTCCGCTCCTTCGACTCCGCCACGGTGCTCGCCTTCGCGGCGCTCGTCGACGCGGTCCGGGCGGATGAGGCGCACGGCATGCGCGAGGCCCTGGTGGCGCTCGGCGCCCGGCCGCCCGGAGATGCCGAGAGCCTGGCGATGCTCCGCACCCTCCTGCGCGGCTTCTTCGCGCCCCTCCTCGAGCACGGCCCCCGCCCCGTTCATCCAGGCGCGGGCTTCGAGGCCCAGCAAATACTCCGCGACAAGCGCTTCCTCGCGAAGCTCTCGCTTCCCGGGCGCTTCCTCTTCCTGTTCCGCTTGCGCTTCGGGCTCTACGCCGTGCTCGCCCGGCTCGGTGCCATCGCCGATTGGAGCGCCCTCGAAAGCCAGTGGGCCACGGAGGCCCGCGGTGGGTGCTAGTGCTACAGGCGAACACGGCACCGGAGAGGCTCGTCACCGCGCACAGCAGGAAGACCGGCTCAGCCCTCGTCCTCGTCCTTCCTGAGCCGGAAGGCATCGGCGAAGGTGCGAATCTTGTCGATGGGCTTGGAGTAGATGAGGTTGATGACCGTCACGCGGCGCTGCGCATACGCCGTCGCGAGGCCTCGCACCGCATTGTCCAGCTTCATACTCTCCGGCCCGTACCGGTATTCCTCCGGGCTCACCCCCTGCCGCTTCAGCAGTCCGTCATGCACCATGTCCTCCATCCGCTCACTCGCGGACTCCGAGGCAATCCGTAGCTCCCGGGCCACCGCCTCGGCGTTCCAGGCTCGCCCCGGCTGCTGGTGCAGCAGCAAGAGAATCTCCAATTGCTCCACCGAATCGATGTGATGGGTGATGAACCGCCTCACCTCTTCGGGAAGATCACTCGAGTGCAAACGGCATCCCTTCTTGCTGCCTGCTGCGCATCGCCTGAGACCGGGGCGTCTGCTCCGGACGGAGGGGCCATGCAGGCTCGGATATGTGGGCTCGTGGACTGCTTCCGGGGTAGGGCAGGGCACGCTCTTAGTTCGAAACCTCCGTGGGTGCCACGAGGTGCTCACCGAGTGCGTGCTGGTGGAGGTGGTGCGAGGAGAGGAACCTGCGCACGACCGTACGCGTCAGCAGCCCACAGGTCCGAGCGCCGGGTGGCCCTTCCACCGGCAGGGCCTCCACGTCCTCCTGGTCCATCAGGTGGAGCGCGTGCGCCAGGTCCATGTCCGGCGAGAGCAGGGGCACCTTGCGCGCCAGGTCGCTCGCGACGAGCATGGGGTGCAGCACCTCGTCGCGCCAGATGTCGCGGAGTTGGTCCACCTGGATGATGCCGTACAGATGTCCATTCCCATCGAGCACGGGCAGCGTCCCGCTCTCGGCGGTGAGCACTTGATCCATGAGGGGA
>NZ_JPMI01000310.1 GCF_000733295.1 Archangium violaceum Cb vi76 | reverse complement strand
GCCCCTCCCAACATCGTCCCCATCACCGCCGAGGGAAAGAACGTGCCGCCCGAGCCACCCGAGCCCAGGGTGATGGCGGTGGCCACCAGCTTCACGAGGCTCGCGGTGACGAGGAAGGCGAAGCTCAGGTGCCCGATGGCGGCCAGGTTGATGTAGTCGTGGCCGCTGCCCCACACCGTGGGGCTGAGGAAGAGGAGCACGCCCGCGCACAGCCCGCCGATTCCCGCGCGCTGCCACAACGCTCGCCGGCCGAGCCACGCGGACAGGCCTCCCGCCACCCGTCCACCGAAGAAGTCCTCCGTGTGGTGCAACAGCCGCACGAAGGCGTACGCGAGCAGCCCGCACAACAGGCCCAGCCCCGCGTAGCACAGCACCTCCCAGCCGCTCACCAGCTTGTAGCCGAGCCGGTGGAGCATCGGTGCCGCTTCCAGGGTGCCCCGGCTCACCAGGGTGCCCGCCACGCTCGCGAGGATGATGGGAGAGAAGACGCGCAGCTCGAACTCGCGCAGGATGATTTCCATCGCGAACATGGCGCCGGCGATGGGGGCATTGAAGGAGGCGGAGATGCCCGCGCCCGCCCCGCACGCCAGCAGGATGGCCAACTCGCGGCGGGAGAAGCCCAGCGTGCGGCCCACCGTCGAGGCGAAGGCGGCGCCTCCATACACAATGGGGCCCTCGCGTCCGCCCGAGCCACCGCTGCCGATGGTGATGGCGCTCGCCACCAGCTTGAGCAGGCCGCGCTGGCCGGGCAGATCCTGGTTGCCCTTCACCGCTCGCACCACCTCGGGGACGCCGTGGCCGTGGGTGTCCGGGTAGTCGCGCAGCAGCCGCCCCACCACCATGCCGCCCAGCGGCGGGGCCACCAGGTAGATCCACCAGGGCAGGTGCGGCAGCGTCTCCGCGAGGTGCTCGGCGTGGCCGAAGGCGCGGTTGAGCGCGGTGAGGGCCACCAGCGGGTAGTAGAGCGCGAGCGCGCCCAGCACCAGCAGGGCCAGCAGCCGCAGCCGGCGCTTCACCTCGTCCCGGGGCCCGCCCGGCTCGATGACGCGCGCCAGCAGCACGGCGCCGAAGGCCAGCGGGGCGCCGATGATGGCGTACTCGGCGTGCCAGTGCGCCTGGGCCAGCGCCTCCCAGAGGGTGATGAGGGTGCTCGAGCCCGGCGGACGCGGGGCCCGGCTCGCGAAGGCGACGGTGAACGTGAGCGCGTTCACCACTCCAATGAGGTTGGCGAAGATGCCCGCGGCCAGGCCGCTGTAGAGGCCCACCACCGCGCCAGCCACCGGCAGCACCGAGGGGCCGGGCAGGCGGAGCCGGTTGGAGGCGCTCAGCACCTCATGGATGACTCGCCGCAAGGGCTCGCGGAGCCGAAGGCGGGAGGTGGGCGGAGGTTCGTCATTCATTTGAGTTCCAACTAATGGACTCCCCCGGGGAGCTTCAAGGTGCTTTGGCCCCTCATCCGCTGGTGGGGTCGTCTCCTGGAATTCCCTGGCCTCCGGGCGTCACATGGTCGGCATCCGGGCAGCCAGGGCCCACCCGGTGGCCGGGTCGGGTGGCGTTCCGCTGCCACCTGCTGACCGGAGGAGACCGCGAGCCCCTTCTCGCCTGGCTGGGAGGGGTACTGGTCTTGCCCTCGCGAATGGGTACTCCTAATCAAAGGCCCAACAGCGGAGAGGTGGATCATGGAGCGGACACCGGCCACTCGTGAGGCGGCTCGTGGGAGCACCGGACGGGTCGTGGGGCAGGGAATGGTCTACGGCCTCGTCGCCGGCCTCGTCTTCGGGGCGGTGGAGCTCATCGGCTCGGCGGCGATGGGCAACCCCGCGTTGATGCCCGTACGCTCGTTCGCCAGCGTCCTGCTGGGGCGGGAGGCCTTCTCCGAGGCCGTCTGGCTCGGGTGGGTCGTCGCGGTGGGGCTCGGCGTGCACCTGGCCCTGTCGGCCCTCTTCGGGCTCCTCTATGGCGCCATCGAGTCGCGGATGAGCGTGGAGGGCCGCACGAGCTGGGGTCGTCAGGCGGCGGTGGGGTTGCTCTTTGGCGCGGCCATCTGGCTGGTGAACTTCCAGGTGATCGCCCGGCTCTTCTACCCCTGGTTCCTCGAGGCACCGCAGTTCCTGCAGCTCGCGCTGCATGCGGTGACCTTCGGGTTGCCGTTGGGCCTGATGTTCGCCGCGACCGAGCGCTACCAGCGGAGGACGAAGCGGCCAGTCGGCACCGCGGTGCGCGTGTAGATTCCGAGCGAGCGCGTCACATCTCCAGGCGTCTCCACTCCATCCACTTTGAACACAAACCAGTCAAAGGGAGTGGTCCGCCCCCTCTGTGAAGGTGCTGCGTGGAGGCAGCACCCAGGCGCGTCTCCGGGGGGGAGACCCCACCCGGAGGAGAACAGCCCATGCCCGCGATCCCAGCCATCACATTTCCCTCCCAGCCCATCTCGGGTGCCTTGACCCAGCGGCTGACCGCGCTCCGGCTGACGAGCGCGACCGCCGCCCGTGAGGAGGTGCGAAGCCTGCGGCTCCAGCGCACGGAGCTGGCGCCGAGCGTTGCCCGGGTCTTCCACGCCTCGGAGCACAAGGCCCTGAACTTCACCCGGGGCGTCATCGCCAACTGGCACGACGACACCGAGGCGGAGACGGACGCCGAGCCGTTGCTCGACTGGGCGCGGCGCGGTGGCGTCCAGCAGCGGCGGATGATGGTGCGGGCCTTCCGGCAGCAGCGCAGGGGCCTGCTCGTCGTCCACCACATCGGTGGGATGGCCCGGGCGGATGCCCGGACCTTCATGAAGGACTTCTTCGCCGCGGGCGGCAGCCTCGACGACGTGGCCGAGTGGTTCCAACGCGCCGGTCACGTGCTACGCACCGAGCGCTCCGGCACTCCGGGAACCGACGGCCTGTTCTCCAAGGCCTGGAACTGGGTGAAGGGCGCCGTCAAGACGGTGGGCGACGCGCTCAAGGCCGCCGGGAAGTCCCTGGCCAAGGCCATCGGCAAGGTCGTCAAGTGGACCGCCTCGAAGATCGCCGACTTCGTCGAGGGCGTGCTCGAGGCCGGCCGCAAGGTCGGAGAGATTCTCGCCGAGGCCCTCGAGAAGGGGCAGGACGCGCTGAAGAAGTTCGTCCGGGCCGTGCTCGACGCCGGCCGGAAGATTCGTGAGGTGGTCCAGTCCGTCGTCCAGTGGTCGGCGGCCTCACTGGAGAAGCTCTTTCGCGGGTTGAGGACGGCGGGCAGGAAGCTGGCGGAGGTGGCTCGCGAGGTCGCCCGCTTCACCGGCACCACCGTGCGCCGGCTCGTCGAGGGCCTGTACCGGGCGTACCGGCAGACGCGCGACATCCTGGTGGCCTTCGTGAAGGACCAGGTCAGCACCCTGCGCATGGTCCTGGAGGGCCTGTTCCGGGCGGGCGTGCAGCTGGGCAAGGCCATCGCCGACATCGTCCGGAACGTGGCCTCCCAGTTCCGCGAGGGCTTCTTCAAGGGGCTCATCGCGCTGGGCAAGAGCCCGTTCCTCATCATGAAGGAGGCGCTCAAGACGACCGCCGGGGTGGCGACGCTGGCTTTCGCCACGCTGCTGGACATCCTGGGCGGACACCGGCCGCTCACGGCCGCGGAGAAGCTGCAGGCCCGCCGGGTGTTCGGCAAGTCCATCGACCTGAACCGCGTGAAGGTGGCCGTCGCCTCCATCCCGGCGGACCTGGTCAACCTGATCAATGGAACGAGGCCCTTCACGACGATGTACGTGCTCAACTTCGCCTCGTGGCGCGAGGTCAGCATCAAGACGCTCATCCACGAGCTGACGCACACCTGGCAGGGCGTGGTGGCGGGCCCGGTGTACATGATCGAGGCCCTGCACGCGCAGACGCTCGGCGAGGGCTACACGGTGACGAACGCCATGCTTCGCGCTCGGGGCAACAAGCTGAGCCGCTTCAACCGGGAGCAGCAGGCGGTGATCGTCGAGGAGTTCTGGTACGAGCAGTGGGGCCGGCGCGACTTCCCGAGCCTGCGGGGACGCGGCCTGGACGTGAACCTGCTGCGGCCCTACGCGCGTGACGTGTTCAAGGGTCCCACGCGCGTCGTGGTGCCGCTGCCCAGGCCGCGCCGGAAGCCGCTGCCGCCCATCCGGATTCCCTCCGCCGCCGCGGCTCGGCTCGGCCGGGTGCACGCGCCGTAGCGAGGCCCGGCACCGATGCTGGCCCTCTTCGCGCCCTCGTCGTTCCGGCGCCCGCTCGTCGAGGCGCTCGGGGCCGCCGGGCTCCCGGCTGTCTTCCACCGGCGCCCGGAGCCCGGGGACGGAGGGGACCCCTTCCACCTGGAGGCCCTGGCGCGAAGGCTGGCGGGCCACGCCGGGGGTGTCCTCCTGGTAGCGCCCCCGCACCGCTCGCCGCGCACGGTGGTACCTGGGCCCGTGGTGGGCGGGTTGCCGGTGGGCGTGCTCTTCGCCCGGGAGCCGGGCGCGCTGTCCCCGTGGTTGGAGGCGGTGGTGCAATGGGGCCGGCGCGCGTGCGGGCCCCAGGCGGTGCTGGCCGCGTGGGAGGAGCACTACCTGCGGCTGGGCAGGGGCTTCGCGCGGCACCTGCGCGCCGTCTGTCCCGGCCGGACCATCACCTGGTTCGCCGACCGGCTGAACCGCCCGGCGATGCTGGAGCGGCTCGCCGGAGGGCCCGCGCTGGCCGCCTACTTCGGCCATGGCCACTCGGACGGGCTGGGGGGCTACCACGGCGTGTACCGGGAGCACGTCGAGGCCCAGGGCGCCTGGCGGCCGTGCGGCGTATTCGCGGCGTGGGCCTGTGACACGCTCGTGCAGGCGCGAGGAGGCGGCTCGTTCGGACGCTTCCTCGTCGGGTCCGGCCGTGCCGTGGGATTCCTGGGCTCGACGGCCGCCGTGCGGACCCCGGACAACGCGGCGCTCGTGGAGCTGGCTGGCACGTGCTTCGAGCGGATGCGGCCCGCGAACCTGGGCCGATGGGTGTGCGCCATCGACGCGGCGCTCGTGCCCGGCTCGCCCGCGTGGCGGGCCTGGCGCACCTACCGGCTGCTCGGAGCTCCGTCTCAGCCCCTCTGAATGCGCGCGGGGTGGTGATTCGAAGGATGTCCTTGATGGGGCGCTCGACTTCACCTTCAGCACGGCTCACCGTGCAAGGCGCGGCGGAGCGGCAGATCGCCCGCGACGTCGAGCGCACGGGTCCGCAGGCGGAGGATGCCAGCGTCGAAGTGCATCCGGCCGGTGAAGTCACTGCGGACCAGGACGGGCGATCTGGCCGTGTACAGCCGGCCATCGGTGAGCCGGGAGTACACCCGGCCCTTCTTCACCCAGCGGCTCTCGGTCCGGGATGAAGGCGGTCCGCGTCTCCTGCTCTGGGAAGAGGCTGCGGATGCCATCGGCCAGGGCTTTCAGGGTGTCGATGACCCCCTGGACGATGGCCTTCACCGCCTCGACGAGCTTCTTGAGCAGGAGGACGAGGAAATTGATGTTGTCGTCGATGCGCTCGAACAGTTCGAGCGCCTCCTGGGGGCTCGGGATGACGCCGGCCTGGTACTTCAGCAGCAACGTGCTCGCCAGGCCCATCTTCTCGGCCACATCTCATGTTTGGTTTCAGGTAAAACGAAACGTCTGTATCGGGGGGGGGGCCGGCGCAGCAGCCCGGCCCAATCCAACGGTGTCATGTCCTCCGGGGTGGGGGAGTCGAGTTGACAGTGTACCGGGTGGCGGCTGCTCCGGCTTGTGGTTGGTGTCACCCGTGAAGACCCTCCCGCCCATCCACGCTGCTTCCAATCTCCAGCAGGTGGAACAAGGGGGGGACAGGATGTTCAAGGCAATCAAACTGGGCCTGGGGCTCGTGACGGCGATGCTGCTCGCGGGCTGGGACGGCACACCCCGTCAGTCCACCGTCTACACGGTGTCGAACGACGCCGAGGGCAACGCGGTGGCCGTCTTCATCCAGGAAGAGGACGGCACGCTGAGCGCCGGGCCGCGGGTGGCCACGGGAGGACGGGGCACGGGCAGCGGACTGGGCAACCAGGGCGCTCTGGCCCTCAGCGAGGACGAGCGCTTCCTGTTCGTCATCAACGCCGGCAGCAACGACCTCTCCTCCTTCCGGGTGCTGCGCTCCGGGCCGAAGCTGCTGGGGCGGGTGCCGTCCGGAGGCACGACGCCGGTGAGCCTGACCGTCCACGGGGAGCTGCTCTACGTGCTCAACGCGGGGGACGGAGGCAACATCAGCGGCTTCCGGGTGGGGAGCGACGGCGGGCTGACGCCCCTGCCGGACTCCATACGCCCGCTGAGCGGCGCGGCGGTGACGGCTCCCGCGCAGGTGTCCTTCAGCCCGGATGGCTCGCTGCTGGTCGTAACGGAGAAGGCAACCAACCTCATTGACACCTATACGGTGGACGTCAACGGCAGGGCCCATGGGCCCATCGTCCAGTCCTCGGAGGGCCCTACGCCCTTCGGCTTCGCCTTCGACAAGCGCGGTCGCCTCTTCGTCTCCGAAGCGGCGGCCGGGGTCCCGAATGGCTCGGCGCTGTCCTCGTACCATGTCGATGGCGCGGGGCGGCTGTCGCTCCAGGACCAGCAGCCCAGCCGGCAGACGGCGGCGTGCTGGGTGGTGGTGACACGCAACGGGCGCTATGCCTACACCTCCAACACGGGGAGTGCCTCCATCACCGGCTACCGTATCTTCAAGAGCGGCAACCTCTCCTTGCTGGACTCCGATGGCGTCACCGCCAGCGCCCCCGAGGGCAGCGTGCTGATCGACATGAGCCTGTCGGACGACAGCCGCTACCTCTACGTGCTCGACTCGCAGGGGGCCGTCCGCGCCTACCGGGTGGGGGACGGAGGCGGCCTCTCTGGCCTGGGCAGCGTGCCCGCTCCGGCCGGCTCCACGGGGCTCCTCTTCCGCTGAGCACCGCCACTCACGGGCCCGCCGCCTCCCGGTGCATGTCTGCCCCGGGAGGACGGCGCGGTCCGCCTGGAACGGCTTGGTGAAGTCCACGCGCTCCTTCGTCACCACGGGACCGCGGCGGAGCAGCACCCACTTGAACTGCGTGCCTCGCTCCACGAAGGTCTTGAAGCCCTCCGAGGCGGACCAGTTCGTTCCATCCGGCTCCGAGTTGGCCCCGAATGGCCCCGGCGCCTTGGGATCGTCTTACCCCAGCGCCTCGAATGACTTCTTGTTGGCCTCGTCCACCTCACCCGGGAACTTCTCCTCCATCTCCTCGCCCGTCCCCCTGCACGCCCACCGTGATGGACATCGCGCGCTATCCGGGTGGGGCGTCGCTCAGCCCTTCGCTCACGGCCCGAGGCCTGTGCAGCAGCTTGTGCAGCTCCACGGCGACGATGATGCTGGCGGCCACGGCGATGATGCGCAGCCAGGAGCTCCAGTCCGTCAGGGGCACCACGCGCAGCACGAACTGCGTGGGCGCGAAGAAGAGCGCTCCCACGTGCACCAGCAGCGCCGCCGCCGTGGCCCAGAACAGGAACGGGTTGGAGAAGGGGCTGCGCAGGAAGACGGACTGCGTCTCCGAGCGCGCGTTGCCCACCTGGAACATCTGGAAGAGCACCATCGTCGTCAGCGCCGCCGTCTGCGCCGCTGGCACCGAGCCCGTCAGCCCCAGCTCCCAGCGGAAGATGGCGAGCGTCCCCAGGGCGATGACGATGCCGGAGAGGACCGTGCGCTCCCACAGCAGCCCCGAGATGAAGCCCTCGCGGCGCGGACGCGGAGGACGCTTCAACACGCCCTCGTCACCGGGCTCGAAGGCCAGCGCCACGTCCTGCAGGCCGTTGGTGACGAGGTTGAGCCACAAGAGCTGAGCCGGCAGGAACGGCAGCGGCCACCCCAGCGCGAGCGAGACCAGAATCACCAGGATGGAGGCCGCGCCCGTGGAGATGAGGAAGAAGGTGGCCTTGCGCAGGTTGTCGAAGGTGACCCGGCCTTCCTCCACCGCGTTGACGATGCTCACGAAGTTGTCGTCCGCGAGCACCATGTCCGAGGCCTCGCGCGCCACGTCCGTGCCCCCGCGCCCCATGGCCACGCCGATGTCCGCCGCCTTCAGCGCCGGGGCGTCGTTGACGCCATCCCCCGTCACCGCCACCACCGCCCCTTCCTTCTGCAGCGCCCTCACCACCCGCAGCTTCTGCTCGGGTGCCACCCGCGCGTAGAGCGACACCTCGCGCACCCGCCGCCGCAGCGCCTCCTCGTCCAACGCCTCCAACTCCCGCCCCGTCAGCACCTCGCCCGGGCCCCCCAGTCCCAGGTCCTCGCCGATGGCCCGCGCCGTCGCCGCGTGGTCTCCCGTAATCATCACCACCCGGATGCCCGCCCCCTGGCAGGCCGCCACCGCCTCGCGCACGCCCTCCCTGGGCGGGTCCATCATCCCCGAGAGCCCCAGGAAGGTGAGGCCCCCGGGCTCTCCCACCTCCTCGGGGCGCGGCGCCGCTCCGTCCAACCTCCGGTACGCCATGGCCAGCACCCGCAGGCCCCGTGCCGCCAGCGCCGTCGCCGCCTGCTGCACCGCGCTCGCGTCCAGGGGCTCCGGTCCCGACTCGCCCTGCTGCGTGTGGCACATGGCCACCACCCGCTCCGGTGCTCCCTTCACGAAGACGCTTCGCGCGCCCTCCCGCTCGCGGATGCTCGCCGAATACTGCCGCTCCGGCTCGAAGGGAATCTCCGCGTACGAGGCCCAGTGCGCCCGCACCGCCTCGTGCCGCACGCCCAGCTTCTCCGCCGCCAGCAGCAGCGCCGCCTCCGTCGGGTCTCCCCGCGTCTCCAGGCCCTGCTCGCCCTGGAATACCTCGGCCTCGTTGGTGAGCACTCCCGCCAGCAGCGCCAGGTACAGCGGCGGGTGCTCGGCGAGGCTCTCCGCGTCCTCCGCCGGCCGCGCCCGCCCATCCCGCGCGAGCGCCTCGTCCGTCAGCGAGTAGAAGCGGCCCCCCGCCCACATCTCCTGCACCGTCATCCGGTTCTCCGTCAGGGTGCCCGTCTTGTCCGAGCCGATGACGGTGGTGCTGCCCAGCGTTTCGATGGCCGGCAGCTTGCGGATGATGGCCCGCCGCCGCGCCATGCGCCGCACCCCCACCGCCAGGGTGATGGTGAGCACCACCGGCAGGCCCTCGGGGATGGCCGCCACCGCGAGCGCCACCGCCACCATGAACATGTGAGCCACCGACTCGCCCCTCAGCACGCCGATGAGGAAACCCGCCAACGAGCCCACCCCCACCACGATGCCCACCAGCCGCGCGAAGCGGTCCATCCGCTCCTGCAGCGGCGTCGTCTGCTCCACCTCCTCGCGGATGCTGCCGGCGATGCGCCCCAGCTCCGAGTGTCCGCCGGTGGCCACCACGTAGCCGCGGCCCCGGCCGCTCGCCACCACCGTGCCCGTGTAGGCCATGTTCTCCCGGTCCGAGACCGGCGCCCCCTCCTCCACCGTGCCCGCCCGCTTGTGTGTCGGCACGGACTCCCCGGTGAGCAGCGACTCGTTCACCGTGAGCGCCGTGGCCGACACCAGCCGCAGGTCCGCCGGCACCCGCGTGCCCGACTCCAGCAGCACCAGGTCCCCCGGCACCAACTCCCGGCTCTCCACCTCCCGCTCGCGCCCCTCGCGCACCACGCGGGCCCTGGGGGCCACCAGCCGCATGAGCGCACGCACGGACACCTCGGCCCGGCGCTCCTGGGTGAAGCCGATGAGCGCGTTGATGACGAGGATGGCGGCGATGACGCCCGCGTCGATGTGCTCTCCGAGCAGCAGCGTCACCACCCCGGCCGCGAGCAGGATGTAGATGAGTGGACTCTGGAACTGGTGCAGGAGCACCAGGAGGAGGGGCGTGGGAGGCGCCTCCTCGAGCTGGTTGGGGCCGTACCGCGTCAGCCGGGCCGAGGCCGTGGGGCGGGTCAGACCCAGCGCACCCGTGCCGAGCTTCGCCTCCAGCTCCTCTGCCGGCAGGGCATGCCAGGGCTCCCCGTGATTCTTCTCCACTGTGCACCTCCGTGCGGACTCCCGGCCGTTTCCCGGATGCGAGAATCGGGGGCAAGTTCTCTCTAATGACGAAAGATGCTCTCCGCGGCCATGCGGCGACGGAACACCGATGAGGCCACGGGCCAGAGGGACATGCGCAGCCCGAGGTCCCGGAGCGCCAGGCGGAGCCGGCTCTCGGGCACGAACCATCCCGCGATGCGGCGCCCGGCGGCCTGCTTGTGCTCGATGGCGGGCTTGAGCCGTTGCTCGTAGCGAGCCAGCGCGGCCGGGACGTCGCTGCCCGCCATCCCCAGTTCCTCGGCCAGGAGGTACGCACCGGCGACCGCCATGGACGCTCCCTGGCCCGCCAGCAGTGAGACGCACTGGCACGCATCACCCAACAACACGACGCGCCCGGTGCTCCAGTGCGGCATGTCTATCTGCGTCACCGTGTCGAAATAGAAGCCCGATGCCTGTTCACAGCGCTCGAGCAGCTCGGGGACGAGCCAGTCCATCCCCCGGTAGACGGTCCGGAGCTCCCGGAGCGCGGACTCCCGGGAGAAGTCCTCGACCGGGTGCTCGGCCCGGTGGATGAAGAACGTGGCGAGACGTCCTCCCCGGATGGGGTACACGGCCACCTGCCGATTCGGCACCGTCAGGGTGGTGAAGGCCTCGCGGTCGCGCAGCCCGTCCGGGGGGCCGTCCAGGATGAACGAGGCCGTGTAGCAGCCAATGAAGCGCGCGAATCGCTCTTCCGGCCCGAAGGCCAGCCGGCGGACCTGGGAGTGGACTCCGTCCGCGCCCACCAGGAGGTCGAAGTCGTCCTCCGCTCCGTCGCTCAGCCGCACGCGGACTCGAGCTCCATGCTGCTCGAACGCCTCCACGGTCGTGTGGAAGCGGAGCTCGACCCTGCCTTCAATCCGGGCATGGAGCACCCGCGCCAGCTCGCCCCGCATGAAGTTGAAGTGACGACCTTCGAAGATCCGCCTGCGCAGCACGGGGTAGGGCAGGGAGATGCGCTCCCGGCCTCGCTCGTCCACGAAGGTGAGGTGTGCGATCGGATAGTGAATCCGCTCGAGCTCTGGCAAGAGGCCCAGCCGCTCGCCCGCGTCGTGGCCCGAGCCGAAGAAGTCGATCATGTAGCCTTCATCCCGGAAGTGCGGGGCCCTCTCGACCACCACGGGATGATGGCCCTGGCGCTCCAGACACCACGCCAGCGTCAGCCCGGCGATTCCTCCTCCACAGATGAGCACCTTCATCTTTGGCCTCTCTCTCAGTGCGAGGGCGCGGGCAGCGAGGCGAAGTAGGCGGCGACATCGCTCATCTGCTTGGGCGCGTGCGACAAACTGAGCGGAGCGTTGGAAAGTTCACCCCCCGGCTGGCGCGGGGAACCGAAGCGTCACGGCCTGGTGTCCGGGGGGCGCACGTTGGCGAGGGTATCGGGTGGCTTGTCGGGCCGCTGGAGAACGGACATCGAGCCATCGGTCTCGAGCACGACGGCCTCGACGGCGTCGAGCCGTGCCACCCCCTGGTCTCGCATCACGGCGAGGACTTCCGACTCGACGACACGCGCCCGGCGCATGGCCCTGGGAAGGAAGCGCCCCTGGTGGAACAGCAGAATGGGTTCGGACTTCACCATGTGGTTGACCCAGGGCGCGCGCACCGAGGTCCAGGTGACGAGGAACTGCAGCCCGATGAGGAGGGCGAAGGCGAGCAGGCCCTCGGCCAATGCCACGTCCCTCGACAAGAGCACCGTGGCGAGGGTGGAGCCCAGCGCCACCGTCACCACCAGGTCGAAGGCATTGAGCTTGGAGAGGGTGCGGGGGCCCGAGATGCGCAGCATGAGCACCAGCGCCGCGTAGGCACACGCGCCTACCAGCAGCACCCGGCCCAGACCCTGCCAGTTGTCGAAGAACATGCCTTCCTCCCATGGCGAGCGCGGCTTCAGTGTGGGCCATGCCCCTGCGGATTGGCATGGCGGGCCGTCTCTGCTTCCCGCACGTCCTCGAAGGCCCGTCCGACGCTGGCATCCAGCAGCGAGAGCTGCCGCTCCAGCTCGGCGCGCCGGAAGGGCGGCGCCACCCGCAGCAGATCCTCCAGCAGGAAGCGCAGGCGCCGGGCCACCTGGAGGGAGCCCGCGCCGTAGTCGCGCACCTCGTCCACGGCGAGCCGCACGTACGCGCTCCAGCCCGGTCGCGGGCAGAGCAGCCGCACCGTGCCCGCTTCGTCCTCGCGCGCGGGTGAGGGAAAGCGCTGCCGGACGAGGCGCCGCAGCAAGTCGTGCAGCTGGTCGATGGCCTGGACGGCCGTGGTGGGATCGTTGATGCCCGGGGAGAGGGCGCGCTCGGCGATGTCGACGAGCTGGCGGAAGCCAAAGGCGGTGTCCTGATGCAGGGTCCGCTCCGGGCCAATGTTGATGGCGCTCAGCAGGGCTTCGACCTCGAGCCGCGCGCCCTCGCCCCAGACCTCGAAGAGTGGACTTCCATGGGGAACGAAGTCGCCCACCATGGGCACCAGGGCGAGCGTGACGCCCGCCTTCCGGGCACACGTGAAGAGCTCCTCCTCGTCCACGGCGACGAGCACGCCGGAGGTGCCGGAATGGGGCACGAGGAGCGAGGCGGGGGCCGGGGGCCTCTCGAGCCGGGAGTCCTCCACGTCCTCGCCAATGCCGTCCGGGTACATCCGTTCCAGGCTGTGGCGCGTCTCGTTGCCGATGCGGGTGAGGATGACCACGGCGCGGATGGATTGGGAGACGTGGTGGATGAAGAAGATGAAGGTGCCCACGCAGAGCACGCCGAGCACCACCGCGAGCCAGACGGACAACGAGGGCACGTGGAGCTCGATGCCCTCCGACGTGCCCCGGACACCGCGCAGCGTCAGCAGGGCGTAGACGAACGTGCCCACGAAGATGCCCAGGGCAAGCTGGCTCTGCCGGTCCCTGAGAAAGGTGCGCAGGACGCGGGGGGAGAACTGGTTGCTGGCCTGCTGGAGCACGAGGATGGTGACGGAGAAGACCAGGCCCGAGAACGTCATCATCGAGGAGGCGACCGCGGAGAGCA
This sequence comes from Archangium violaceum Cb vi76, assembly GCF_000733295.1. Taxonomy (GTDB): domain Bacteria; phylum Myxococcota; class Myxococcia; order Myxococcales; family Myxococcaceae; genus Archangium; species Archangium violaceum. The sequence goes on along the minus strand of NZ_JPMI01000310.1, from coordinate 3,592 downwards.
CCGAGCGCGCACCCTCGGGCCCCCCGCGGAAGAGGTACCAGGCGTGCTCCTCCTGGGACAGGTGCGAGTCGATGGCCTGGGCGGCATACGAGAGGCCGATGGCTCCGGCCACGCACAGTGTGGGGACCAGCCAGTAGCTCGTGTCGAAGCGCTCGGTCAGGCGCATGAGTCGTAGTCGCATGCCGCCTCATTTCTCCCTGGAGGGCCCGTGTTGCCTCCCAGCAACCTGTTGCTTCCCGCGTGGGGGTGCAGAGCGGACCGGTCCGAGGGGGCGCCTGAGAGCCCTACCGGACAGCGGGCCTGCGGACAGGCCTCCGAGCGGACGTTCCTCGAGAAGAGCGACATCCTGTCGCTTCGCAGCCCCACACTCTCCGGGGACGTGGTGGAGCCGCCGTAGCCCGTACTGGCACTCGCGGGGGGGCGGACCGACCCTTGAAAGTGAACGCGGCCCCCGGGCCGCCCGACCCCAGGGGACGCCAGGGAGGTGCGACTGTTGACGTTGCCGCGTGGCATGCAGGCGGGGCGGCGTTGAGCGCTTCGAGCGGAGGCACATGTGAAGCAGGGGACGAAACGGAAGCTCGTGCGCATCGGGGGGACGGTGCTGGCCGTCTTCGTGGCCCTGGCCCTCTACGGGGTGTTCATCGAGCCGCGCTACCTGCTCGAGGTCGAGCATCAGGAGGCCCGGGTGCCGGGCCTGCCCGCGGCCTGGGAGGGCCGCCAGGTCGCCGTGCTCGCGGACTTCCAGATTGGCATGAACCTGGGCAACGAGCGGGCCATGCGGGAGGCGGTGGCCGACACCGTCCGGCTCCGGCCGGCGGCGGTGTTGCTTCTCGGGGACTTCGTCTTCGACGCGGAGGCCGACGAGGTGGCCGGCAAGATGGGGCGGGTGGAGGAGCTCCTCCGGCCATTGACACAGGCGGGGCTGCCCACCTTCGCGGTGCTCGGCAACCACGACTACGGCCTGAATACGAAGGAGGACAACATCGAGCTCGGGGTGATGGAGGCGGCGGTGGCGGGGCTGCGCTCCATCGGCGTGACGGTGCTGCGCAACGAGGCCGTCCGGCTCGGCCCGGGCGAGCCCGCGCTCCACCTGGTGGGGGTGGATTCGCATTGGGCCCTGCGCGACGAGCCCCTGGAGGCGCTGGAGGACGTACCCCCCGGGGCGCCCCGCCTCGTGCTCATGCACAACCCGGACTCGTTCCGGGAGTTTCCCCCGGGCACCGCGCCCTTCGCGGTGGCGGGCCACACCCATGGGGGCCAGGTCCGCATCCCCTTCCTGCCCCATTGGAGCTGGCGCAGCCTCGCCGTGGAAGGCGAGTCCCATACGGACGGGTGGATCTCCGACCCCGGCTTCGGCGCGCCGGGCAATCACCTCTACGTCAACCGGGGCCTCGGGATGAGCACCATCCCCGTGCGCATCAACTGCCCCCCCGAGCTGACGGTGTTCACCCTGCGGCGCGGCGAGCCGGACGCCCTGGCCTCTTCCGAGCGGTCCCGCGCGGCCCGGCGGGGACAGGGCTCGCGGAGGTAGTGCATGGCGCTCCACCGGTCCCACTCCCATCCTTCGGACATGAGATCTTCTTCAGAGGGGCCGTTTCCCATGGCCCTGGAAGGAAGGGGCTATACCCTCGCGGCCTGGAGTGGCGTGCTCCTCATCCTCCTGTGCCTGGCCCTCACGCTCGAGGCGGGGCGGTGGTCGGACGCGTTTCTCGTCAGCGGCTTCCTGGCCCTGTCCATCGCCTACCTGACGCTCGTGCGCCAGCTGCCGGCGGTGCTCGATCTGGTGGTGGTGCTCACGGCCCTGCTCAACGCCGTGGGGTGGGGCGGGGGGCTGCTGAGGCGCGTCTGGTTCTTCGATGATCTGCTCCACCTGCTGACGCCGCTGACCGGGGCCGTGCTGATCTGCCTCCGGCTGGGCCAGGCCGTGGGACCGCCCCTCACGGCACGCCGGGCCCTGCTGTGGACGCTCGCCACCGCCCTCACCCTCTCCGCGGGAGTGCTCTGGGAGTTCGCCGAGTGGGTGGCCAATTCCCTCCGGTTCCCGTTGGAGGACACGCTGCCGGACCTGCTGCTCGACACCCTGGGGGCGATGATGGGGTCCGCGCTCGCGCTGCGGCTGATGGACCGCTACCCGCCCGGGATGTGGCGTGGCCCGGCCCGCGCCGGGTAGCCGGATGCGCGCCGCCCAGCACATCGTTCCATGGGCGTGGCGGGCTCTCGAAGGGCCGGCTGGTCCTCGCCTGGAGGACGAGCAGGCGTGAGCCTTGTCGCACCCCGCGGGCCGGCACAGCTTGCGGGCATGGAGTTCTTCGGGGTCCGCATTCTCGGCTTCAACGCCGAGACGCTGCGCAAGGTGGTGCTGTCACTGGTGGTGCTCGCGCTGGTGATGGGCGTGCGCGCGCTGCTGGGCGTGGTGGTGGGCCTGGGCACGGGCGTCTCGCGCCGCTCCATCTGGACGCGCAAGTCCATCCGCCTGGCCTTCGGTGGACTCAGCGTGCTGCTGCTGCTGTCCATCTGGTTCGACAAGCCCGAGCGCTTCGCCACCTTCACCGGACTGCTGGCCGGTGGCATCGCCTTCGCCTCGCAGAACGCGGTGCAGTCCATGGCCGGCTACTTCGTCATCGTGTTCGGCAAGGTGTTCGATCTGGGGGACCGCATCCAGATTGGCGACGTGCGCGGGGACGTGCTGGACATCGGTCTGTTCAAGACGACGGTGATGGAGATGGGCGTGCCCAACCTCCTGTTCCCGGATCCGCACTCGTGGGTGGCGTCGCGGCAGTACACGGGCCGGGTCGTCACCATCACCAACGCGGAGATCTTCAAGCAGCCGACGTACAACTACACGCGCAACTTCAACTTCCTCTGGGAGGAGATGCGGCTGCCGCTGCGCTACGGCACCGACGTGGGACGCGCCGAGGAGATCGTCCTGGCGGCCGTGCGCGAGGCCACCACCGGCATCATCCAGGAGGGCCACCGCGAGCTGGAGAACATGCGCGAGCGCTACCTCATCCACGCCGCGGACCTGGAGCCGCGCGCCTTCGTGAGGCTGACGGACAACTGGATGGAGCTGAGCGTGCGCTTCCTGGTGAAGACCTACGGCATCCGCGAGGTAAAGGACGTCATCTCCCGGCGCATCCTCGAGCGCTTCCAGGAGGAGGGCATCGAGCTGGCCTCCGCCACGGTGGAGTTGGCGCGGGTGCCGCCCGTCGAGGTGCGCACCGAGGCGGCGCGCACCGCCTCGGACGAGGCCCCGCCCGCGCACCATTGAGCGCGAAGGCCCCTCGTCCCGTGCCCGCTCCGCTCTTGGTGCGGAGGGCGTGAGGGAAGGCAGGCCCCTGGAGTCCAGGCAGCGGAGCCCGGGCGGGATGCTCCTCCCCTCATCCAGGGACCGGGCGGGCGGGCGCCAGGCCCTCTCGCACGGCTGACGCTTCCGCCGGGGGTGGCCACCCTCCCGGGTAGGGGAGACCTGCTTGCGGCCCGCGCGCATTCACGACTACGCCGCCATCGGGGATGGGCACAGCGCCGCGTGCGTCCTCCTCGGGTGTGCTGCTGGGCGGCCTCTTCCGGCCGTGAGGCAGCGGGAGGTCGGGTG
>NZ_JPMI01000309.1 GCF_000733295.1 Archangium violaceum Cb vi76 | reverse complement strand
AACGTTGTCGGGCATGGCGCGCTTCAGTGGGCGCTGCCTGCTCATCGCCGGATTCCTGTATGTCGTGGGCCTGGTCGTCCGGAGCCTGCCGCTCGTCTTCCTCTCGCTGTTCGTCGCGCTGCTGCTCACGACCCTGCTCTCCCCGGTCGCGGACTGGCTCGCCCGGCACCGTGTTCCCCGCTCGCTGGCCGCGGGAGGGACGGTGCTGGTGGGGGTAGCATGTGTCGGCGGGTTGCTCGCCTTCATCATCCCCAGGACGGTGTCCGGAGTCGTGGCGCATGCGGACACGCTGGCGCAGCGGGCCCGCGGCGTGGCGCGGTCGCTCACCCGCCTGCTTCCAGGCCAGGCGCTCACCCTGGACGAGCTGGGGAGCCGGGCCGAGGCGTGGGTGCGCCAGAATTCCCAGGAGCTCGCCACGGGCGCGGCCAGCGGACTGTCGGCCCTCACGCTGGTGGTGAGCGGTGTGCTGCTGGCGCTCGTCCTCACCTTCTTCTTCGTGCGGGACGGGGACTCGCTGGTGCGCTCGAGTCTCTCGCCGCTGCCACCGGTGCGGCGCCGGCGGGTCCACGCCGCCGCGAACGAGGCCTGGAAGACGCTGAGCCGGTGGGTTCGGGGCACGGTGCTGGTGGCGCTCATCGACGCGGCCGGCATCGGTATCGGCCTGGTGGTGCTCGGCGTCCCCCTGGCCCTGCCGTTGGCCCTGCTCACGTTCCTGGGCGCCTTCGTGCCCATCATCGGAGCGGTGGTGGCCGGCTTGGTGGCGGTGCTCGTGGCGTGGGCCATGGTCGGGCTGAAGGCCGCGCTCATCACCCTGGCCATCGTGCTGGCGGTCCAGCAGCTCGAGGGCAACGTCCTGCAGCCCGTCATCATGGGCCGAGTCCTGCCGCTCCATCCGGCGGTGGTGCTCCTCGCCGTCACCACCGGGACGCTGCTGGCGGGCGTGGCCGGGGCGCTCGTCGCCGTGCCGCTGCTGTCCGCGGTGACGGCGGGGACGCGGGCCTTCCTCGTCGGGGGACACGGGCCGGGGGAGCGGGACGAGCAGTGGCCGGAGGCACCGGAGGGCCCGGCGGACGGCGGGGAAGCCCAGCCGCCTGCCCCGCACTGAGAGGAAGAGGAGCAGCCAGAATGGCATCGGGGGCACGGCCTCCTGGCGTGGGATGAGGCGCCCCTGGCAGGGAGGGGCAGGCCGCTCCCACGTGCGAGATGGAAGCCCCGTCATTATGATTGTTTGGGCTCAAACAAGGCGGGGGGGTAAGGGGGAAACGCGCCATGAGGACATTGCGCCGCCGTGACGGCTGGGGGCTGCTTGCCGTGTTGGGTGGAGTGCTGGTGGGGTTGCCAGCGCTGGCCGGCACGCTGAAGGGAACCGTGGTTGGGAACTCCGGCGCTCCCAAACGTTTCGTTCGGGTGGAGGTGCTCGGGCCCGAGAAGGAGGCCCTCTTCACCGGGCAGGACGGGACGTTCACCGTGGAGGTGCCCGAGGGCAGCTACAGCGTGCGCATCACGGAGCGTAACCGCCGCATGGAATTCGAGGACGTCCAGGTCCCCGGAGCAGGGCATGCGGCCGAGACCTTCCAGGTCGAGTGGTGACGCATGAGCGCCCCAGAGAGCAATGGCCAGCGGACGAAGGGCTGGGAAAAGCTCGACACCGTGGTGAAGGGCGTGGGGGCCCTGCTCGTCTCCGCGGCCATCACCTTCTACGGCGTCAACAGGGATGCGAAGCAGGCGGAAATCGCCGAGCGCAACCGCAAGGCGCAGGTGCTCGTCCAGACGCTCAGCAGCCGCGAGACGGCCACGGCGGACATGCGCGCGAAGATGTTCACCACGCTCGTCGAGCACTACTTCGAGAACACCGCCGACGCGTCCACCCGGGTGGTCATCCTGGAGATGATCGGCCACAACTTCGGGGACCACCTCTACCTGCGGCCGCTCTTCCAGCGGCTGGATGCGAGGCTGAGCGCCAAGGGCTCCGACCAGCGCCCTGCCCTGCGGGAGGCTGCCCACGACATCGCCCAGTCCCAGCTCCGGCAGATCGTGGGCAGCGGGGGAGAAGTGTGCTCGCTCGAGCTGTCCGTGGGGGAGACGCGGACCAGCCCCTGCATCCAGCCAGTCCTGCTCACCCTGCGCGCGGTGACCGGGGACGGAGCGCTCGTCACCGCCGAGCCCGGCCAGCCGGAGGGCTTCGAGGTGTCCTGGTTCGAGATGCCGCTATCGAGCCACGGCATGCTCGGTGAACTGGAGTACACCCTGTTGCTCTCCGAGACGGCGCCCGAGGCTGGCCGGGCTCGCGTCCAGGTGGTGCGGTTGCCGCTCAACCAGTACAGCCCCGACAACCGCTTGAGGATGGACCAGCTCATCGCGGACCTCACGGTCGAGGACTTCTGAACGTGGCCTGCGCGGCACGCAAGCTGGTGCACCTGGAGTACTTCCACGACCACGCGCGAATCGAGCATATGCTCTTCGATGGGGCGCGCGGCCCGGTGAAGGGTGCGTTGACGCCGGACCTGTCGAGGCCTGGAATGGGGCTGGAGCTCAAGCGACAGGACGCCGAGCGTTACGCACTGTGAGCGGAGCTACGGGTCGGGCAGTGACCTTCTCGGGGGAGTCCATGTACCTGAAGCTCCGTATTGGCCTACGCACCAAGTTGATGATCGGAGTGTCCCTGGTCCTGCTGCCGCTCCTCGGGCTCCTGCTCGTCGGTCTCGAGGAAAACTACGAGATGCGCCGGACCTCCCTCCTGAACAACATGCGCCAGACCGCCACGACGTCCGGGCTGCTCATCGATGTGTTGCTTCAGGATGCGAGGGGACTGGCGCAGACGATCGCCGCCGAGGCCGCCAGCCGCAGGCTGGAGCCGGACGAGCTCCGCCCCTTCGTCGAGCGCCTCACCGCGCTCACCGGGTTGGTCAACCTGGCCGTGTTCGACACGGCCGGACATCTGGTCGCGGCCTCCACCCCGGGGCCCGCGGGGCTCGACGTCTCGGACCGCTCCTACTTCCAGGAAGTCCTCCAGACGAAGGAGCCGGTGGTCTCCGAGGTCCTCATCGGCAGACTGGTGGGCCGGCCCGCCGTGATAGCGGCTGCTCCGATTCTCGGTGCGGACGGGCAGGTCCGGGGAGTGGTCTCCGTGAATCTGGGGCTCGACCAGCTCGCGCGACGGATGTTCGATATCGAGCTGAGGCCCGGGCAGGCCATCTTCGTGGTGGATCCGCGCGGGCGGCTCGTCTTCCACACCGCGCGCAAGGAGTCCTCCTGGGAGGAGAGGGATCTCTCCGGGCGCCCCGAGATCCAGGAGGCGATCGCCGGCAACCCGGTGCTCACGACGGAGTTCCGCGGGCTCTTCCGCCAGGATCCCCGGATCGCCGCACTGGTGCCCACGCTGCAACACGGCTGGGTTGTCGGCGTCACCTGGGGCACCCAGGAGGCCTTCGAGGACCTGAACAGGATTCGCCGGCTGCAGCTGGCGGCGTTCGTGACGATCGCGCTCCTCGTCATCGTGGGCGCCTGGGCCCTGGCCACCTACCTCAGCGGGAGGGTCTCCCGGTTGGTGGAACATGCGCACGTCCTCGGGAGTGGAGCGCTGGGGGAGTGGTCTCCCATCAAGCTTTCGCGCCTGGGCACGGGCGATGAGCTGGACGAGCTCACCGACGCCTTCAACCACATGGCGAACGAGCTGAAGGCGGAACGGGAGCGGCGCGAGATGTTCATCTCGTCCGTCGCCCATGACATGAAGAACCTCACTTCTCCGCTCTCGCTCGCCGCACAACTGCTGCGCGATCCCTCGCGCCAGTCGCCCGATGCTCGAGAACGGACACTCGCGAGGCTGGGCCACCAGACGGCGCGCATCGAGCGGCTCGTGTCCGACCTCCTGGACGCATCGAGGCTCGATGCGGGGCACTTCAACCTCATCCTTCAGCCTCACGACTTGATGAAGCTGGTGAGGGGCGTCATCGAGGAGCAGCAGGCGAGCGCGACCGGACACCGGCTGGTGCTCGAAGGGCCTGGGGAGCTCGACGTCGAGGGGGACCCGGAGCGGCTCGCGCAGGTGCTCACGAACCTCGTGAGCAACGCCATCAAGTACAGTCCGGAAGGTGGCGAGGTGAGGGTGACGGTCTCGGCGGCCGAGGGGCTGGTCCACGTCCAGGTCATGGACAATGGAATGGGCCTTCATCCGCAGGAGCTAACCGAGGTGTTCGAGCCGTACGCGCGCACCGCGGCGGCCCGGAAGATCCGCGGCCTGGGTCTGGGCCTGTACATCTGCCGGGCCATCGTCGAGGCGCACGGTGGAACCATCCGTGCGCGGAGCGAGGGACTCGGGAAGGGCACCACGTTCATGTTCACCATTCCCTCGCGGCCTCCTCGGAGCGGCGACACCTCCACCCTGCTCGGCCCAGGCTGAGTTGCTGACGGCCCAGCGCAAGTCCACCCCTGGGCTTCCACCGATGTTCACATCGCCCGCAGGAGCGCCGTGGGAAAGTGTTCGCGCATCACCACGCTTGCCGCGGTGCTCGGCAGGAAGGACAAGAGATGACGACAGCTCACCAGGTCCAGCGCTCTGGCTGCATCATCCGCTACTGGACCTCCGGGCCAGCGGATGGTCCGGTCGTCGCATTCACACACGGCGCCAGTCTCGACCACCGCTCGTTCGACCCGCAGGTAGAGACGCTCGCGAACGCCGGGTACCGCGTTCTGACGTGGGACATGCGCGGACATGGTCAGTCTCGTCCCCTGGGTGGACCGTTTACGGTGGAGGAGCTGGCCAAGGACCTCCTGGCGATCGCCGATGACGCCGGTGCGCACGAGCTCGTCGTGGTGGGCCACTCGATGGGCGGCTACGTCGTGCAGGAGTTCGCGCATCGCTCCCCCGACCGTGTGCGGGCCGTCGCCGTGATCGGCTGTACGGATCTGTCGAAGAAGCCGTCCGCCGGCTGGCGGCTCATGTACACGGTTCTCCCGTTCTCGCTGAAGCGGATGTCCCTCGATGCATTCCACCGGCGGACGCTCGCTGACCTCTCTGTCTCGGAAGACGTCAGGAGTTATGCGGCTGAAGCGATGAGCGTGATCTCGAAGGAGGACTTCATCGAGATCATCCTCGGCGGTGTGCGGTGCCTGTGGTTCGACTCCGGGCTCGGTCGCGACTACGTGATCCGCAAGCCCTTCCTTCTGACCCATGGTGCACTCGATCGAGCCAACCGCGGTGTTTTCACCAAACAGGCACCCGCGTGGGCGGCAAAGGAGCCGAACTGCCGGTACAAGGTGATTCCCGCGGCGGGGCACACCGCGCACATGGACAACCCCGACGCCTTCAACGCGTTGCTGCTGGACTTCCTGCGCGCGGCGGACGAGCCAACGACATCGTTGCCGGGGCGAACGTCGCGGTAGAGCGCTTCACCTCCCGGGGACCGGCAGGGGCGTGCGCCCCGCTGGCGTGCCGCTCAGGGCTGTGTGGCGGCCTCCGCGCCCGGGACCGGGGGCGGCAGACACGGCTCTCGCTGGAGGCGGATGCTCCACCGGGTGCCGGGCAAGAGCACTGCACGGTCCTCGGCCATCCGTGTCAGCAGTGCGAGCGCCTCCTCCTGCGCCGCCTGCTCTCGCTGGACGCTGGCCGGCACGGCGCGCCTGGGGGCCGGCGCTGGAGGAGGTGGAGGGGGCGTCTCCACGCAGACGTGGAGGCCCTCCACCTCGCTCGTCGCCTGGAGCGCCCGCGCCAGCTCCAGCCACCACTGCACATCGGGCGGTGACTCGGAACCTTCCCACGCGGCGCGGAGCGCGATGTCCCGCAGGCGCACGGGAGTCCCCAGCCGCTCCCCGAGCGCGCGCCCCAGGAGCACCTCCCCGGCGCTTCCCAGTGGCGGTCCCAGGTGGAAGACCTCCACGCGGGGGGCGCCCGGGTCCGTCAGGTCCAGGCGCCAGCGCAGCAGAGCTCCCGCGGCCTCGGCCGGCCAGGCCAGGCGCAGGACCTCTCCCGTGCGCGAGCCCACCTCCGCCAGTTGCACGGGGGGCGGGGACCGGGGGGCCTCGGGAGCGGGCCCCAGCGTGCGGGCCACCTGGCGCATCGTTTCCATGTCGGGCACCGCCACCACGCTCACCGTGGGCGCCGCGCTCAGCTCGGCCGAGATGCGCTCGGTGAGCTGCCGCTCCATCTGGAGGGCGCGCTCGGGGCTGCCCACGATGATGAGCTGCACGCGCACCTTGCGCCGCTCCACCGTCAGCTCCGAGCGGACGGTGCCCTGGGCGGGGGCCAACTCTTCCAACAGGGACAACACCCGCTGGCGAGCGCGCACCTGCCAGGACACCTCTCCCAGCGCCCGGGAGAGTGGCACGGACACCAGGGCCACCAGCAGCAACGGCAGCACCACCCGCAGCAGGGGCCCGTAGGCGGAGCCGAACACCTTCTGAAGCCAGCGCGCCGCTCGGTAGGTGAGCTCACCGCGCCGCAGTTGCTCCGCCTCGGCCGCCCGCAGGGCCACCCGGTCGAAGGCGAGCAGCAGGAACACCAGCGTGGTGAAGAGCAGGATGGCGCAGAAGTTGGTGACGAAGAGCAGCGCGGCGCCCCCGGCCACCTCGGCGCGCCCCGTGCCCAGCCCGAAGCCCACCACACACAGCGGGGGCACCAGGGCGATGCCAATGGCGGTGCCGGCCGCGGCGCTCGCCGCCTCGGAGCTCGGACGCACCGCGGTGAAGGCCGCCGCGAGCGCACAGCAGATGGCCACCAGGAGATCCAACAGTGTGGGCAGGGTGCGGGCCGCGATCTCCCCCGTCACTTCCTGGAAGGGAAGGGCGAGCGTGATGAGGGCCGCGCTGCCCACCACTCCGACGATGCTGGCCCCCACCCGCATCAGGGAGCGGATGGTGAGCAGGGGAGAGCCCACCGCGAAGCCCATCCCCAGCTCGACGATGGGCCCCATGAGGGGCGAGATGAGCATCGCGCCGATGACCACGCCGGTGCTGCCCAGGACGAGCCCCAGCGTGGCCAGTGCCATCGCCAGCAGCAGCTGGAGCCAATAGGTGGGAGCGCTCTTGGCATGCCGCACCAGCATGTCGTGCACGAGCGAGGCCCGGGATGCCGCCGTCACCCCGAAGGCGAGCCGCACCCTCGCTCGGGCCCGCCGCAACCAATGTCCCCGGGCGAGAGCCAGGAGCCACCCCCTCCCAGGCCTCGCGTTTCCTCGCTTCGTCTCCACGCTCCGCTCCACTTCGTTTGGGGCCGGCTGCTAGTCGCGGGCTCCACTCGTCGCCAACTCCGCCCTCGCTGGATGTCCTTCTCGGACCAGGCCCGGGTGGTGCTGCTCACGGCGAAGAGGGCCTCGCCTGTCAGCGGGGTTTGACCCACCACCAGCGCGATGACGAATCGTACGGAGTGTGACAGGTAGGGTCATTTGAGCACAAAACATGTGTGCTAGCATCCTTCGGATTTCCGGCAACGGAGAGCCGAGGTCCGCTGCAGTGTACACGCCGCCGGGCTCTGAAGAGGAGCGAGGATGAGCGCCCGAGAGAACATGGCATCCGGTACCTGCACCTGCTCCGGGCAGCCGGTTGTGCGAGCTGCTGGGTGGACCGGGTCAGGAGTCTCCAGCCAGGCGAAACCGGGAGGGTGTCGAAGCGCTGTTCCCGGGATGGGGTTGGGCTAGAGGAGGCGTCTTGATGTCTGCACCGTCACATTCCATCCCCGCCGTTCCGGCAGCCGCGGAGACGTCCAAGCGTGTGGCCACGCT
>NZ_JPMI01000308.1 GCF_000733295.1 Archangium violaceum Cb vi76 | reverse complement strand
GNGTGCCACGCATCCCGGGTTGAACCCCTGTCCACATTGGGGTCCATGGGTTGGAGAACAGGGCCAGATACCCTCACCCCGACCCTCTCCCGAGGGGAGAGGGAATGTAACGGGATTGGCGCCTCCTGGCCGGGTCAGCCCCGAGCGAACGCCAGCAGGTCCGCGTTGAGCTGATCCTTGTGGGTGGCGGCGAGGCCATGATCGCCACCGGGATAGATCTTCAGCGTCGCTCCCTTGACGAGCTGGGCCGAGCGGCGCGCCGAGGCGTCGATCGGCACGATCTGATCGTCATCGCCGTGGATGATCAGCGTCGGCACGTCGAACTTCTTGAGATCCTCGGTGAAGTCGGTCTCGGAGAAGGCCTTGATGCAGTCGAGCTCGGGCTTGAGGCCGCCCATCATTCCCTGCATCCAGAAGCTGTCGCGCATGCCCTGCGAGACCTTCGAGCCCGGGCGGTTCGCACCGAAGAAGGGCGTGGTCAGATCCTTGAAGAACTGCGAGCGGTCCGCGGCAACGCCCTTGCGGATGTCGTCGAACGCGGAGATCGGCAGTCCACCGGGGTTGGCGGCGGTCTTGAGCATGATGGGCGGCACCGCGCCCACCAGCACCGCCTTGGCGACGCGGCTCGTGCCGTGCCGGCCGATGTAGCGCGCCACCTCGCCGCCGCCCGTCGAGTGGCCGACGAGGATGGCCTTCTTCACATCCAGCTTCTCCAACAGCTCGGCGAGATCATCGGCGTAGGTGTCCATCTCATTGCCATTCCAGGGCTGGCTGGAGCGGCCATGCCCGCGCCGGTCATGGGCGATGGTGCGGAAGCCGTTGGAGGCGAGGAAGACCATCTGGTCCTCCCAGGCGTCGGCGGTGAGCGGCCAGCCATGGCTGAACACCACCGGCTGACCCGAACCCCAGTCCTTGTAATAGATCTGCGTGCCGTCCTTCGTCGTGAACATCGCCATGTGTGGGCTCCCTTGGTTCCCGAGGTTGGCGACGTATAGCGACGGCGCACCCTCCCTTGCCTCCCTCCCAAGAGGGACTCGTCCCTCCCCCGGTGGGGATCGAACACTCCGCCCGTGACCATTTGACCAGAACTCCGAATCTGGTCATGAGATGTCTGTCAGGGACCGATCGTGACGGAGTGGGCCACGTTGCGCAGCACCTGCTCGGCGGCTCCGGGCGACGTGGGGTCCACGCCGTCCAGCCACTGGTCATACGTCAGGTGGAGGGTGCGGCTCGCCTCCAGCGCGTCCGGGGTGAGCGAGAGCCCGTCCAGCCAGACCTCGGCGTTGGTGAGGCTGGCCGACTCCAGGCGGAAGGATTGCTCGGGTCCACCGTTGGCGGGGAGGATTCGGCCTTCCAGCAGCAGGGTCCTTCCCTCCATGTCCACCTCCGGCGTCAGCCCCTCGGCGTCCGCGTCCGCCGGCGCGAAGACGAGGCGGGCCCGGCAATAGCTGCCAGGCGGCGGTTCCAACGTCCCCAGCGCCTTCGGCTCGCCGTCCGCGAGCTCCAGGCCGCTCACGTGGGGGATGCCCAGCCGCCGGGGCGTGTTGGCCTCGTGCGCCTCGGCCGTGCCGATGGGGGAGAGCGCTCGTAACCACCGCCACGCGCTGCTCGTCTGGCAGGGGAAGATCTCCACGCTCCCCAGGGTGACGTGGGCCCGATTCAGGGTGATGCGGTCACCCCGGTCGTTGGTGAACTGGCGCGTGGTGCCTTCCACCAGAGTCTGGTGGGAGGGACGCAGGTCGAGCCCGAGATGGAGGCGGACGCCCTCCTCGCGAGCGCCGCAAGCGCAGAGGGCCAACAGGAGGAGGGAGGCGGTGCGGGACTTCATAGATCGTAGACGATGGAGGCCTGGAGGATGGGGCTCTGGCGGACGTCGTCCAGGAGGTTGAGGACGGGCACGCGCACCCCGAGCTCCACGATCACGTCGGTGACGGGGCTGAAGAGCACGTCCGGGGACACGAAGGCGAGGAACCCGCTGCCCACCGGATCGGCGACGCCGCGCAGCTCGCTGGGGCCCTCGAGGCGGCTGTCCACGGCGAGGCGCACGGCCCAGCGCGGGCTCGGCTGGAGCTGCGCGGCCAGCGTGGTACGCAGAGAGGCTCCGGCACGGAAGCCCTCGCGCCCGCGCGTGGGGAGGTAGCCCGTGGCGCTGGCGAGGAAGGACCAGTCACCGCGGAAGGTCGAGTAGGAGAGCCCCAGGAGGGGATCCAGGGAGGCGGTGCCGAGCTGCGCATCGAGCGACAGCGGGCGGCCGTCCGCGTCTTGCACCGTGGGCGAGGTGGGCAGCCGGGCCCCGGCGAGCACGCCGATGAGGTGGTTCGCCGAGAACTCGCGATCCCGGAAGATGAAGACCTTGGCGCCGACCTCCATGTCCCCGGGGCCCCACGCCGTCTCGCGCGAGAGGCTGATCTGCTGCAACGAGCGCGTCTGCAGGGGCAGGGTGGCGGACAGGAAGAGCCAGGGCAGGGGGGCATAGGCCACCGACAGGTCCATGCGCAGCTCGCGCAGGGTGGAGGCGTCCACGGCGTCCTGGCCGATCGTCAGACTCCAGGCGCGCACCTGGTTGGCGAGCCGCAGGCGCCCGGCGAAGGGCTGCTCGGTGCCCATGGAGGTGAGGGTGGGATCTCCACAGGCGCAGGTGGCGCAGGCCCGTCCCTCCAGGGGGACGAGCAGGGTGGCCATGAGCAGGGGGGCGGCGAGGCATGACTTCCACATGACGCGGTGCACTCTAGCGGCCGGGGCCCGTCACCCCCCCTGTGGCGAGTTGTCGCGGTCAGGTGACATGCGGATTCCAACGCTGGAGTCGCCATGGCATGACGCGGTGTTTCATATGTTGAAGGCCCAAGGAAAGCCGCATGACGTCTGATAGTTTCGTCAGACACCCGGGAGTGCGGCCGTGGAGGGACGCCCGCTCCTCTGTCCAGGAGGCAATGCATTGATGAAGTCGAGCCGCTTCGAAGGCGTTACCCCCGTAGTACGGGGCAAGCGAGTGACGATGAAGCAGCGAGCGAATGTCCTGTGCACGACAATCGCTCTCACGGTGGTCTCCGGTCAGGCGGCATGGGCGCAGGAGCAGGGCGCGCCGGTACCGGCGCCCACACCAGCACCAGCGCCGGCAGCGCAGGGCGGGACGGTGCAGGGCAAGGTCACCGCGGCCTATGGAGACCCGCTGTGGGGGGTCGTCGTCTCGGTGCGGGGCACGAAGCAGAGTGTCCAGACGGACATGCAGGGCAACTACACGCTCACGGGCGTGGCTCCGGGTGAGCGCACCCTGGAGGTGCGGGGCGAGGGCTTCATGAGCCAGACCCGCAAGTTGACGGTGGCGGCGGATGCGCCGGTCCAGGCCGACTTCGCGCTCGAGCTGGATCTCCTGGCGGTGGAGGAGATCGTCGTGACGGCGCAGACGCCGGACCGGAAGATCCGCTCCAGCACGGCCATCTCGACCCTCAACGAGGAGGAGATCAAGGCCCGCGCGCCGCGCAACACCGCGGACCTGATGCGCATCGTCCCCGGCTTCTACGTGGAGAGCTCGGGTGGTGAGGTCGGCGGCAACCTGTTCGTCCGCGGCCTCCCGGCGGATGGCTCCTACCGCTACGTGGCGCTGATGGAGGACGGCATGCCCGTCTTCGACTCCACGGAGCTCTTCTTCGTCAACAACGACATCTTCCTGCGCGTGGACGAGAACATCGAGCGCATGGAGGCGGTGCGCGGCGGTACCTCGGCCCTCTACGGCAGCAACGCGCCCGGTGGTGTCGTCAACTTCATCAACAAGACGGGTGGCGACAAGCTGGCCGGCACGGTCCGGGCTTCCACCGCCACGGCGGGGCTGTACCGGCTCGACGCCAACCTCAACGGCCCCATCGGGGACGACTGGCGCTTCTCCGTCGGCGGCTTCTACCGCTTCGACAATGGCGTGCGGTACCCGGGCTTCCCCGCGTCCACTGGCGGCCAGTTCAAGGGCAGCCTGATGCGCACCTTCCACACGGACAAGGTGGATGGGCATGCGCGCGTGACGTTCAAGTACCTCAACGATCGGAACACCTTCTACCTCCCGCTGCCCTTCCGCGGCCGGTTCGACTCGAGCAACCGGTTGACGGGCTATGACTTCGTGGACGGTTTCCCCACGGATGGCACGCTCACCTCGCCCGAGGGCGTGAATGCCCAGGTGCCGCTGCCTCGCGGTGCGGGTCTGCTCAACCTCCCGCTGGACAATGGCCAGCAGCAGATTGGCGGCTCCGCCATGGGCGAGCTTCGCCTGTACTTCCCCGGGCTGCGGCTCGAGGTGCAGGACAACCTCCGGGCGATGGTGATGGATCACAGCTGGAACGCGATGCTGCCGTTCGAGCTGCGTGACGCGAATGCCTGGGCCGAGTCGGTCGTCGGCGCGGGCACGCCCTATCGGATCACCTGCACCAACCTGCCCGGCGCTCCGGAGCTCGGCACGGGCGCGTGCTCCACGCCCAACGGGCTCGTGAACCTGGGCGGCCAGTGGCTGATCAACAAGCCCATGAGCAACGTGTCCAACCAGCTCCGGCTCATCAAGTACGGCTCGCTGGGTCCCACCGAGCACACGCTCTCCGGCGGCCTCTACCTCGGCTACTACACGGCGGACAACCGCTGGCAGTTCAACGACATCGTCACCAACGTGCGCAGCCGCCCGAACTTCCTGGACCTCCAGGTGCTTGATGCGCCGGGGGGCTCCGTGGTGCGCAGCGTCACCCAGAATGGCTTCCGCCGCTACCTGAGCAACTACACCAACGGCACGGGCAACGCGACCATCGCTGCGGCCTTCCTCGGCGATGAGGTCAAGATCGGCGAGAAGTTCCGCATCGACCTGGCCGGCCGTGTCGAGCGCAACTCGTTCCAGCAGAACGTGGAGCGGACGGCCTCGTTCGACCTGGGAGATCCCACCACCAACGCGGATGACAACGCGCTGTTCGGCACGGGCAAGTTCCAGCAGGTGACCACGTCGCTCACCGACTGGGCGCTCTCGGGCGGCGTGAACTACGCCCTGTCCGAGCAGGCCTCGGTCTACGCCCGCAGCAGCCGCGGATACAAGATGCCGCTGCTCGACCAGTACCTAACCGCCACGGATCCGTCCGACCCGGCGTTCCCGCGGACGCCGGAGTTGCTGTGGCAGAACGAGGCGGGCATCAAGCTGGGTGGAAGCTGGTACGCCCTGGCGGCCGTGGCCTACTGGATGCAGATCGAGAACTTCCCCAGCCAGGACGCCCGGGTGGATCCGGACACGGGGGACACGAGCTTCGTCACCGTGTACGCGGGCAAGGCACAGACGTTCGGCCTGGAGCTGGAGGGCGCGGTGCAGCCGGTCAAGTGGTTCCGTGGGCAGGCCATGTTGACGCTGCAGGACCCGCGCTACACGGAGTTCAACGAGGGCGCGGAGGACTTCTCTGGCAACCGCATCCGCCGCATCCCGCAGGTGATTGGCGATGTGACGGGCACCTTCATGTACGGAAACGCCAGCCTCGGCATCAACTGGAACTACGTGGGCCACCGGTTCTCGAACAACGCCAACACGGTGGACCTGCCCGGCTTCGGCCAGTTCAACGTCCGCGCGGGCTATACGTACGAGAACTTCACCCTGGACCTGCAGCTCTTCAACGCGCTCAACAGCATTGGCCTCACCGAGGGCAACCCGCGCGTGGACGAGTCGCTCGGCGCCGTGCCGGACCTCTTCCTGGCCCGGCCGATCCTCCCGCGGCGCCTCATGCTGTCGCTGACCGCGCGCCTGTAGCCGCGGCGAGCAGCACCCGATGAACGACGAGCCCGGCGGCCCCATGAGGATCGCCGGGCTCGTTTCATGCCGGGGCCTCGGCCCGGGGCTTCCGCTCAGCCCTCGGAGGGCTCCGGGGTCTTCTCCTTCTCGGCGGCCGGGGCCAGCTCGAAGTCGAGGATCTCGAACGTGCCGTCGGCGAGGTCCGCTTTCTCCACCAGCTCCACGCCCTGGCTACGGGTGGCGGACAGCACGTCCTCGCGCACCGGCCCGAAGCCGGCGAGGGTGGCCGCGTTCGCCACGAGCTTCATGCGGATGACGCCCCGGCCCACGCCCGCGCCGGACTCGCTCTTGCGCTTGTTGATGGCCTGCTGCGCGGCCTCGGCGATGGCGAAGGAGGCCGGGTTGGCGGGCTTCTCGATGCCCGCGAAGGTGCGCGCGTCGGGCCAGCGGGCGCGGTGGATGCTCTTGCGGCCCGTCTCCTCGGCGAAGGCCCAGCTCCACACCTCCTCGGTGATGTAGGGCAGCACGGGGGCGAACAGCCGCAGCAGCACGTTGAGCCCCAGCCGCAGCGCCGCCACCGCCGAGCCGCGTGCCTCCTCGCCACCCGAGGACTCTCCGCGCGCACGCGCCTTCACCAGCTCCAGGTACGTGTCCGTGAAGCTCGCCCAGAAGAAGCTCTCCGTGTTGGCCAGCGCCGGGGCGAACTCGAACTCCTGGTAGGACGCCGTCGCGGCCTCCACCACGCCCGCGAGCCTGGCCACGAAGGCCCGGTCCAGCTCGTGGGTGATGGGGTGCTCCTGCGCCGTCTGGCTCAGCACGTACTTGCCGGCGTTGAAGAGCTTCGTCACCAACCGCTTGCCGACCTTGAACACCTTCTCGTCGAAGGCCGTGTCCGTGCCCAGCCGCGCCGAGGCCGACCAGTAGCGCACCGCGTCCGCGCCGTAGTTCTCCAGCAGGTGCATGGGCGTGATGACGTTGCCCTTGCTCTTGGACATCTTCTTGCGGTCGGGATCGAGGATCCACCCGGAGATGAGCACGTGCTTCCAGGGGATGGTGTTCTCGTGAAGCATCGCCTTGGCGATGGTGTAGAAGGCCCACGTCCGGATGATCTCGTGGCTCTGCGGGCGGATGTCCGCGGGGAACAGCTTGCGGTGGCGCTCCGGATCCAGCTCCCAGCCCGAGGCGATCTGCGGCGTCAGCGAGCTGGTGAACCAGGTGTCGAACACGTCCGACTCGGCGGTGAAGCCGTTGGGCTGGTCGCGCTGCGAGGCGTCGTAGCCCTGGGGCACGTCCACCGTGGGATCCACCGGGAGCTGCTCGCTCGTGGCGACGATGGGCTTGTCGTGGATGGGGTTGCCGTCCGCGTCCAGCGGGTACCACACGGGGAACTGCACGCCGAAGTAGCGTTGACGGCTGATGCACCAGTCGAGCTGCAGGTTCTCCGTCCAGTTGCGGTAGCGCGAGCCCATGTGCTCGGGGTGCCACTTCACCCGATCGCCGAAGCGCAGCAACTGCTCCTTCTTGTCCATGAGGCGGATGAACCACTGGCGCGTGGAGATGAACTCGAGCGGCTGGTCTCCCTTCTCGAAGAACTTCACCTCGCGCTGGATGGGCTTGGGCTCGCCCTGGAGCGGGACGCCCATGCCGGGCTTCGCCGCGCCATCCTCGCGCCGCAGCAGCTCCACCATGGCCGTGCGCGCCTGCTTCACCGTCTTGCCCAGCAGGCCCGCGTAGAAGCCCTGCGCGGCCGGGGCATCCAGGCTCTCCCAGCCCTCCTCCCCGAAGGTGACGGCCATCAGGCGCCCGTTGCGGCCGATGATCTGCCGCAGGGGCAGCTTCTGCTGGCGCCACCAGAGCACGTCCGTGGCGTCACCGAAGGTGCACACCATGAGGATGCCGGTGCCCTTGGTGGGGTCCGCCAGCTCGCTGGGGAAGATGGGCACCGGGACGCGGAAGAGCGGGGTGATGGCGCGCTTGCCGAACAGGCCCTTGTAGCGCTCGTCGTCCGGGTGCGCGGTGACGCCCACGCAGGCGGCCAACAGCTCCGGGCGCGTGGTGGCGATGGTGAAGCGCGCGTCCGAGCCCTCCACGCCGAACTCGATGTCATGGAACGCGCCCGCCTGGGGCCGGTCCTCCACCTCGGCCTGGGCCACGGCCGTCTGGAAGTCCACGTCCCACATGGTGGGGGCCTTCACCGAGTAGGCGTGGCCCTTCTCGTACAGGTCCAGGAAGGACAGCTGCGCCAGCTTGCGGCTGTCGTCGTCGATGGTGGCGTACTCCTCGGCCCAGTCCACCGACAGGCCGATGCGCCGGAACAGACCCTTGAAGACCTGCTCGTCCTGCTGGGTCACCTGGTGGCACAGCTCGATGAAGTTGGGGCGCGAGACGGTGCGCGGCGGCTGCTTGGAGGACTCGGCGGTGGCCGGCTCCAGACGGAGGCCGGGCTCGTGCGGGGTGCGGACGTCGGCGCGGACGTTGAAGTAGTTCTGCACCCGGCGCTCGGTGGGCAGGCCGTTGTCGTCCCAGCCCATGGGGTAGAAGATGTTCTTGCCGAGCATCCGCTGCTGCCGGGCGATGACGTCCGTGTGCGTGTAGCTGAAGATGTGGCCCACGTGCAGCGAGCCGGACACCGTGGGCGGCGGGGTGTCCACGACGAACGTCTCCTCGCGGGTGCGCGAGGGATCGAAGTGATAGGTGCCCTCCGACTCCCACCGTGCATCGAGTTTCTTCTCGATGCTCTCGGCTTCGAAGTGCTTGGGGAGGAGTTCGGGGTTGATGGAACGGACCGTCTTCATGGCCGCGAACATGCCAAGGAGGCGTGTCCGCTGCTACTGAGATCTCCGGTGCCGCTCCCCCCGGGGGCTCACTTCGCGTCGAGGGTGGTCAACGTGAACGCGCGCAGGGAGCTGAAGAGGCGCGTGGAGAGCTGCTCGTATCGCGCGTGGACCTCCTCCTCCGCCTCGAAGGACTCATCGTTCCACGAGCCCATGCCCCCGACATCCACCACTGAAGACATCCACCACCGAGCAGGCCAGGAGCCCGCGGAGTTTCTCCTCCGGGGGCTGGAATGTCAGGATCGAGGTCACCTGCCATCCGCTCGGCTGCCCTCCTGGCCGCTCCACCCCTGTAGAGGGCTGTAGAAACGGCCTTCACCCGCGGTCCGGATTCCTGGGAGAATCGTCGAGTGTGCTAAACAACGCACCACTGACTGACTGATACTGCCCCCCTATGCTGGAATCCCTCTCCGTACCGAAGCGACGCGTGGCGGCCCAGTTCGTCCTGCCGGGTGGTGCCTCGCGCAACGTGGCCGTGTTCCTCGCCGAAGCCGCTCCTGGGCACACCGGTGGTGAGCGCCTGTCGGACCTGCTCAACAACAGTGGCTCCCTGTTCATCCCCGCGGTGGACGCGGACACGGAGGCCATGACGTTCGTGCACTGCGAGAACCTCGCCCTGGCGCGCGTGGCCGCCGAGCTCGAGCCCAACGTCGTCGATCAGTTCACCATCCCCACCGAGCACGAGGTGGAGGTGACGATGATGGACGGCCAGAAGCTGCGCGGGCTCATCACCTACGTGCTGCCCGAGGCCCACTCCCGCCTCACCGACTACCTCAACAACAGCGCGCCCGCGTTCTTCCCCGTGTTGGAGGGGGAGCGCGTCGCCCTGGTCAACAAGCGCCACGTCGCCTACGTGGAAACCCTTCGCCGCTGAGAAGCCTGAAAAGCCATGGCTCGGTTCGACGCCTTCATCGAGAAGCTCTACAAGGAAGCCGGTGTCGCCATCATGTTGGAGACCGGCAGCGGCATCAATCTGCGGACCGCCGCGGGCAACGTCCCCATGGTCAAGGCGGGTCTCAACTCGCAGCAGATCATCGGTGCGCTCTCGGAGATCCTCCCCGCGGACATGCGGGGCAGCTTTCCCACCGAGGGGGTCTCCACCTTCTCCTATGCCGCTCCCGCGGGCGCGGTGCAGGTCAAGGTGCAGAACGTCGCTGGCCACCTGAAGGTGGCGCTGGTGCCCCAGAAGGCGGCGCCGGCCGCGAACGTCGTCGCGGTGCCGCTCCCGGCTCCGTCCACGGCCGCGCAGACTGGCCTGGATCTGCCGCCCGCCTCCGAGGATGACAAGCTGGAGCTGGCCTCGCCGGCGGACATGATGGATCTGGCCGCTCGCGGTGCCGGTGGCGCCTTCACCGCCGGCCCCGGCGCCACGGCGCGTGCGCCCACCGCTCCGGCCGCCGGGCCCCGCGCCGTCCCCACCGCCGCTCCGGCCGCCGCCAAGGCCCCCACGCCGGCTCCCGCCGCCGAGGTGAAGTCCTCCATCCAGGTGATTCCGGTCAACGACGGGCCGGACTCGGATGCGGCCCAGGCCCTGCGCGCGCTGCTGGATCGCATGCTCGACAAGAAGGCCTCGGACCTCCACCTGTCCAGCCAGGTGGTGCCCATGCTGCGCATCGACGGCGACATGGTGGCGCAGGAGGACTACCGGCCCCTCACGAACGATCGCCTCAAGGCGATGCTCTGGACCATCGCTCCGGAGAAGAACAAGAAGCAGTGGGAGGAGACGCGCGACACGGACTTCGCCCACGAGACCGAGCGCGCCCGCTTCCGCGTCAACGTCTTCGAGGACCGCAAGGGCATCGGCTCCGTGATGCGGCAGATCCCCACGAAGATCATGTCCGCCGAGGACATGGGGCTCTCCAAGCACATCCTCGACCTGTGCTTCCTCAGCAAGGGGCTGGTGCTCGTCACCGGCCCCACGGGCTCCGGTAAGTCCACGACCCTCGCCGCGATGATCGACTACATCAATCGCAATCGCGAGGACCACATCATCACGATCGAGGACCCGATCGAGTTCGTGCACCCGAACAAGAAGTGCCTGGTCAACCAGCGCGAGGTGCACGTCCACACGCACGGCTTCAAGAACGCCCTGCGCGCCGCCCTCCGTGAAGACCCGGACATCGTGCTCGTCGGCGAAATGCGAGACCTCGAGACGATCGCCATCGCCATCGAAACGGCCGAAACGGGCCACCTCGTGTTCGGAACGCTGCACACCAACACGGCGCCCTCGACGGTGGACCGCATCATCGACCAGTTCCCCGCGGATCGGCAGGAGCAGATCCGCATGATGCTCTCCGAGTCCCTCAAGGGCGTCATCTCGCAGATGCTGGTGAAGAAGATCGGCGGAGGCCGCGTGCCCGCGCAGGAAGTGCTCCTGTGCACCAGCTCCGTGGCCAACCTCATCCGCGAGGGCAAGACGTTCCAGATTCCCTCCATCATGCAGACCTCGCGCGGCATCGGCATGCAGACGCTCAACGATGCCCTGCTGGATCTGGTGAAGAAGAAGCTCTGCGAGCCCAACGACGCCTACATCAAGGCCATCGCCAAGGCCGAGTTCAAGCAGATGCTGGAGCGCTCGGGCTTCAAGATCGATCTGCCCACCTCCTGAGCCAGGGAAGAGGACACGCCGTGACCCGGGAGCTGTCCAGGGTCACGGCCACGTCCACCGCTGCTCAGTCCAGCGAGGCCTGGTCCGCGAAGAAGACCACGCGGCCGCCGCTGGCCGGGCTGGTGCTGCCGTTGTAGCCCTCGGTGACCGTCCACAGGTTGGTGCCGCTGCCCGTGGCGTGCATGCCCTCGGGCATCCGCGCCCACTGGCCGCTGCCGGACAGGTAGGCCGTGCGCGAGGCCCCCGTGGACACCTTGAAGAGGGCGCCGCTGTAGCGTGTCGAGCTCAGCCAGTACGACGTGGTCGCCGTGGTGGTCATGATGGGGGCCACGCCCTGCACGTTGGGCTCGTTCATGATCCAGGCGCGCTCGGGGGCCACCAGGCCGCTGACCGTCTTGAGGCGGTACGTGGTGGAGTCCACCGGCCAGCGGTAGAGCCGCCCGCCGAGCCCCGGGGTGGAGCCGTCATACGGGCACCCCGTGCCGGTGTTGTTGCAGTACTCGCCCGAGAGCAGCACGTCCGTGGCGCCGCGCGTGTCCTTGCCCAGGAAGGAGAACTTGGGGCGGCACGGGCTGACGATGCTCGAGGGCACCACGTACGCGCTCACCTGCGGCAGCACGTACTTGTAGCCGTAGGCGCACCACTCGGTGCCCACCTTGCCGATCGCCGTCTCGCACGCGGTGCTGGTGCTCACCTGGCGGATCTGCGTGAGATCGAACACGCGCACGCCGTCCGCCGTGTCCGCCATGTAGAGGTAGTTGCCGTACCAGGCCAGGCCGCCGCCGTGCTCGGGGATGGTGGTGAAGTTGCCGGCGCTGGTGGGCCGCACCAGCAGGAGGTGCCGGTAGTTCACCGCGCTCAGGGACATGTCCGAGATGTCCGCCACGGAGACGCGAACGCCCTTGTCCGGGCTGCTCAGCGTGTAGTGCCACGCGACGATGGCCACGTTGGTGCTCCCGGACACGCCCGCCGTCAGTCCCTGCGGCACCCAGTCCGTGGTGGCCATGTCGCCGTCGTTCCAGCGGAAGCCGCCCTTGTAGCCCACGGCCGCCGGGCGGTTGGTGGAGGTGAGCACCGGGCCCGCGCGGTTCAGGTCTCCCAGGATGGCCGGCAGCCCCAGCGCCGGGCCCACGCCCGTCATGTACGAGGCGTAGGTGCTCCACGTGTTCTGGTCCTGCAGCTTGAGGCAGCTCGCGTCATGGGCCGTCAGCGGCGCTCCCTCCGTGAGCGCCTGCTGCCCGGTGCCCGTGGTCTCGTCTCCCGGCTCCGACTCCAGGGCGGGACCGCACCCCGCCAGCCCGGCCCCCGTCAGCCACGTCGCGATGAAGAGTCCCCGCGTCTTGTTGAAGCCCATGTCGTTCGTTTCCTTCTGGGAAGTAATGGAAGGCCGGACTTACATGAGTTTGCGTGAATGTTACAGTGGCTTCAGGGGCTCACGGTGGGCGCACGGTCAGGAGCGAGAGGGGCGGATACCCTCACCCCGTCCCTCTCCCGGGGGGCGAGGGGAGGGTGTTGGCGAAGGTGTTTCGGTTAGGGTTTCTCCATGGCCACTGGTGAGCGCGACGGGCTTCGGACGTATCTCCATGAGGCGCCTGGGGCCCGGTCGCTCCAGGATTGGACCTGGGGGCTGGCTCGGTGGGGGACGCCCGTCCTCGTCCGTGCCGCGCTCGCCATCGCCGAGGCCTGTGTGGACCGGTGGCGCCGGGGCGCTCCCAGGGACGAGGGCTGGCAACGTCACTTCGCCTCGTCGACCCTGCCGGAAGAGGCCCTGGTGGCCCTGCGCGCGTGGCTGGCGCGGGGAGCGCCGCCTGGAGACGCCGGGCTCGCGTCGTGTACCGCGGCCCTTCGCGACCTGGTGGGCAATGCGGAGTTCTATGATGACGAAGCCGTGGGCGGCGGTGCCGAGCGCGAACAGGCCGTGGCCTCCGGGCGAGCGATCCTGATGGCCCTGGAAGCGTCCCTGTGGACGGCGGAGCGCGCTCTCGAGGGCGTCTCGGACGAGGCCGAGCGCCAGGCGATCGCGCGCTCGGGGCCCGCACCGGAGCTCTGGGAGGCCGTGCGGGCGTATCGCCACGCACTCCCGGATCGCTCGGAAACCACGGTCCGGGAGCTGATTCGCGACGGTCTACGTTAGAGGTGGAAGTGCCCCGCCGCCTCCGGCTGGTACGGCACGGCGACGATGCGGAGCGTCCGGGTACGGCCGCCTGGCATGGGCCAATCGATGGACTGGCCCACGGACAGCCCGATGAGGGCGCTCCCGACAGGCGCGAGCACGGAGACGCGGCCTTCGTCGCCGCGAGCATCCCATGGGTAGCAGAGCGTCACCTCCCGGCGCGTGCTCGTCTCCTCGTCCTCGAAGACGACGGTGCTGTTCATCGTCACCACGTCCGGAGGGATCTTCTGGGAGCTCGTCACCTCGGCCCGGGCCAGCTCCAGATCCAACATCTCGGCCAGGTCGGCGTTACGCCCACCGCTGTATTGCTCGATGACGCGCTGAAGGCGCTCCAGGTCGGTCTCCGTGACGATGATGCGTCGCTCTTGGGTCATTCCGTATTCCTCGTGGGGCAGTGGCCGCGTTGCGGCCGGGGTTGGGTCGTGAGAAGCCAGGGGAGGCGAGGGGCGTGGTCCCGTGCCGGACGAGACAGCGGCGACGCTGGGGCGTGCCTGTGCCGTCTTCAGCGGGGACCGGGACGCCGCGCGCCCGGGCTCAGAACTGGGGGCGTGCGGCGCGGGACTGGAGCCAGGCGGTGGCCCGGCCGTGGGCGAGCAGCACCCGACGCACCACGGCCCAGCGCGTACCGGACTTCATCGCAGCTGGGCGGGGGGACATCATGGGCTCGGTCACCACGGGAATGCGCACGGTCTCGTGCGCGGACATCGGGCGAGTATAACTGTCCGCCGTTCCCGGGCAAGCCAGGTCTCCGGTGCCCGCGCCTCGAGGTCATCGTGAACCAGCCCGCCCGCCTGAGCCATCACCCAGCAGCCGAGAGTGACGATGCCTTCCTCTTCGAGCTCTACGCGAGCACTCGAGCCGAGGAGCTGGCGGCCTGGGGCTGGAGCGCGGCGCAGCAGGAGCCCTTCCTGCGCATGCAGTGGTTGGCGCAGAAGCGCGGTTACGAGGCGCGCTACCCCTCCGAGGGCCACTGCATCCTCGAGCACGAGGGCCGGCCGGTGGGCCGTCTGTGGGTGGTTCGCGGCGAGCACGAGCTGCGCCTGGTGGATGTGACGCTGCTGCCCGCGTACCGGGGCTCGGGCCTGGGCACCTCGGTGCTGCGCGCGCTCCAGGAGGAGGCCGCGGCGGCCGGCAAGCCCTTGAGGCTCCACGTCATGCGGAACAACCCGGCCCTGCGGCTCTACACGCGGCTGGGGTTCACGCCCGTAAGCGACGTGGAGGTGGAGCCGGCGAATCCGTATTGTGAGCTGCAGTGGCCCGCGCCCGGCGCCGTTTGAGCACCGGGCGGGGCCTCTCCCTACCTACCGGAGCAGCAGATTCTCCGGCGCGGGCGCCACCGTCCTGAGCACCTGGCCGGGCTGTCCAGCGGTGGCAGTGACGACGGTGGCGGTGCCGGGGATGAATCCTCCGCCGTTACCGCCATTGCCGCCGCACGCGCCGCCGCCGCCCGCCGTGGTGATCGACGAGCCCGTGGTCGCCGCGGCGTTGTTTCCGGGGTTTCCTCCGTTCACCACGGTGCTTCCCGTGATGGTGGCCGCCGAGGAGGAGAGCAGGTGGATGATGCCGCCACCGCCACCGCCACCGCCACCCTCGCCCGTACCACCATTGCCATTGAATCCATCCGCCCCGTTGCCTCCGTTGGCCTGGATCGTTCCCGCCAGGGTGATGGCCCCCTTGGCCGCGACGATGATGACCCCCCCCGCGCCTCCGCCCGTGCCGAGAATCGAGGCGCCCGCCGTCCCGGGATTGGTGCCACTCTGGCCGTTCGCGGTGATGCTCGCCCCCGAGATGATGCGCACGCTGCCGCCGGAGGCGATGATCAGCGAGCCGCCGCCCGCGCCGCCGTTGGCGCCATCTCCCGCGTAGATACGGGCGCCGGCTCCACCTCCCGCCACCTGCGGGCGCAGCACCTGGGCGGCTTGGAGCCCGCTGATCGCCTGTCCGCCGCTGTAGGTGGAGGCCGGGGTCCGTGCGACCCCCTGTGGGGCCTCGCCATTTCCGGTGTCCTCCACACCCTGAGCCACCACGATCCTGCCGGTGCCATTCACGGTGATGTCCCCCGTGGCGCGCAGCAGGGTACCGCTGGGCACGGTCAGTACCCCCGAGATGGTGATGGTGCTGAACTGGGTGTTGAGGCCCGCTGGCAGGCTCGCCACATTGGCCGGATCGGTGAGATCCAGCGTCTGTCCGTTGAGGAGGTTGAGGGCGCCCGCCGAGCCATCCCCATAGAGCCCCACCGCGCCGGACGGACCCTGGGGGCCCGCGCCACCCGGGGTACCCGGGGTACCCGTGTCGCCCTTGGGGCCATTGCATACGTAGCGGGTGAGGGCGGCGTCCACCTCGGCCGTGTCCAGAGTGCTGTTGCCATTGGCGTCCACGCCGGCCTCGAGCTTGACGCCGCCGGTGGCGCAGTTGGCCCCGGCCGCCTCGGCCGACGTCTTCACCAGGGCCCGGGCTCCCGCCGCGCCCGTGGCGCCGGTATCGCCCTTGTCTCCCTTGTCGCCCTTGGTTCCGGGGTCACCCTTGGCGCCCGGGACGCCTTGGATACCCTGGGAGCCGTTGCACACGTAGCGGGTCAGGGCCCAGTCCACTTCCGGCGCATCCAGCGTGCCGTTGCCGTCCGCATCCACACCGGCCTCGAGCTTGATGCCGCCGGTGGCGCAGTTGGCTCCGGCCGCCTCGGCCGACGTCTTCACCAGCGCGCGCTTTCCTTCCGGACCCGAGGGGCCCATGGGTCCACCCGCGGGGCCGGGCTCACCCCGGGCTCCGTTGCACACGTAGCGCGTCTGGGCCGCGTCCACCTCCGCGTCGTCCAGGGTGCCGTTCCCGTTGGCATCCTGGCCGACCTCGAGCTTCGAGCCCGCCATCGCGCAGTTGGTACCCTCAGGCTCGAGCGTGGTCCGCAGCAGCGTGCCCGCGCCCGACGCTCCGGGTTGTCCCGCCGGTCCTTGGGGCCCTTGAGGTCCTGCCTCGCCCTGCGGTCCCGAGGGGCCTTCGGCCGTGCAGGCCGAGAGGGCCAGTGCTGCACAGAGGGACATGACTCGGAACCCGGAGGGTCCCAGTTGGAGTCGCAGGAGAGTCGGCATCGTCATCGGCACGGTCCTTTCGAGAACCAGTTGCAGTTGCAGATGCGCAGTATGTGCCAGTCCGTGGCTGGAAGGTGTGACTGGCTTCACAACGCGTTTCGTCAGGGGTTGACATCGAGTCCTGGTCCTTCGTCCCGGGACATGGTTTGTTTCCGGCTCAACACTCGGCACCCAACAGGGAGCACACATGTCGGAACAGTTTATCGGGGAAATCCGGATGTTCGCTGGCAACTTCGCGCCTCGGGGCTGGGCGTTCTGTCAGGGCCAGCTCCTGCCCATCGCGCAGAACACCGCCCTCTTCTCCATCCTGGGCACCACCTACGGTGGCAACGGGACGACGACCTTCGCGCTGCCGGACCTGCGCGGCCGCTACCCCATGCAGCCGGGCCAGGGGCCGGGACTGTCGCCGCGCACCCTGGGGGAGCAGGGCGGCACGGAGACCGTCACCCTGATCGCCAATCAGATGCCGGCGCACACCCACTCGCTCAATGCCAACCTGAATGAGGGCAACAACGAGTCGCCCGAAGGCTCCGTGCTATCGGCCTATCCTCCGGGCACGACGCCGACCACGTACAACACCACCATCAACACGACGATGAACCCCGCGGCCATCGGCATCGCGGGAGGCAGCCAGCCCCACAACAACATGCCGCCCTTCCTCTGCGTGAACTTCATCATCGCGCTCCAGGGCATCTACCCCTCGCGCAACTGACGCGGGCCGGGCGCCCGGGGTCCTCGGAAGGCCCCGGGTTCTTCCCCCGCTCAGGACTTCGCGTTGGCGGACTGGGGCTCGGTGAGCACCGGGGCGGCAGGGGGCACCCGCGCCGCGCGGGCCTGGAGCCGCGAGCCCACCAGCGACAACAGCGCCCCCAGCGAGCGCACCGGCTTCGCGTCCGGCTCGACGATGCGCATGGCCAGGAAGGCCGCGGCCAGCCGCGCCACCGAGGACAGCAAGAAGAGCACGTGCAGGTTCACCCAGAGGTGGCCCCCGAGGGTGAACTCGGTGGGCAGCAGGCTCGCCAGTCCCCCGCCCAGCGCCGAGGCCGCCGCGTAGGCCAGGCCTCCCGCCGTGGAGAACGCCGCCAGGTAGAAGGGCCGGCCCCGGCGCGGCGCCACCGACAACGGCAGCGCGAAGATCGCCAGGCCATGGCCTCCCCAGAGCACCCCCGCCAGCACCACGTCCGCCAGCAGCGGCCAGAGGAACGTGGCCGTCGGGAACAGCCAGATGGCCGGGATGACGCCAATCCCCAGCGAGCACGCCAGCAGCACCGGCTGCGCCCCCAGCCTGTCGATGAGCCTGCCCCACACCGGCGCGGCCAGCATGCGCATCCCGGCCACCGCCGCCAGGTACAGCGCCATCGTCAGGAAGCTCATCTTCAGGTTCTTCAGCATGTGGAACGAGAAGAAGGGCGCGGAGATCCCCACCGCCGCGTTCCACGCCACCTGGTACACCAGCACCCGGCGCGCCCGCTCGTCCCGCAGCGGCAGCAGCGCCACGCCGAAATCCAGCTTCGCCTTCTCCTTGTGGGGCGCCGGATCATGCTGGCGCGCCATCAGCACCGTCGTCACCCCGCCCGCCACGCACGCCAGCGCCGCCAGCAGCGGCAGGCCCAGGCCCACGCCCTCGGGTGGGCGCAGCCTGTCCATCAGCACGCCCGCCACCAGCGACGCCAGCGTGCTTCCCAGCGTGCACAGCGCCGTGCGCCGGCCGAAGAAGCGCCCCCGGATGGACTCGGGCACCAGCTCGCCCATCCACGCCACCCAGGCGTTGTTCCCAATGACGCCCAGCACCGCCGACACCGCCGCCACCCCCACCAGCAACCGCTGCTGTCCCTCCAGCTCCAGCGGCAGCCACGGCAGCACGCACAACGGCAGCATCACCTGGCGCGACAGGCACACCGCCGTCAGCGCCACCCGCCGGTGCCCGAAGGTGGACGTCAGCCACGCCGCCGGGAACTGCACGAACTGGGCGAAGAAGGGCAGCGCCGTCATCACCCCCACCAGCAACGGCCCCAGCTTCAGCGCCAGCGCCCACGCGGTGAGCACCGTGGCTCCCGCACACGCGGTGAACACCTCCGCCACCATCCCCTCGGCCACCGAGGTCTTCAGGGAGCCGCGCAGAGCGCTCCGCGCCTCGGTGCCCGGAGTGGAGGTGGGAGTCGTGCCTACCGGCGGCGCCCCCATCAACGGCGCGGCGGAGCCCGGCAGCGAGTTTCCGGGCCGGAAGAGGGGGACGGCGGTGGCCAGGGCAGCGAAGCTGCGGAGGACGTGACGGCGCAGGACGGCGAGAGACACGCGGACCCTTGAGGCGGCGGAGGGAAGCACCCTCGTCTCTCATGACGCACCGCACCCACTCAAACCGACCCCTGGCGCCCGCTCGCCCCCCTTCCAGGCCCGGTGCCTGCTCGTTTCCGCAGCAAACAGGTGCAGTTCACGAGGTCTTGAACTATATGAACGGCGCAGAGGGAGAAGAGGGGTACATGGAACTCGCGCGTGAGCTGGCGGACTTTCTGGGGAGCGTGGAGCAGCGGCTGGGCACCATGCTGGAGGACGGGGATGCGGGCCCGGGAGTGAAGGGCGACACGCTCATGGAGGCCGCGCGCCACCTGTGCATCGGCACCGGCGGCAAGCGCGCCCGCCCCATGCTGGTGCGCCTGTTCGGCGGCGCGGTGAACGTGGCCCCCGAGCTGCTGGTGGACGTGGCCGTGGCCGCGGAGATGATCCACTCCTCCAGCCTCCTGCACGACGACGTGGTGGACGCCGGCATGTACCGCCGCGCCCGGCCCACGGTGAACGCCCGCTGGGGCAACATCGTCGCCGTCATGAGTGGAGACCTCATCCTCTCCACCGCGCTGCACCGCCTGTCCCACCTGGACGCGCGCCTCACCCAGACGGCCCTCTCCGTGGTGGTGGAGATGTCGCGCGCCGCCATCACCGAGGTGGAGGCCCGCGGCAACCTGGAGCTGCCCCTGGAGCGCCTGCGCTTCATCGCCGAGGGCAAGACGGGCTCGCTCTTCGGCTGGTGCGGCAGCGCCGCCGCCACGCTCGGCAACCAGCCCGAGGCCGCCAGGCGCTTCGATCTCTTCGGCCGCCGCTTCGGCGTGGCCTTCCAGATCGCCGATGACATCCGCGACGTGCTCGGCACGGACCCGGGCAAGCCGCGCTACGCGGACGTGCTCTCGGGGACGCCCTCGCTGCCCATCCTCCTGGCGGTGGCGCGAGACGGGACGCTGAAGAACAAGCTCAAGGACGCGTGGGCCTTCACCACCGTCAACCCCGAGCGCACCCGCGCCATTGGCGACGCCATCGAGGCCACCGGAGTCGTCGAGCTGGCCATGGAGCGGATGAACAAGGAGCTGGAGGCGGCCGTGGACGCGCTGGGGCCGTACGCGCAGCAGGGCACGGGCGCCGAGCTGGTGGACTGGGCGCGCAAGCTGTCGGTGGGCATCGCCGCCCAGGCGCAGGAGCGGAGCCGCGCCGCATGAAAGGCTACCTGTGGACGAGCGGTCTCGAAGCGGCCCGGGGGGAGGGCTCCAGCAACGGTCATCTCGCTCCCTGGGAAGCCATCGCCATCGACGCGGTGGGCAACGTGATCGAATTCTGGGGCTTCAAGCGCAACCAGGGCCGCGTCTGGGCCCTGCTGTACCTGCGCGGTGAGCCCCTCACCGCCGGGGAGCTCGAGCGCGAGCTGGAGCTGTCCAAGGGCGGCGTGTCCATGCTGTTGAGGGATCTGGAGCGCTGGGGCGTGATCCGCCGCGTGCGCTCGCCGCAGGACAGCGCCTGGCGCTATGCGGCGGAGACGGACCTCATCCGCATGGTGTCGCACGTGATTGAAGAGCGGGAGGCGGGGTTCATCGAGCGCATCCGCGCGGACCTGGCCGAGGCGCACCGGCTGGCGGTGGAGACGGGGAACGTTCCCCGTGAACACCTGGCGCGGCTGGAGAAGATGGCCACGCTTGCCGAGCACGTGGAGCGCGCGCTACGGCTGTTCATCAAGACGGCACGGTTGGACGTGGGCGGCATCCTCGGCGCGTTGCGCGAGGACTCGCCGAGGCAGTGAGGCGGCCGGGGAGCCGAGGGAGGCACGGATGGACTCGCATTACGATCAGGTGATGAAGGCGCGGAGCACGGCGGATACGGCGGCCATGAAGCTGTACTTCGCCTATTCGACCATCCTGGACCGGGCGGCCTTCGAGGAGTGGAGGGCGCAGCACAGCTACGAGTTCTTCGAGCTGCCCGAGGGCAAGCTGGCCGAGGCGCTGGACGTGGACCTGGTGTACGACTTCCCCTCGAGGTGGTGGGGAGGGAGGGTGGCGGGGCTGACGGACGCGCCGGGCAAGAGCGTGTACGGGAGGCTGTTCGAGATTGGCGGGAAGGACTGGCCGATCATCCAGCACAAGGAGGGCGCGGTGACGAGCATGAGCGTGGAGCGGCTCGTGCGCGTCCGGGTGGAGGGGCAGGAGTTGCAGGCGACGGCGTTCGTGACGTCGCCGCGCCGGGCGTCCACCGAGGGCCCCATCAGCCAGCGGTTCATCGACGCGCTGGTGCGCGGCGCGGAGAGCGCGGGACTGCCCGCGGAGTACATCGAGCGCCTGCGCCGCGGGGAGTAGGGGAGGGCGGGCGAGTGAATCCCCTTGGTTCGGGACCAAGGGGTCGCGGGTTCAAATCCTGTCTCCCCCGACCATTCGAAAGCCCTGGAGCCCTCCAGCAGCAAACCAGCAGCAAGCGGCGAAAGCTGCACGGTGGCCAGAGGGCCCGGCGTACCCCAGCCGTTCCGCGACTTCGCGGACGGTAGGCAGCCAGCGGGGCTCAATAGCTCCCGGTGGTTCAGGGCTCCAGCTGAAGGTTGGGAAAGCCCAGGGGCTTGAAGGGCGCGTAGTCCGTGCGGCGCGCCACGCTGGGACACAGCGGATACTCCGCTTCAGTCTCGAAGCCGACTGACTCGGCGAGCTTCAGGAGGGCCAGGCCCTCGATCATGACATGGCGGTTGGGCTCATACGTATAGTCATAGTCCCGCGTGGACTGAAGCTTCTGCATCTTGCGCTCGTACTCGCCGAGGAGCGTGGGGAAGGCCCCCAGAAATGCGGCCTGGTCCTTCGAGTACAGCGCCTTGCAGAGGTCTAGCCGGGGATCGCTCTGCCCGCCCAGCACCTGCTCATACTGGGCCAGCGCACCCTGGAGGGCTGGCGCGTCGGCAGGGTCCTGCCTGATGAAGGTATGGAGGAAGAAGGCATAGGCGAAGTCGTCCTCGTACTCGTGCCCCTTCCACCATGTGGTGGGCGATAGCGCCGCAATCTGCCTCGCCAGCTTCCATTGGCCCGCGGCGATGGCATCGAAGAAAGGCCCGGTAACGCTCGCGCGCC
>NZ_JPMI01000307.1 GCF_000733295.1 Archangium violaceum Cb vi76 | reverse complement strand
GTCGTCCAGGACGTTCTCCGCCGCACTGCGGCCCAGGTAGTACTTCCGGGTCAGCGCCGATTGGATGAGCCAGTGGAAGAACCCGTCCACCTCCATCTCCGCCAGCAGCAGGCAGATGCCCAGCGCGCGGTAATGCGCTGCCATCTCATGGCAGATCTTCCCGAGTGACCTGACCGACTTCTGGCGCGTCGCCACGTCGATGAGCATCCTGACGTGCGGGACAATCTGCTGGGGCAGTTCTTCGAGTCTGGGCATGAGGTCGGGGCTCAGCCCTTGAACTCAGAGGGGGATACGAATTTGATTCCCGTCAGGCCCGCAGCCTTGATCTTCTCAATGAGGTCGTCCCGGTAGACGGCGACGAACGGATAGTGCCTCATCCGGAAGAGTGACACCTGGGGGTCGATCCGGCTCTCGTCGAGCACGATGTTCCTGATGCTCAGGAACACCTCAGGGTTGATGGGGTTCCGTTCGAACGGCGTCTTCTCGAGGTCGATGCACTCCTGCAGCACCTTCTGATGAATGAGGTAGTACGGCTCGGGCTCCTTCCGGCCTTTGAGATTGATGATGCCCACTGGCAGCAATTCGTTGTTCTTGAGCTTCTCGGCCTCGAAGAATGCCTTGGCGCGAGGGGAGACGACGAGCAGGTTTCCCGTGCTGGCGATGAAGTCCTCCAGCTTGATGTCATTCGGGAACTTCTCGTTCATCTCGTAATGAGCTTCGGGGGGGAAGCCCGCCGCCAGGGATACGCCCTGATGGAATCGGAATTGCTGCTCGACTCCCTGCAACATCTTGAGGCGGCCCGCACCTCGTCCGATGCGTACCTGGCCAATCATGTATTTCATAGGGATGCTGGCTCCGTGCTAGCCGAAGATTGGGTTGCGGTCTCCCGCCATGGTGAACGGCACATACCAGTCATCGTCCGGATCATCGACATGGCGCCGATTCCACTTGTCCTCGTTGGCCCCCTGGCCTCTATCCACCAGGCGGTTGCGCCACTTCGTTTGCAGGAGCTTGAGGGCGCTGGCGACGTTGACGGCATCCAGCTTGTGCTCCCCGCGAACCGCGTCCACTTGGTTCCAGACATTGTTGAGCAAATCTGTCTTCAATAATTCGTCATACTCCAGATGCCCCCATTGGCTGGGGTTGTGGATAGGCAGGCCTTCCGGGTTGATGGCGCCGGAGTTGAAGAGCTTGAGCCATCGATCTCGGGTCGCTCGCGCGAAGGCCTTCTCGTTGTTGAACCAGTCCACCCACACCTTGGTGCGCGGGGCGTGTGTGGTCAGCCACTCGAGGTCGACCTTCCTCTGATAATACTGGTCATAGGAATGGTAGGAGGGTAAGCCAATCATGTTATCGGGGTTGTTGATGTTCCAGTCCGTGATGTACATCACGTCCTCAAGATACTGGAGCCCGATGCTCTTGCC
Source organism: Archangium violaceum Cb vi76 (assembly GCF_000733295.1). GTDB lineage: Bacteria > Myxococcota > Myxococcia > Myxococcales > Myxococcaceae > Archangium > Archangium violaceum. The sequence goes on along the minus strand of NZ_JPMI01000307.1, from coordinate 8,365 downwards.
TGCCTCGGCGACGGATTCGTCAATCATGTCGTCGGGGACGATGTGGTGGGCCTCGTATCTGGGACCGCGATAGCCCGACTTACAAGAACTCTTGTAGTCCTTGTACGCTGGCTTGCCGTCCTTGACCTTATCGAACCAGCCGAGGCGCTTTTCCTGGTTCCGGTCGAGGTGCTTCGGCTCCGCCATGGAAGTCCTCCTGCGTCACGAAGGGGCTGCGCTGATGTTCAAGGCCCCCTTGAGGCCGTCGTCAGCCGCCAGCCACACCACACACCGAGGCGAGGGAGCATAGCAACGCGCCAGAGCACGCGCCACCATGCAGACGGCGGCGGGCCCGGTGGCCGCGCCGAGCGCCCCGAAGGACTCCGCCACGTGCCAGTGCGGGAGCTCGCCGAGCTCGTGTGTTCCCTTCAGCCGGACAAGGGCGAACCCCCAGTCCTGGGCCCGGCGCTCGTCGCCATTCAGGTCTCCGACCACCCAGCCAGGTTGCTCGTGCGCGACCGGCGCTTCGCCTAGGGTCGCGCGAAGGACTTCCGCGAGTGCGCGCCCCGTCCATGGGCTGCCCGCGAGACGATCCGCGTCGTCCCTGGCTTCGCTCGCACCCCCGAGCCATGCATGAATGGCCGCGCCCCGTTTCTCCGCGGCCCTTCTTTTCTCGACCAGCACGAACGCCGCCCCCTCTCCTGGCAGTAGCTTGGCCGGTTGGGTGGGGGTCCTCAGCAGCCGGAGGTTGTCGAGCGCCTCCAGCGTGAGTGGCTCCACCAGGCTGTCGATGCCTCCCACGATGCAGCGCTTGAGCGCTCCTCGTGCGATGGAGTCCTCCGCCGCGCGCAATGCGCGGATGAAGCCGACCTGATCTCCGAAGAACAGCCGGCAATGCTCGGGAGGAACGTCCAGCCGGGCTTGGCGGAGGAGCGCCGGGACAAGCATCTGCTCGTATTGGAGCCTCCGCGTCTCAGCGGCTCCCGTGTCCAGGGGGGGGGCTTCCTGGGAGGCTCCCTGCTCCCGTGCGGCCTGCTCGGTGACGCGCCGCTCATGAGCGGACAGGTAGAAGCTGCTCGGAAGGGCGATGAAGAGCCCCGTCTGGGCCCACTCTTTCTCACCACTGCTCACGGAGAGGTCCTCCAGAGCGGCGGCTCCCAGGCGCGCGAGGCGGCCCACCCCCAGGAAGCCTCGGGTGAGCGTGGCAATCGTATGACCCTTCGCGGGCTGGAGTTGCTCGCTCTCTGAATCCCACTGCTGGAGGGTGTCCAGCTCCGTTATCCTCAAGATGCCAGCGCGGCTGGCCGCGCAGCTTGAGACCACGTCGCCGCCAACCGAGGAGACCATTCCTAGGGCCGTGACAGCGAGCCCCGCGCTCCCGGAGGACGATGATGGTGTTCTGCCCTCCGGGCCTCGTCCGGGTGGCGCACCGGCCGGTGCGCCGGCCGGCCCCGATGTCATGGCAAAAGGACGATTCAGGCTCCCCTCGGGGAGATGCCGGACCCGCTCGAGCGCCTGGCGCTGGCGCTCTGTGAAGGCCCGGACTGACACGCGGTGCTCGCCATGGGTCCGGATCGCGAGCTCCAGCGCGAGTACGGGGCGCCGCCGCATTCCCCCGTGCCCGAGTTGCTCCAGGAGCCGGCCTGGGGTGAACGGCTTGCCCCCGGAGTATCGGGTGCCTGGCTCGAGCTGAGCGCGCGCCTGCTGCCACCATCGCTCGACGGCCTCGACGTTGGGGTGTGGCAGCAGCTCGGCGGGGGAGGGGACGAGGTCGGCATCAAGGTCCTCTTCCTCGAGAGGGATGAGCTCGTCCGGCGCGGAAGGGGCCTCGAGCGCGAACTCCCCCTCCAGGGACAGCCCTGTGATGGCCGAGAATGCCTCACCGGCAATCCTGGAGAGCGTGTCCTCCCGCATCCATGTCAGGCAGGCCTCGGCCGCTGCCCTGCGCCCGCTAAAGCCGAGTGCCCAGAGTGCATCCCTGCGCAGCTTGGGGACGGCGAGGGTTCCCAGCAGCCGCTGGAGCTCATCGGATGAGCCGCCTAGGGCAAGCGCCAGCATGGCAAAGCCGGAGGCCGAGGCATGACGGGAGACGAGTTCCACGCAGGCGGTCCATGCCGCGCGGTGGCCGAGCACGAGGCCCGCCTCCAGGGCAGCGTCTCGGACGGTAGTCTCGCTCGAAGCCAGGCCTTTATCGAGGAGTGAAGGTGCCAGATGTAGGGGAACGCGGGCGGCGGCATGGAGCACGGCCTCCTGCAGCACGGGCGCTCCCAGGTCGAAAAGCCGCTCCAGACTGCAGTCGGGCCGGACGCGGCGAGCCGTCAGCACATTCAGAAGGGAGGCTCTGACCTCGGGGGAGCCTTGCTGGAGCAGGGGCATCAGGTGAGCCTCGATTCCCCGCCGCTCACACAGTTCAAGGGCGCGGCAGATCGCCGCGCGCTGCGGCTCCGCCCCCTCCTGGATTCCCCTGAGGAGCAGCTCGACCGCGCCATCGTTCTCGTCCATCAGCAAGGCCAGCGCCGCCGCGGAGAGCCGCTCCTGCTCATCACACTCCAGGGCCGGGCGTAGCAGCCGCTTGCCGACTGGAGCGCCACCCAGGACCAGCAGGTCCAGCCGGGCGCGGAGCCGCTCCTCAAGCGCGGCGACTTCCGGAAGGGTGTAGTCGGGTGAGAGCAGCGAACGCTCCCGATGTGACCAGAGGAACGCCGCCTCATCAAGGCTCTCCTCCATGATGTCCCAACGGATGAGCCGTGGAGGTATTCGAGCGACCTCGGGACGGCCGCCCGTCCCGCGTTCGGAACTGGGTTGCATACCGGAGGATGTAGCTACCGCGGTCGCCCGATGTCCAGCCTGGATCGGTGGTGCTGGGCCCGAGAGGCAGCCCTCTGCTATCATCCCCGGGTTGAACAATCCCGGAGGACACCTTGGGGAACACAGTGGGCGTGAACAAGATGTCCGTGGTGACCAAGGACAGCAATGGAACCACCGTGGCCGTCCCCGATGTGTGCAAGACGCCTAGCCCGGGAGGGCCCATTCCGATTCCCTACCCCAATATTGCCCGCTCCGCCGACACCGCGAAGGGCAGCAAGACGGTGACGGTTGAGGGCAACCCGCTGTGCCTGAAGGACTCCAACTTCAGCACCAGCACCGGCGACGAGGCTGGCACGGCCGGCGGTGGAGTGGCCTCCGGCAAGACGAAGGGCAAGGCCGAATTCGTCAACTACTCCTTCGACGTGAAGGTGGAGGGCAAGAATGTCGCCCGGGCGATGGACCTCATGCTCCACAACGACAAAAACACCCCACCCGCCCCTCTGATTCAGCCGCCCGTCATCGGCCTGGGAAAGGACAAGACGGAGCCCGAATGCCTTGTATGCGGGGAGCACTTCTAGCGGGGTAGCCGCGCGAACGCCCGAGCCGGAGACCCAAGAGGCAGGTTCAAATCCTGTCTCCCCGACCATTAAAAGCCCTGGAGTTTCTCGGGCTTACAGTGAGACTCCAGAGGCTTTTTCTTTTCCCGCGTTCACCTCCAGCAGCAAACTAGCAGCAAGCGGAGATGGCTCGCCTCTGGCGGCTGTCGGGGACTACTCGGCCGGGGTCGGCTCGTGCGCCGCGAAGTCGAGCTGGTTGAGGCCCTTGCGCATGTCCTCCACATCGAGGTGGCCGTACACCTCCGTGGTGATGGCCGGGTCCGAGTGGCGGAGGATGCGCTTTTTCCCAACGCCGCGTGCGCCACCGCGCTGATTGACCGCGTCATCCACCACGCTGACGTCCTCGCCATCGAAGGCGAGAGCTACCGCCGCCGCGAGGCCGAGGAGGCCGCGACGACCAGGAAGGCGAAGTCCAAGCGCTGAGCCTCACCTCGGACCGGGATGCCGAACCCCCGGTACACCTCCGGCTTCCCGGTCCAAATTTCCGCGCTTCCTCGTGAACGCCAACACCCGGACCACCCCGCCGGGGAGGACGTCTCGAGAAGAACTCGCCCGGCTCGCCCCTTGAGCCCCTGATGGGGGTGGACTCGACGATGTCCTCGAACTCGACGACGGAGATGCGATAGCCAGCCGAGCGTAGCGCCTCCGTGCCCCATTTATCGGGACCTGACTCGTCGAGTTCCACTGGGAGGAAGGCGGCCCATTCACCGCGTGCACCTGCTTGTGTCCCGGCTCGGAGCACACCCCAGGAGCATGATGACTCCCAGCAGCAGCAGTCGCATCGAAGGGACTCCTTCCGGGCAGCGTGCGAAAGAGGGCGTTCAGGGTCGCACTGCCGGAAGCGAGGGACGAGCCGTTGAATGGGGGTAAGTTGACCTTCTAACCACCGCCCCTGGGTCCAGGCAAAGCGTTCCCCGGAAGGACTCCAGGCATCCACACAGGGAGGCGGTGGAGTTGCCCCCGGTGGGTTGCATCGCGCGGTGGGCGTGCGCTGCGTTCCTGAAAAGGGAGGAGCCATGTCGCTCGCAAGGTTCTGCCGCAAGACGGTGGCCGTCATCCAGCCCAGCCAGAGCGTGGCCGAGGCCGCCCAGGCGTTGCGCGACCATCATGTGGGCGCGCTCGTCGTCGTCCAGGAGGCGTTGCGCCCGGTGGGCATGCTGACCGACCGGGACATCGTCACCCGGGTAGTGGCCGAGCGGAAGGACCCCGGGGCCCTGACCGTCGGAGAGGTCATGTCGCCCGAGCCCACCACCGCCCATGTGGATGACTCGCTCGACCGGACGCTCTTCACCCTGCGGGAGCAGGGCGTGCGCCGCCTGCCGATCGTCGATGAGCAGGGGCGCGTGGTGGGGCTCGTGTCCCTGGATGACGTGCTGGTGCTGCTGTCCGGGGAGTTGGGCCAGACGGCCGCCGCCGTGCGCGAGAACCAGGGACCCTGAGGATTGCCCGCGGAGTACATCGAGCGCCTGCTCTGCGGGGAGGAGGGCGGACGAGTGGAATCTCGCTCTTCCATCGGATTAGCCTGCCTGGATGCTCGACATTCCCATTCGCCGGCTGATTCCGGTCCTCCTTCTCACGCTCACCGCCGGCTGCGAGGCCGTGGAGGGAGACTGGTGCGACGACACCTTCACCCTCTGTGCGGACTCCAGCGAGTACTGCTACCTGTGCGACGACGCCGATAGCCTGTGGATCGAGGGGCGGTGCGCCACCTCGCACGAGACCGCGCAGGCCTTCTGCAATGGCACCGGCACCACGGGCGGCGGTGGCGCGTGCGGCAACACCCCGTACACCGGCCCCACCGGGGACCCGCAGTCCGACTCGTTCTGCAAGGCGGCCTACAACTACAAGTGCAGCGGCGACACGGAGAAGGTCCAGGCCAACTGCGCCATCTACCGCCAGATGCGGGAGGACAACCCGAAGATGCCGAACTGCCCCTACTGCCAGTGAGGACGCGGCTGTCGCCGGAGAGTGGCTCGGACCTATCCTCCCCAGGCCTCGGAGTTCTAAGGTTGGCGTCTTCCAGGCGAAGGAGTGCTCCATGACGGCCAGTCCCCTGTTCGCGGAGGGAGAGACGCTGTGGTCCCCCCACGTGCGCGCCAACCCGTTCCCCCTCTACAAGCGCATGCGGGAGGAGTTCCCCGTCGCTCCGATCACGGATCCGCAACTGGGGATGCATTTCTGGCTGTTGACGCGCTACGAGGATGTGGTCTCGATGGTGAGGGATCCTCGCTTCACGCAGGATCCCACCCGCCTGCCCGAGGAGGTCCGGCAGCGGTTCTTCGGCCATAAGCTGAGATCGCTCAGCCGGCACCTGCTGACCGTGGACCCGCCGGACCACACGCGGATGCGCTCGCTGGTGTCCAAGGCCTTCACCCCGCGCCGCATCGAGGAACTGCGCCCGCGCATCACGGCGATCTGCTCGGAGCTGCTGGAGGGGCTGATGGCCCAGGGCTCCGGGGGGGACTTCCTCAAGGTGCTCGCCTTTCCGCTGCCCGTCATCGTCATCGCCGAGCTGTTGGGGATTCCCTCGGAGGACCGCGACCGGTTCCGCGAGTGGACGCAGACGTTCTTCGCCCCTCCGTCGAAAGACTCCCAGGAGAAGACCCGCGAGGCCCACCAGCACTTCTTCAAGTACCTGGGGGAGGTTTTCGAGCAGCGCCGCCAGCATCCCCGGGACGATCTGATCAGCGCGTTGCTCGCCGTGCAGGAGCAGGGGGATCGGCTGAACGCCGAGGAGCTGACGAGCATGGTCTTCCTGATGCTCGTCGCCGGTTACGAAACGACAGCGAACCTGTTGGGCAACGGCCTGCTGGCGCTGTTGCAGCATCCGGAGCAGCTCCAACGGCTGCGGGAGGATCGCTCCCTCATCCCCTCGGCGGTGGAGGAGATGCTGCGCTACTGCGGCCCGTTCGAGCTGAGCATCCTGCGCTTCGCGAAGGAGGACATGGAACTGCACGGCCAGCGCATCCAGGCCCATGAGGCCGTCCGGGTGAACTACCTGGCCGCGGACCGGGATGCCGGGCAGTTCCCCGAGCCGGATCTGTTCGACGTGGGGCGCACGCCCAACAAGCACGTGGCCTTTGGTCATGGCATCCACTTCTGTCTGGGAGCGCCCCTGGCCCGGTTGGAGGCCATCGTTGCCTTCGAGTTGCTGCTGGAGCGGCTCCCGGAGCTGCGTCTGGCCACGGCGCCCGAGAAGCTCACGTGGCGCCCGAGTGCCCAGTCTCGTGGGCTGGTGAGTCTGCCCCTGGCGTTCTAGCTCCTGAGCGGACGGCATGTTGGGGCCCCATCCTTCCGCCGTTCTCCTATGTTCCCTCCGGGTGACCTGAGTCTCCGGAGGAGCATGGATACCGAGGCGGAAGTCATGAAGACGAGGTGGTTGTTGCCCGCGGCCTTGCTGCTGGCCATCACGGGATGCGGCGGGCTCACCGGTGGCGCGGAAGGCGACGTCACGTACGCGGAGGTGCCCAGTCCGAGTGAGCCGGGTGGGGTGCATCCCCTGACACTCGACATCGCGGTGCCAGAGGGGCCGGGTCCCTTTCCCGCGATCGTCTTCATCCATGGTGGCGGGTGGGTCATCGGAGATCTGGACGACTACGCAGATCGAATCCAGGAAGCGAGCCGGCGGGGCTTCGTCGGGGTGACCATCAACTATCGGCTCGCGAACCTCGATGATGGACACGGCAAGGCGCTCCATCCCTGGCCGGCGCAACTGCAGGACGTGCGTTGTGCGCTCCGGTGGCTCGCCGCGAATGCCGCCACGTACCAGGTGGATACGAGCCGGGTGGGGGTGATTGGCGGATCCGCTGGCGGGCACCTCGCGATGATGTCGGCGTACGCCCGGAACGAAGCACGCTTCGAGCCGGACTATTGCCCCTACAGCGAGAACCTCGAGGTGAAGGCCGTGGTGTCCATGTGCGGCGCCGGTGACCCCGCGTCCGTCTATGAGACGACGGACTGGTGGATCAAACCCTACGTCACCCGGTTTCTCGCGCTGCCGGACGGAGCGAAGGTGAGGGATGCGCCCGAGGTCTTCGCCGACGTCAGCAACCTCACCTACTTGGGGCACGGTCCCAGGGTGCCACTGCTGATCCTCCAGGGGACGGCGGACACCCTCGTCCTGCCCGAGGTGCAGCGATCCTTCGCGGTCTCGGCTCAATTGCTCGGGCAGGAGGTCCACGTCGAGTACCTCGAAGGCGCGGGCCACGACATCGATGCCACCCACCGGGCCGAGTCGGACGAGTTCATCTGGAAGTGGTTCGGGGAGCGGCTATGACGATGCGCCACTTCATCTGCATGCTCGTGCTGCTGGGGGCGCCGCGGGTTCTGGCCCAATCAGGGGAAGGGGAGACCCACGTTCCAGCCGAGAACCCCTTCGCTCTCCGGTTGGGGCTCAGCGCCCGGCCGCTCATCGGTCTCAGCGGGGTGAGCGCCATCAGGACGCACACGCTTCGGGACGGGGGTTGGGTGGCCGTGGACGTCGTCCCCTCCTACCGGCTGTCACGACTCTTCGCCGCCGAGCTCGGCCTGTCGGCGATGGTGCCCGTGAAGGACGCGTGGGGGTTTCCGGACTTCCGGCTCGCGGTGACGCCCGCCGCCCGGATCGACGCCGGGCCCGTCTACGCGCGCATCGGGGTACCCCTGATGTTCGGGGAGGGCTTCAGGATGAGCGCACAGGCCGCGGTGGGCGCGACGCTCTTTGATCGCGTCTACGTGGGCGTCATTGGGGAGGCCAATGTCAGAGACCTGCTGGGGATGGTGGGGCTCGAGCTGGGCGTCCGCTTCGGCGGCCCGAAGCCTCACATCTAATCCCCTTCAGGTATGTTCGTGATGGAGTACCCCAGGGAACAGCGCGACCATTTTCCCCTCGCCCTCCGGGAGAGGGACAGGGTGAGGGTGTTCGAATCTCGGGTTGAATCCCCTGTCCCCACTGGGGGCCACGGGTTGAAGAACGGGCCCGG
>NZ_JPMI01000306.1 GCF_000733295.1 Archangium violaceum Cb vi76 | reverse complement strand
TACCCTCACCCCGACCCTCTCCCGAGGGGAGAGGGGAAAATGGGTCAGCTCACGGCGGACCGCTCGAAGAGCGCGGAGCCGAGCAGTGCCTTGGCGCGGGCCACCATTCGCGAGCGCTCCTGGGGGGGGACGGCCAGCATGCTCCCCTCGATCATCGCCCAGCTGTACACGAAATCGTCGAGCGTCACGCCCGGGCGCAGGAGTCCCCGCGCTCGCGCCGCCCGCACCGGCCCGGCGAGGAGGCCACGCAACCGCTGGTTCAGTTGATCGAGGGTGGTCCTGCCTGCTTCCGTTGATGCCAGGTACGGGTGCAATCCCGGGATGGCGCTCAGGGTGTCGGCGATCCAGAAGAAGATCTCCTCGACGGAGCGGGCCGGGTCGGGGGCCGAGGCGAGGCGTTGCTCGATGAGCTCCACGCGGCGCTCGATCATCGCGCGGGCGAGGTGATCCCGGTCCGGGAAGTGGCGGTAGAGCGTGCCTCGCCCGACTCCAGCGCGCTCGGCGATGAGTTGGAGCGGCACGTGGAGGCCGTGCTCTCGGAAGACCTCTTCTCCCGCCGCGAGGAGAAGCTCGCGGTTGCGTTGCGCGTCCTGTCGTTGCGTCACGCCCAGGAGTGTACCGCACGAAATGGACACGCGTGTCCGCTTCGTGGTACGCCGCCCTGGAAACGGACAGTCCTGTCCGGTTCACCCGAGACGCCACCCCACGCAAGGGAGCGCAGCGCCATGACCGCACCTCAGCAGGACGTCATCGTCATCACCGGTCTCGGTGGCATGGGTCTCGCCACCGCTCGCCGCCTCGGCTCCGGCCGCCAGCTCGTTCTCGCCGACTACGCCCAGGAACTCCTCGACCGCGTCGCGGATACCCTCCGCGGCGAAGGCCACACCGTCCACGCCCTCCGCGTCGACGTCTCTGATCCGCGGTCCGTCGAACGGCTCGCCCAGCACGCAGGGGCGCTCGGCCCGCTCCGCGCCGTCGTGCACACCGCGGGCGTCTCCCCCGTGCAGGCCAGCCCCGAGCGGGTCGTGCAGGTGGACGTTCTCGGCACTGCCTATGTTCTTGATGCCTTCCTCCCTCTCGTGACGCGCGGCAGTGTCGCGGTGTGCATCGCCTCGATGGCCGGTTCGATGGTCCCTCTTCCTCCCGAGGCCGAGCGTGCCCTCGCCACCACCCCCACGAGCCAGCTCGCGGGGCTGCCCATGCTCGACCCCAAGAACCTCGATTCCGGCGCCGCCTACAGCGTGGCGAAGCGCGCGAACCAGTTGCGCGTCCAGGCGGCGTCGATTCCATGGGGGCGGCGGGGCGGCCGGGTGGTCAGCGTCAGCCCCGGCGTCATCTCCACCCCCATGGGTCAGGCGGAGTTGCAGGGCCCCCACGGCGAGGCCATGCGCGGCATGATTCAAGCGTCTGGCACGGGGCGCATCGGCACTCCGGACGACATCGCCAGTGCCGTCGAGTTCCTGATCAGCCCCCAGGCGTCGTTCATCACCGGCACCGACCTCCTCGTCGACGGTGGTGCCGTCGCCGCGATGCGCTACGCCCGGCCGTAGCGCATCACCTCCACGAATCCCATCAGGAGCTGCCTGTCAGGCCCGGGCGAGCTCCGCCTCGATGGCCTGGTTCAACGTGGGGTCATCCGGAGTCGTATCCGGTGAGAAACGCGCCACCACGTCACCCTGGCGGTTGATGAGGAACTTCTCGAAGTTCCAGAGGATGTCGTTGGGCTTCTCCTGCTTCATGCCGTACTTCTCCAGCCGGGCGCGCATGGTGCTGTTGGCGGGATAGCGCGCCTCGGGGAGGGTCTCCGTCAGGTGCTGGTAGAGCGCGTGCTGGCCCTCTCCCTTGACGACGATCTTCGAGAACATGGGGAAGTCGATCCCGAATTTGGAGCGGCAGAACTCCTGGATCTCCGCGTTGGTGCCCGGCTCCTGGGCGCCGAACTCGTTGGCGGGAAAGCCCATCACCACCAGCCCCCGGGTCTGGTAGCTCTTGTGGAGCTTCTCCAGGCCCTCGTACTGGGGCGTCAGGCCGCACTGCGAGGCCACGTTGACCACCAGGAGCACCTTGCCCTTGAAGTCAGCCAGCGAGGTCTTGGTTCCGTCGATGCGCTCGAGCGGCAGGTTCGCGATCTTCTCGTTCATGGAGGTTCTTTCCTTGGGCTGAAGGGCGCATTTTTCTTGGACGCCGCCACGCCACGTCTCTCCTCTATCTCGAAACGGAGAGGAAAATCATGCGTGACGTGAACGAAGGAAAATGGAAGGGAGCCGGAGCGGGAGGCCGGCGCCTCGGTCTTCTTGCCGTGCTCCTGGGCCTCGGTTGTGGGCCCGCGGGGACTTCACCGGCTGCGCCCCCTGTGGGCTCGGGCACGGCCGAGCGGGTCGATTCGGGGCTGGACGCGTCGTTCTCTCTCCCGGCGGATGGCAGCCTTCCCGCGTTGCGCAAGCTCTGCACGGAGCACCTGGGACAGCTCACCGACACGAAGGTCAATCCGTCGCTCAACGTCGGCATCACGGGCACGGATCTCGGTGCGACGTTCGAGCGGGACGGCAAGCTGGTGTTCATCTTTGGAGACTCCTGGACGCCTGGGGGGACGCGACAGGACCAGGACTCCATCGCCTGGACGACCGCGACCAGTGTTCCGCCAGCGGGACCCATGCCGAAGCTCACGTGGGTGACGGACGCCCATGGCCAGTTCGTGGCACCGCGCCTGTCCGGCATCAACCTGCAGGGGATGAACGTTCCCATGGAAGGCGTTCCGGTCGGCTCCAAGACCTACGTCTTCTTCACCACCGGCTGGAATCCAAGCACGCAGAAATACAGCCACTCGGTGCTGGCGGAGATGGACGGGCTGAACGTCGCGGGGATGCGGACCACGCACATCGTCCCCAGCTCGAAGTTCATCAATGTGAGCGTGGTCGTGGAGGGGACCACCGCTTTCATCTATGGCAGTGGGGATTACCGCCAGAGCCCCGTCTACCTCGCGAAGGTCGAGCTGGCCCGGATGGGAGATCGCTCGGCCTGGATGTACTACCGGGGAGGAAGCGGCACCACCGCGACGTTCGGCCCGGGCGAGTCGAGCGCGGTCCCCATCGTTCAAACGTCGTGCGTCGGGGAGCTGTCGGTCCGCAAGTGGTCGAAGGTTGGCCTCTACTTCATGGCCTACAACTGTGGGGCCCCGGAGCCACGAGGCATCACGCTTCGCTGGGCGCGCTCGGTCAATGGGCCGTGGTCGGCGCCGCTCGTCATCTTCGATCCGGGGAAGGACCAGGACAGGGGTTACGAGCACTTCATCCACGCTCGTCAGAGCGTCGTGACGTACGACGATGGGCTCTCCGAGCCAGGACGCGAAGAGGAGTGGGGCGGTGAATATGGGCCCTACCTCATTCCCCGCTACTTCGAGGAGGAGCCGGGCGGCGTTCTCTCTCTCGTCTACACGATGTCGTCCTGGAATCCCTATCAGGTCCACCTCATGCGCACGCGGCTCGGGCTTCCCGAAACGCCGTACACGCCGCCGCTGGGCGGTGTGGGGCTGCCCAGGAGCGCGCTCACGAATCCCGATTTCACCCAGGGATTCACCGGATGGGGCAGGAGCGGTGATGCCTTCGGAATCTTCACGGGTGCTGATGGCAGGGGCCGTGTGACGACGTACCTCCAGCCGAAGGGAGACGGGCTGACGGGAGCCATCTGGCAGGACTTCACGGTGGATGCGACCACGCGCGAGCTCGGCTTCTTCGTCCACGGGGGCGATGCCCAGGTGCGCCTGCTCCGCGGCGGCGAGGTCATCCGCACCACGCGCGGCCGGCGCACCAACAGTCCGGAACTCCCCGTCACCTGGACCCTGTCCTCCTACCGGGGAGAGACGCTGCGGCTCCTCGTGGAGGACACGTTGACCGGTCCATGGGGGTTCGTCGGGGCGGGAGCGTTCGGGTTCCGCGGGTGCGAGGTGAAGGGGGACATCAAGGCGAAGTACGACGCGGTGAATGGGCCCGTGCTGCTGGGGACGTGCCTGGAGGGGGAGAGCGCGACGCCGGATGGAGTGGGGCGCTTCAACCACTTCGAGCGGGGCAGCATCTACTGGACTCCAGGGACGGGGGCGCACGTGGTGATGGGCGCCATCCGGGAGAAGTGGAAGGCGCTCGGGTGGGAGGCGGGCGTTCTGGGCTACCCCACCACCGACGAGCTCACCACGCCGGATGGGCGCGGGCGCTACAACCACTTCGAGCGGGGCAGCATCTACTGGACGCCGGAGACGGGAGCGCACTCCGTGCAGGGCGTCATCCACGGCAGGTGGGCGTCGCTGGGATGGGAGACGGGCTTCCTGGGCTACCCCGTGTCCGACGAGGAGAACACCTCCTTCGCCCCGGGCAAGGTGAGTCGCTTTCAGGGCGGACACGTCTACTTCTCTCCCGCCACCGGCGCCAAGGCACTGGGGGCGGGCCCCCTCCTCACCAGGTACCTGCAGGCCGGGGTGGCCCAGACGCTCGGCTTCCCCACGACGGAGGCCTACCCGGTGACGGGCGGACGGCGCGTGGACTTCGAGCGCGGCTCCCTGGTCGAAAACTCATCCACCGGTACCGTCTCTCAGTACTAAGCCTCGGAAGAAAGTCCGTGCAGGGGTCTCTGCTCAGCTCGAGGGCGGGAGGGACCCCTCCGGGCCCGGTCTCGCCAAAGTTGTCCAACAGTTGGACAAGTTCGTGAAGAGCGCGCCCGGGAGGCGGGCTGCACTCGACTGCGTTCAATCCACGAAGCCCCAGTCGAAGTCCGGGTAGGCCGGCACTGCTCCAAGGGGCTTGCCCCAGGTGGGAACACGTTTTCCCAAGGTGGGCTTCCGCCTTCCCATCTGGCGGGCGGTCATGACCACCATCCGCCATGCAGCTCGCGGTGGGCTGGCATTGCCTTCGCAAATACGCTCGAGGATGAAGCGGAAGACTCCAACGCGGAGGCGCAAGGCCCGGGGTGCCGTGGTGGTGGCGGGGACCCTGGCACTCATCGGGGCGGCGATCGAAGTCGCTTCAGGCGGCGTGACGGTCGCCGAGCGCGTGCTCGCCCTCGTGGTGAAGGCCCGGCAGGCGCTGGCTCCATCCGCCAACGCCGCCGAACCCTCTGTCTGTGAGCTTCCCAGGAAGTAGCCAGGCCCTCCGCTCGCGCTCTACGGGCGCGGAGGACCGTACGCCACGGGCCGGATCGCCGAGCCCGAGCCTCCGCGCTCCTTGAGGGCCAGCACGAGCGTGCGGGAGGGCCAGGTCTTGTCCTGGGCCATGGCCTTCAGGCGCACGTTCTCCAGCAGGTGGATGCCCGCCTGGCTCAGCAGCTAGTGGTGGGCATGGAAGGGGAGTCCCGGCGGAGTGCCCGCGGGAGGCGGCGCCTGTCCCTGCAACTGGCCCGGGTTGACCGGATCCACGAAGGGCGCGTCGAGCCCCACCGCGACGATGGCCGCCAGGGGCACGGCGATGGACAGGAAGCGCGAGGGCTCGAATAGAATTTTTACGAGTAGGGCGGACGGGGCCTCCAGGAAAGGCCGGATCACGCGGCGGCTCGCGCACCGTGAAATGGATTTTATTTTTTTCTGAGACATCGAGCCGCTTTCAGTGCTCTTCTGGCAAGGAGGGATTACTCGGGAATTCCCTCCTTTATTCCAAGGAGCCGTCCATGCGCTCGAATGTGCGGTCGACGTTCATGACGATGATGTGGGGAGTGTCGCTGGCGGGAGGCGCCGCGTTGGCGGAGGCCCCTCGGGAGCCCGTGACGGAAGCGCTCCGTGCTTCCGCCGGAGCCCTGGAGTGGACCGAGGAGCTCGGCGCCGGTGAGGGCACGGGCGAGCTGGTGCGCACCCAGGAGGGGCTGGTGTACGAGCCGTACAACGTCATGCGCAGGCCGGAGGGGCTGCGGACCCTGACGGGGCTCTACACCTTCCCGGCCCGCCGGCTGGAGCGGCCCGTGGACACGGTGCGTCCGCTGATCCGGGCACGGCGTGCCTTTGGGACGAGCATCGAGGTGGATGTCCGCGTGCGCTCGGCCAGCGGCGCCTGGAGCGAGTGGAGCATCTCCAGCGCGGGAGAGGCCGTGCGCCTTCCCTGGGCTGGCTCGGAGGTGCAGGTACGGCTCGCGCTGGTGGCGGACGATCACGGCCGCGGTCCCGCGGTGCACGAGGTGAAGCTGGAGGGAACGCTCGAGGGTGGCACCACCGAGGGGGTGCAGACCCTGGCCCCGCTGACCTACCGCATCTACGCCACGCGCGAGGGCCTGGTGGGCGGCACCACGGCCAACGGCCACGTCATCAAGAGCTATGATCGCTTCGTGGCGCTGCCCTCGCGCCGGGCGCTCGCGACCAACGGTGGCTCCGAGTACCAGGTGCGCGTGTGCTACTCGAAGACGGCGAAGTGCACGACCACCTCGGTGTGGGACGTGGGCCCGTGGAACACGAAGGACGACTACTGGAATCCCTCGAGCATCCGCGAGATGTGGAAGACCCTGCCGCAGGGCAAGCCCGAGGCCCAGGCCGCCTACCAGGATGGCTTCAACGGCGGGTTGGATCAGTTCGGGCGCCGGCCGTCCAACCCCGCGGGCATCGACATCGCCGATGGCTCGTTCTGGACGGACCTGGGGATGAGCAACAACGACTGGGTGGACGTGACGTACCTGTGGACGACGGGCGGCGGTACCCCGGCCACGGGCCTCATCGTCGACAACAACAACGCCGCCAACGACACGACCAAGGGCTACATCGAGCTGACGGGGACCTGGACGGCCGCGACCTCCACGGCGGGCTACTACGGCTCCAACTACCTGTACGCCTCGACGGCGGCGGTCTCCGAGCCGGCGACGTTCTGGTTCTACCTGCCGGCGGCGGCCACCAAGACGATCGACGCGCGGTGGACGGCGGGCACCAACCGCTCGGCGGCCGCGCCCTACATCATCAAGAACGCCAGTGGCACCACCCTGGCCACGGTGTACAAGAACCAGCAGACGGGCGGTGGCGCGTGGAGCACGCTCGGCTCGTGGAGCTTCCCGGCCGGCTGGAACAAGGTGCAGCTCAGCCGCTGGGCCACGACGGGCTACGTCGTCGTCGCCGACGCCATCCAGGTGCGGTGATGCACTGAAGCGGGGTGGAGCACGGCTTCCGGGCCGTGCTCCACCGTCCCGCCCCGGCCCGGGCCGCGATACCTCACTCGGTGCCCAGGTTGTGTTTGAGGATGTAGGGCATGCCGGCCTGGACCTCGATCTGCAGCGTGACGCGCTTGCCCATTTCCTGGTTGATCAGCAGCACCGTGTGTTTTCCGGCGGGAAGCTCGAGAGGCGTCAGCGGTGTCTGTCCAATGAGCTTGTCGTCGACCCACACGATGGCGTAGGGCCGGATGCGGAACTCCACGATGCCCGTCTTCTGTCTGGCTTGAGCGAGCTCGGGGTTGATGGGCGGGACAGGGTTCGGATTGACGGGGCGGTAGGTCTTCTTCTTTCCAGATGAGTTCCTTCCGGGAGCATTTGGCGTGCCCGGTGCGGATTCCGGACGCTTCGTCTCCTGGGCGGGAGGAATCACGGAAGGGTCGGAGGAAGCGATGGCTCCCGAGGGCATCTCCGTCGTGTTCTTCGCTGGAGCCGGGGTCGCCACGACGGGGGGCTCCCGAGGCGTCACGGGGGCGGGTTTCTCTTCCACCGCCTGGGGCGGGGGAGCCGGTGGCTGTTGCTGGGCTGGAGCCGTTGCCCGAGGCGCGGACACGGCCGGCTCATGGATCGCGAGCGGCTTGGGGGAGGGGGCTTCGTCGCGCCGGGCCACGCACGTCAGCGCGAGCAGCACCACGGCTCCCACCGCCGCGGACACGAGGTGTTTCCCGTACCTTTGTCTGGCGGAAGGTGCGTCCGGCTCCGGACGAGGCTCGGACACGGGGGCCCTGGCTGGGAGCCTGGTCTCGTCCTTGCGTGTGGTGATGGCGGGCGTGGGAATGGTGGGCGCGCTGGGCATCGGTGGGCTGGGAATGCCCTTGGCGGGAGTCTTGGAAGGCAGTCCCTTGGGCGGCGTGCCCTTGGGAGGGATGCCCCTGGCGGGAGTCTTGGAAGGCATGCCCTTGGGCGGTGTGCCCCGGGCCGGGGTCTTGGAAGGCAGTCCCTTGGGCGGCGTGCCCTTGGGAGGTGTCCCCTTGGCGGGCGTGTTCCTGCCCGGCGTGTACCCGGGGATGGGCTCCGTCACCGCGGCCTCGTTCAAGGCCGCTACCCGTCTCATCAACTGGGCGAGGTGCCAGGTGCCGACGGGCTCTCCGGTCGACACCATGAAGCGCTCGAGGTCCGCCTGGAAGACGCGGCAGTCCGGGTAGCGCTGCTCGCGCTCCTTGGCCAGTGCCCGCTCCAGGATGCTCCTCAGCGCCACGGGGAGATCCGGCTGCCGCTCCTCCGCGGGGATGAAGGGCTCGTGGAGGATGGCCTGGACCATGCTCGCCTCGGTGGTGGCGTCGAAGGGCTTGTGCCCGGTGAGCAACTCGTAGAGCACGATGCCGAGCGCGTACACGTCCACCCGCCGGTCCAGGGTCGCTCCCCGGAGCTGCTCCGGAGGCATGTAGGCCAGCTTCCCCTTGATGACCCCCGTCTGCGTCCGGTGCCCCTGGTCCGCCGCCTTGGCGATTCCGAAGTCCACCACCTTCACCGCGCCCTGATGGGACACCAGGATGTTGTCCGGGCTGATGTCCCGATGGATGAGGCCCAGCGGCACGCCCAGCTCCGGATCCCGGCTGTCATGGGCGAAGGCCAATCCCTCGCAGGCGCTGGCGATGATCCGCGCGCAACAGGCCGGAGGCAGGGGCACTTCCACGGCCCGGGCCCGCTTCGCCAGCACGCGCAGGTTCAACCCGTCGATGTACTCCATCGCCAGGAACCAGGTGCCGTCCGCCTCTCCGAAGTCGAAGATCTGAACGATGTTGGGATGATCCAGCCGCGCGGCCAGCCGGGCCTCGGCGATGAACATCTCCACGAACTGGGGATCCTCCGCCAGGTGCGGCAGGATGCGTTTGACCACCAGCGCCTTCGTGAAGCCCATGGGGCCATCGGCTCGGGCCAGGTACACCTCGGCCATGCCCCCGGTGGCGAGCTTGCTGACCAGCTGGTATTTGCCAAGCATCATGGAGCTCTGTCCCCCCAAGGCAGCTCAATGTGGTCCGCCTGGGGGCAAGCGGGTAGGCGGGCCGTCGATCGCTCCTGCTTCTGCAAGACAGAACAGGGCGTCCGGCTGTTCGTGCGCGGACATCCCGGGGCCCGCCGCGCTTCCCCGGTGAGATCCCGGAATCCGCTCAGCGGCGATCCAATCGTACAGGCACACTGGACTCCCTGGTTTTCTTGGCTCTACCCTGAAGGCCAGGAAGCTCGGCTGCCCTCCTGGCGGCCGGAGGGGAGCCGTGATGAATCGGACACTCGAGTGGAGCCTGCCGCTCACCGCGTTGCTGGTGGGCCTCGGTGCTGGAAGCGCTCGCGCGCACTACACGCCGTCGACGGTGGCGTATGACCCCAACCCGGCTCCGGCGCTGCTGTCGACGGTGTCGGGGTGTGACGACTGCTCGGAGGTGGTGAACCTGCCGTTCGCCTTTCCCTTCTATGGGAAGTCCTTCTCGCAGGTGACCGTGTCGAGCAACGGCTACCTGGTGCTCGGCAGCACCACGGCGACCAGCATCAGCAATCCCCAACTGACGTGGTCGGGCTCGACCGTCGCGCCCGCGGGGACCATCGCCCCCATGTGGGACGACTGGAACCCGGGGGCCGGCGGAGACGTATACGCGGGCCAGGTGGGCTCGGCCTACGTGGTGGAGTGGCGCAATCTCCATCACTACGGACAGTCCACCGCCGGTGGCTACACCTTCAAGGTGAAGTTCTTCAGCGACGGCGCCCTCGAGTTCCACTACGGCACCGTCACCGGAGGCTACGGCGCGGGCGCGGACAATGGCGTCTCGGCCACCGCCGGCTTCCAGGAAGGGCAGAACACCGTGGCCCATCCGGTGAGCTACAACCAGGCCGCGCTCGCCAGCTTCTCCGCCCGGCGCTTCACCCGCCCGGGCGCCGCGGCCCTCTACGTCAACGTCCGCGATGGCCTCCTCAACCAGCCGCGCCCCGAGCTGATGTATTCGCTCGACTACACGTGCGGCACCCTCAACGCCTCCACCACCGCGCGCAGCACCAGTTCCACCGCCAACGACGGGTGGGCCTTCTCGGCCGTGGGGTGCTCCTCGACGCCCACGCTCCGGGGCACCCGCTTCGGCGGTGATGCCGCGGGTTATAGCGTCTCCACCTATCCGCTCATGGGCGGCGAGACCGCCGTCACCAGCGGTACCTATGTCTTCCTCAAGCGCTCGGACGTGACGCCCCGCCAGACGCGGCAGAGCGGCTTCAGCGTCACCTACGGCGGCACCACCCCGTACCGCGCCGTGCTCGACTACTGGCAGAGCGGTGCGCTCGACAAGCCGCTGCTCATCATCACCGGGTTCGATCCGCTCAACCAGGACTCCACCGCCAACTACCTGATGCTGATGGGGGACCTGGTGCGCACGCTGAACGCCGAGGGCTATGACGTCATCATCGGCAAGCATGGAGACGGCAACCAGCGGCTCGGCTGGTTCCGGGGCGAGGTCGCCGCGTGGGTGGATGACATCCTCGGCCGCATGCCCGCGGGCAGCAAGGTGCAGGTGGCCGGCATCAGCCAGGGCGGCGTCGTGCTGCGCGACACCCTGCACAACAACACCAACGGCATCCAGGGCAAGGTGAAGGCCTGGTACTCCATCGACTCGCCGCAGCTCGGCGCCAACCTGGGCCGCGCCTACCGCGGCGTCCAGACGCTCCTGCTGTGCCACCAGCCCGAGACGCATACCGGCCGGCGCAAGCTCACCTCGCCGCCCGCGTACGATCTCTCCTACAGCATGGCCACCACGTGCTCCTGCGACAACGAGCCGGAGAACTCCACGTGCAACAGCACCAGCAGCTACCATGATCTGTATTACGGGAGCTTCGGCTGGCCCACCTCGGCCATTCCCCGCTACGCGCTGGCCTTCGGCGACGCCAACCCCACCAACGGTTACACGAAGATGGGCAGCGACTCGCGCCTGTTCGACTTCACCTATACGGGGTGGTTCTGCTCGGAGGACCGGGACTGGGAGCCGGGTCAGCGCGACTGCGTGGCGGGCTCGCGCAGCATCTCCGCGGCCGACGTCAACACGGACCAGGGCGCCTCGCTGTGCGGCACCTTCCGGCTGCGCCTCCAGTTCGAGCCGGCCTTCATCAACGCCGACTCGGCCCTGGCGGTGACGGGCAACGCGCTCAACCCGGAGGCGGCCAGCTCGAGCTGCCCGGTCAATTACAGCTCGCTCGCTCCCACGCAGTGGAAGGCCTGGGCCTCCAACGACTACAACGAGAAGCATGAGCTTCTCACCTCCGCGCTCGCCAACCGGATGCTCACCTGGCTGAGGGCGGAGCAGTGAGCTGGTCGGGAGCCTGAGCCAGCGGAAGCAGGTTCTCTCAGGGGCGCTCCTGCTCGAGCACGGAGCGCCCTCCGGCCGCGCGGCGAGCCAACGGGTCCGACTGTTGGACCAGTTGCTCTCCATCGCGGCCAGACCCCCCTGACAGGAGTGACCCCTCCTGGCTCGGGAGCCTTCCGCCCGGGTCTCCGGGAAGGAGCGAGGATGATGTCGGCAGACAGTCAGCGTCCGGGGCGAGCCCGGTGGGTGGTGATGGGCCTGGGGCTCGCCGCGGTGCTGGGCGGAGGTCTCGCCGTCTGGCGTGGGGCAGGGGAGCCGGCCGTGTCCGCACAGGCCCCGGCGGGAGCCTCCACGTCCGGTGCCGGAGTGGCGTTGGCGCCGGCTTCACGTCCGGCGGGGGCTCCGCTGCGCATCGTCCGTCTCACCGCATCGCCGCACGATGTGCCCATGGGCGGGCGGGTGGCGCTTGGGTGCGAGGTGGAAGGCGGCTCGGGCGAGGCCAGCGCGCGGCGCTACACCTGGGTTGCGGCGCGAGGACGGCTGGAGCAGGAGAACGAGCCGGCGGCGGTGTGGGTGGCTCCGAAGACGCCGGGCCTCCACCAGGTGGGCGTGCTCGTCCAGGAGGGCAATTCCCAGGTGAAGCAGACGGTGATGCTCCACGTCCACGTGCCCACGCCCGAGGATCTGGCCGCGCTCATGAAGGAGGGGGACTGGAAGCAGGCTCAGGAGCGGACGCTCGCGGAGCGCGAGGCGGCGGAGGCGAAGCTCGCGGCGCTGGGAGAGGTGGTGGCGAAGCGGGAGACACGGGAGGACCGTCTGCGGGCGTACTACGCGCTCGAGGACCTGGCCGCGTTGCAGCTCGACGAGGGCCGCTACGAGGAGGCGCTGCGCTCCTACGAGGAACTGCTGGGGAGCCACCTGGAGACGGATCCCAAGCGCAAGCCGTTCCTCGCGGGGAAGGCGAGTGCGCTGTTCGTGCTCGGGCGGGAGGACGAGGCCCTGGGGGTCTACGCGCAGGCGGGGGACGAGAACCTTCCCATGTCCCACTACTACGCGGGCCTGCTGCTGGAGGGGCGGGGGCAGCTCCCCGAGGCGCTCGAGGCCTACAGCCGGGCCGCCGAGGCCAACCGCTGGTTCGCGGATCCACTGCTGCGTCAGGCGCAGATGATGTTGCGGCAGGGCCGGTCCGCCCAGGAGGTGGTGGAGCTGCTCATCCAGGCCTCGCCGCGCTTCGGGCGGGAGTTGTTGCTCGAGCGGCTGGCGACGGACCCCCAGTTCGCGGCGGTGAATCAGGCGCTCACGGCGAGTGGCCGGGCCGCGGAGCTCGAGGAGCGCCGGCCCATCGAGACCCGCCTCCCCGAGCCGCCCAAGCCTCCCGAGCCAGGACGGACGGCGGTAATCACCCCGGAGCCGTGAGGGGAGGATCAGTGCCAACTCGATGGCGATGTCTGAGATAGGCCTCTCAGGAACAACAGGACCAGCGCAACCGTGAGGCCGAGGACCAGACCCGAGACGATCATCGCGGCCTTGGAGCGCTTCTGACCGACGAAGTCGAAAGTGGCCTCCAACCTGAAGTAACTCACCCCTCCCAGCACCAATGCCACGAGCGCCAGGACGCAGCCCACCGCCCACATCACCAGGGAGAACGCCGAGGTGAAGATCACCCCGGCCGACCCCACGGCCAGGTAGAACGCGGTGGCCGCGAGGCGGGAGCTAGGCTCGAGGGAGGGCATGTCGGAACGAGACGGAGGAGCGTCGTGCATGGTGGCCGCTCCGGTTTTAGTCGGAGGACCCACGCCGGGCAAACCGCCTCCTGTCTCAGCGCGCTCGCGAGGCCGGTCCAGGTCTTCAGAGTCCGAGTTCGCTCAACCCCGGGTGATTGCCTACTCGCCCGAGCCCGCCGGGTGCACGGGCCTGTGGGTGCTCGTCGAGCGGCGTCCGGTGACCCGGGCCGTTCGGAAGGGCGGCAAGCCAGCCGGGCCCCGGGACGGCCCCGCACAGGTCTCGCCCCTACGTTAGGTTGAGATCAGGCCCGCCAGGGATGGGCATGCCGGACGCAACTCTTGCCGTCCGAGCCATGCCCGTGCGCAAGGAATGCGTCCCCACGCACCGCCGTGCCCTGACGGCCGGAAGGCAGGGCGCTTGCAGTCCTGGAGGGCATCATGACCCCGCTCAGGTCCATCTTCTCCGGTCCTTCCGCCTTCTCTCAGGGCTGGCATCTCTCCCTGTCGGACGTCTCCTCGTGGCTCGAGCGGAGGAACAAGCTCGTGCTGGCCGTCGCGGCCACGATCCTGCACGCGCTTCTCTATGGGATCCCCAATCGCATCCACCTCGCCCCGCCAGTGCAACTGCCGATGACGTGGCTGGACCAGGCCATTCCCTTCCTCCCCCTGACGCTCTGGATCTACCTGAGCGCCTACCTGCTGGTGTTCGCCGCCTTCTCGCTGTGCCGGAAGCCGGGGAGCACCGCCCGTTTCATCTACGCCTTCTTCACGGTCGTGGGCGTGTCCACGCTGGTGCATTGGCTCTGGCCCACGGTCTATCCGCGTGCGCTGTTCCCCGTGCCGGAGCATGCCTCGCCCTTCGTGCACTGGACCATGGCGCGCTTCCGCGAGCTGGACAGCCCCGCCAGTTGTCTGCCCAGCCTCCACGTGGCGGCCGCCTTCGTCTCGGCGTTCGCCGTGGTGGGGGAGGGGGATCGCCGCGCCCCGCTCCTCGTCGCGTGGGCGGCGCTCATCTGGGGCAGCACCCTCACCACCAGGCAGCACTACGTGGTGGACGGGGTGGCGGGGCTGTTGCTGGCCCTGGCCGTGTGGGCCCTCTTCTACGCCAGGCCCAGGGCCCGGGAGGCCCAGCTCAGCAGCCGAGATTGCTTCCCGGGTTCACGCCGAGCAGGCCCGTGAAGCGCAGGTAGGTGTCGATGCGGCTCTGCACCTGGCCGGGATTGCGGCCGTAGCACTCCAGCGCGCCGTTGATGGTGCGGATCGTCTCACCGAAACCGGCGTTGTTCACCATGGCGTTGTGCGCCGTCATGTTGCCCGCACCCGTCTGCGTCATCCAGAACCAGAAGCCCGTGCGCCACGCGGCGTTCGCGTCCTGCGCGAGCAGGTCCGGGTTGCTCTGCAGCGGCAGCCCGAGCGCGTTCCCCGCGGCGCAGTAGTTGCCGTTCCACGACAGCTGCATGGGGCCGCGCCCGTAGTACCACTTGCCCGGGGCGCAGCTGCACCCCGGCGGGCCCCACGAGGTGTCGCAATACGCCGCCTTGTTGATCTCCTCGATGTGCACGAGGCCGCCGGTCTCGTGCGAGACGTTGGCGAGGAAGGCCGCCACCTCGCGCTTGCGCGTGTCCGTGTCTCCCGTGGTCGCCAGCCCCGGGAACGTGGACGCCGCGGCCACCAGGGCGTCATACGTGTAGAACGGGTTGCGGTTGGGGAACATGGTGTCGAACGTGGCCCGGCTCAGGATGGCGCCGAATCCGCTCCCTCCGCTGCCGCCACCGTCCACCTTGTCGAAGGTCCAGCGCTGGTTGGCGCGGTCGGAGTACGGATACTGGACGATGATCGTCCCGTTGTCCGCCGAGCCCCAGTACAGATCGAGCGCCATGTCCGTGTGGCGCGCGTGGATGCTGAACTGGTTGTTGCCCCGGGGCACGAACTTGAACTGCTGATTGGCCCCACCCAAGTACGACCACTGGTGGACCTGCGCGTTCTCCGCGTAGCTCACCTCCTTGATGTCGAGCCCCTTGTTGCTGTTGACGTTGATGATCCTCCAGTATCCGTCCGAAGTGGGGGAGATGCGGAACTTCTGCGCGTTGGTGTTGTTGCAATCCCACTGCTGTACCTTCGCCCCATCCGCCGTGCTCGACGAGGAGATGTCGATGCACTTCTGCGTCATGGCGGACCGGATGACGTAGTCACCCTCCGTGATGCTGGACACGATGGCGGCGCTCTCCACCCTCGAAATCTCCTCGGTGGACTCCGACGCTTCCATGGCACATCCACTCAACGCGCCCACGACACCCAGCAGGGACAAACCGCGGTACACGAACTCTCGGGTCATGATGATCTCCTTTGGGAAGGGGAGACCAGTATGCCCGACATCCAGGGATTCTCCTGAAATTGGCGTTCGTTTTCTTTCCGAACGAAGTCTGGGGGAAGACAGTAGGGTCCGGGCGCGGTGTGCTCGGTGCACCACGACCGGGCCCTCTCCCACGCTCGAGGCCACGCGCTTCACCGGGCCCGCGCGCACGTCCCCCACCGCGTGGATTGAGCTACAGTGGCCGTTCCGCGCCGCCCAGGGGACACCATGCCTCAGATGCTTCGCCCGCCGTCCGTCGGACCCATCGTCGGGCACACCACCGATACGAGCGTTCGTCTCTGGATTCGTGCCGCCGATGTTCCGGACCTGCGCACCGTGGGCGTGGCCGCGCTCTACGAGTGGGGCCGCTCGGCGCCGCGGGAGGTGCGCTACTTCCGTCTCCATCGCGAATACGACCGCACCGGCACGGTGGACTTCGAGGGCCTCCAACCCGATACACGCTACACCGCCCGCCTGGGCTCGGTGACGGTGGACAGTCTCGACTCGGAGTTGATCGTCGAGGACGACGAGGTCTTCGAGCGCCTCCCCAAGGACCTGAAGCTGTGGAGGGAAGACTTCCTGCGGCTGGACCCGGAGGTGTCCGAGGCCTCCTTCACCACCCATCCCAGCTCCGAGGACGGCGGCTTCTCCTTCCTCATGGGCTCCTGCCGCTACCCGGGCCTCATGGGCCAGTCCAAGCGCTCGGATGAGATCTTCCAGGCCATGAGCCGGCACGTGGAGCTGGCCCGGAACGAGGAGGCGCTCCCGCCCCGCTTCGTGCTGATGATGGGAGACCAGATCTACGCCGACAAGCTCAACAGGAGCATCCCCATGGGCCGCGCGGACACCTGGCGCGAGTTCCAGGAGCGCTACGTCGAGGCCTTCACCACGCCCTACATCCGCCAGCTCATGCGCTCGGTGCCGACGTACATGATCCTCGATGACCACGAGATCGAGGACAACTGGGTGCAGGCACGCCTCAAAGACGCCCTCAAGAGGGATCTCTTCCACAACGCCATCCGCGCGTACATGAGCTACCAGTGGGTGCACGGGCCTCGGAACTTCGACAAGCGCATCCACTACAGCTTCGACTGCGCCCGGGTTCCCTTCTTCGTGCTCGACGGGCGCACGCAGCGCATCCGCGATGACGCCAATGCGTCCCTCCTCGGCAACCACCTGCTGGGCTACCCCTCCAAGGAAAGTGCCCCCGGATTCAAGGGCCAGCTGGATCAGTTCTGCGATTGGCTCGTGGCGATGCAGGAGCAGCGAGGCAACGTGCCCAAGTTCGTCGTCTCGCCCGGTGTCTTCGTGCCCAATGAGGTGGGCTCGCGCGGTGGCCGCGGTGGGAGCAGCGACTCCTGGCCCGCCTTCCCCGAGACCCGGCGGCGCGTGCTGAGCACCCTCGTCGACAACGGGGTCCAGAACGTCGTCTTCCTCTCCGGTGACGTGCACTGCTCCAACGTGTCGGAGCTCTCCTTCGAGAAGCGGCGCGCGAAACTGCCGCTCAAGGCCTTCTCCATCGTCTCCTCGGCCTTCTACTGGCCCTTCCCGTTCGCCGATGGGGATCCCCTCGGTTTCGTGCACGACTCGAAGGCCGAGGGGGATGGCTTCGACATCGACGGCTCCGTCACCATGCACTACCGCACCCGCGGCTTCGAGCAGGACGACAACTTCACCCAGGTGACCCATGACACGGCCCGGAATGCCCTCGTGGTGCGGAACTTCAGCCGCAAGGGCAAGCTCTTGAAGGAGCCCAACGAGCTGAAGCTCGCGGCGCGTTGATTCACGGGCTCGGCGTGGGGAGCGCGGCCTCCGCGCCGTGCCCCACGTCTCTCGCCCGCCGCCAGGCCCCCGGCCCGATGCCGTGCCAGCGCTTGAATGCCTTGTTGAAGGCCACGGCGCTCTCGTAGCCCACCCGCCCGGCGATCTCCGGAAGGCTGTCGTCCGTCTCGCGCAGCCACTGCGCGGCCTTCATCATCCTCCACCGCGCGAGGTACTGCAGCGGAGGCTCTCCCACGAGCGTGTGGAAGCGCGCGGCGAACCCCGAGCGGGACATGCCGACCTCGGACGCGAGGCGCTCCACCGTCCAGGGCTCGGTCAGGCTCCCATGCATCAGCCCGAGCGCGGCGCCGATGTGGGGATCCGCCAGGGCTCGCAGCCCCGCTTCGTCCGGGCCGGTGGCCGCCGACCGCGCGCGGAGTGCCTGGACGAGCAGCACATCCGCGAGCCGCCCGAGCACGATGGCACTGCCCGGCCCCGGGGCGGAGCTCTCGGCGACGATGAGCTGCACCGTCGCGGCGAGCGAGGGCGCCACTCCCGGCTCGTGGGCGGGGAGGTGGATCGCCGGTGGGAAGGCGGTGAACAGGGGGCTGTGGACACCCGCGCTGAACCGGAAGCAGCCGACGACGAGCGTGCTCACGGACCCCTCTCCGCCGAGCCTGCGCGGTGTCAGCACGGAGCCGCGCAACTGCTCCGAGGCAATGACGTCCCGGGGGGCGAGGGTGCGCCGGGAGCCATCGTCGAGCACATGGGCCGCGCCATGGGGCACCAGCACCACGTCCCCCGCTGACAGGAGGATGGGCGTGTCCATGCCCTCGACCTCGAGCCGCAGGCTGCCTCGCGCCAGCACGTAGAAGGACGAGGTCTCCTTCTTCGGGACGCGGATCGCCCAGGGCGCTCCCAGCTCGAAGCGGCCGAAGAGCTGGGTGGTGAAGCGCATCGTCTCGAGCACGTCCGAGATGACGTCGGCGTGACCGTCCATGTGTCCTGGACGCTCGGGCAACAGATTTGGACTTGCTGGCATTGAGAGTCCATAGCGCTAGGAGCAATTTACGTCCATCACAAATCAGGAGCAGCACATGACAGCCACTCACACTCGCGATGCCGCCAACCTGTTGGACGCCCACCTGGAGCTCATCCCCTCTGATATCGGACGCTGGCTCGAGCTCTTCACCGACGACGCGGTCGTCGAGTTCCCCTACGCGGCCGGGCTCGGGTTGCCCGAGCGCCTGGAGGGCAGGGAGGCGATCCGCCAGTACTTCATGGACACGCCGAAGCACTTCCTGGGGCTCACCTTCACGAACGTCCGGCGCTACCCCACGACGGAGCCGGACGTCGCGCTCGCGGAGGCGCACGGCTCGGCGACCATCGCCGCCACGGGCAGCACGTACGAGCAGGACTACGTCATGCTGGTGAAGGCGCGGAACGGGAGGATCTCGCTCTACCGGGAGTACTGGAACCCCGTCCCGGGGATCAGGGCCTTCGGGGGTGAGCAGAACCTGCGGAAGGCGGTGAACGCGTCATGAGGACTTCCTCCAGTGGAAACTCCGCCCGCGTCCTCGTCATCGGGGCGACGGGGAACACGGGAAGGCACATCGTCTCGCGCCTGATGGAGCTCGGCCTCACCGTCCGCACCGCGACGCGCGGAGAGCGCCCCTCGGACAGCACCGCCGAGCACGTGCGCTTCGATTGGGCCGATCCGGCCAGTCATGACGAGGCGCTGTCCGGCGTGGACCGGATGTATCTGATCGCCCCGGGGATGGTGGAGGACCCCTCCACCCTCATGCTGCCCTTCATCGAGCGGGCGGTGGCGCGGGGCGTGCGGCGTGTCGTCCTGTTGAGCTCGTCCGCCGTGTCCGAGGGCTCTCCGGGGCTGGGGACCGTGCACCGGTACTTGCGTGAACGCGTGCCGGAGTGGGCCGTGCTCCAGCCCGCGTGGTTCATGCAGAACTTCGTGAACGAGCGGCACCACCATGGCGCCAGTCTCAAGCACGACGGGGTGGTCGTGACGGCCACGGGCGAGGGCCGCGTCGGGTTCGTCGATGCCCGGGACATCGCGGAGGTCGCCGTCCAGGCGCTCGCCGACGAGCGCTCCCATGACACCGCGCATGTCATCACCGGACCCCAGGCGCTGAGCTATGGGGAGCTCGCGGGAGTGATCTCCCAGGTGACCGGCCGGCCGATGCGGCACGTGCAGGTGGACGGCGAGAAGGTCCGCCAGCACATGATGGGCGCGGGGATTCCGGAACGGTATGCGTGGTTGCTCGCCGGGCTCGAGGAGTCCATCCGGCAGGGGACGGAGGCTCGTGTGACCGACACCGTCTCGCGCGTGACCGGCCGCCCTCCGCGCTCCTTCGAGGACTTCGCGCGGGAGCACGCCGTGTTCTGGAAGTAAGTGCCTCCGGCCACGGTATTGCACTGCGTGAGGGTCATGCGGAAATCTTCCCTCATGGTCACTCGTCGCCCACCCGAGTCAGAGTCCACGGAGCGAAACGCCCCGTCCGTCGAGGCGGCCTTCCAGGCTGCTCCAGAAGAGATGGTGGCCGAGATCCTGGATGGTGAGCTGTACCTCAGCCCACGCCCGGCCCGTCCCCACGCCAACGTGGCGTCCAACCTGGGCGGCATCCTCATGGCCCCCTTCAAGTTTGGCAGGGGCGGCCCAGGTGGGTGGGTCATCATCGACGAGCCGGAATTGCACTTCGGCCCCCGCCCGGACAAGGTCGTGCCGGACCTTGCCGGGTGGAGGCGTGCTCGCCTGCCGGACGCTCTTGGAGGCGACGAGGCGCCAGCTCACTACGACCTGGCCCCGGATTGGGTGTGCGAAGTGCTCTCCGAGCGCACGCGCAGCAGGGACAAGGGCCAGAAGATGCGCATCTACGCCCGGGAAGGGGTACGCCATCTGTGGCACGTGGACCCATTGGCCCGCATGCTCGAGATCTTCCGGCTTCAGGATGGTCAGTGGATCCTCGTTCATTCCTTGTCAGGAGAGGAGCGGGTGCGCGTCGAGCCCTTCGAGGCCATCGAGCTCGAACTGGCGCTCCTCTGGTCCAGATAGTGATTCCTCATGTCTCGCGAGCCTCCCATCGTCCTGCCCATCTCGCTGCCCCTGCTCGGGCACGCCAACCCCTGGGCACTCCTGCTCGCGAAGGAGGAGGGTTTTTCGCTCTCCGCTGCCTCCCTCCTGTCCGAACGCTACGCCTTCAAGAGCGATGAGAAGCCCTTCGTGAGGGAATTGCTGCGCCGAAAGCGCAACGTGTGGGCCTTCCGGTGTGACCAGCGCCGCTTCGCCGGTGATTTCGTCGTGGTGGATATGTCCGAGCCTCGCCCCGAGCGGCGATGGGTGGTCGTGTTGGATCTCAAGATGGGCGCTCCGCTCGTGCTCGGCGGTGGTGGGGCCGGTGTGCAGCTCACCCAGGCCCAGCTCGCCGTGGAGGCGCTCGCCTCGCGCCAGGGCGTCATCACCCCCGGAGCCCGGTACGAGCTGGCCACCGGCGACAAGGGTGTCATCCTCGACTGGCTTCGCGCTGGTCGGCGACGGGGGCGATCCGCGTAGACAGAGGGAAGACCCTCACCCTGGCCCTCTCCCAGAGGGAGAGGGGATGTCCACGGTCTTCAACGCATTTGACGCAGGTTCTCGAGCAGCTCGGGCAGTACCGTGTCCGATTCTCCGGGCACCAACACGGTGTCGAGGCTCCGTGACAGACGGGACGCCGTGCGCTTGAGCTCCACCACCGGCACACCGTTCGCTCGCGCGATGCGCGGCAGCTCCGAGGCCGGTGCCACGTCCATGGCCGTGCCCACCACCAGCAACGCGTCGCACCGCAGGACGAGCTCGAGCGCCTGGCCCATCCGCTCCGGCGCCACCCGCTCCCCGAAAAGCACGACGTCCGGTCGCAGTGGACCATCGCAACGCTCACAGCGCGGCGGACGCTGCGCGGCGGTCTCCACGTAGGAACCCGCGGTCCTCCCGGGCCGTGCATCGCAGGCATGGCACCGGGTCTCGAGCAGTGTGCCGTGTAGCTCGATGACGGGTGGCATCGGCACGGATTCGCCATGCACTTCCCGGTGCGCCGCCTGGTGCAGCCCATCCACGTTCTGCGTGACGATGCCGATCAAGTCCGGGCACGCCGCGAGCGCCAGGTGCGCCGCATCCGGACGGTGCCGTCCCTCGCCCAGGAAGTCGGCGATCACCTCCCAGAGCACGTTCGGGGCCTCGCGGAACTTGAACACCGACACGGCCGCGTCCCGGTCCCAGCGTTGCCACAGCTCCTTGCGCGTGGCCAGGCCGCTGCCCACCGAGATCCCCGAGCCGGTCAGCGCCAGGATGGAGCGCGCTCCCGCCAGCAGGCGCGCGGCTTCCAGCGGTGTCATGACCCGTGTCTCCCGCCCCCCGGATGACTCCGGGTGGGGTGCTTCCTCGCGCGGGGGCTCTCGCTCCTCGAGCAGCTCCGTCACCAGCGGCGCGGCGCATCGTGCCAATGGCCGCGCTCCGGGGAGCGGATCATTCAAGGCATCCACGAGCTGCCCGCGGACCCTGTGCGCCAGCACGGGAGGGAGGGCGCCCGGACCCGGCTCGAGGCTCGACTGGAGGAGCGAGATCGCCTCCGCCCGATGGCCGGCGAACCGCAGCGCGACGCCCAGCTGGTAGCGCGAAATCCTGTGCCCGGGGTGGATGGCGAGCGCCCGGGACAGCCAGGACATGGCCTCCTGGAGCTCTCCCGCCACGAGGGCCAGGCCTCCCAGCTGCGCGCAGGCTGGCGCCAGGGTGGGCTCGAGCTCCAGCGCGGCCAGCAGCTCGTTCCGCGCCTCGGTGAGCTCCCCGCGGAGCCGGTGGGCGATCGCGAGATGGTAGCGCGCACGCGCATCGTCGGGCCCGAGGGAGACGGCCTCTCGCAGGCAGGTGGCGGCTTCGTGCTCCCGGCCCGCCCGCAGCAGCGCGAGTCCCCGGGTGTGCGGCTCGTTCATGGGGTTCCACGCTACGATACTCCCCATGTGCTGGCTCTCGTTCGTTCCCGCCTTGTCCGGCCCCTCGTCCCCAGACCGTCCTGATCGAGCATGACGAACACGGACAAGATCCTGCTGATCCTGGACCTGGATGAGACGCTGATCCATGCCAGCGGCACGAAGCTGGAGCGGGCGGAGGACTTCCTCCTCTTCGATTACTACGTCTACGTCCGGCCCCACGTGGAGCGCTTCCTGACGGAGTGCGCCGCCCACTTCCGTCTCGCGGTCTGGTCCTCCGCCTCCGATGACTATGTCTCCGAGGTCGTGAAGCGCATCTTCCCCCGGCAGCTCACTCCGGAGTTCGTCTGGGGCAGGAGCCGGTGCACCTTCTCGCTCGACAGAGCCCTCGTGCGGGAGTTCGGTTTCGTCGACCCGGGCTCCCACTACAACTACGTCAAGAAGCTGCACAAGCTGAAGCGCAAGGGCTACCGGTTGGAGCGCACCCTGATCGTGGACGACACCCCCGCCAAGTGCGTCCACAACTACGGCAACGCCATCTACGTGCGGGAGTACAACGGCGAGGCGGATGACCAGGAGCTACCCGCCCTTTCCAGGTACCTGGCCACCCTCGCGGATGCCGTCGACGTGAGGGTCCTCGAGAAGCGGCACTGGCGGTCCGCTTCCGCCTCTCAGACCCGGCCCGTCGTGCCCTGAACCAGGTCCTTCATGCGGACCACCAGGTGGGAGTCCTTCGTCCCCAGCGTGCTCGCGTCATCCGTGGGAATCACGTAGCCCTGATCCGCGCCCACGTGCTTCCGGTAGAAGTCCACCACGCCCTGATCCTGCACGTTGGAGGTGGTGGTCTTCTTGATGCCGTACACCGAGCCATCCGCCGTCTTCGCCTTGACCGAGTCCGGGGCGGACGCCAGCAGGTTCTCCATCGTGCCGGACTTCCTGCCACCGCCCTCCGGCTCGATGGTCATCGAGGCGTTCGTGCCCTCGATGTAGCTCACGTCGTAATACGTCTGATTGTCACCGCCGTTGAACTTCACCTCCCCGAGCGTGGCCGCCGCGCCGTCACCGGCGTTGCTGCGGAAATTGCCGGACCAGCCCTGGGGGAACTCCACCGTCCGCGCTTCGCCCGGCTTCAGCGTCACGGAGTCGATCGCCTTGTCGCCAGCATTGGGCGTGAAGTTGACGGTCATCGGCGAGGTTCCATCGTTGGTGAAGGTCATCGTGTTGCCGCCCTTCGCCGCGCCCGGCGCGCCGACGCCATTGGCACCCTCCACGCCCTTCGCCGGAGCCTGCGGTCCCGGCAGGGCCGGGGCGGCCTGGGCGGCCGGGGCACTGGCGCCAACGCCGCCGGCTCCCTCCACGCCCTTCGCCGGAGCCTGCAATCCCGGCAGGGCCTGGCCGCTGGCGCCGCCCTCGCCGCCCAGCAGCTCCGCCGCCTTGGACAGCTCCTGCATCATCCGCGCGAGCTCCTGCACCATCGCCTCCAGGCCACCCGCCTCCAGGCCACCCGACTTCTTCGCGCTCAGCGGGGAGTCGAAGCCATCCACTCCGAACATCTGCCGCGGGGAGACCTTGTTGGCCGGAGTGGGGGAGACCGGCTGGGCGCTGGGGGCGCTCGGGGCGCAGGGCGCGCGCACGGAGGAGGACGGGCAGGCGACGGTCGAACGGGACAGGGAGTTGATGGCCATGACGGTGTTCCTCGGGAGGGCTGTGGAAGGGGGTGACCCTTGCTCGGTCTCATGAGGGCATGAAGCAGGAGGCGTGCCAGCACCCCGCGAGCCCGGTGGGAGCCCCTCTTCCCTCTGGGAGGCCGCTGCGCCGTCACCCGCGGGAGGCCTCGCGCCTGATGACCGCCGTCATCGCCTGGTGACTGTCGTCACCACCCTCCGTCATCAGGGCTTCAGCGCGCCCATCAGCTCCGCGAGCATGTGCACCGGGAAGCGGTGCCAGCTCTGCCAGTAGCGGAACGCGGCGAAGGCGTTCACCGCCACGCCGAAGAGCAGGGCGTTGGCGAGGATCCACCGCGGGACGAAGCGCTGGAACAGGTCCAACTCCAGGGCCTTCACCAGGCCGATGGCCATCAGCGGCAGCAGCAGCGCGCCCATCTCCACATACGAGGTATGGCGCAGTGGCCAGAGCACGAGCGCCAACGCGAGCAGGGCGAGAAAGATCCGATGCGAACGGGAAACAGCCATCGGCTCACACCATAGCGTTCCACTCCCTCTGTTGCTGGAGCCCTTACGTTGCATTCCCAAAAAAGAGGGCTGTACACTTCTTCAGGGTTTCGCATTCAAGCCAGGGCTTCGCGGTAGACGGCCCGGCTCACGCGACGGGGGGGTGCTTCATGGCGGTGAACCCGAGTTCCAACAGGCGCGTCCTCATCGTCGATGACAACGAGGACATCCACGATGATTTCCGCCGGATCCTCCAGCCCCGGGTGGACACCTCCGAGCTGGATGACCTGGAGGCGATGCTCCTGGGTGAAGCCCCGGCCATGCCCAGACCGCCGACGTTCGAGCTGACGAGTGCCTACCAGGGCGCCGAGGCGCTCGAGAAGGTCCGCGAGGCGCTGAAGGCTGGCACTCCCTATGCGCTGGCGTTCATGGACATGCGGATGCCTCCCGGGTGGGACGGCGTCGAGACGCTCTCGCGCATCTGGCGGGAGGATCCGAACCTCCAGGCCGTCATCTGCTCGGCGTACTCGGACTTCTCGTGGGAGAGCATCAGCGCCCGGTTCGGCCAGACGGATCGCTTCCTCATCCTCAAGAAGCCCTTCGATGCCGTCGAGGTCCGCCAGATGGCGTGTGCGCTGGTGGAGAAGTGGGCCCACCACGCCGCGAACCAGCAGGCCGAGCAGGCGCTGCACGGGAACGAGGCGCGGCTGCGCGCGCTGCTCCAGGTGCTCCCGGACGCACTGCTGCGCATCGCCGCGGATGGTACCTGTCTCGATTTCCAGCCGTCCCGCGAGGCCGCTCCGGCTCCGCGGCTGGTCTTCCCTCCAGGTGGAAGGCTGGCGAACTCCCTCCCGGTGCACGTTGCCCGGGAGCTGCTCGCCTGGTTGGGCCAGGCCCTCGGAGGGGGTCCGGCGCGGGTCCTCGAGTTCGAGCTCCCGGTGGACGGCGAGACGCGGTGCATCGAGGCACGGATCGCCGCCATCGATCCGGCGGAGGCATTCGTGCTGCTGCGCGACGTCACCGCGCCCCGGCGCGCCGGGGCTTCCGCTCCGCACCTTCGTCCCTGAAGACCACCTGGCGGAGGGTGCATGAAGGTCCTCGCACGCAACAGCTTCCTGCTCCTCGGCCTCGCCGGTGCCTTCGCGCTCGTGGGCAGTGCCTTCCTGTGGTGGTTCATGGGTGAGCCGGAGGCCGTGCGGGCACCGGCCCCCGTGCTGGCGCCCGCCCCGGCGGAGCACCCCCCATCCGCCGGGAAGACCATCCGGCTCGCCATGTCCGCGGCCTATGTCTCGGAGCTGGGGGTCGGCGTCTACGCGCGGCTCGCCAGGTACCTGACGGAGAAGACCGGCATCCCCATCGAGTTCGTCACCGGGCTGTCGTACGGGACCATCAACAGCATGCTCGAGGAGGGAACCGTCCAGAGCGGCTTCATCTGCGGCCAGCCGTACGTCCTGCTCCACGACGACCCCCAGCCCAAGGCCTGGCTCATCGCCGCGCCCATCATGAAGGCCGCCCGGTACAAAGGGCAGCCCATCTATTTCTCGGATCTCATCGTCCGCGAGGACAGCCCCTTCCAGCGCCTCCAGGATCTGAAGGGCCGGACCTACGTCTACAACGATGAGATCTCCAACGCGGGCTACAACATGCCCCGCTACCGCATGCTCGAGCTCGGGCTGACGCAGGGCTTCTTCGGCAAGGTCCTCCGGTCCGGCTCCCACGAGGAGTCCATCCGCATGGTGGCGGACGGAGAGGCGGATGCGAGCTACGTCGACAGCCTCGTGCTCGATTACGACCGGGAGAAGGGCATCGGGCATGCCCACGCGGTCCGTGTCATCGAGAGCGCCGGCCCCTCCTCCATCGGGCCGCTCGTCGCGTCCTCCAAGATGCCGGTGGAGCAGCGCGACAAGCTCCAGCATGCGCTCGTGACGATGCACGAGGATCCAGAGGGGCGGCAGATCCTCGACGAGGCGTTGCTGGAGCGGTTCACCCTCGTACAGGACAGCCACTACGACGGCATCCGCTCCATGATGGTGGCCGCGGAGAAGGCGGGCTTCACCGCCATCCGGTGAGCATGGGAGGCCGCGGATGGCGCACAAGCTGCGACAGCTGCTCTGGCCCTTGTTGGGGATGCTCGCGCTGAGCATCGCCCTGCAAGCGGCCTCGTTGGTGGCGGTGGTGGAGATCGACGCGCGGGTGGACCGGAACCGGCGGTACGCCGTGGCCGCGACGAGCCTGTTCGACATCGTCGAGCAGTTCGAGAACGCGACCTACCTCGCCCTCGTCGGGCTGGCGGCGTCCGATTGGGAGATGTTGCTCCGGCAGCGGGCGGCCGCCCAGGCCCTGGCCGAGCGCTTCACCACCCTGAGCGGGGCGATGCTGCGAGGGGATGGGCAGGGGACTCTCGGGGAGCTGCCGCCCGAGGGCATCCAGGAGCCCGAGGCACTCGGGGCGCTCACCGCCCTGATGAAGTCGTGGGACAAGGCCAACGTGGCCCATGTGCGCGTGCTCCG
The DNA here is from genome assembly GCF_000733295.1 of Archangium violaceum Cb vi76. Lineage (GTDB taxonomy): Bacteria > Myxococcota > Myxococcia > Myxococcales > Myxococcaceae > Archangium > Archangium violaceum. Next base: position 5,742 of record NZ_JPMI01000306.1, on the reverse strand, counting down.
CTCCGAGAACCACGCGCTCAAGAACAACCCCGAGCTGGAGGAGTTCCGCGCCGCGTCGCAGGGCCTGTCCGAGGCGGCCCTGGAGGTCTCCGTGCTGCTCCAGAACCACCGCCGGGAGGAGTTGCGGCTGCTCGGGTTGATCCAGCGCGTCATCCCGGTGGGCGCCTTCCTGCTGACACTCCTGCTCTTCGGGTTCGTCATCCAGCGCATCTTCCTGCCATTCGTCGCCTCGACGGAGGAGCTCGAGCAGAGCGAGACCGCGCTGCGCGTTGCCCGCGATGAGCTCGAGCGCCGGGTCGCCGAACGGACCGAGGAGCTCGCGCGGGCCAACGAGGCGCTGCGCCATGCCCACGATGGACTCGAGCTTCGCGTCAAGGAGCGCACGCAGGAGCTGAAGGACACCCAGCGCCGTGCCGTGGAGCTCGCGCGCCAGGCGGGCATGGCCGAGCTCGCCACGAACGTGCTCCACAACGTGGGCAACGTCCTGAACAGCATCAACACCTCGGCCACCCTCCTCGGCGAGCGGCTGCGAGCGCTCCGTCTACCGCCGCTGCTCAAGCTCGCCGGCCTGCTGGAGGAACACCGTGCCGACCTCGGGACCTTCGTGACGGGGGACGAGCGCGGGCGGCGCCTGCCCGAGTTCCTCGGCAAGCTCGGGGAGAACCTGGCCACCGAGCGCGACGAGATGCTGGCCATGACGGAGGCCCTCCACCGCCACGTCGATCACATCCGGACGATCGTCGAGCTGCAGCAGGGCTACGCCGTGTCCTCGAGCCTCGTGGAGGCGGTCTCCCTGGAGGAGTTGATCGAGGACGCCCTGCGGATCAACGGGGCCGCGCTCGGGCGGCATGGCGTCTCGCTCGAGCGGCACATCGCCCCATTGCCGCGCCTGATGGTGGACAAGCACAAGCTGCTGCAGATCATCCTGAACCTCATCAGCAACGCCAAGTACGCGCTGAACGGCAACCCGCCCGGCGAGCGGCGGCTCATCGTGAAGGTCGAGCGCCTCGCGGAGGAGCGCGTGAGCGTGGAGGTGAGCGACAACGGCATGGGCATCGCGCCGGAGCTGCTGACGAAGATCTTCCAGCACGGCTTCACCACGCGGAAGGAAGGGCACGGCTTCGGTCTGCACTCGTGCGCGCTCGCCGCCCGCTCCATGGAGGGTTCACTCATGGTGCACAGCGAGGGTCTCGGGAAGGGGGCCACCTTCACGCTCGAGCTGCCCTTCCGCCCCGATACCGGGACGCCGGGGCAGGTGACCGCATAGGGCGCGGGTGCCTTCGACTCTGATAGAAGCGGGGACGGACCTGGGTGCTCATCGAATGCCTTCAGACATGAACGTCGGCTGCCGCGCACTGGACGTCGAGGATGGAATTCAAGGCGCACGTATTCCCGTGCGGGTTCTCTACCCAACGCGAGCGCCCGAGCGGCTCGAGCAGTTCGGACCGTATCCGCTCTCCGTCGCCACCGATGCCCCGGTGGAAGGTGAGCGGCTCCCGCTCGTCATCATCAGTCACGGGACGGGCGGTTCTCCGTGGACCTACCGCGGGATGGCGGCGCACCTGGCTCGTGCCGGTTTCGTCGTGGCCCTTCCGGAGCATCCAGGCAACAGCCGCTCCGACAACAGCCTGGCGGGGACGGCCGTGAACCTCGAGAACCGGCCCCGGCACGTGCGCCTCGTGCTCGACGCGCTCCTTGGGGACGCGCGGCTGGGCCCGAGCCTCTCGCCCGCCGGGGTGGGGGTGGTTGGCCATTCGATGGGTGGATACACCGCGCTGGCGGTGGCCGGTGGGCGCCCGTCCTCCTTTCCGAACGAGTCGCCCGATGGGCAACCCCGGGCCGTTCCGGTCGTTCGCGACCCTCGCGTCCGCGCGCTGGTGCTGCTCGCGCCCGCGTCGCCCTGGTTCATGGCCGAGGGGGCTCTTGCTGGCGTGGATGTCCCCATCCTGATGCGCACGGCGGAGCTCGATGAGCACACGCCCGCCATGCACGCGGACATCATCCTCCGGGGTGTTCCCCGCCCGGAGCGCATCGACCATCGGGTCGTCCCGAACGCGGGCCACTTCTCCTTCCAGAGCCCGTTCCCTCCGGCGATGACGAGCCCCGGGTTTCCTCCTTCCCAGGATCCGAAGGGCTTCGACCGTGCCGCGTTCCAGCCGGTGCTCCACGCGGAGATCCTGACGTTCCTCCGGGATGCGCTCGGGAATCAGCGCCCCCAGGCGTGAGGACGGATGGCCATGCGCGGGCGGCTCATCCTGGCGATGGTCCTGGTGGGGTTGGGACTCGTGCTGCTCTGGGTCTCGCGCTCCGGAGGGCAGGGGGCCGGGGAGGGCTCGAGCGGGGTGATGACGACCGCGCGGAAGGATGATGCTGCCGCGGGCACGTTGCCACACGAAGCGCCGGTCCGCGTGAACGAGGGCCGCGCGCCATCCCCGGTCCAGGTGCCCGGCGAGGCGGAGGGTGTCCTGGTCGTGGAGGTGCTCGCGGCGGGTGGGAAGCCGGTGCCCGGCGCCAGCGTGCGGCTCCACAGGCGTGACGCGCGGGACGCCCAGCCCGAGGTGGAGCCCTGGCGTCTGGTGGGCACGGGCCAGACGGATGCGCGAGGAGTCATCCGGCTCGCATCCGGGCCCGGCCGGTATCTGGTGGCGGTGCGTGCCCGGGGTCATGCGCCGCTCTTGCGCGACGTGGTGCGTCCGTTCGGTGAGCCGCGCACCTCCTTGCGCCTCACGCTGGAACCGGGTCAGTCCCTCACCGGCCGCACCGTGGTGCAGGGCACGGAAGAGCCGCTGCCCCTGGTGGAGCTCGTCCTCACGGCGCATGGCCGGGAGTTGGAGTTCTGGCAGCGCGCCGAGGCTCCCGCCGAGGAACGTGTGTACGCCACGAGTGACGAGCGGGGACGATTCGTCGTGGGCGGACTCGCCCCGGGGGTCTATCAGTTGGAAGCCCGTGCGCCCGGGCACGCGCGAGCGGTGCTGAGCCAGGTGAAGGTGCCCACGGACGGGCCGCTGACGGTGGCGCTCCGGGCGGCGTGTGTCATCGAGGGCTTCGTCGTGGATGCGCGGGGACTTCCGGCCACGGACGCCGAGGTACGGGTGAGCGGAGAGGCGGCCCAGGTGGTGACCACCGGGGCGGGAGGCGGCTTCTCCGTCGAGGTGGAGCCCGGAGCCCACACCGTGTCCGCGCGGCGAGGCGAGGAAGCGGGGGGCCTGGACGCGCCCGTGCTCGCGCGGGCGGGGAAGACGGTGCGCGAGGTGCGGATCCAGCTCGGACCGGGCGCGGTGCTGGAGGGCCGTGTGGTGGCCCGGTCCTCGGGAGCACCGGTGGAGGGGGCTCGCGTCGATGTCAGCCCCCAGGGCGGTACCGGGGACTCCGGCCGCGCGATGACGGATGGCGAGGGCCACTTCCTGGTGAGTGGGCTCGCGGCCGGGGGTTACGACGTGAGGGTGAGCGCGCCGGGCTTCTCGACGGCCTGGCGGCGTGGCCTGACAGTGCGCCCGGGGGAGCGGTTCCCCGTCAGCATCGTGCTCACGGGCACCGGCTCGGTGGAGGGCGAGGTGAGGGATACGGCGGGGCGGCCGGTGACGGGCGCGCGGGTGATGGCGCCCAACCGCTCGGGCGAAGGGGCGGGCCTCCTGTTCATCGAGTCCCGGACCGACGCCACGGGACACTACCGGCTCCAGGGGATCGCCGCGGGCACTCAGTACCTCACCGCGCGCCGGGAGGGCTCGACGGCGGGGGTCAGCAAGCCGGTGGACGTGGGAGAGGTGGGCACGGCCCGGGCGGACTTCACGCTGGAGGGCACGGGCACCGTGGAGGGGGTGGTGCGGGCGGCCCGGGGTCCGCTCCCCACCGGGCGGCTGGATGTGACGGCCGTCGCGCAGGGCGAGGGCCGTTTAGTTGCGTCGGACGTGGGCCGGGCCACGGTCGGGACGGCGGGAGACTTCCGGATGGAGCTGCCCCCGGGCACCTACGGACTGCTGCTCGCGGAGCGCCGGGGCTCCGGCACCAGCGGCTCCCGGCAGGTGCGAGTGGAGGAGGGCAGGACGGTCCGGGTTGAATTGACCTGGGAGGAGCTCCCGGGTGGTGACGAGCTCCAGGGGGTGGTGCTCGAGCCGGACGGAGCGCCTTCTCCAGGCGCCTTCGTCACGCTGGCCTCCCGGAGTGGCTCGGACCCCACCCAGTGGATGATGGGGCACGCGGATGACGAGGGGCGTTTCTCGCTCGGCTTCCCTCCCGCGACGGGCGCCCACAAGGGCCGCCTGACGTTGGTCGCGCGCAATGGTGGGCGGGCGGGCGAGGTGACGGGGGTGAAGCCCGGCGATCAGGGGGTGGTGGTGAGATTGCGGCCCGCGGCCCTGGTGCGAGGCAAGGTGGTGAGCGCTGGCGAGCCCGTGCGGGGGTTCACCATGAGCTACCAGCTCCAGACGGGATTCCTCCCCGGAGACCAGGGCCCCTGGGAGTTCCCCGGGGAGCGCTTCGAGCTACGGGAGATCCCGGCCGAGCCCGTGAAGTTGATGGTGTGGGCGCCGGATGGTTCGAGCGGCGAGGTGCGGATCTCTCCCAACGCGGGAGGGACACTCGAGGTGGAGATTCCCCTCGTGGAGGGCCAGGGCCCTCGTTGAGGATCCGTGGCGCGCGGCCTCAGCGTTGCTTGCGCCGCCACTCCGGTGGGCAGCCATCGCGCAGGACACCGGCCACGGCCACCGCGCAGGCGAAGCTGGTCGTCATGGGCGCATCGCCGCACCAGCGCCCGCCCATGTAGAGCTTCACCTGCCGATGAGGGACGACGTGGTCGACCTTCACTCCGGTGCCGAGTCCCTCCATGAGCGCCGGGTCTCCCACCGACACCACCGAGTCCAGTTGCGCGGGCAGCGTGGGCACTCCGCCCGCGGCACAGGCGATGATGGCTCCCCGAGCCACCGCGCGCTCGAGCACCTCGCGCATCGGCGCCTCCAGGGCGCGGTAGGTCGTCCCGAGGCTCAGGTTGAGCAGGTCCACGCCTACCTCGTCGAGCATCCACCGCAGGGCCTCCACGAGGCACAGCGAATGCGCGCGCACCTCTTGATCGAAGATGCGCGCCACGTAGAGCTCCACCTCCGGCCACGGGCGGACCTGGTCGTGGAGGATGCTCAGGACGGCGGTGCCATGCCCGTTCTCGTCCTGGAGATCCACCGTGCTCGTGCCGGCTCGCCATGCTTCCAGCTCTTCGCGGTCATAGCTGCGCGTCTCCAGTACCCGTGCGCCCAGGTCGAGCGTGAAGCGGGCGCCTCCCGCGAGGTGGATCCCATGCTCGCGCAGGAAGCCCACGTCCACGCCGCTGTCGATGATCCCCAGCTTCACGGGGCCGTGCCTCCGAGCCCCGGGAGCTTCGAGAGTCCGAGCTGCCGTGCCAGGTAGGTTCCCAGGGACACGGACTCCGTTCGTGAAGGGTGCTCGCCCTGGACGGGAAGGTCGAGCCGGACGAACGAGCCCGCGAGGAGCATCCCCACGCAGAGTATTCCGATGAGCAGGGCCGTGAGGGTGCCCAACCGGTTCACGATGAAGACGCCCGGGTGATCGGGATCTTCGAGCAGGGGCAGGTGGGGGGGCTCTTGGTTCATGACAGGTCGCTCAGAGGCCTCCGGTCACATGGGATGAGCCGCGGATATTTCCCCTCGCCCTCCGGGAGAGGGACGGGGTGAGGGTATCGGGTGTACCCGGGTTGAACCCTCTGTCCACACCGTGGGCCACGGGTTGAAGAAC
>NZ_JPMI01000305.1 GCF_000733295.1 Archangium violaceum Cb vi76 | reverse complement strand
TTGAAGAACGGGTCCGGGCACCCTCACCCTGACCCTCTCCCGAGGGGAGAGGGGGTAGTAGAAGAACTCAGGCGGCATCGGCTTCACCCTCTCCCGCTCGGAACAGGCGTTGGTAGGGCGCACAGCGTGCCAGCAGCTCCGCATGCGGCCCCCGGCCCACCAACCGGCCCCCAGCGAGCATCCACACCTCATCCGCCAACGGCGCGTTGGCCAACCGGTGCGTGATGAACAGCACCGTCTGCCCCCGCTCCCGCGCTCGTGCGAGCAACCCCCGCACCACCGTCGCCTCGGTCTCCACATCGAGCTGGGAGGTGGCCTCGTCCAGCACCAGCACTGGCGCATCCCGCAGCACCGCCCGAGCCAGCGCCAGCCGTTGCCGCTGCCCACCCGATAGACTCGCTCCCCCCTCGGCCACCCGTGTCTCGTAGCCCTGGGGCAGGGACGCCACGAGCTGCTCCAACCCGCACAGCCGCACCACGCGCTCCACCTCCTCCCGAGGCACCGGCGGAAGGCCCAGGGTGAGGTTCTCGAGCAGGGTGCCGTGGAACAGCTCCACGTCCTGCCACACCACGGCGAGCTGCCGGCGCAGCTCGGAGAGCTCCACTTCCCCCGCGTCGCGCCCGTCGTACAGCACGCGCCCACGCCCGGGCGACTCCAGCCGTGTCAGCAGCCGCGCCAGCGTCGTCTTCCCCGAGCCGCTCGGCCCGACGATCGTCACCACCGCCCCCGGCTCGATTCGCGCGCTCACCTCGCGCAGCACTTCCTCGCCCGGCGTGTACGCGAACGACACTCCCTCCAGCGCCACCCCGCCGCGCAGCCGCCACGAAAGGGGCCCCGGGGGCCGCAGGGCACTCGACGGATCCTGCTCCGGTGTCTCGTTCAGGTACTCGAAGAAGCGCTGGAGGTGGACGCCGCGCTGCTGCACCTGGGTGACGAAGGAGATGATCTCGAGCACCGGGCCACGCAGGTACGCGGCATAGGCCACGAAGGCCATGTATCCACCCAGGCTGAGCTCCCCCGCGAGGATGAGGCGCCAGCCCAGCCAGGTGAACAGGGCGATCTGCGCCGCCTCCACCGCGCGCTCGCACAGCCGCAGCAGCCCATCCGCTCCATGGGCCCGCAGGTGCGCCCGCAGCACCGCGCGCATCTGTCCCGCCGTGCGCTCGTACATGAGCGGCTCGAGCGTCAGCACCTTGCTCGTGCGGGTCTGCCGCAGGGCCTCCAACTGCAGGGCGTTGAGCGAGGTATAGGCGCCCACCACCTCCTGCCAGGCTCCTCCCATCCGGCGTCCGAGCACGAGCGGCACCACCACCGCGAGCGGCAGCGTGGCGATCGCCGCCAGCGCGAGCTTCCAGTGCAGGGAGGCCAGGGTGAAGGGGATGATCAGCACATACGTCCCCTGCGAGAAGACGAGCCTGACCAGGCCCACCACCAGGGACAGTCCGGCGCGGGCGTCCTCGAACCGGCTGGTGATCTCCCCCGTCTGCCGTTGGGAGAAGAAGCGATCCGGCAGGTGCTGCACATGGTTGAAGAGGTAGAGGACGGCGGAGCTCTCCAACTTGATGTTCAGGTAGGCCGAGGTGTAGTTCAGCAGCGACTCCGCCAGCACGGCCGCCATGGACGCGGCGAAGATGCCGGCCACCAGCACCTCGAGCAGGCCCACGTCCCGCGTGGCGGTGACATGGTCGAACAGCAGCCGGGTGAGGTAGGGCGGCACCAGGCTGAGGAGCGTGATGACGGGCCCGAGCATCGCGCCCCGGGCCAGCAGGCCCCACGCGGGGCGCAGCAGCCGCACGAGCGCGGCGAGGTACCGCGCCGACCGCCGCAGTCCGGGAGGCGCCTCCCGCGTCTCGCCGTTCACCTCCATCACAGGTGCGTGAGCACGGCCTGGGCCAGTGCGTCCGCCTCCTCGGGAATGGCGTGGACGCGCAGGCCGGTGTGCTGCTCCAACCGCTGCCGCGCGCCCTCCAGCACCTCATCCCGGACGCCGAGGAACCACGTCTCGGTCCACCGGCTGCCGTGCAGCTTGCGCCCGCCCATCATCGCCAGGCCCACCACCGTGCAGGTCACCCCGTGCTCGCGGGCCAGCGTCTCCAGGTACTCGCGCGTGGCCACCACGTCCTCCGCCCGGGTGTCCACCGAGACCGTCAACACCACCAGCCGCGGCAGGAACGTCTCGTAGATGAGCGTGGAGGCGTTGGCCCGGCGATCGGCTCCCGGCGGGGTGTAGAGCAGCCCGTTCTGTCCGCCGGTGATGACCAGATCGCACCCCTCGGCCAGTCCCAGCATGAGCCGCCGCTCGAACGCCAGCCGCTGGGCCAGCTCCACGTGCAGCACGCGCGAATAGCCGGTGTCCGCTCCGAGCAGGATGCCCGTGGGCTCCGTGGAGTGGTGGCGCACGTGCAGCTTCCGCCGGGCCAGGGCCTCGCGCAGGTAGAGCTGCGTGGTGAACTTGCCCTGTACCGTGTCCGTGCCGAAGACGCCCAGCAGGTTGCGCGGCCGGTACGTCTCCGGGGCCTGGACGGCCAGGGCGTCCTGCTCGGGTACGGCCACCCGGTAGAAGAGCTCCGGATCCACGTCCAACCCATCGAACAGATCGTAATAGAGGATGTCGTCGTACAGCGAGATCACCGGCAGCCGCCGGCGCGTGGCCACTTCCAGCAACGCGCGGACGTGCGGCACCTCGGACTCGAAGTTGAGCGAGCACGTGAAGACGATCGCGTCGAAGTCCTGCCGCGCGACCTCCGCCGGATCGCTGCTCACCGGCACGGACATGGCTCCGGCCTGGATGTACGCGCCCGCGTCGCTCAAGGACACGGTGTCATCGAAGACGATCGAGGCCGGGGCCAGCGCCTGCTCGCGGAAGCGCAGCAGCGCGTACCCCTCCTTGTTGTACTTGAAGACCGCCGCACGCCGCCCGGCGAGCACCCCGGCCAGCGCCTCGCGCGTGTACACGTGGCGGCTGCGCAGCGTGGGCGCCGCCTTGATGGGCAGGTGCTCGTCTCCCTCCCAGATCTCCCCCAGCTTCCGGTAGAGCACCTCGGGGTCGTACTTGGGATATGCCCGTGCGTCCTGGGCGATCAGCAGCGGCATGCCGTAGTCCGGCATCTGGAAGAGGTGCTCGCGCTCCGAGCCCTCCACGCGCAGCGAGTACCGGCCCTGCGGGTGCAGCAGGAAGTACTGGAAGCAGACGCGCAGTCCCGCGACCTCGCGCACCTCGGGCTCCAGCGTGATCTCCCGGCGCCGGGCCACGCGCTCGTCCTCCCGCGACAGCCGGCGCAGCTGGAAGGACGGTGGGGTCTCGTCCCCCGGCTTCATCACGTGCACGAGCACGCACTTGAAGGGATCCACCGGGTAGGCGGCGAGCAGCTCGGGCTCGAAGGCGGGCAGGCGCGAGACCAGGTCCTCGTAGCGCGCGAGGAACAGCGAGCGGGCCCGCTCCTTCTGCGAGGGGTCCGGCATCATGAAGAGCAGATCGCTCCCGCTGAACAGCTCGAAGCGGCGCCACAGCTCGCGGGACGCCTCGTCCACCGGTGGCGGCAGGTGCGCCTCCACCAGCTTGATGAGCGCGTACATCCAGCAGTTGGCCGGCGTCAGCCAGTGCTCGCTGTAGAAGTCCGTTCCCCACGTCGAGTAGTAGAGCCGCGGCAGCTCGGGCGGCGGAGGAGGGGACTCCACCTTCGCGGCAATGGACTCGCGCGGCGCCTCGGGCTGCAGCACGCCCTCGAGCCAGTCGATCCCCTCGTGCCACCAGTGGCCGAAGAGCTCGGTGTCGAAGGCGAGCACGAACGTCTGTCCGTCCTGGACGAGCGCCCGGCGCGACTCCAGCAGCTCCCAGAAGGCGCGCACGTGGTGGGGCACCTGGGCGCGGGCGGCCTCCGGATCGTAGAGCGCCTTGTGCCCCAGGCCCACGTCCCTGCCGCTCACCGCGTGGTACTTGATGCCCGTCCACAGGTGGCCCCGCTTGTTCGCGGGCACGGGCACGCCCAGCTCGTCGAAGTACTCGGGCACCACGTCGAAGCCCAGGTCCCGGAAGAACTCGCGGTACACGGGGTGCGCCGGGAAGGTGGACTCGGGTGACTTCCACAGGTGCAGGCCAATCCGGTAGTCGTGGACGAGCACCTCCAGATCTCCATGGCGGTACGGGCCGCTCGGATCCTCCGGCTGGTAGGCGCCGATGCCATGGAGGCTGAGCGCCGTGCGGCGCACCCCGTGGCGCGTCAGCACGCGCTCGAGCCCGGGCCGGAAGGCGCACTCGGGCAGCCAGAAGCCATCCGGATCGCGGCCGAAAACCTCCTGGAAGGACTCGACGCCCCGGGCCACCAACCGATCCGCGGTGGCGGGCTCGAAGAAGGGCAGGAAGTTGTGCTGGGGCGAGGATGTCCACAACTGAACACCCGGAAGCCGCGAGCGACCCAGCTGGCCGAGCACGTCGCGCAGGCGGTGCTCCTTCAGGAAGGCCAGGCTGTCCTCCACGCGCCGCAGGTACATGCCCGCCGTCTGGTGGAGCCGGTGCAGCGCCTCGTCCGGGAGCTCCCGCGGATACTTCTCGTAGCGGTTGTAGAGCTCGCGCTGGGAGGTGCGCTCCAGCTCGCGCGTGGCGATGCGCCCCATCAGGTGCAGGTAGCGCGTGTAGCGCTCCTCGCACGCCAGCAGCTGTTGCACCAGACACGGGGTGAAGGACAGCACCAGCGTTCCGGAGAAGCGCTGGGGCTCCCAGCGCGACATCATCCGGAACAGGGGGAGGTACGTCTCCGTCAGCGCCTCGAAGAGCCAGCTCTCCGGCTCATCGAGGAGGGCCCCCTCGCCCAGCACCTGCGGCATATGGGTGTTGAGGAGCAGGACGAGGCGGTTGTTCATTCCCTATTAGTAGCAGAGGCTGCTTCCGTCCTCGGGGTAGGGCGGGGTCGTCCCGTCCTCGCAGATGCGGTGGCTCGGGTTGTAGACGTTCTGCCAGGCCGTGCCCGGACCCGACGCCACCAGCACCATCGTGTTGCCCGCGATGTTCGACGTCGTGGCGAAGCCGTCGACGTCCGGGCCTCCGTTCACCGTCTCCAGCAGCTCCGAGACATCCTTGCGCGTGTAACGCATCCGTACTCTCCGTGTTCCACAGGGTGTGGGGAAAAAAGGAAAGCCTAGGAAGTCATCGCTACATTCGTCAAGGAACGTGGGGCGCTAGTAGACGGCGCGGTTGCGTAGGAAGGCTCGCCAGATGGGTCAAGCCTCACATGCCCGGGTGTGGGGCCGGGTGAGGCCTGGACCGTGCAGCGATGGTGGTGTGGCTCGGACGAGGGGTTCAGTGCTCGTGGCCAGGGGCGTGCGCGTGGCCGTGCTCGAGCTCCTCCTTCGTCGCCGCGCGCACCTCGCGCACGGTGACGTCGAAGTGGAGCGTCTTGCCGGCCATCGGATCATTGAAGTCGATCACCACCGTCTTGGCCCGCACCTCCTTCACGAGGAACTCGACGTCGTCGCCGTCCTCGTCCGTGGCGCTGACGACGCCGCCGGCCTCCAGCTCCATGTCCGGCGGGAAGTCCTCGCGCGGCACCTCCTCCACACCGTCCGGATCGTACTCCCCGTAACCGTCCTTGGGCTCGACCACCACCTTCAGCGACTCGCCCGCCTTCTTGCCCTCGAGCGCCTTCTCCAGCCCCGGGACGATCTCCTCGTACCCGTGCAGGTAGACGAGCGGATCCCCCGGCTCGCTCTCGTCGATGATCTTCCCGTCACCCAGGTGGAGCCGGTAGTCGATGGTGACGACGCTGTCCTTCGCGATCTGCATGGATGCCCTCCTTGGGGCTGTTCTCGAGCACGCTCGGAGCCGGACCTTCCACCGGCGGTGCGGGGGAGGGGGACTCCTGCCGTGCCTGACTTGATGATGGGGTTGCACACGCGCTCCGTGTAGCGGAGCGGGTCGCTCACCTGCCTACCAGGTGAGTGGGTGCCGGCGCTCTGTAGCACGCGCGATGGCGGCCCGCTGCACGAGATTCAGCTTCGCTGGATCTGTTCGAGCGGGTGGAACGAGAGTCCAGCGCGTGGACCATGAGGCCTCTCGAGTACGGGATGTGCGCGCGTTTCCATCCATGAACTCCCGGACAGGCGTGGGTTCCGAGAACCCCATGTGGTGCCCGACTGACCCAGATGAGAGTAGCTCGCGGCTGTAGTACTCTTGTCGTGGTCAGCCCGGCGTGCGTGTTCCTCACGAATTCATCGGATGGGCTCTCGATGGCTGTCCCATGAAGCCGCCCATCGAACCCCTCGACTCACTCCACCCTTCGGGTTGCTAAGGACGGTTTATGGTCCCGTCGAGCTCTTTCCGGAACGACGTCTCTCCCTCCGTGGTGATTCGGGGCAGCGGAATGGCGCTGCCGCCGCTCGCCTTCACCAACGAGGACATCTGCGAGTGGCATGGTCGGCGGGATCCCAACTGGGTCTACGAGACCTTCGGGGTCAGGACGCGGCACACCCGCTACGACTACAAGCACGATCGGCTCGATGATCTCGACGAGGACGATCTCGTCCACGAGGCGGCGAAGCAGGCGCTGAAGGACGCGGGGATGCACATCAGTGATGTGCAGGTCATCCTGTTCGTGACCCTCACGCCCACCACGGTGTGCACGCCGGATCCCGCGTGCATCCTGCACCAGCGGCTGGGGGCGCCCGCCAACGTGATGGCGCTCACGCACATCGCCGGATGCGCGGGCACGCTCAACGCGATGATGCTGGCCACGTCGATGATCCGCTCGGGCCAGGCGCGCAACGTGCTCGTGTGCGCGGCCAGCTCCATGTCCTCGTACTGCAAGCCGGAGCTCAAGGATCGCATCTGGCTGCAGGCGACCATCTTCGGAGATGGGGCGGCGGCGTTCGTGCTGTCGGCGGAGCGGAGCAAGGAGCCGGTGGGTTTCTCCTCCTTCCACATGCACACGGAGCCTGGCCGGGACGTGGTGCACAAGAAGTTCGGCGGCTCCAAGCACGTGCCCACCCGCGACAACATCCAGGAGTTGCTGGAGGACCACTTCGTCATCGACTACCGGAGTGTCCCCAACAACATCAACCAGGCGTTCTCGCGGCTGCACACCGAGGTGCTCGCCGCCCGGGAGATGAAGGAGGCGGACTGGGTGCTCTTCAACATGAGCAACGCGCAGCTGCAGCGGCGCTGGCTCAAGAGCACCGGCATCCCCGAGGAGAAGTCGTTCTTCAACATGGAGGAGCAGGGCAACTGCGCGGCGGCCTCGCTGGGGCTCGTGCTGCACGGCTTCCTGCAGGCGGGGCGCCACGAGTCCGGGCAGACCGCGTTGATCCTCGGGGTGGGCTCGGGGCTGCACTCGGGTGGAGTGATCTACCGTTTCCCCTGAGAGGGCCATGAGCGGACCGGTGTCGTTGTCGGCCCTGGATGAGTTCTTCGCGGGGCCGGATGATCTCCCCATCGAGTTCGCCTTCTTCTACGAGCGGTTGCCCGCGGCGGAGGTGCTGGCCGAGGGGCTGGCGCGGATCCTGCCCGCGTTCCCGCGGTTGGGGGAAGGGGTCGCGCTGCTCGACATCGCGGGGGTCGCCGAGCCCCCCGAGGACAAGATCTCCCGGGCCGTGCTCTTCGACTCCGTGCGGCCGGGCTCCGGGCCGCCCCGGTGCCGGGTGAAGATCTCCCGGTTCACCTCGGGAGGAGGGTGCCTCGGGGCGAGCATGTCGCACGGGCTCGGCGATGGGGGCAGCCTGGTGCTCTTCCTGAGCGCGTGGGCGCGGGCCGTGCGCGGGCAGGCCCCGGTGCTGCCGGCCGCCTCCGAGCCCGAGTTTCCTCCGGCGCCGTCGCTGGACAAGTCCCTGCCCCTGGAGGCGCAGTTGCGGCGTGCGGGCTTCGGGCTCCGGGTGCCCCCGTCCCCCCGCGTCCGTGAGGACTACCGCTGGGACATCCGGCGCTTCGCTCGCGAGGAGGTGGAGACGTTGCTGCGGGATGCACGGGTGAGCCGTCCCCAGGTGACGGCGGGCGACGTGCTGGCGGCCCTCCTGTGGCGGCACTACCGCCGGCAGCCCGAGCGGAGGCCCAGGGCCGAGCCGGAGCTGGGGACGGTCTTCGACTTCCGGCGCGTTCCCAGGCTGCTGCCGGCGTCGTACTTCGGCAATGCCGGGCTGCCGCTGCGCGTGCCGCTCTCGCCCGAGGAGGCCACGACGCTTCCGGTGCCAGCGCTCGCGGCCCGCATCCGGGCGCGGCTCCAGTCCGCGAGCGCCGAGGACTTCCTCCGCAGCCATGCGCTGCTGGAGGAGGTGCGGCGCACGTGGGGCTCCGAGGGCGTGGATCTGGTGGGCTTCTCGACGGAGAGCCACGGGCTGCTGGTCAACAACATCTCCCGCTTCGATCTGTCGCTGCTCGACTTCGGCACGGGCGCGCCGCACACGTTCGACGTGATCACACCCATTCCCCGCGTGTGTTTCATCATCTCCCGGGGAGACAGCCTGGAGGCGCATACCTCCCTGCCTGGTGCCTAGGAGAGCGGGTTGGCGCCCGGGTTCCTTCCGTCACACCCGTCCCATGCGGACTCCTTCTTCAGTCGTGGGTCGTCGGTGGATGTTCCTGCTCCTGCAGACAACCCGCTCACCGGAACGAATTCACCACGAAGACGCCAGCACGCGAGAACTCAACGATGGCCGTTCCGGGTTTGGACTCGGGCTTTTTCTGCAACTGACCACGACCGAGCCGAGCCACAGCGCAAATGGGCATCGGCTCTTCGTCGGGCACGTGCGCCTCGTAATACCGGATGACGACCTGCGGGCCACCCGTCCACACCCGGCCATAAAGACGGGTAACGGGTGGAAGGGGCCCGAGGCTCTTGTCCAGCATGCTTTCCACGGGCCCGTCATACAGGGTGATGGGGCTGGTGTCGGTCTGGTTGGTGTCCAGTTCAACGATCGAGCCGTCCCCCACATTCAGGTGAAGTACTCGCATGACTTCGAGCGCCTTTTCCGGGCATTCCTGCGGGCCTGGGCTCCCATCTGCGCGAAGGGACACGCCTCCGGCAGTCACACAACCTGAGCACACACACAGCAGGACGACGGAGACAAGAAGTGGCACGTGGGTCGGAGCCATGTGGGTACGCATGTACTAGCGCAACAGTTGTCGATCCAGAAGAACCCAAGCCTCTCGGAGCCCGGTTCCTCGACGGAAGAGCTCAAGTACGAGCCGCTCGGGGCCATTGCTCGAGTCGAAGACGCCCGCGTCCATGACGACGGCGATGGTCCCGCTCATTCCTCCCGGTGCCAGGTACTCCTGGGTGGCACGCAGTGCAAAAGGCTTCTTCTCTCCTCCTGCCTCGGTCACCAGGCGCGCTTCCAACAGACTCCAAGACTCAGTCGGGCTGTTGTTCTTCACGTCGAAGACGACCGCGACCTTGTTGTCTTTCTTGCTGGCCAGAACGGTTATCAGGAACTCAACGCCCTGGGGATTCTTGAAAAAATGAGCCACCTTCGGACGCATCGACGTCATCTTCGCCGCCCCCCTGGTCAGGAGTGCGGCGATGGCGTGGTCAATCGAGGTCTCCTCGTTCCGGTAGCGCTCATTCTCTTCCTCGAGAATCCGTTCCCGGGTCTGGTGATGAGCCAGTCGGCTCCGGAGCGCTTCCGGGCTTTCTTCGACAGGGAACACATTCACCTGATGATCGAACCGCGCTTCCTGCGCCGTGACGGTGAAGGGGAGTTCCTTCCCATTCTGAAGCGTCACGACCAGCAGGAACCGATCCTCCGGGTCGAGCTCCTTGAGTGGTGTCACGACGACGAGATGACCCCCTGCGAGCAAGGGCTCGAAGCGGCCTTCCCAACCCAGCATCTTCGTCCTGGCGGGATCGACCGGCTGCGCGAACCGGAGCACGGTTCCCATCTCACCGGCGACGTACACCGGGTGTACCGCTTCCCGTGGATCATCCGGAAGGTAGAGGCTCCGGGAGGCAGGCTCGCGGCCCTTGGCCGCAGCCATGGACGCCACGAGGACGAGCAGCAGGGTAGACTGCCGAGGTAGGAAGTTCCGCATACGGCCAGCTAACCTACGAAATCGGGTCGCGGACGTCCAGCGGTTGCCTCAATTCCACTGCCTCGCGGGCGCGACGAGCTGCTCACGCAGCATGGCGAGTGGCGTTGCCCAGTGGTCCTCCCACCGGAAGCTGGCGAGCTGCCGGGACTGGCTGCCGCGCCGGAATGCGGTCCACAGCTTCCGGGCGTATTGGGCCGCATCGAATCCGGGGACCTGCTGGGACGCCTTCCCCGACTGGAGCAGGATGAGGAGCGAGGTGCGCAGGTGGAGGTTGCCCAGGGTGAACGCTTGCAACTCCATCTCTCCCAGGACATCCGTGCCGTAGCCGGTCACCATGTGGTGGAGGTCATGCGTCTCCCGCAGGCGCGTGGCGACGTACTGGGCATCGTTCTTCGGCGGGGTGAGGGTGTCGATCGGCGTCAGCCCCTGCTCCCGGAAGTAGCGCGCGAACGTGTGGCCGAGCGACCCGGCGGGAAGCTTCTCGAGCGCATCCAGGTCCATCGCCGAGGCCTTCAACGAGGGCCTCTCGGCCAGCAGGTGGCGGCCCTCCTCGTGGAGGGAGAAGTCCCGGGCGAGCGACGCGCACAGACCAATCTCCACGCTGTCGTAGAACAGGGCGCCCCAGGCGGGGTCCGTGGGATTGACCTGCAGGACCTTGAGCGCCTGAAGGCCCACACGAAGGCGGGTGGACAGCGAGGGATTCTCGGGGAGCGTGGGCAGGGAGGAGGAGGGAAGGTCGGGCATGGTGTGGTCCTCAAGCCGCGGTGCGGAACCGCGTGACGGGTGCCTCGGGCGGGTAGAGCGTGGGACGGCCGATGTCGTAGGCCGCGTTGATGGTGCGGATGAACACGGGGTCATGCAGCGGATCCGTGGGCGTCTCGACCTGGAGCCCCTTGGCGCGCACGTCCTTGATCAGCGTGTCGAAGACCCGCTCGAAGGTCAGGTCCTCGGTGTGGTCCATGTTCTTCTTCAGCTCGGCGAAGTCCTCGTACACCTCGGCCGACCAGTGGACCAGGAAGCGCAGTTCATCCGTGTGGTAGCGCGCGATCTCCTGGTCACCGGTCTTCACGATCCAGTGCTCGCGGCTGTCAGGCGCTCCGGCGAACACGCTGTGGAAGTCCAGCCCCGCGGGGAACTGCTGCTCCACGGGTCCATTGGCCTCGCCGCGGTGGACCATCATCTCGTTCTGGACGACGACGCCCCGGTTGTAGATGGGCGGTTTCACGCGCCTGGGTGCCGCGCGTGGCCCATCGGGCCAATAGGTGAAGCCGCTCTCGGGATCATGTGAGAACCAGGTGATGACCTGGGCCATCTTGATGAGGTGGTCGCGGAACAGCCCCGACTTCCCCATGACGCTGCAGAGCCAGGTCGGCGAGTTCTCGTAGCGGATGCCACGGAAGCTCGGGGAGTCCAGGTGTCCGGGGTCCGTATTGCCGCACGGGCCGTTCACATTGAAGAGCATCATCTGGGGCCGGGCATACTTCGCGCCCCAGTAGCTCTTCGCGAGCCGCAGGAACTTGTCGTTGTAGAAGCAGTCGTTGATCTCGGGGAACAGGCAGGTCGCATGGTTCCCGTAGAAGTTGCGGAACGTGGGCGACAGGAACATCTCGAGCGTCGGGATCACTCCCTCGGGAACCCCACCCGCGGAGGTGGCGATGAGCTCCTCGGCGGAGGCGAAATGCTGCGCGATGATCAGCTTGTGCGGCCCGCTGCTCCGCACCACCCCCAGCAACCGCTGGAGCTGGTCCCGTGAATAGACATCGTCCACCTCGAGCGGCGGAGCCACCGGGCGGAGGAGCCTCGCCAGATCGTCTTTCTGTGCCTCGGTCAGCATCATGATGATGCTGATGTGACATCGCGGAGAGTGGCGCACAACCGACACTCCCTGACGGGGCGCCGCTTAATCGACACGCGCTCGCGAATGTCGAAGAAGTCCGGGGAGGACTACCGGCTTCGGGGCGACCGAGGCGCGTCCGCTGGTGGCTTCACCAGCAGGGAGGTGAGTGCTCCCAGCCACCGCGCCATGCCCTCGGGTGGATGGGGCGAGCGTCGGTCCAACCACCACTCGAGCACCCCCAGGAATGCCGAGGTCAGGAAGCGATTCACGACGGGGAGGGGCACTCCCTCGAGACCGGGAGGAAGGGCGGCTCCCTCCAGTTCTCGACTCATGAGCTGCTCGAGGATGTTGCGCAACTGGATCTGGTAGGCGCGCATACCGCTCTGGCCGAGCATGAGGTGGTACAGCTCGGCGTGCTCGTCCGCGTGCTGGAACCAGTCCGTCAGGGTTCGATGGAGGCGCTCGGTCGAGTCCCCCAGCGGCTGACTCCTGCGCGAGAGCTCGGAGAGCATGTCCCGCATGATGTGCGTGAGCAGCTCGTCCTTGTCGCGGTAGTGCAGGTAGAAGGTGCTGCGGTTGAGCTGGGCGCGCTCGGTGATGTCCTGCACGTTGATGGCATCGAAGCCCCGCTCACGGATCAACGCGAGGAGCGCGTCGCGGAGCATGGCGCGGCTGCGGTGGACCCGCGGATCCACGGGGGCCGGGTCCGCCGGCACTCGCGAGCCACGACCGCCTCGCGCCTGTCGCTTCGGGGACCTGGGCACCGGGCCGGCCTACTCCTCCGCCTCGAAGTCCACGTTGAAGACCATGCGCTGGTCTCCCGGCAGCACGAAGCTCTTCTCCCAGACGGCGTCGTTCTGGGTGACACGCAGGTGGTGCTCGCCCTCGAACAGCGTCTTCTCGGAGACCGGCGCCGTTCCCAGGTCCTGCCCGTCGAGCGTCACCTTCGAGCCCGAAGGCGCATGCACCAGGATGGAGCCCATGCCCAGGCGGATGCGGAACGTCACCGTGTCCGGCGTGGAGCGCACGTCGATCATCCGCGCGGAGTTCAATCCCCGGGCCTCATCCAGGAAGTTGAGCATGTGGCGGCCCGGCGCGAGCGGAACCGTCAGCGGCGAGCGGCCCATGGGCTTGCCATCCACGGAGACCGTCACGTCGGGATTCACGATGATCTCCACCGGCGTGGGTGGCACGGTCGGCGCCGCCGGGGCCGCGGCCACGCGCACTCCGGAATCTGGCGGGGACTGGGGCGCGGCCTCGAGCAGCACGGGCGTGTCGAACCGCAGCTCCTCGCCCGCGTCCATTCCCATGTCCTCGGAGCCGGGCGGGGGCTTCCGGACGCTCCAGACGGCGCCCACCGCGCTCAGGAGCAGCACGGCCCCCACCGCGACCGCGAGCGGCGTGGACGAGCGGCGCGCACGCACGGGCCGGTCCTCGGGCATGACCGGAGGCGGAGCCGCGACAGCGGGGACCTCGGCTCCGGCGGCCGGTGCCGCGCTCGGAGCCGGCTCGCTCGGGGCGGACGCCGCCGGAGCCACTGTCGCCGCGGTCCCGGTGATGGGGATCTGCGCACTGACGGAGACGGGCTCGGGCGCGATGATGGGCGCGGTCCCGGTGATGGGGATCTGCGTGCGGGCGGAGACGGGCTCGGGCGCGACCACGGGCACGGGCCCGGTGAGGCGCGCGGGGGCGACAATCGGCGCGGCCCCGGTGATGGGCGCCACCGCGGGCGTGGACCCGGTGAAGCGCGCGGGCGGGACCACGGGCGCGGACCCGGTGATGGGGCTCTGCGTGCGCACCGAGATGGGCTCGGGCGCGATGATGGGCGCGGCCCCGGTGATGGGCGCGAGCTCCCCGCGGGCGAGCGCCTCGAGTCCCTTGTCGATCGTCCGCTTCCGGGCGGCCCGCAGCTCGTTGTCGGGGGGGATCAGCTTCGCGATCAGCTCGGCGAAGGCCGTGGACGAGGGCAGCTCGCCCGAGACGGCCACCAGGGCCTCGCGGAAGGCGAGGGCACTCGGGTACCGGTCTCCGGAGCGCTTGGCCGTCGCGCGGCGCACCACCTCGTTGTAGGGCAGGGGAATCTCGGGCGGCAGCGGCGGCAACGGACGGTTGAGGATCGCCTTGTCCGGCTCGATCGAATCCTGGAACGGCTTGCGCCCCGAGAGGCACTCGTACAGCAGCAGCCCCAGGAGGAACACATCCGTCAGCACCGAGGACGCCTCGCGGCCTCCCATGAGCTGCTCGGGGGCGATGTACAGGCGCCGGTTGCGCACGCGGCGTCCATTGCGCTCCCGCGGCGCCACCCCGAGCGCGCCGTACCCCGACACCTTGCACACGCCGTGGAACGAGACCATCACGGTCTCCGGGCGCAGGTCTCCGTGGATCAGCGGCGTCCCATCGTCATTGCCCGCCACGTGCGCGTAGTGCACGCCCATGGCCACGTCCGCGGCCACCAGCGCCGCGAACGCCGGCGGCAACCGCTGGGTCGCGGCCGCGTCCAACACCTGGCGCAGCGGCTCGCCATCCGCGTACTCCGTCACGCGCGCCAGCCGGCCGTCCAGCGTCGTCAGCCCGTGCACCCGCAGGATGTTGGGATGCTCGAAGACGACGGCGCGCTCCGTCTCCCGCTCCAGCCGCGCCCGCTGCATCGCGTCCTGCACCACTTCGGTTGGAGCCCACACCAACACCACCGGTCGCGGCGCGACTCCTTCTTCCAGCGCCAACGCCAGGAACGGGCGCGAGCCCTCTCCTGGCATCATGGGACCCAGTGACTGGTAATGAACCTGGCTCATGGATCCCCGATTTTTACGGCTACCGGCCTCCCACCGCCAGCCACAGGGTGTGAGTTCCACCCCATGAGAGAATGGTAGAAACCGAAGAATCCACCAGCCGTGAAATCCGCACTTCACTTTCCCTGGAAAACAAAGTAACAATACACCTCTACTGAATTGATTCGGTGGGGCTGTTTCGACCCTCCCTGTTGGTGGAATCGAGGCGGCCCCGGAGGGGAAGTGGGGCATGCGGTGGACCTCCAAGGAGTCCCGGATGCGTCACGAGGGCCAGACGGGCTCGGGGGAGGGTCCGTGCAGACCGGTCTTCGTGTTCTCGGGGCAGGGCTCGCAATGGACGGGCATGGGCCGGGCGCTGCTGGAGCGCTCGACGGTGTTCGCGTTGGTGCTGAAGGCGTGTGACGTGCAGGTGCGGCGGCTGATGGGCTGGTCGCTGCTGGAGGCGCTGACGGCGGAGGACGCGCGGCTGGGGGACATCGAGGTGAGCTGTCCGGCCATCGTGTCCATGGAGATCGCCCTGGCGGCGCTGTGGCGCTCGTGGGGGATAGAGCCGGCGGCGGTGGTGGGGCACAGCATCGGCGAGGTGGCGGCGGCGCACGTGGCGGGAGTGCTGTCGCTGGAGGACGCGATGCGGGTCATCTGCCACCAGGGCCGCACGGTGGGGAAGCTGAAGGGGAAGGGGGCCATGGCGGTGGTGGGGTTGCCGTGGGCGCGGGTGGGCGAGGCCCTGCCCGAGTTCGCGGGCCAGGTGTGGCGCGTCATCCACGCGAGCCCCGAGTGGACGGTGGTGGCCGCGGAGCCGGAGGTGTTGGATCGGGTGCTGGCGGCGCTGCGCCGGCGCGGGGTGCCGGCGCGCCGGGTGGACTCGGAGGTGGCGGCGCACTGTCCGCAGGTGGATCCGTACCGCGAGGAGCTCCACGGGCTGTTGCGCGACATCTGCCCGCGCTCGGAGCGGCGGCCCATCGTCTCCACGGTGACGGGAGGCGCGCTGGCGGGGCCGCGGTTCGACGCGGGTTACTGGGTGCGCAACCTCGCCGAGCCGGTGCTGTTCCGCGAGGCGGTGGACACGCTGCTCGACGCGGGACACGAGGCCTTCCTGGAGATCAGCCCGCATCCGCTGGTGAAGCACTCGCTGGAGTCGTGCCTGGAGGGCGCGGGAGTCGAAGGGCGGCTGTTCGTGTCGATGCGGCGCGGCAAGGAGCCGGCCCAGGAGATGCTGTCGACACTGCGGAGCCTGTCCCGGCCGTCCGAGCCGGAGCGGCAGGCCGAGGCGTCATTATCGGCGGAGGACGAGCCGCTCCTGGCGAACGTGGCGTGAGGCAGGAGAGGCCCCTGGCGGAGCGGGGCCTCCGGGAGTCCTCATCCGAGCAGCAGGGCGAGCCGGCCCAGGGGGCTGAGGCTCTTGCGGCGCAGCAGGCTCCAGTGGCGGTGGGGCCGGATGGCCTGGTGGACGGACAGCTTGCCGGGGCCGCCGAGCAGCAGGCCGAGGGCCGCGGCGATGAGGGACAGGTTGAACTCGTAGCCGCCCTTCAGGTTGTCGAAGCCCTTGGAGGCGTGCACCTTGGCGATGGCCACGGCCTGGGTCGCGAGGATGGAGAGGGCCGCCACGCGGGTGCCGATGCCCAGGAGGGAGAGGGCGCCGGCGAGGGTCTCGGTCCATGCCGTGGCGAGCGCCAGGGGCCGCGCGGGCTTGAGGCCGAGGCTGTCGAAGAACTGCGAGGTCTGCTCCAGGCCCTCTGGCTTCAGCTTGGAGAGGCCGTGGTAGAGCATCGTCGAGCCGAGGGTGGCCCGGAGCGGAAGCGCCGAGTGATTCGCCAACTGGCCTTCGAGTGCCATCAGGGTCGTGGTCGCCATTCATCCCCTCCGAATGCGGTGTGGTTGCGGCAACCCTTCGCATCCGGTGCGCCCGGGGCAATGAGACCGCGGGCGGGCGGGTGAGCGCCCGGGCGCTGTCTTCCGTGCACCCTACCTCGGATGTCACCTCCTCCTGTATGATGGGAGCGGTCTGGCCGGAGCGCCAGCGGGAGGAGCGCGAACATGGGTCGGGGAAAGCGTCCAGCCACCTACGAGGACATCGAGGCACTGCCGACAGGGTGGGTGGGGGAGATCATCGACGACGAGCTGTGGGCCTTTCCACGGCCGGCGGCGTGGCACGGGCGGGCGGCGACGAGGCTCGGCATGCTGCTGAGGGACTTCGATATCGGGCAGGACGGTCCAGGGGGCTGGTGGATTCTGGTCGAGCCGGAGCTGCACTTCGGGCGGCAGGTGCTGGTGCCGGACCTGGCGGGCTGGCGGCGGGAGCGGGTGCCCGGATTGCTGGATCGGGATGAGCCCTTCTTCGAGCTGGCGCCTGATTGGGTCTGCGAGGTGCTCTCGCCGTCCACGGCCGCGTTGGACCGGGGGCGCAAGCTGGACGTCTACCACCAGGAGGGGGTGAGCCACGCGTGGCTGTTGAACCCGCGAGCCCACACCCTGGAGGTGTACCGCCGAGGCAGGAAGGGCTGGCGGCTCGCCGCCCGTCACGGGGGCGAGGAAGTCGTCCGCGCCGAACCCTTCGACGCCGAGCCGCTCGAGCTGGGGCTGCTCTGGGTGACGAAGTCCACCCCAGCTCCGGCTCCCTGACGTCTACCCCGGGGTGAACCACACCACGGACAGCGGGGGCAGCGTCAGCGTGGCCGAGGCCTCCTGACCGTCCCAGCCATACGACTCGGTGTGGATGCGGCCCATGTTGCCGATGCCGGAGCCACCGTAGTCGCGGGCGTCCGTGTTCATCAACTCCACGTAGCTGCCGTGCCGGGGGAAGCCGACGCGGTAGCCCTCGCGGGGCACGGGCGACAGGTTGGCGATGCACACCACGTGGCCCCCTGGCTGCCGTGAGCGCCGCACGAAGGCGAACACGTTGGCCGCCGCCGCGTCCGGCTGCAGCCACTGGAAGCCGAACGGCTCGCTGTCCGCGTCGTACAGCGCCGGGTGGCTCCGGTAGAGCTTGTTCAAGTCCTTCATCATCGCCTGGATGCCCCCATGGCCCGGCTCCCCGAGCAGGTGCCAGTCCAGGCTCCGGTCATTGTTCCACTCGGCGGGCTGGCCGAACTCGCCTCCCATGAAGAGCAGCTTCTTGCCCGGATGTGCCCACATCCACGCGAGCAGCGCCCGGAGGTTGGCGCGCTTCTGCCAGTGGTCCCCCGGCATCTTCCCGAACAGCGAGCCCTTGCCGTGCACCACCTCGTCATGGCTCAGCGGCAGCATGAAGTGCTCGCTGAAGGCGTACAGCAGGCCGAAGGTGAGCTGGTTGTGGTGGTGCTGACGGTAGATGGGATCCTTCGAGTAGTACGTCAGCGTGTCGTGCATCCAGCCCATGTTCCACTTGAAGTGGAAGCCGAGTCCGCCCTCCTGGGTGGGCTGGCTCACCTTGGGCCACGCGGTGGACTCCTCGGCGATCATCACCGCGCCGGGGAACTTGCGGCGCACGGTGTCGTTGAGCTCGCGCAGGAAGGAGATGGCCTCCTCGTTCTCGCGGCCGCCCCAGCGGTTGGGCACCCACTCGCCATGCTTGCGGCTGTAGTCGAGGTACAGCATGGAGGCCACCGCGTCCACGCGCAGGCCGTCGATGTGGTACTCCTCGAGCCAGAAGAGCGCGTTGGCGATGAGGAAGTTGCGCACCTCGTTGCGGCCGAAGTTGAAGACGTAGGTGCCCCAGTCCGGCTGCGTGCCCTGGCGTGGATCCGCGTGCTCGTAGAGGGCCGTGCCGTCGAACTGGCCCAGCGCGTGCGCGTCCCGGGGGAAGTGTCCGGGCACCCAGTCCAACAGCACGCCAATGCCCTGCTCGTGCAGGTAGTTGACGAGGTAGCGGAAGTCATCCGGGTGGCCGAAGCGCGCGGTGGGCGCGTAGTAGTTGCCCACCTGGTAGCCCCAGGAGCCGCCGAAGGGGTGCTCCGACACGGGCATCAGCTCCACGTGGGTGAAGCCCATCTGCTTCACGTAGTCGGCGAGCGCGGTGGCCATCTCCCGGTACGTGAGCGAGCGATCCCCGTCCTCCACCACGCGCCGCCACGAGGCCAGGTGCACCTCGTAGACACTCCACGGCGCATGGTCCACGTTCATCCCGCGGCGCGCCGTCATCCACTGCTCGTCCGTCCACTGGAAGTGGTTCAGGTCGTGCACCACCGAGGCCGTGGCCGGAGGCACCTCGGTGCGGAAGGCGTACGGGTCCGACTTCAGCAGACGGCCGCCGTGGCCCGGGCGGATCTCGAACTTGTAGCGCGTGCCCTCGCCCACCTCGGGGATGAAGAGCTCCCAGATGCCCGAGGAGCCCATGCGCCGCATGGCGTGCAGCCGGCCATCCCAGCTGTTGAAGTCACCCACCACGGACACACCGGCGGCCGTGGGCGCCCACACCGCGAAGGCCACGCCACTGATGCCGTTGTGGTGCACGGGGTGGGCTCCCATGCGCTTCCACACCTCCTCGTGCCGGCCCTCGCCCGCAAGGTGCAGGTCGATGTCTCCCAGCGTGGGCAGGAAGCTGTAGGGATCCCTCAACGTGAACGTCTTGTTGCCGGGGTACTCCACCTCGATGAGGTAGTTGAAGGTGTGGGTCTTCCCGTTGAGCCGGGCCTCGTAGACACCTCCGAGCCGGTGCGTCATGGGAATCCGCCCGCCGGACTCGGGCAGCACGTGGATGGCCACGGCATCGGGGCGGAAGGCCCGGATCACCATCGCGTCCCCATCCGGGTGGATGCCCAGCACGCGGTGCGGCTCGGGGTGCCTCAGCTCCACGATCTGCTGCAGCTCCGCATCCACCTGCTGCCGATCCATCGGCTTCTTCACTTGCGAACCTCCATCCTCATGAGTGCCTGGACGGGGATGCGCACCCAGTCCGGCCGGTTCTGCAACTCGTAGCGCACCTCGTAGAGCATCTTCTCCAGCTCGAAGGCGTCAAGCATCGAATTGAAGGACGCATCGTCCCTGGGCAGGAAGGCCGCTCCGCGCGTGGTGGAGCGGTAGCCCTCGAGAAAGGCCTTGCGTGCCGGGCCCACGCGCTCACCCGCGGCCTGGCCCTCCAGCCCCACCGTGGCCTCCGCGTAGTCGAAGGAGCGCAACATTCCCGCGACATCCCGCAGGGGCGAGTACTTCTCGCGCCGCTGGGCGAAGCTGCGTCCCGGCTCTCCCTCGAAGTCGAAGAGGAGCCAGTCGCCCTCGGTGCGCAGCACCTGTCCGAGGTGCAGATCCCCGTGGATGCGGATCTTCTGCCCCGAGGGCGGCACCTGCGCGAGCTGGGTGGCGTGGCCGATGAGGCCCTCGCGGCGATTCTCCAGCTCGGGGAACTGGCGGGAGGCCTCGTTGAGGGTGACGCCCATCTCCCCCACGATGGAGGCGCTCCAGCGCTGCAGATCCTCGGCGTGGATGGGCTCCGGGGAGAAGGCGGGCTCATCGGGATTGGAGGCGAGCGCATGGTGCAGCTCGCCCAGCCGCTGGCCCAGCGCGCGCAGCTCGCCGATGAAGGCGTCCGTCAGCCGGGGGCCGGCGCGGAAGTGCTTCAGCGTGTAGAGCCAGCCGTCGGTGACGTTGGGGATGTAGCGGTGGACGACGGCGAGGGTGGCGCCCGCGGGACCCTCGGACTGGAGCGCGCCCAGCAGCGTGGGCGTGGCCCGGAAGGACGTCTTCGTGGCGAGGAAGCGGCCCACCTCGTACTCGGGGTTGATGCCGGCCTCCAGCTTGCGGATGACCTTGAAGATGACCTTCTCGGCGACCACCACCGAGGTGTTGCTCTGCTCCACCTGGAGCCGGCGCACGGGCAGGGGCGAGGGCAGGGCCATCAACCCCTCGGGGGTGTCCAGCCACTCGCCACACAGCTTGCCCGAGGCGCTGGGGAGGACGCGCTTCTCGCGGATGAGGTTGAAGAGGCCGCGCAGCACCTCCACGTCGTCGAGCGCGTCCTGGACGCCGTCGTCCTTGCTCTCCACGGGGAGCAGGTAGCGGTCTGGATTGCCGAGCTCATAGGTGACCTCCACCACGGCGAGGGTGAAGTCACGTCCGCCGGGCAGCTCCACGCGGGCATGGTCCACCACGGACACGGCCTTGATGGGCCAGGCCTTGCCGGCGAACCAGCGCTGGTTGCGGAGGTAGTCCGGCAGCTTCGTCAGGTCGATGGGGGCGGTCACGGCATTCCTCTCCCGGGCGCGAGCTTCTCGAGGCGGAACCACAGGAACATGTAGGGGCCGAGCGTGAGCTGGTACGGCATGCCGGAGATGCGCGGGAAGGGCGTCTCTCCGATGAGCTCCACGGGCACCTGGCCTTCCCACTCGCGCATGTCGAGCACCGCCGGCTGGGCGAAGCGCGAGAGGTTGCAGATGATGAGGATCGTCTGTCCCTCGTACTCCCGGGTGAAGGCGAGCACCTTGCGGTTGTCGGGGTTGACCCAGCGCAGCCTGCCCATGGCGAAGGCGGGGTAGCGCTGGCGCACGCGCAGCAGCCGTTTCATCCAGTTGAGCATGGACGAGCGGGTGCGCTCCTGGGCCTCCACGCTGATGGACTGGTAGCCGTAGACGGGGTCCGCGATGATGGGGGCGTACAGGCGCGCGTAGTCCGCCCGCGAGAAGCCCGCGTTGCGATCGCTCGTCCACTGCATGGGGGTGCGCACGCCGTTGCGGTCGCCCAGGTAGATGTTGTCCCCCATGCCGATCTCATCCCCGTAGTACATGACGGGGGTGCCGGGCAGGGTGAAGAGCAGGGCGTGCATCAGCTCGATCCGCCGCCGCCCGTTGTCCATGAGCGGGGCGAGCCGGCGCCGGATGCCGAGGTTGATGCGCATGCGCGGGTCGGTGGCGTACTCCCGGTACATGTAGTCCCGGTCCTCGTCCGTCACCATCTCGAGCGTCAGCTCGTCGTGGTTGCGCAGGAAGATGGCCCACTGGCAGTTGTCGGGGATGTCCGGCGTCTGCTGGAGGATTTCGACGATGGGCGTACGGTCCTCGCGGCGCACCGCCATGAAGAGGCGGGGCATCACGGGGAAGTGGAAGCCCATGTGGAACTCGTCGCCGTCACCGAAGTAGACGCGCACGTCGGCGGGCCACTGGTTGGCCTCGGCCAGCAGCATCTTGTCCCCGCCGTACTCCGCGTCGAGCGTCTTGCGCAGCTTCTTGAGGAAGGCGTGCGTCTCCGGGAGGTTCTCGCAGTTGGTGCCCTCGCGCTCGAAGAGGTAGGGCACGGCGTCGCAGCGGAAGCCGTCCACGCCCATGTTCAGCCAGAAGCGCATGACGTCCAGCATGGCTTCCTGGACCTCGGGGTTGTCGTAGTTGAGGTCCGGCTGGTGGCTGAAGAAGCGGTGCCAGAAGTACTGCTTGGCCACTGGATCCCACGTCCAGTTGGAGCGCTCGGTGTCGGTGAAGATGATGCGCGTGCCCCGGTACTTCTCGTCCGTGTCGCTCCAGACGTAGTAGTCGCGCTTGGGGCTCTTGGGATCCCTGCGCGACTCCTGGAA
Organism: Archangium violaceum Cb vi76; assembly: GCF_000733295.1. GTDB lineage: Bacteria > Myxococcota > Myxococcia > Myxococcales > Myxococcaceae > Archangium > Archangium violaceum. The sequence goes on along the minus strand of NZ_JPMI01000305.1, from coordinate 41,029 downwards.
CCAGGCGTGCTGATCGCTCGTGTGGTTGACGACGAGCTCGCTGATGATGCGGATGTCGCGCTTGTGGGCCTCGTCCACCAGGCGCTGGAAGTCCGCGAGCGTGCCGTAGTCCGGGTGCACCGCGTAGAAGTCCGCGATGTCGTAGCCGTCGTCCTTCAGGGGCGAGGGGTAGTGGGGCAGGATCCACAGGCAGGTGACGCCCAGGTCCTGCAGATACGGGAGCTTCTCGATGAGACCGGGGATGTCCCCGTGCCCATCCGCGTTCGAGTCATAGAACGCGCGGATGTGCAGTTCGTAGATGACTGCCTTCTTGTACCAGAGCGGGTCCGTCCGGGTCATAAGCTCGCTGGGGTGTCATTCGTAGTAGTCGAACGCCTGTTCGCTGCGGCGGAAACGATACACGGCCCAGATGGCCGCGGGCTGCTCGGGAGTGAGACGCACGTGCGCGGTGGGCCCCTGCCACAGGCTGCGCTCGTCCGTCATCAGCTCGTGGACCTGATACGTCTCGTCCGGTTGGATGCCCAGCTCCTTCAGAGGCACGTGCAGCACGGACTCCTGGGCATGGTAGGGATCGAAGCTCACCGCCACGAGCACCTGGCTGGAGCCGTCCGGGGTGCGCTTCAGGGAGAACATCACCTGCTCGTTGTCCGAGGGGAAGAAGCGCAGGTTGGAGTAGAGCTGGAAGGCGCGGTGCTGGCGGCGGATGGCGTTGAGCCTCGCGATGTAGTCGCGGATGTTGCCGGGCCGGTCCAGGTCCCACGCCTTGAGCTCGTACTTCTCCGAGTCGAGGTACTCCTCCTTGCCCGGCTTGACGGGGGTGCCCTCACACAGCTCGTAGCCGCAGTACATGCCCCAGGTGCTGGAGAGCGTGGCGGCCATGGCGGCGCGCAGGCGGAAGCCCCCGGGGCCGCTGCGCTGGAGGAACTCGGGGAGGATGTCCGGCGTGTTGGGCCAGAGGTTGCCGCGCATGAAGTCGGCCACGGGCGGCGAGGTGAGCTCCGTGAGGTACTCCTCCATCTCCTGCTTGAAGTTGCGCCAGGTGAAGTAGGTGTACGACTGCTGGAAGCCCAGTTTGGCCAGGGCCTTCATCACCTTGGGACGGGTGAAGGCCTCGGAGAGGAAGACGATGTCGGGCCGGACGGAGTGCACCTCGCGGATGAGCCAGGCCCAGAAGGGCAGGGGCTTGGTGTGCGGGTTGTCCACGCGGAAGATGCGCACGCCCTGCTCCACCCAGTGCATCACCACCGACTTGAGCTCGGGCCAGAGCGTGGTGCGCCCCGGGCCCATCCAGTCGAAGTTGACGATGTCCTCGTAGCGCTTGGGTGGGTTCTCGGCCGTCTTGATGGTGCCGTCGGGCCGGTGGAGGAACCACTCCGGGTGCTCCTTCACGTAGGGGTGGTCCGGCGAGCACTGGTACGCCAGGTCCAGGGCGATCTCGATGCCCAGCGCGTTGGCCGCCTGGACGAAGCGCCGGAAGTCCTCGAGCGTGCCGAGCTTCGGGTGCACGGCCTTGTGGCCGCCCTCGGTGGCGCCGATGGCCCAGGGGCTGCCCACGTCCTCGGGGCCCGCGGTGAGGCTGTTGTTCTTGCCCTTGCGCGCCGTGCGGCCGATGGGGTGGATGGGCGGCAGGTAGATGACGTCGAAGCCGAGTGACTGCACGTAGGGGAGCCACTTCTCGGCGTCCCGGAAGGTGCCGTGCGTGCGGCCGTCCCGGAGCGCCGAGCGCGGGAAGAACTCGTACCAGGAGCTGAACTGGGCCCGCTCGCGGTCCACGAAGACCTCGAGCACGCGGTCGTACCGGGTGGCGAGCGTGCGGTCCACGTACCTGGAAGCCGTGAGGGCGAGCCCCGGATCCATGGCCGCGGCGATGGCGTTGGGGCTCATGCCCTTGTCGAAGAGGGCGGCGGCCTCGGTGAGGCGTCTGGCCTCGTCGGGGCTGCCGGCCTTCTGGGCGCGCTCGGCGTGGGCGCGGAGCATGGCGCCGCCCTCGAGGAGCTCGCTGCGCACGTCGCGGCCCACGTCCACCTTGCGTTTGATCTCGGTGACCCAGGTGGCGAAGAGGTCCGGCCAGGCCTCGACGGTGAACTCGTAGCGGCCGTTGCGAGCCAGGGGGAACTCGGCTTCCCAGAGATCGTTCCCCTTGGAGACCATGGGCACCTCGGCCCACTCGGTCACCTGCTCCTTGGGCGCGGATTGCCTCCAGCGCACCACGGCCACCAGGACGTCATGGCCCTCCTTGAAGATGTCGGCCTTGACCGTGAGGGACTCGCCCTCGACGCGCTTCACGGGCCATCGTCCGGCGTCCAGCTGGGGGCGGACGTTCTCGATGACCGTGCTTCCGATTCTTTCGCTCATAAAGACAGGTGGCCTCTATAGGTCCCCGCGCCGCGCTGCCCTGGCGCTATTTTTCACCACACGTTGATTCAGGACGCTCCAGGCGTCCGGCTCGTTGGCCCGTCAACGTTAGGAATGGCTCCGCACGGTGCACACCGGGTGGGATGGGCCGCTCCCCTGTCCGGCACTCGTGCCGGGCGGGCAGGGCGGGGTGGTGGGGCGGCGGGCTCCTGGCTGTACGCCAGGTGGTTTGACGGGCAGGCGGGTCCCGGTTCAGCGTCCGGCCTTCTCAGCAATCAGAGGACGGGTGGACGCCCAATGCCATGGAGAGCGGTGCTGATCGCAGGACTCCTCTTGAATCCTTCATGGGGGCTGGCCGATGAGCCGAAGGAAGAACGGCCGGATGGTGGTCCCATCGAGATGAAGAACGTCTTCGAGTGCCTCAAGGCCTGCAATGCGAGCATCGACGAGGCCGAGGACTTCTGCCGGAACCTTCCTGACGACAACAAGAAGCGAAAGGCTCTGTGCTGGTCGGCGATCTACGCGGGGAAGGCCGCGTGCCAGGTGTTCTGCCGCGCCGAGTTCGGCCCTCCCATCCGACACTAGGACTCCTGCCTGGGCGGCACTCCCGCCCTGGGCGCGACATCGGAGTGTTCCTCGAAGAACCTCCGCACGAGCGTCATGGCGTTCATGAGCGCATCAACGGGGCCGACCCCCATGACGCACTTGATGCCGGGCAGGTAGCCCTCGATGGAGAGCGGGCAGTACCAGGCTCTATCCGCTTCACCTGGGAGTGGCTGCGGACGGCCGACAACAATCCTGGAGACCTTTGTTTCTCCCTCTTGCGTCGTGTGGGACCAGTGATCCTCCGCGATGGGATCATCAATGGTGGTGAGTCGAGGGCGCCAGTCGTGATTGCTCATCGCGATGGATAGTGCTGGAAACACGGGCGGACTTCACGGCCCTGGTGACCACCTGATTGTTTCCAGTGGGGTGGGAGGTGGGAGAAGAGCGGGGCACATGGCTGTGCCGCTGGCGGGTTTGACAGGCCGTGGATTCGTTCCTGTACTCCCACGAGGCTCGACTTCCGGCCCCTTCAGCGAACTCAAGAAGGTGCGGCTTGTTCATCCAGTTCTTTGGTCTGCGTCCGTCTGACACGCGGTGGCCTCCCGGCGTCATCATGCTCGCGCTGGCGGGCCTGCTGCTGGTGCTGCTCGTTGGGTGCAGCACGGCCTCACGGGTCGTGCGCCTGGACACGGGTGAGGGCAAGCCCCTCGTCGTCACTCCGCGCGGCGAGCCGCCGGTACAGTTGCGCGAGGGCGAGTTCAAGGCATCCCTGGCCGAGCTGGCGCGGGAGGTGCGGCCTGTGGCCAACCCCCTGCAGCACGCTCGGCGGTTGATGTTCGACTCCCTCTGGCACGAGGAGGTGTACCTGACGTGGACGGGGCGGCGCCTCGAGCTGGACCCCGAGGGAGAAACGGCGCGACGGGCGGCCCAGGAGTGCCTGGCGCTGACGCACGATTACGGTCGTTGGTGTGAGCGCCAGGGGCGCTCCCGAGATTGCCTGTCGCTGCTGAAGCACGGGCCTGTCCTCGATGCGGATGGCCGGTACGTCGTGGCCATGGAACTGGCGCTCGGCGTGGTGTGGAACGAGACGCAGGAGGCCTTCAAGGACATGGCCAGTCCGGAGGCGGTGCGGGCCACCCTCGTGTCCGCCATGGCCATGTACCTGATGCTCTGGTCGATTCCCGAGCCAGCGAGCAAGGGCCTGGCTGCCAGCCTGACGGCCGGACTCATCGCCTACCTGGGCGTGGACACTGTCTGGAGCCTCATCCAGGGCTGGAGGCTGCTGGTGGCGGAGGCGGACCGGGCCACCACCTTCGCCGAGCTGCGCGCGGCGGGCGAGCGGTTCGGCCGGGTGATGGGGAAGAACTCGGCGCGCGTCTTCCTCCTCCTGACAACGGCGGCGATCGGGAACACGGCGGTGCTGGCGGTGAAGGGGCCGGGATTGCCGGGGGCCTCGCGGGCGGCGGTGCTGGCGGAGTCCCAGGCGGGCTTCCAGTGGGCCGCCGTGGGCGAGGTGCGGTCCGTGGCCGTGTCCGCGGAGGGGAGCTTCACCCTCGCCCTGGCGCCGGGGGCGGTGGCCATGTCGGCCCAGGGTCCGGGCGGTGGGGGCACTTCTTCCGGAACGACGTCCGTTTACATTTCCAAGAATGAAGTCACTGGAGATGTCCAATATGCAGGCATCACCGATGACATCGCCAGGCGCGGCGCTGAGCAGCTCAGGCAAAAGGGCATCCGCATTGAAGAATTCATGAAGAATCTATCGAGAGAGGATGCACGAGCTGTTGAGCAGGCGTTGATTGAAATTCATGGCCTCGGCAAGAACGGAGGGACGCTGATGAACCGCATCAACAGCATCGCCCGTTCCAATCCGAAATACGCCGAGGCGCTCCGTCGAGGATTGGAGCTTCTCGAATCCATCGGCTACACAGGGAAGTGACATGGCGAAGCGCCGCAAACGGGCCCGCATTGGAGATGTCCTGGAGGTCAGCACACCCAGGGGGCTGGCCTATATCCATCACACCTACTTCACCTATAGGCCCTACTTCGAGGTCATCCGCGTGCTGCCGGGCTTCTTCGACACGCGCCCTGTGGACTTCACGGACCTGGTCAACCATCCGAAGGCGTTCTTCGCCTTCTATCCGGTGCGACCGGCTGTTTCCCAAGGACTCGTCGAAATCGTTGCCCACCATCCGGTGTCTCCCGACCAGGCGTTCCCGGCCGTATACCGGTGGGCCGGAGCAAGGAGCCGGGAGGGCAGGGTCCTGGCCTGGCGCATCTGCGAGGGGACGAAGGAGACGCTGGTGCGGGAACTCAGCGAGGAGCAGCGCTACCTGCCCATCTTCTCCATCTTTCTTCATGACTCCCTGGTGTCCGCCTTGGAGAAGGAATGGCGGCCCGAGCACGACATTGGCATCCCCCCAGCACGGCAAGCACCGGCCCCCACGCCGGAGTCACCGAAGCCCGTGGATGATTCGGCGCCGCAGCGCGTCCGGCACTTCCTGTACTTCCCGACGGCCAAGGCCAGCAAGGTGGTGGCGGACCAGCTCTCCGTGCAGGGCTTCACGGTAGAGCGCCGCAAGAGCGCCGAGGGGAAGAACTGGCTCGTGCTGGCCGGGCACACGGTGGGCCCGGATACACCGGACCTGGACTCCGTGCGTGAGACCCTGGAGCGCCTCGCGCAAGAGCATTCAGGGGAGTACGACGGTCACGAAGTCGAGGTGGCTCCCCGCACGGAGTCGTCTCCGTGAAAGTGAAGGGGGAGTTCATGCAGTGGATTGCTTCTGCCGGAGGTCCGCTGGTGCTCATCCCCAAGAGCTTGCAACCGCGATGGCAGGGGACGTGCGGAGTGTCCTCCGACTATGAGATGGCCTGTGGTGTCGAGGGCTACGCGGGGGTCATCGAAAAGGCGGGATGCCAGATTCTCGTGCTTGGCGACGAACCGCTCCAGACCACGGTCTCCCGTTTGAACAGAAGGCCTTGTCTGGTGCGATGGGTCTACGCACCCTCAATTAGCGTCGCGGAATCCTCTGTTGCGGCCATGCTGCCCCTGCACCTGCGAGGTCCCCTGGCGTCCGTCGCCATCCATATCGACAGTTCTCCGCTGGTTCTCATGGATGCCGGAGCTCCTGGCGAGCACCCCGGTGACACTCTTGAACTGGAGCTGGAGCCTGGCTCCTATCGTGTCCACGTGTACGAGTTCGCTCCTGCTCGAGACATGAAGTTCCTCGTGCATGCGTTCGAGCCGCACGCCGCATGAGCTGGCTCGTCATGACTCCCAGCCCGGCTTGACGGAGAGGATGCTCGGGAAGCGCCCGGGCGGCGGGGGAGGGGGCTGATACCCGGAGAGCGGGTCGCCACCAGCTCCTGGAGCCAGCCTCGGTTCGCGATGAGGGGTAAAGCAAGGACGCCCCTGGCGAGCTGCTTGCTCAGGGGTAGGTCTGGGGACTTCTCCCGGTCATGGGGCCCGGGACGGCTACAGCGGCGACTACGGCTGCGACTTGTGCTTGTAGAACAGCACCAGCGTGTAGCAGTGGAACTCGTTGTCGCTCGACTGGGCCACCACCCGGTCCACGATCTCCAGATCCGAGTTGCTCTTGATCCAGCGGGTGACGTTCTCACCCAGTTCCTCTCGCTCCTTCGCCTTCGTCGCGGAGAACACCTTCACGCCCGTGAACATCGCCTTCCACTCCTTGCGCTGTGTTTTGTACTGGTACTGAGTGTGAGGAAGGTTATCTCGCGCTATTCGCAGGTGTCAAAAAACCTTACCTGTAGGGGCCTCATGTAGGCAGGGGCTTCCCGCCGGGGGCCCCATGCCTAGATTCCCTGGGTCGCTGGATCTGAAAGCCCGGGGGACGGGCCCTCGGCAAGGGGTTGGGCGAAGGGGGATGGCCGTGGACGTCAAGACGAAGAAGGACCTGGCGGTGGACTTCATCAATGAGATCCGGACCATGGATCCCGCCGCGCTCAACGCGCTGATCGTCAAGGAGGCAGGCGAGGACCTCGCCCAGTTCTTCCTCAACTACAGCGCCAACCTCATCTCCAAGGACCCCTCCCGGGTGCTGGAGAACACCTCCTCCCTCATGCTGATGGGCTACCTCATCCGCACCCACGAGGAGAAGAACGGCCAGTCCAAGCCCACCGGGCTCCAGGGCTACGCCTTCGCCTGATTTTCCGGCGGGGCCGGGTGCGCCGAGACTCGACAGCTCCCACGGGAGCCTGCTAGGGACCGGCGCCCATGCTCATCGATCTGCACGCGCATTCCTACCTTTCCAAGGGTTGCGACCTGGATCCGCGCGCGGTCCTGGATCGTGCCGCGCTGTTCGGTCTGGACGGCGTGGCCTTCACCGAGACCAACACCCAGGACGGTTGTGACGAGCTCTTCGAGATCGGCGCCAAATCCAAGGTGAAGGTCTTCGTCGGCCTCGAGCTCGTCACCGACCGGGGCCAGTACCTCTGCTTCTTCCCGAAGCCCGAGCGCGCCCCCGAGCCGGTGCAGATGTGGGGCAGCAACCGCGAGAAGCCCTGGAGCGCCGCCGAGTGCCTTCCCAAGGTGCGCTCGCTCGGCGCCGCCATCGTGGCCGCCCGGCCCTTTGACCGGGACTCGCCCAACCCCGCCATGGACTACGTCCGCTCGCTCGGCGGCGTGCTGTGCGCCGTGGAGGGCTACAACGCCCGCGTGAAGCAGACGGCCAATGACCTCGCCGTGGAGGCCGCCGAGGTCCTCAAGCTGCCGTGCACCGGTGGCAGTGACGCCCGGAGCTCCCTGGACGAGGTGGGCTATGGCGCCACCTTCTTCAAGAAGCCCGTGCAGACGCAGGAGCAGCTCGTGGCCGCGCTGCTGGCCGGGGACTTCTACCCCGTCATGGCCGGCGAGCTGCCCCGGCTCACCCGCCCGGGCGAGGCCCAGGCCTCCCGCGGCGGTGGCAAGCGCCGGGGTGGCGGGGGCGGCGGTGGCGGGCGGCGTCGTCGCTAGCGGCCGACCCTCACCCCAACCCTCTCCCAGGGGGAGAGGGGATTGCTCGCGGGCAGCGAGTTCTCCGTGCGCGGTTATTTCGTCGCGGCGGGGGTACCCTCGTCCACCCGGGTGACCAGTCCGTCGGTGATGAACACCTTGCGCTTCTCCCCCGGGTAGATCCACTCCTGGTGCACCTGCGTCCCGTCCAGCGTGCGGCGGATGCGCTCCGGCGGCCCCCAGGACATCTGCACCGCCCCCTCCGGCATGTACTCGAGCACCTTCTTCTGCCGGATGGCCTCCTGGAAGCGCTGCTGGAACTTCGCCACCTTCGGCGCCGGATCATGCTCCGCCAGGTGCCGATCCAGCTCGGCCCGCACGTCCTGCGGCGTCTTGAGCTGCGGCGGCAGCACCAGGATGACCGGCGGCCCCGCCGGCACGCCCTCGATGTCCAGGTACACCCAGGGCTGCGTGCGCGGCGAGTACAGCACCCGCTCCGCCATCACCCACGCCGTGGGGAACTCCACCTTCAGCACCCGCACCTTCGTGCCCGCGGGCGCCATCGCCTGGATCGCGCCCGGGTTGATGGGGTTGCCCTTCGTGTCGTTGAGCAGCCGCACCTCCTCGGGAGGGTAGGGCGTCAACAGCCGCTTCGACGCGTCCCCGAAGAAGGGCGTGACGTAGCTGGAGGCCTGCAGGTAGCGCACCGCGGCCGGGCCCGTGGTCAGATCATACTGGAGCTTCGTCCGATCCTCCGCGCTGAGCAGCGTCTGGCTGGCGCAACCCGTGGCCAGCACCGCGGGGACGAGGACGAGCAGGGCGAGCAGTTGTTTCATGAATCGGTCTCCGTCAGAAGTTGAAGGCGAAGGCCCGGGTGGTGATCGCCGGGGTGTCGCGTCCGCCGGACACGTCCGCCACCTGCACCGCCCGCTGGCGGGTGAGCTCGACGATCCGCGGCCCGCCCGCCTTGGCCAGCGCGTCGATGCCCTGGATGAGGTGCGAGACGAGCAGCGCGGCGCCGCCCAGGCCCCAGAACCAGCCACCCACGGCGAACCGGAGCACGGAGCTGACCACGATGATGGCCACGTCCACCACGAGGAACAGGAGGAAGCCATCCGTGTCCCTCGCCAGCAGGTGGCCCGTGCCGAAGCCGATGAACAGCCCCAGCACCAGCGCGAGCACCTGCCGCACCTCGCCACTCACGGCGCCTCCGCCCCGGCCTCCGGACTCCTGGCGCAGCGGCTCGCGCAGACGGCCGTAGTGCAGGGCGTCCGTGAATCCCTCCGGGGTGAGGTTGGGGTGGAAGGGGGCCGCCAGTTGCCCCTCGTCCAGGAGCCGCGCGTGGCGGTCCTCCATGGCGTGGGAGAAGGACACCGTCGGATCGGCGGCGAAAGCCGACTCCAAAGAGGGGGACGTGGCCAACAACGACGCGAGCAGCAGGGAAGCGAGCATTTGACGCACCTCGGCGTGGATACGCGGGAGGGCGCCTTCCTTAGCTCAGCGGGGGCTCGGCGTCAGCGATGCGTTGTCGCGGGCGCGCCGTTGCTCTCCGCAGCCCTTCAGGGGCGGACAGACGGGGCCCCGGCCATCGGGGTCCGGCACCAGCAGGAAACGGCCCAGACCACGGGCGTCGGTCAGCTCTGGATGGCCACAGAGCACGCAACGGCGGGGGGGACGCTTGGAGGGAGGAAATGGCACGTGGCCACTCTCCCTCCGGTCCGCCACCCACGCGACTTTTCAGCCGCTCAGCTCTTGCTGCCGGCCGCCGCCGCCGGGGCGCTCGGGGTGCTGCTGGCGCTGGAGGAGCTCGACCCCGAGTCCGACGAGCCGCTGGAGCTGCTCGAGGACGCGCTGGAAGCGCTGGAGCTGCTCGAGGACGCGCTGGAGCCGCTCCCGTCCTTCTTGGTGGAGCTGTAGAGGTCCGAATACCAGCCCCCTCCCTTGAGGACGAAGCTGGAGCGGCTGACGACCTTGCTCAGCGAGCCCTGGGCTCCACAGGCGGAGCAGGTCTCGGGAGTCGGGTCGCTCACCTTCTGCAGGACATCGATCGTCTTCTCACAGGTCTTACAGGCGTACTCGTAGATGGGCATGGCTTGACCTCTTCACTAAGACTCAGGGCGTGGAATGAGGAGAGTGCTCCGAGCCCCGCTTGCGCAGGCCCTCGGCCACTCCCAGGCGCTCGAGCGCACGGAGCACGAGCTCGGACGGGGCGCCGTGCTTGCGGGCCACCACGTCCGCGAGCTCGGAGAGCGTCTTGACCCCCGGCAGCTCGTCGCGCACCAGCACGTCGAGCTCCCGGCGGAGCATGTCCGTGAAACGCTTCTTGATTCCCAGATCCACCAGGTACTTCTCCCGCCCCAGCAGATCCAACTTCTGGGTCAGGTTGCGCGCGGTGAGGGCCTCGCGGCGGAAGCGCTCGCGCAGCTCCTCGACCTCCCGGGAGATGCCGGCCTTGGCCTCGAGCTGACGCAGCTCGGAGGGACTCAGGCCCAGCGCCCAGCCGACCCGGCCGGACGCACCGCGGTGCTCGGTGAAGGCACTGAGGATGGCCGTGTGCTCGCGCTTCTCCATGGCCTCCATCAACCCGTGAGCCCTCAGCACTCCTTCCAGCTCCCCCAGCGTCAGGTCCCCCCGGCCGCCGTTGTACTGCTGGGCCAGGGACTGGAGCAGGGCGAACCGGTGCTCGTGCGAGCCCACCGCCGCCTCCAGCACGTCCTTTCCGGACGAGCGCGTCAGCTCCTGGTAGCTCGTCTTGGGAGCATCCAGGCGGGTGAAGCGGCCGCGGGGCTTGGGCAGGTCGCGCTTGAGGAAGGTCGACGTCTCCTCCCACTCCTCGGACTCGGGCGGGGCCGCCTCGGGGGCGGTGCGCTTGCGAGGGGCGATCCGCGCCTGGACCGTCTCGCCCCGGGACTTCGGGGCCTGCTCCGGCTTCGCGGGCACGGGGGCTGGTACGCCGGCTCGCGGGGCGGGCGTGGCGAAGGTGGGGACCTCGGGGGCGGGGGGAGGGGCGGGTGGCCGCTTCTCCTCGTGCACCCGGGCCAGCTCCTGCACCACGTCGTAGAAACCGCACCCCTGCCGCGCCGCGGCGAGCGCCGGGGCCGTGCCCTTGAGCACGTCCACCACCGCGAAGGGTCCGAGGGGCGTGGCCGCCGGCTCGGTGTCGGTCAAGGTACGTACCCGGAAATCGTCGGCCTCGGACAGCAGGGCGAGCGCTTCGCGGACCTCGGTGGGGGTTGCGGGAGCCTTGGCTCGCCTGCAGTAGTCGGAGACCGCTACTGCCACCGGGGTGGGCACGTCATCGGGTTGCCGCTGTCTCTGCCAGTGACTGTTCATGAAAGTTGCGGAAAAATGCTCGTTTACGAGGCCGGGTGCCTCTATCTTCGCTGGCGGACGGGTGTCAATGAATCCGACGGGCCCCAATCTAAACAGCCAGAGGATGATGCAAGTCGGTGTCTCACCCGGGTGGGGCACCAGGGGCCCGGTACGTTCGGCCGGTGGACATTCGAAGGGACGAGGGGCCATCCGGATGGCTCGGGAGGCAGGCGGGCCGTGATGAATCAGGACATGGACGAGGTGCTTCAGCGGTACATGGCGCAGCACGGGCTGAAGAGCACGCGCCAGCGTAGCCTCATCATCGACACCTTCTTCTCCGTGGGCGGGCACCTGTCCGTGGAGGAGTTGTGGAACCGGGTGCGTGAGCAGGACACCCGCGTGTCCGTGGCCACGGTGTACCGGACGATGAAGCTGCTCAACGAGTGCGGCCTGGCCCATGCGCGCAACTTCGGTGACGGGCAGACGCGCTACGAGGCGGCGGCCGGCCGGCACCACCATGATCACCTCATCTGCACCCACTGCGGCACCATCGTCGAGTTCGAGGATGAGCGCATCGAGCAGATGCAGGAGGCGGTGGCGCGCAAGCACGGCTTCACCGTGACGTCGCACAAGATGGAGCTGTACGGGCTGTGCCGGAACTGCCAGCGGCAGGGCGTGAAGAGCGAGGCATGAGGCGCGCGGCCCTGGCGGTGGGGTGCGCCCTGGTGCTGGCGCTGGCCGGATGCCGCACGGTGCCCGAGGAGCCCGCGTGGGGCTCGGGGGTCTCCCCGTACCTGCGGGCGCTCGCACTGCCCTCGGTGGGACCCACGCCCCTGGAGTGGAACCGGCTGCCCGGGCGCGTGGTGATGGTGTCCTTCTTCGCCACCTGGTGCTTCCCGTGTCTGGCGGAGCTGCCCACGCTGGAGGCCCTCCAGAAGGAGCATGGCCCCCAGGGCTTCCAGGTGGTGCTGGTGGGGCTGGATATCGACGGCGTCAAGGTGCTGGAGCCCTTCGCCGAGCATTACGCGCTCAACTTCCCCGTGCTGGTGTCCGACGCGCCCATGCAGAACGGACGCAGCGCCTTCGGGCTCATCCCCTCGCTGCCCGCCACCTTCCTGCTGGACAAGGAGGGCCAGGTGGCCGGTGCGTGGCAGGGCATGGCTGGTCACTCGGACGTGTCCCGGGCGGTGGAAAAACTCCTGCGGCGCTGAAGCGCGGACGCGGCCTTCTGTTTCCTGGTCGGACTGCCACCGCTCCGTGACTTGCACCCGGGTCCGGGGGATGTGCATGCCTCCGGACACGGGAGGCGCAACGCGGTGACGGAAGCAACGGACAGCCGGATGGCTCGTGTGCGCCCGTCCCCGGTGGCGCAGGGGCCCGGGTGTGTCCTCCCGAGGCGCGGGGGGGCTGGATGAGCGCGCCCTCCTTCACCCGGGGGCTGTTCGTGGCCCTGGGACTGGCGATCCTGCTCGCGTTGGGCGTGGGGGTGGCCTCGGTGCTGACGTTGCGCTCGGTCACCCGCGAGCAGGGGGTGACCCTGGTGCGGGAAGCCACCACCCTGGAGGCCGTGCAGTTCCTGCTGGTGCTGAGCGAGCGGCGCGCCCGCCATGCCCGCTCCTGGTTGCTCTCCCCGGAGCCGCGCCTCCGCCATGAGCTGGAGGTGACCCGCCAGGAGTGGGAGACGCGGCTGCGGGAGCTCGAGGAGTCCTTCTCGGGGAAGGAGGAGCAGGCGCTGCTGGCCCGCATCCGTGAGCGGCAACACGCCATCCAGGCCGTCATGGATCGCCTCCTGGCCCGGAGCGAGCAGGAGGTCCGCGAAGAGGATTGGAGGGTCCGGTACGAGGCGGAGCTGCGCCCCCTGCGGATGGGCCTGGATCAGGAGCTCTCCCGGTTGGTGGAGCTCCAGCAGGAGTCGCTCCAGGAGGCCGTGCGCCAGCAGGAGTGGACCCGGCTGCGCGCCATCACCCGGCTGGGAATGGCCATGCTCGGCGCGGTGCTGACCGCCGGGCTCTGTGGGGTCCTGCTGGTGCGCAGCCTGCGCCAGCACCGGAAGGCCGAGGCGCGGGTGCTGCGCAGCGAGGCCCGCTTCCGCGCCACCTTCAACCAGGCGGCGGTGGGGCTCGCCCAGGTGGCCATGGACGGGCGCTGGGTGCTGCTCAACCCGCGTTTCTGCGACATCCTCGGCTACGGCGAGCGGGAGCTGCTCGGACGGCGCTTCGCGGACCTCACCCATCCCGAGGATCTCGCGCGGGACGAGGCGCACGTGCGCCGGCTGCTCGCCGGGGAGCTCTCCTCCTTCACGTACGAGAAGCGCTACCTGCGCCAGGGCGGCGAGGTGGTGTGGGTGAACTTCTCCGCGTCGCTGGTGCACGATGACGCGGGCAGGCCCCTGTACATCCTCACGGCCATCGAGGACATCACCCGGAGGAAGACGCTGGAGGAGGAGCGGGTGCTCCTGCTGGCCGAGGCGCGGGAGGCGCTGCGGCTGCGCGAGGAGTTCCTCTCGGTGGCCAGCCACGAGCTGCGCACGCCGCTCACGCCGTTGAACCTGAACCTGCAGGTGGTGCTGCGCGAGGCGCGGGCGCACCCGGAGCAGTCCTTCGCCCGCCGCGTGGCGCAGCGGCTGGAGGCGGGGCACCAGCAGGTGCAGCGGATGACGCGGCTCATCGAGGAGCTGCTGGACGCCAGCCGGTGGGGCTCGGACAGGCTGGTGCTGAGCCTGGAGGACGTGGACCTGTCGGCGCTGGTGCGCGAGGTGGCCCGGCGCTTCGAGCCGGTGGCCCGGCGCACGGGGAGCAACCTGGAGGTGGATGCGCCCGAGCCGGTGGTGGGCTGGTGGGATGCGGGCCGGTTGGCGCAGGTGGTGGCGAGCCTGCTGTCCAACGCCCTCAAGTTCGGCGCGGGGCGGCCCGTGCTCCTGCGGGTGGAGGCGAAGGGGGGCCTGGCGAGGCTCACGGTACGGGACCATGGCATCGGCATCGCGCCGGAGTTGCTGCCGCACGTCTTCGAGCGTTTCTCGCGAGGCGTGTCGGATCGGCACTACGGCGGCATGGGCCTGGGGCTGTTCCTCACCCGGTACGTGGCGCGCTCGATGGGCGGAGAGGTGGTGGCCGAGAGCACCCCGGGTCAGGGCGCCACCTTCACCGTCCACCTCCCCCAGCGCCCCGCGGAGAGCGGCCGGGGAGAGGGGATCTCGCTGGGCGAGGCGTCCGTGCGGCCCGTTTGAGGCGCTCAGTCCACCCGCTCCCCCAGCTTCTGCTCGTACCACGTGGTGGGGTGGAGGAGCTGGAGATGGACGCCCTCGGACGTCACCTCCACCCCCAGCGGGAGGCTCCTGACCTTCACCAGCATCACGGCCTGGGTGGACGCGCCGGAGAGCTCCACCTTCCCGCGCAGCTCGAGCCCCTCGCCCTGGGCGTGGAGCTTCTCCAGCTTCACGCCGCCACTTCCCAGCGACACCGTCCCGGAGAGCTCCAGGTTCTTCGCCTCCAGCAGGGGAGACAACACGTGGGGCAGTCCCGTCTTGTCGGTGAGCAGGGCGACGAAGGGGGCCGCGTTGGTGAAGCTTCCGGCGAAGCGCCCCGAGAGGACCGCGGGGGACAGCGCGAGGGTGGCCTCGGGGAAGGACAGGGTGCCCTCCCAGCCGTGTACCTGGGGCTTGTCACCCTTCTGGACGGTGGCGTCGCGCAGCAGCAGCCGGCTCCCGGCGAACGTCACCGTGTCGCGATGCAGCGCCAGTTTCCGCGCGTCCACGTCCAGCACGAGCCGCGCGCCCAGCAGCGTGTTGCCCCAACGGGCCCGGACGTCGTCCGTGCTCAACTCCAGCGACGCCTTCCCCCGGCCCTTCGCCGCATCCGCGTGGCTCACCGCCACCAGCTTCGCCTGGCCCGATTCCACCTGGATGGCCGGCGCCAGCCAGTCGTTGAGCACCCGGAGCTCCAACGGATTGCTCGCCGCCACGTGCAGCGCCGCGTGGACGTCACGCGGGGGCTCACCCAGGCGCGGGGCTGGCGCGCTCAGCGACACCGTCGCCTCCGACGTCTCCAGCAGTTGTCCGCGCTTCCCCTCCAGCTTCACGGGGCTCAGCACCAGCCGGAGCCCGGCTCGTGACGCCCCGTCCTCGTTCGCGCGCACTTCCCCATGGAGCCGCCAGGGGGCTCGTACGCGCACGAGGCCCAGGGGCATGACGATGGGACTCCCCGAGCCCTCCAGCCGGCTGTCCGGGGCGAATCGGCCCTCCTTCAACCGGACATCCGCTTCCAGGCGTCCCGCGCCTCCCCCCAGCTCGGCCTCGGCGAGCTGCGGTACCCACCGCTGGAACGTGGTGAGCGAGGGCAGGGTGGTGCTCACCCGCAACCGTCCTCCCAGGCCGCTGGCCACGTCGAGCCTCCCCTCGGCGTCACGCCTCGCGTCGATGTCGAAGTCCGCCGTGCCCTTCTCGACGTGGGCGACCCCGTTCCCCTCGTGGGTCAGCTCGCCCTCGCCGAGCCGCACCCGGGCCCCGTTCACGGTGAGCCGATGTCCGGGTACCAGCGCCAGTTCCCCGGTGGCGTCCGTGACGCCCGTGAGCCGGAGGGCGCCCACCGACAGCTCGCGCACCCCGTGCACCCGTATGCCCTTCAGTTGCAGCTCCCAGGGCGGAGGTTCCCCCGGGCCTTCCGGTCCCCGTGCTCCCGGATCGCCGGGGTGGAGCCGGAAGCTCAGGCCCTCGACGTTCACCTGCTCGGCCTGCACCTTCAATCCGAGCAGGGCGAACGGGGACAGATCCAGCTCGGCCGACTCCATCGCGAGCTCCCAGTAGCCGCCGCCCGCCTCCTCGTTCCGGATCCTCAGCGCCCGGACCTGGATGGAGTCGGGCCATACGCTCCAGGCCCGGTCCCACTCCACGTTCAGGCTCTGCGCGGAGCGGTTGATCAGCGCCTCCAGCAGCCCGGTCGCGAGCACGCCGTTGAGGAGCACCTCCAGCACGAGGAACACCCCGAGCCCCCAGAGGAGTGGACGGCGCCACCGGCTCGGGTTCCGGGAGGCGGGTGGTGGGGTGGGGGAAAGGGTGGGCATCCGGCTCCTTGCGAGGGGACCGCATGTTGGCAGGAGGCGTGCCATGGGACGCTGTCCACGAGGGGCGACTGTCCTCCGTGAGAAAGAGGGACGGCTCGCTACAGGCCTGGAGCGGATTTCTTGCCGGAGAGGTCGCCGCTGGTACCTTCCGCCCACTCATGACGGTGCGGCGAAAGCTCCTCGGTATAGCGGCGTGTGTGGCCGCGGTCCTCACGCTGGTTTCAGCGGTGGACGCGAAGGGCTTCCGCCGCTACCTGCGTCTGCGCCAGGACGTCGAGGCCATCCAGGAGCGCAACCGCGTCCTGTCCGAGCAGAACGCCACCCTTCTTCGCGAGATCAACGCGCTGCGCAATGATCCCGCCGCCCTCGAGCGCGCCGCGCGCGAGGAGCTCGGCTACGTCAAGCCGGGCGAGCTCGTCTTCCACCTGGAGTAACCGTGTCCGCTCTTTCGGCCATCCCTCCAGTCTCCAAGCTCTTCCACTCCCTGATCCGGGCCATCCCCTGCGCCGCCGTGCTGGCCGCCTTCACGCACCTGGCGCGCGGCGGCTTCCGCGGCCTGCACACGCTCGGCTGGACCGAGGCTTCCCTCGTCCTCTTCCTGCTCGCCGGGCTGGGGGTGATGGGCTGGCGGCGCTTCACCCGCGGCGCCGTGGGCGCTCCGCTCTACCTCCGGGATGATCTGGAGCTGGGCGCGGTGCTCATCGCCTCGGCCTTCATCGTCGTGGCCATCGCCGGGGGCGCCATCTTCCCCCTGGTCTACCTGGTCATGGCCTTCCTCGTGGCCTTCCTGCCGCGCAACGCGGGCCTCACGCTGCTCGGCGTGGCGCTCGCCTTCGATGCGGTCATCGTCCTCCAGGGCCCCGAGCGCAGCGTCACCTCCTTTCTCACCCACGCGCTCTTCCTCGCGCTCTTCGCCGGCCTGTACCAACTGGTCCTCTCCGCCCGCATCGCCGCCGCCCGCCGCGCGGAGAACGCCGCCGTGGAGAAGCGGATCAAGGAGGTCGAGGAGCGCGCCCGGACCTTCCGGCTCGTCAGCTCCGGCTCCCACGACAACCCGCCCGACGTGAAGGACGAGGAGAAGTGGCTGCTCGCCTCGGTGAAGGAGATCGAGGGCGCGGTGGGCGCCGCCCTGGAGATCGCCGAGACGGCCCTGCACACCCACACCTGCGCGGCCTTCCTCCTCGCGTCCGACGACAAGGGCCTGAAGCTGTACGACTGCCGCAGCGCCTCGGATCGCGTACAGCGCGAGCGCTTCAACGCCGGCGAGGGCATGCTCGGTGGCGTGCTCAAGCGCCGCGCCCCGGTGCGCATGCACTCGGCCCACGGGCTCAAGGGCATCACCTGGTACGACGGCAGCGCGCCCACCCTCGGTGCCGTGCTGGCCGTGCCCATCATCGAGGCGGCCAGTGGGCTGGTGCGCGGCGTGCTGGTGGCGGATCGGGTGACGCACAACCCGTTCTCGGACGACGACGAGAAGCTGCTGACGACGATCGCCGCCGAGGTGCTGCGCTCCATCGAGGTGGAGCGGGTGATGTCGTACATCCGCAAGACGCGCGACGAGAAGGACCGGTTCTTCCGGGCCATCGAGGAACTCAACCGCGCCGGCAGCCCGGATCAGGTGTTCCTGGCGGTGCTCGAGAGCGCACGGCAGTTGGCCGGGCTGGACTTCTGCGCCGTCACCATCGTGAACGAGCAGGAGGGCAAGCGGCTCCACAAGGTGGCGCGGATGCTCGGCGTCACGGCGCAGGGGAGCAAGGCGCTCGAGGGCCGCTCCTTCGCGGACAACAACGGGCTGGTGGCCAACGTGGTGCGCTATGGCGCGCCGCTGCCCGGCCGCGACATCAAGGCCATGGACCGCCAGGTCATCTTCGACGAGGAGACCCAGCTCCGGGGCCTCGCCGCGCTGAAGATCTTCCCGCTCACGGCGGGTGATCGGATCCTCGGGACGCTGGTGGCGGGCTCGCGCCGCAAGGCCGCGCTGGATCATGACGTGCTGCGGATGCTGGAGGTCATCGCCATCCAGGCGGCCCAGGCCGTGCTGCGCGCCCAGCTCTACGAGGCCATGGAGCGCATGGCCACCACGGACGGCATGACGGGCCTGTACAACAACCGCACCTTCCAGGCGAAGGCGGACGAGATGCTCGCGCACTCGCGGCGGTACGGGCGCAAGTGCTCGCTGATGCTCACGGACGTGGACCACTTCAAGAGCGTGAACGACACCTACGGCCACCTGACGGGAGACCAGGTGCTCAAGGGCGTGGCGCGCATCCTCCGCGAGCAGGCGCGGGACACGGACATCGTCGCGCGGTACGGCGGCGAGGAGTTCGCCATCCTGATGCCGGAGACGGACGCCAAGGGCGCGAAGATCATCGCCGAGCGCATCCGCGAGGCCATCAAGGCCGAGGTCTTCCAGACGGAGATGGGCCCGCTGAAGGTGACGCTGTCGCTGGGCATCGCGACGGCGCCGGATCACGGCACGGACAAGCTGGTGCTGGTGGAGCAGGCGGATCAGTGCCTGTACTACGCGAAGCGGCACGGCCGGAACCAGTCGGTGACGGTGGCCGAGGCGCAGGGTGGCCGGAAGCTCCAGGCCGTCGAGGGCTGAGAAGAACCCCTCTCCCGCCGGGAGAGGGACAGGGTGAGGGTGCCACGGGCCCCGGGTTGGCAAGGAGCGTCTGGAGTGAAGGAGCAGACCCGTGTCCCCCTCGCCGTGACCACGAGCGGCAAACCCGAGGAGTCCGTGGTGAAGCGGGCCCGCGAGGCCGCGCGCACGTGGAACCTGCCGTTCGTCCCGAGGCGCATGAAGCAGCCCATCGGTCCGCTGCTGAAGTCCGTGGCGGACGCCTTCATCGTCTTCGAGCGCGAGGGCGTCTCGCTGTGGGATCGCGAGGGCTCCTTCAGCTTCAACCCGGGCATGGCGCACCTGCGCCGGCTGCGGATCCTCTCGGGGCAGGAGGGCGGAGATGACGCCCTCGTCCGCGTGGCCGAGCTGCGCGCGGGAGATCACTTCCTCGATTGCACGCTGGGGCTCGGGCAGGACGCGCTGGTGGCCGCGCTGGTGGCGGGGCCGGAGGGCAGGGTGGTGGGGCTGGAGAAGAGCTTCGCGCTCTACGCCGTCATCTCCGAGGGTCTCGCCGCCTACGACTACGGCCCCCAGTCATGCCACGTGGAGCCGGTGCATGCGGACTCGCACACGTACTTGCGCTCGATGCCCTCGGGCTCGTTCGACGT
The DNA here is from genome assembly GCF_000733295.1 of Archangium violaceum Cb vi76. Taxonomy (GTDB): domain Bacteria; phylum Myxococcota; class Myxococcia; order Myxococcales; family Myxococcaceae; genus Archangium; species Archangium violaceum. Next base: position 21,576 of record NZ_JPMI01000305.1, on the reverse strand, counting down.
CGTGTTCTTCGATCCGATGTTCGAGAAGCCCAAGAAGTCCCAGCCGGCCTTCGAGATGCTCCGCCGCTTCGCCGAGCACGCTCCACTCTCGCCCGAGACGCTGGCGGAGGCCCGGCGCGTGGCCCGGCGGTGGGTGGTGGTGAAGGGCTCGAAGTACTCGGACGATCTCAAGAAGCTGGGACTCGAGGCCGAGCCCGGCTCCCGTTACACCTCCGTCATCTGGGGGCGCATTCCGGGCGCCTCGTACGGGTAGGTCCCCGAGCCCCCCGAAAAACCTTGCCCCGGGACACGGAGAAGTCGTCTCCGAGCCCGGGGCAGGAGCCCTCCAGGGAGAGGGGGAAAACCCTGGCGGCGCACCCATGGATAATCCGAGGCAAATCCGGGCGCATCCCCTTGTGCGCCCGGAGCCTCGCTCTCAAAGCTGGAGAAAGATGCCCTCCCCACTCCAGGGCAGCGGATCGTATTCCTGGAGGAAGTCGGCCTTCCGCCGGGCGCAGGGAGGGGGAGGCTCCGGAACCTTCCGCGCGGAGATGCCCGCCGCGGCGGCCAGTCGAGACAGGGCCTCGCCCGCGAGGGGTTTCCCCGTGCAGGGATTCCATTCACATTCCTCGAGGCGCGAGTTCATGAGCTCGCACCAGAACGCCTCGGTGGGAGGGCCCTTGCCGTAGAAGGGATCCGAGCCCGGAGGGACGAGGGTGAGGCCCTGCGAAGAGCCCGGACGTGGCCCCACGGCGCGGATCGCGTCCTGGACACACGTGGTGAGGGCCTCGTGCTCCCGGGCACAGGCCAGCGCCACCGGACGCGGAATCTCCCCGGCCCCGGTCCGCGCGAGCAGCGCCGCCGTGGCCGTCCTCACCTGGGGCTTCGCACTCGCGAGCAGGGGCGCCACCGTCTCCCGGAGCTCATCGGGAGGGAGTTTCAGCCTCGCCAGGCTTCGCACGAGCCAGGGCCCCCGGTCCGTCTCGCCCGTCACCTCGCGTGCCACCGCACGGGCCACCACCCGCGCGTACTCCGGCGTGAGGCGAGACCCGCGCTCCCAGGAGGTGATCAGCTCCCCGAGCGCCCACTCGGGGTTGCCCCGGAAGCGGAACCGGCGGAGCTGCTCGGGTGACAGGGCCTGCTCGGCGAGCCCGGGAGACAGATGCGTCTCCTCGTCGACGAGCAGGTTCCAGGCATCCTCCGGGCAGCGGCGGGCGATCCACCCGAAATGCTCCTCCAGCCGGCTCCCCTTGCTCTTGAAGCCGAACATATCGTCGCGCAGCACGTTCCCCCGCCAGTGGACCTTGTCGCAGCCCACCTGGGCCACCCGCTGCTCGAACTCCGCGGGCGGCTGGTGGGCGAGCGCGAACCACCGCTCGGCCTCCTGCTCCGAAGAGGCCGCGTGGGCCACGAGGCTCGTGAGCAGGAACCCGAGCAGGGGTCCACGCCAGGCACGGCGGCGGAGACGGGGCGAACGGCCGGTGGACACGGGGTTCAACCTGGGATGATCGATACCCTCACCCCGTCCCTCTCCCGGGGGGAGAGGGGTGGTTATCAGGGATCGCCCTTCGGCGGTCCCTCGCTGCCCACCGGCGATAGCTTCGCCGTCCATGCGCCCGCGTGCTCGTGCGGCATCAGCTCCCGCGGCGAGCGGTAGTACTGCATCGGCGAGTCGTGCAGGAAGTTCGACACCCGGCTCGTGTACAGACACGCGTAACGCTCCACCTGCTCGCCGAACCGGCTGTTCTCGTGCCCCTCCTTGAACAGCAGGCCCCAGTACGGGTTGAAGCCTTCCTCCACCTCGCACTCCAGCGTGTCCGCGATCTCCGTCGCCTCCCGCAGCGCCCAGCGCAGCTTGTCCAGCTCCGCCTTCACCCTCCGCCGCTCCTCCTCCACCCGCGCCGTCTCCTCCGGCCCCACGTCCCCGCGCTCCAGCTTCCGGTCCAGCATGTTCAACTGGCCCTTGTGGTGCGCCACCTCGTCGTCCAGCCGCTCCCGCGCCAGCTCCACGTTGGACAGCCGCAGGATCCGCTCCCGCTGGCCGTCCGTGTAGGTGATCTCGTCCTCGATCTCCTGCACCACCATGCACGTGCGCCACAGCGAGGACTTCTTCGACTTCAGGATGTCCCCGAAGATGTGATCGCCCACGTACAGCACGCACTCGCCCGCGTGGCCCGTCTGCTGCTCGAACTGCACCAGGTTGCCGCCCTGGTACACCTTGCCGCGCTCCACGCTCGTGGCCTCGCCCACCACCCGCGCCTCCTCGCCGGGCCCCGCCGTCTCCAGCTCCAGGAACGGCCGCTGCTCGGTGAAGAACGCCGGCTTGGCCGCCAACGTCACGATGTAGTCGAAGTAGTTGCGCCAGCTCGGGTACTCCGCCAACTGCCCGTCCAGCAGGTAGCGCATCACCGCGTCCGTGTAGTCCCACGCCGAGTTCGTCAGCAGGAACAGCCGCTTGCCTCCCGAGCGCAGCTTGTGCAGCGCCGGGCCCAGCTCCGGATCCTGGAAGATGTAGCGCTCCAGCTCCTTGCGCACCTCGCGCTTGAGCGAGTTGTCCCGGTGCACCGTGTCGATGGCGTCCCGGATGTCGTCGTACAGCTTGCCGTAGTCCACCCGCTGGCCCATCGACTCCAGCAGCTCGATGATGCCCGCGAAGAGCCACGCCTCCGGCAGGGCGAAGAGCGTGTCGATCCACGCGAACCGCGGATCCTTCAGCTTCACCCGCTGGTTGCGGTACAGCTTCTTCCACACCTCGCGATCCAACGGCCGCAGCCCGTGCCAGGCCCGCCCCACGTAGCCGAAACGGTCCATCTTCAGCAGGTTGCCGTTCGCCTTGTCGACCGCCAGCCCGCGCATCACGAAGTGGTGGTCGTACTGCAACTGGCCGATGGCCGTGGGGTAGCCCCGCTCGCTGACCAGCTTCGCCAGCGTCATGTCATAGGCGAGCTGCTCCAGCCGGCGCATGTGGTAGATGGCCAGCGTGTAGTCCATGTCGAAGCCGATGAGATCGACTCCGGCCATGCGCAGGTTGCGGTTGACGAAGATGTCGCGCGCGCGAGGCACCTGGCGCAGGGGCGCCCGGGGGGCACTCAGCAGGCGGGCGAGCTCGGGGTCCGCGAAGAGCTGCTCGGCACGGCGCTCGGCCTGCTCGGCCTGGGCGCGGTTGAGCGAGGAGCGGAAGCTGCCGTGAAGGGGATCCGCGGTCGTCGGGCTCCCCGGAATGGGTCCGGTCGGTGAGAGTTTCTGTGCCACTGGACAGCAAGACATAACACGCGCCCCTCACGCGCCACCATTCATACGGGTTGTCCACCTTGCGGGGTTACGAGCGGGCATGGCACGCTCGCGGGTCCGCAATGAGATCGCCCGCCCGACGTTCCCCCCCGTCCGACGCCGAGCTCCACGCGCGGCTCGCCGCCCGCATCGAGGCCCTGGAGGACCGTGTCCGCCAGCTCGAGGTCCGGGTGCGCGGCGGCGCCGTGGCGCGGCGCGTCCGTGTCCCGGTGGGCCCGGTGCGTCAAAAGACGGCCGCTCCCCGTACGAGCAATCGGCCCCAGCCGCGCTGCCCGGGCTGTACACTGGAGCTGCCCCCCGGGCGCAAGGGCGAGGCGTGCGTCTGGTGCGGGTTCCAGTTCGACGCCGTCCGGTCCCGGAAGAGGAAGGGATGAGCACCGCCTACCGGTTGACCGGCCGCATCGAGGCTGGAGATCTCGCCGAGCTGTACGAGGCCGTCCAGGAGCCCGGTGGGCCCCGGGTCGTCATCAAGCTCTTCCTCCCGAAGACGTCCGACCCGCGCTACGCCACCGTGCTCGCCGGCGTCTACAGCGTCCTCAATCCACTCAACCCCGAGGGCATCGTCCCCGTCCTCGACATGGGCTTCGTCAAGCAGCGGCTCGCCGTGGTGCGCGAGGCCGTTGACGGCCACTCCCTGGGCATCGCGCTCTACCGGCTCAACACCAAGGAGGTCCTCCTCCCGCCGGCCACCGCGCTGTGGCTCATCATCCAGTTGCTCGAGTCCGTGGAGCGCGCCCACGCGGCCGGTGTCATCCACGGCTCCATCACCCCGGGCAACGTGCTGCTCTCGCGCGGCGGACTGCCCTCGGTGTGCGACTTCGGGGCGCTCCAGGCGCTCCTGTCCGTGCCCGAGCTCAAGCGCGCCTTCGCCGGCCGGGGCCGCAGCGCCTACCGCGCCCCCGAGGTGGGCAGGGGCGATCCCCCGGACGTGTTCTCGGACATCTACTCCATCGGCGCCATCGCCTACGAGCTGCTCACCCTGCGCGAGGCCGTCATCCCCGATGGAGGCGTCAGCACCCGCCGCGCCGGCCTGCCTCCGCCCAGCCGCCTGGATCGCCGCCTCCACGCGCGGTTGGATCCGATCATCCTGCGCGCGCTGGAGGCCACGCCCTCGCGGCGCTACCGTTCCTGCGCCGAGTTCGCCGCCTCGCTGCGCAACTTCCTGTCCACCCACGGTGGCCTGCCCGGCGCCGAGGACGCGCGCCGCTTCGTGTCCGAGCTCTTCCCCAACGAGATGGCCGCGGGGCCCGCGCTCGGCCCGGTGCCGTTCTCCGAGCGCTTCACGCTCACGCCCATCTCCGGTGTGTCGCTGGCCGAGGTGGGCGCGGACGCGCTGGAGAAGTCCGTGGTGGTGCGGCCCTCGTTCAGCCCGGCGCTCAGCGAGGCCGACACCATGGAGGCCCCGCCCGCCTTCGAGGAGTACCAGCCCGAGCCCACCGTGGCGCCCGGGCCCATGCTGGACAGGGCGATGATGGACTCCACCCAGGTGCTCGGGGCCGAGGCCGCGAAGGAGGTGCTCGAGTCCACCTACGTCGGGCCGAGGGAGGAGGCCGCCGAGGTCACCCACTTCGGCAAGGACGGCACCCAGGTCCGTGCCCGGCTGAAGGAGGGCACCCAGGTCACCCGGGTCGACCCCCCCAAGGAACGGGTCGAGCCCAAGGACGCCCCCGAGTCCGGCCGCTCGCAACCTCCGGGAGACGATGAGCAGACGTGGGTGGCTCCTCCCGGGGCCGCTCCGCCCAAGCCGCGCCGCTCCCCCGTGCTGCCGGGAGGCGCCGCGCCCCGCGAGGTCACGCGCATTGGCAAGAATCCCCGCCTGCGCATGGTGGAGGACTACTCCCGCCCCGAGCCCGAGCCCGAGCCCCACAAGCCTCCGGTGGATCCGGACGATCTGATCGACACCGCGAAGATCGAGCCGACGGGGGTACGCCTCCGTCCTCCGCTCTCCGAGGGCACACAGGCGCGGGCGCGTATGCCTCAGCCGCCCTCCGAGGGCACGCAGGCGCGGGCGCGTATGCCTCAGCCGCCCTCCGAGGGCACGCAGGCGCGGGCGCGCATTCCCCAGCCGCCCTCCGAGGGCACGCAGACGCGGGCGCGCATTCCTCCGTCGTTGGTGCGGGGCCAGGTGTCCGAGCAGCCGTCGGCGGCCGAGCCGGATCGCTCGTACATCCCCATGCCGCCGCCCACGTCGCCCGAGGTGAAGGCGGCGGTGGCCCAGCGCCGCCTGTTCACCGAGGAGCGCAACCTCCTGGCGGATCGGCGGCACCGGCGGAAGATGTTGGCCGTGGCCGGTGGCATCGCGCTGGTGGGGGTGGTGTGCTTCGCCTTCGCGGTGTGGCGGTTCTCGCAACGGCCCCAGCTCGATACGGATCCCAAGGTGTCCGCGGTCAGTGGCGCCGTGGAGCAGTACCTCCAGATGCCCGATTCGCCGCCTCCCGAGCCCGGGCGGTCGAAGCCCACCGCACCGCCGGATCCCGTGGTGGACGCTTCCTCCGACGGGGCCCAGGAGACGCCCAGGAGCGGCCTCGCGTACCTGTCCATCAGCGCCAACCAGTTGTCGCGCGTCTACATCGACGGCGTGCGGGTGAAGCGCAACCTGCCGCTGGTGCGCTATCCGGTGAAGCCGGGCAACCGGGAGATCATCATCGAGACGATCGGTACTCCGCGTCAGCGCGAGCTGTTCGAGGTGCGCCTGGAGCGCGGCGAGCACAAGAAGCTGGAGCAGATCTTCAAGACTTCACCCTATCGCTGAGGCCATGGACCGGACCCGCGTCTTCGTCGTCGAGGATCAGCCGAACCTGCTGCGCAACCTCCTCAAGGTGTTGGGGAGCTTTCCCGAGCTGGAGGTGGTGGGCAGCGCGCAGGATGGAGAGCAGGCGGTGGAGGAGGTGGTGCGGGTGATGCCGCAACTGGTGCTGTTGGACCTGGAGCTACCGGGGTTCAACGGCATCGAGGTGACGCGGCGGGTGAAGCGCCGCGCGGCCGGGGTGGAGGTGCTCATCCTCACGTCCTTCGAGGACGAGCAGAAGGTGTACGAGGCCATTCAAGCGGGGGCCTCGGGCGTACCTGGTGAAGCGGGTGGGGCCGGAGAAGATCCGCTCGGGCATCCGCGAGGTGATGGAGGGGGGCACGGTGCTTGAGCCCCTCATCGCGCGGCGCTTCTGGAACTACTTCCAGTCGATCCAGGCGAAGCCGCCCGAGGCGGAGAAGCAGAACCCGTGGGGCCTGACGCCGGCCGAGTTCGACGTGCTGCGCTACGTGGCCAAGGGCCTGTCCAACGCCGAGGTGGGGCGGGTGATGACGCTGGAGCGGCGCACGGTGCGCACGCACCTCTCGCACATCTACCGGAAGATGGGCGTCAACTCGCACGTGGAGGCCGTGGTGCTGGCCCTGCGCGCGGGGCTCGTGGATCTCTGAGCCGTGGATGTTCAGGCCTTCGTTGAGGCCATCTCGTCGAGCACCGGTCGGCGGGTGGGCTTCTGCCGCCGCTCGTGGTCGTAGAAGCACTCGGAACCGAGCAGGGCGATCAACTCCCGTTCCTGGGCATCGGCCTCCGGAGAGCTGGCCTGGGAGGGGAGTTCGTAGGGTTGGAGGAGGACGAGGTCATCCCCCAGGCGTTGTGCACGACCGGGCGGGAGGGAGTCCAGGCGCTCGCCGAAGAGGCGCACGAAGGGCGGGCCCAGGAAGTTGCGCCAGAAGAGACCGGGCAGACCCTCGCTGTAGTCCCGGATGGTGAATTCCTGATAGCTGGAGTGTTCCTCTTGCACCTCGTACTGGGTCTTCCGGTCCCAGTCGTCTTCCGTCGCGGCCGTGGCGAGCGGGGAGCGCACGAGCCGCATCAAGGTCGCGACCTGCTCGATGTGGCGCTGGCGCCAGGCGGGCTGGGCGGTGTCCGCGAGCGAGGTCGTCCAGGAGAAGTAGCTCACGTAGGGCAGGTCGTTCGGTCCCGATGGAAAGAAGCAGACGTAATCGCGGTCCGTCCTGGCTCCCACGAACAGGTGTCGTCCCTTCTTCTTCTCGTAGTAGGCGAGGAGTGGGGCCAGATCGAGCGTGCCTGTGACAATCGGGTACTCCATGTCGGCATGACCGAAGCGTCTGGGTTCGAACCAGCGGAACTCGGAAAGGATGAGATGAAGCACCTCTCGCAAGAGGTCACTCTCGAGTGGGCCCGGTGGCAGGTTGATGTACGTGGTGAATGGCCGTGAGCGCATGGCTGTTCAGGGGGAACTCTTGATCAAGCCCTTGCCTTGCCGACGAAGCTCATCCAAGGCTTTTCGCAGCGGGCCGGAAAGCTTCGTTGCGCCCTCGGGATGCTTCGCTGAGCGGATCCACAGCTCCAGGTGCCCACCGTACTGCTCCACGTACTCGATCATGGCCTTCAAGTTGCCGGTGAGGGACATCTCCTGGCGGGCCTTGCACTCGACCAGTCGATAGGGCTGGCCCCAGAACAGCCGCCAGACAGAGGAGGAGCGCCCTGGTCATCGGTGAGTTCCTCACCAGCGCAGGGGCAGGGAGTCGAAGCCGCGGAAGGTCAGGCTGTGGCACTTGAGCTTCGGCGGCCGCGTCTCGTCCAGGCGCAGAGCGGGGAAGCGCTCCAGCAGCAGGGTGATGCCGATCTCCAGCTCGCGGCGGGACAGGCCGGCCCCCATGCAGTGGTGCGCCCCGAAGCCGAACGAGGCGTGCTTCTGCTTCGTGCTGTCCCGGGTGATGTCGAAGCGGTCCGGCTCCGGGAACGCGGAGGGATCCCGGTTGGCCGAGGCCATCACCAGGAAGATGAGCTGGCCCTTGCGGATCCGCTTTCCGTGCCACTCGAAGTCCTCGGCGGCCACCCGGGTGATGGAGGGCACCGCCGTGGTGTAGCGCAGCATCTCCTCCACTGCCGACTTCATCAGCCCCATGTCCGCCCGCAGCTTCTGGAGCTCGCCGGGGTGGGTGAGCAGATCATGGACGCCGTTGCAGAGCTGATCCGTGGTGGTGGTGTGCCCGGCGAACATGATGAGGCAGATGTTGGCCACCAGCTCCTCCGGCGTCATCCGGCCCTCGGCCTCCGCCTGGAGCATCAGGCTGAGCGAGTCCGTCCCGGGGTTGCGGCGGCGATCCTCGATGATGGGCAGCAGGAACTGCTTCATCTCCACCATGGCCTGGTTGGCGCGGGTGGCCAGCTCCACCGGGTTGGCGCCCACGGCGGGGGCGCTGAAATCGGCCAGGTACTCGGACCAGCGCTTGAAGCGGGCACGATCCGCGATCGGGATGTTGAGCAGCTCGGCCAGGGCCAGCGCGGGCATCGGGAAGGCGATGTCCTTGAGCAGATCCATGTGACCCTGGGGAATCACCTCGTCCAGCAGCTCGCGCATGATGCGGTGGACGGTGGGGCGCATGTCGTCCAGCTTCTGGTTGGAGAAGCCCGTGAGCGTCTGCCGGCGCAGCCGCACGTGCTCCGGGCCATCCTTCATGAACATCTGGTGCTGGATGGTCCCCAGGAACTCCCGGGCGACGTTCGGGTCCACCCCCTGGAGCTGGTACTCGAAGAGCTGCCCTCGGGCGGCGCTCAGGCGCGGGTCCCGGAAACCCTCCATCACGTCGTCATGGCGGGTGATGAACCACGACTGCATCGGCTCCACGAAATGGACCGGGTCGTGCTCCCGCAGCTCCGCGTAGAGCGGGTAGGGATTGCGCAGGTTGTCGGGGCTGAACAGATTGCGATCGGTCACGGAGCCAGTCATGGCGCGGCACAGTAGTGGCCACCCCCGTGACTGTCGAGGTCAGGGCGCGTTGCCGCGTACCAGCCGCAGGTGGCGCTTTCCGTGGCGCGGAGCGCTCGGGTAGGCGCCAGGGGAGTGCGGCACGTAGGGCTGATCCCGCAGGCCGTCCTTGTGGCGCCAGTCCTTCGGCGCGAGCGGATCCGACGGCCCACGCAGACCCGAGCGCAGGATGACCCCGAAGAGCACCGTCAGCAGCAGGGACACGGTGATGAGTGTCAGGCTGGAGTTGGTGAAGAGGCCATCGAGCGCGGGCGACGGATCCGGCGTGAAGAGCATGGCGCCGAGCAGCATCCACCACAGTCCGCACACCAGCAGGCCCGCGCTGCTGAACCAGATCTTCACCCGCGACCAGAAGGTGCGCCGCGGGGGGAAGGACGTGGAGGTGGCTCCGCGCTGCGCCGGATACTGCCGGGACGGTTCCTCATGCGCGAGCCTCGCCAGGGCGTGCTCCGGGAGGGCACCGCTCCCGCGCGCGCCGCGAGCCGGGAAGGCGAGGGGGGCCCCATGGCGCCAACGCATCGCCGCGATGGCGAGCACCAGCAGCACGAACGCGGCGAACGCGGGGGGTCCCATCCGGCTGGCCCCGTAGGCGCCGTGGATCACCAGGGCGCAGACGAGGGCGGGGAACAGCAGCCGGAAGCGGGGGGGCGGAGACGCCAGCATGAAGGGAACGGTAGCAGAGATGTGGGTCTACTCCAGTTTGCCACCGGTGCGGGTCTCCTGGACACCCCGGCCGGGGCGGCGTGTCCGTTCGAGGACTCGGGTCTACTCCCACCCGGGACCGGGCTCGCCTGGATGGACTCCGGGCGGGCGGCGGACGGAGACTGTTCCGCTCATCCGAGCGCCTGAAGGGACTCAGGTGCCGGACGGCTCCGTGGTGGGATCCACGATCGGCTCCGGCATCACCCAGAGCGCCGAGGGCGAGCCGTAGGCCTGCTCGAAGGCGTAGAGGATGCCCGTCCAGCGATCCCAGAAGACGGCCCAGCTGTACTCGGTGGGCGGCGAGGTGAGGATGCTGCCGTCCCGATCCGGCTGGCTGTACGCGTAGTCGGAGTAGTTCCACGTGAGGGTGCCGAAGTCCGTGCTGAGCATGGGCGTGAGGGCTTGCAGCAGCGCGGAGCGGGACACCTCGTCCGGGTAGGCCACGGCCGGGGAGAAGACGGGCTGCGCCATGTCATGCTGCTCGCGCCAGGCCACGTAGTTGTTGCCCATGGCGATGAGCGCGTCGCGCGCGGCCGGAGTCGGCGCCAGGCGGGCCTCCTCGTAGAGCGCGAAGGCCGCCACCAGCAGGCTCTTCCAGTGCATGCCCGGGAAGATGCTGGCGAACTGGTAGGGCCGGGGTGTGTCGTTGGCGTGGGCCACCGCGTACGTGTAGGCGAGCTGGGCCTCCTGCGACACGGCGTCCGGGAGGGAGAACTCCGACAGCACGCGCGCGGGGGTGATGGCACCGGTGACGCTCCGGCGCCAGTCCAGGTAGAGGATCGCCGAGCCGCCGATGTCCGTGAAGATGGCGAGGTTGCCCTCGTGCAGCGTGCGCTCCAGGGTGATGACCACGGACTCCGCCTTGTCGAGCGGGAGGGAGCCCGGCGCGCTCCAGTAGAGCGAGGCGAAGCGCGACGCGGTGGTGGTGAGGGTGCGCGAATCCGCGAGCGCCCCGCCATTCATGGCGGTGATGAGCGAGGCCAGAGAGGCGGCCGCGTCGGTGGGCAGTCCCCGGAGGATGAGCTCCAGGGAGAGGTTCTCCACGGTGAGCCGCACGGTGCCGACGAGGCCCAGCCGGTCGAGCGCGTGGAGCAGTGACAGCGAGGGCTGGCCCCGGGCCGTCTCGATCAACCGCCGCGCGAGGGCCGCGGCGAGCATGCCCTCGCCGCCGGTGCGGGAGGCGTGCGGTGCGAAGACGAACCAGTTGGGCCGCACGTTGCTGCTCCCGCCGGGCTGGAGCGTTGGATCCAGCAGGCCGCCCAGCTCATAGGCGATCTCGATGTAGCCCTCGGTGATGCGCTGGTTGTCCTCCAGCGGGGTAGGGGGTTCGTCGGCGCGCGCGGGTGGGGCGAGCACCACGGCGGCCAGGAGCAGTGCGGAGGTGGTGAAGGGACGGAGGAAGGACGGAAGGAGGTCCACGGTGGGTCTCCAAGGGTGTGGGGTCGGGGTGGAACGGAGACCAGGGTAATCAGTGCGCGCGGTGCTCACATGCGTCCGTGGCGCCCTCTCTCCGGCTGTGTATGCATTGAGACGTTTGAACTCAAATGAGTTCAGGCATCCGTCCGGCGGAGAAGCGGGCGGCTTCACGCAGTGCATGTTGGCGCCGGGACGGACTCGTGTACCTTGCACGGAGCTTCCTCTCCGAAGGTCGACAGAGTGCCTACCCGGACGCCGTCTTCGCGCCTCTCCCGTTCCCCCATCACCCTTCAGAATCGGCTGTCGCAGCGGCTTGCCCGCGAGCGCGCCCCGCGGACCCTGGACACGCCAGGGGTCCTGTCCGCCACCACGTCCACCGCGAGCCTCGCCTTCGAGGTGTTGATGGCGCTGGATCTCGATGGTGACGGCCGCCTCACGGACCGGGATGCCGGACGCGCCCGCGAGGATGGACTGCGCTTCGCGGTGGACCTGGAGCTCGCCCCGGGCGCGCGCCTGGAGCTGGCCGGAGCGGAGCGGCTCTCGCACGCCGCGGATGTGCTCGCCGAGGAGATCCTCGCGGGACGCGGCGAGGCCATCGGGCTGCCCGTGGAGCGGATGCTGGAGCCGCGCACCCAGACGCTGCGCCGGTTGATCGACGACGGTTGGCGGGGACTCGTCCGCCGCTCGGATCGCGCCGAGGACCTGAAGAAGGCCCTTCAGGTGATGCCGGTGAAGGAGCCGGACGGCAAGCAACGCGTGTACGTGCCCGCGCGCGACCGCAAGGCCCTGAAGAAGCTGCGCGCCGAGGCCCGGCGCTCCGGTGGCCTGGAGATGGTGCCGCTCCAGAAGCCTCGCGCTACCGGGGACTGGGAGGCGCTCATGCGCCAGCCCGGGATGCTCTACCTCCCGCGCCCGTACATCGTTCCGGGTGGCCGCTTCGTGCAGATGTTCGGCTGGGACAGCTACTTCAACGCTCGCGGCGCCCTGACCTCCGGCCACTACGGGCTCGCGAGGGACATGCTGGAGAACCAGCTCTACGAGATCGAGCACTACGGGAAGATTCCCAACTCGAATCTCAGCTACCACCTGTCGCGCACCCAGCCGCCGCTCATGCCCCGGCTGGCGCTGGCGCTGCACGCGGTGCGCGCGGACCGGCGCCTGCTCAAGCGCGTGGCCCGCGCGGCCGAGCAGGAGCTCGAGACCGTCTTCCGCACGGGGCCCCGTGCTACCCAGAGCGGGCTCTCCCGCTACAAGGACGACGCCGAGGGGCCCGACGCCGAGGACCTGTCGAGGTTCTACGCGGACGCGCGGCCGGACGACGCCGGGTTCCACCGCCATGACCGGGCCATCCGCGAGAGCGGTTGGGACATGTGCCACCGCTTCGGCAAGGCCACGCACCACCACGAGCCGGTGTGCCTCAACTCGCTGCTGTTCCAGTACGAGATGGACGTGGCGGGGATCCTCCGCGAAGTGGAAGGGGAGGCCTCGTTGAAGGCGGCCCGGTACGCCCGGGCGGCGAAGGCCCGGGTGCGCACCATGCGCACGCGCTTCTGGGACGCGGAGCACGGCCTGTTCTTCGACTACGACTTCGTGTCCGGACGCCGTTCCCGCTACGAGTGCCTGGCGGCCTTCTATCCGCTGTGGACGGGCTGGGCCTCGAGGGAGGAGGCCGCCATGGTGGCCGCGGCGCTTCCGCGCTTCCTGCATGACGGAGGCCTGACCTCGAGCAGCCGCGCCTCGCGCGAGGCGGCGGGCGGAGAGGATCTGCAGTGGGACTGGCCGTTCGGCTGGGCGCCGCACCAGATCATCGCGGTGGAGGGCCTGCGCCGTTACGGCTTCCACGCCGAGGCGGACGCGGTGGCCTACCGCTGGCTGTCGATGGTGCTGGACATCGCGGGGAGTCACAACGGCCTCATCAAGGAGAAGTACGACGTGGTGAGGCGGTCGGCCGAGGTGGCCGTCGAGTACGGCAACCAGGGCGCGGATCGCGGAGCGCTCATGGCACCCAGGTCCGAGCGGACGCTGGGCTTCGCGTGGACGAACGCCTCGGTGGTGCTGCTGATGGACGGGCTATCTCCCGGGTTGCGCGAGGCGCTCGACGCGGGCCTGCCCGCCGACCGGGTGCTCGGTCCGCGCGATGAGGGTGGCCGGGGCCGCTCCCGGAAGAAGCGGGCGACCCAGTCCGTCGCGTGACCGCTGGAGGGACCTCCCGGGCGCGCTCCGGGGCCACCGGGCTCAGCGCCCGAAGGTGCCCAGGTTCAGGATCGTCACGCTCAGGCCCCCGTCCAAGGTCGTCCCGACTCCCACCCGCGCCCAGGCGTTGAGCCGCCAGCAGTCGCACGAGGGGCTGAAGGAGACGCTCAGCATCTGGGAGAACAGCTCGGTCACATCGCAGCGCGCCGGATCCTTGCGTTGCACCTCGGCCGTGTAGCCCAGGTTCAAGCCGAATGGGAGGCGCGTCTCGGCGCCCAGCAGCACGCGGTCGATGGGCTTGTTGGCGAACGCGGTATCGCTCGAGCAGGACACCGCCGTTCCAGGGTCCGCGACCTGGGGCGCGAGGGGAGGGGGCAGCAGCATGTCGATGGGCCGGCGCACCTGCTCCGAGCTCGCCAGGGCCCGCTCGTATCCGGCGCTCACGCTCAGCCTGTCCCGGATGATGCTCCAGCCGATCCTCGCCGACAGCTGGGTCAGCCGCTCCTCCGTGTCGGGGGTGAAGAGATCCAACCGGCCCCGGGCCTCCGCCGTCACCGGGCCCAGCACCGCCAGGATGCGCCCGGAGGTCTCGCCCAACCGCCGCTCCAGGAAGTCCACGCCCTGCACCACGTCCAACCGCCCCAGCTCGCGCGTCCCCGAGGGCCCGGCGCGGGCGAGCAGCTTCTGGCGCAGCGCCACCTGTCCCTGGAAGAACCCGTTCTCGGGCACGGCGGCGTCCACCTCGTCATAGATCTGGGGCGAGCCCTGGCCGAAGACATGGGGCACCGCGCGCACCTCCACCGAGGGCATGATGCTGTGGCGGATCGCGGTGGCTCCTTCCCCGAATACCCGCGACAGCTCCGTGTCCATGTACGCGCCCACCATCCCGTAGCCCCGGTGGCTCGTCTCCCGGGTCACCTCATGGAGGTAGAGGCTCTCGCGCACCGCCAGGTACGGGGTGAGCCGCAGCACACCGCCCAGGTCGAAGGTGGCGTTCACGCGTGGCATCACGTCCAGGCGCGTGCGGGCCTGACGCTCGCCCGGATCGAAACGGCCATTGCCCTGGGTGCCATCCGCATCCGGCAGCAGCGGCCAGTAGATGCCATCCGTGCCCTCGTCCCCCAACAGCTGATCGAGCGGTGAGAGCCGGGACAGCTCCACCTCCACGCCACCGTTGAGCGGGCCGAACAGCGGCCTCGTGGGCAGCGCGTACCGCAGCGTGGGCAGCTCCTGGAAGACGGGCGGGCGCGGGACGTCACCGGCGCCAAACAGGGAGTAGCCCCAGCGGATGTCCTGGCGGTAGGCGAGGGCGAGCCCCGCGTAGTCGTCCGTGCCCCGGTGGTACACGGTGGCCGTGGAGGGGACGTAATAGTACGAGCGGGCGAACGCGGAGTTGGTCGTGGTGTCCGCGAAGAGGAAGCCGTCCGAGAAGAGCTTCACGTCCGCCCGCGCGAAGAAGCCGTTGCCCAGTTTCCGCCGGTGCTCCAGCAGGCCCCAGCCGCGCAGTCCCCGCTGGGGCGCGCCGGGCGCGAGTACGCTGTAGTTGAGCGGATCCCGCTCCGGCTTCAGGTCGTAGATGAGTTGCGTCCATAGCCGGCCCTCCATCGCGGGATTGCCCTCGGGGTCGGCGAGGGGCGCGTACCGGAACTCGGTGGACAGGCGCGGGCCCTTCACGCCGAGCGAGCCCTGGGTGGGATCCACCGGCTCGGTGCCGAACGCGTACCCCGGGGAGAGCGTGAGATCGTAGCTCCGCCCCAGCGTGAGGAAGAGCGGCTGGTCCAGCTGGAACCCGCTCAGTCCCGAGCCCGTTATCTCGGGCAGGAGCAGGCCGCTCGCGCGCTGGGACAGGGGCAGGTAGACCCACGGCAGCAGGAGCACGGGCACGCCGTACACGTACACCGCGGGCAGGGTGAGGGTGGCGCTCTCGTCGGGCGTCAACTTCGCGCCGCTCGTGGAGATGCGCCAGGTCGGCGTGAGCACGTCGCAGTCGCAGGGCGTGAAGGACGAACCCTCCAGCTCGTACGCGCCATCCTCCCGGATGTGCAGGCCCCGGGTGGTGAAGGAGAAGGCGTTCTTGCCCGCCTTGGCCAGTTGCTCGGCGGTCTCCAGGCCGGCGAGCGCCTCCGGGCTCACGTTCTCCTTCTGGACGAAGGCGGCGCCCTCGCCGTTGGCGTTCTCGGCCGTCAGGGTGCGCGTCTGGCGATCCAGGGTGAGGTGCTCGGCGAAGCCCACCAGGCCGCGCATCACCAGCAGGACGTTCCCACGGGCCTCCGCCACCTGCGTGGTGTGGTTGTAGGAGATCTCATCCGCGCGGATGACCGACGTTCCCGAGCGCAGCACCGCGTTCTTCCGGGCGATGACGAGGACGCCGGGTTCGGTCTCGACGCGCACGTCCCCCGTGAGCTCCACCGTCTCTCCCAGGAGCTCCCCGGGCGAGGTGGGTACCGGGAGCTGCCCGGCGGTGGTGGTGAGGACGAGGGTGAGGAGCAGGCCAACCATGGGACCGGGCACTCAAGATCAACGCCGGTCCTTCGGCAATGGACTATCGCAGGCAGGCGCGAACTGTTTCCGGGCTGAAGGGCTTCTCGATGCACCTCGGGGCGTGCTGATCCACGAACGCGATGGCACGTGGCGTGAATCCGCCCGCCGTCATGAAGACCATCCGCTCGACCAGCTCCGGGTATTTCGAGGCGATCACCTCGTACAGGTCCATGCCCGTCAGTTCCGGCATCATGAGATCGCAGAAGATGACGTCATAACCCGTGTCCCGCGCCAGCAGCTCCAGGGCGCGGGTGCCGCTGGTCGCCCGCTCGATGGTGTGTGATGGACCGATGGTCCGGGCAAGTGCCTCGAGGACCTCGGGCTCGTCGTCGATCAACAGCACGCGGCGGGCGCCAGGCTCCCCGGGGCGCCGCACGCGCCCGTCACCGGAGGGCTCGGTGGCCACGGCCTTGCCCGCTACTGGCAGCAGCACGCGGAACGTGCTCCCCCGGCCCGGCGTGCTCTCCACCTGGAGCTGGCCTCCCATGCTGACCACGATGCCGTGGCACACCGAGAGACCCAGCCCCGTCCCCTCGCCAATGGGCTTCGTGGTGAAGAATGGCTCGAAGAGGCGGGGGAGGTTCTCCGAGGGAATGCCGCACCCCGTGTCGCGCACCTCGATGGCCACCCACGCCTCCTGGTGGGGCCGGATGGTGAGCGTCACCTGGTTGCTCGACACCGCCCCCTCGGGGATCGCCTGCGTGGCGTTGAGCAGCAGGTTGAGGAACACCTGGCCCAGGCGCGACTCGTTTCCCACCACGGCGGGCACCGGCGTGTAGTCGCGCAGGAGCTGGGCGCGCAGGCGCAACTGGTGCTCCGCCATGGAGACGGCGAACTCCAACGCATCCCGCACGTCCACCGTCCCCAGCGAGTCGAACTTGCTGCTGGCGAACGTGCGCAGATCCCGGACGATGCCCCGGATGCGCTCGGCGCCCCTGCGGGCCTGCTGCAGCGCGTCCTGTACCTCCTTCATCGTCTCGTCCAGCTCCCGCTCCGCCAGCTCCTCCAGCGCGAACGACACGTTGGCCAGCACGTAGGAGAGGGGGTTGTTGATCTCGTGCCCCACACCCGCCGCGAGCTGGCCCGCCGTGGCCAGCCGCTCGGCCTGGATGAGCGCGTTGCGCGTCAGATCCAACTCGGCGGAACGGCGGCGCACCTGCTCCTCGGCCTCCGTGCGGGCCTGGAGCTCGCGCGAGAGCAGCGCGTCCCGCTCCAGCTCGGCACGGCGCCGCCGGGAGATGTCCTCGATGACGGCGATGAAATAATCCGGGGTGCCATCGGGCTTGCGCACCAGGGACACCGTGAGGTTGATCCAGATGATCTCCCCGGACTTGTGGAAGTAGCGCTTCTCCATCGAGTAGGTGGAGCGCTCGCCGGCGAGCACCTGCTGGACCTGCTTCAGATCCGCTTGCAGGTCATCCGGGTGGGTAATGTCCTGGAACGTCAGCCCCATCATCTCCTGATGCGGGTAGCCAACGATGTCGCACAGGCGTGAGTTGACGCGCAGCCACTGGCCCTGGATGCCCACGTGCGCCAGGCCCACGGCCGCCTGCTCGAAGGTGGCCTGGAAGTGGCGCAGCAGCTCGTCGAGGGCATCGGACGACTGACCACGGGAGGTGTTCGACATCGGAGAGGAGGGCACGCTGTCCATGAGGGGGCTCAACGCGCCCATTCTAGGACGGGACCCGGGGCTCCGGTGAATGCCCCCCGTGCTCGCAGGCACCCACCGTGAGACGCTTTGAGCCCGGAGTATCAACGCCGGGCTCCCTCCGGAGCGTCCGCCCGGATACGGGCTCAGTCGAGCAGGTGCGGGTTGCGCAGGATGAGGAGCCCGGCCTGCACGGTGCTGACGTAGTCGTTGAGGTGGCCGGCGCGGGCCAGCTCGCTCGCGTCGCGCACGCCCGTCTCGCTCAGCACCCGGTCCACCTTCTTCTCGCCCTGGTTGTAGGCCGCGAGCGCCAGGCGCCAGTCCTTGTACCGGCCGTGCAGGTCGGAGAAGAGGGCCGCGGCGGCCTCCGTCTCACGTGCCACGTCCAGCCGCTCGTCCACCTCCGCGTCCACCCGCAGGCCGTACTGACGCGCCGTGGAGGGGATGAACATCCACACCCCCGCGCCCCGCATGCCCGGCGCCAGCGATGGCAGGTTCGAGGCCTCCGGCATGTTGGTCACCGCGGATTCGATCATCGCCACGGCCAGCAGGCCCTCGGGAAGCTTGCGGGCATGCAGCGTGCGGGTGAGCGCCTCGCGGTGGGTGCCCAGGTTGTCCAGGGCCTTCTTCATGAAGGCGCGGCCCTTGGGCGTGGTCACCAGCTGGTTGAGCTTCTCCACCACCTGCTCGTCCACCACCACCGGGAGGTCTCCCTGGCGCTGGGAGGACCGGGCGAGCGCCTGGGCCTCGGCGAGCGTCACCGCGCGGCCGCGCGTGGCGCTCTGGGCCCAGAGGGCGAGCGGAACGAGGGTGAGGGCGACGGCGGCGACGAGCCCGGCGGTGCGGTGGGGACGGCTGGGACGCGGCTGGAACAGCATTTCGATCCTCCTTTTGGTGGGATGGGCCATGCCGGTGACTCCGGCGGGAAGAGGTGGGGCGTGGGTGGCGCGCAGCGCGGCCTCGATCAGGCACCGGGCGTAGTCATGCGGGCAGGCCTTGCCGCCGCGGACGAGCGCCTCGTCGCAGGCGAGCTCCTGGCAGGTGGCGAGCCACCGCTCGAAGGCGCGCACCACGGGGTTCCAGAAGAAGAGCGCGCCGAGCGCCAGGCGCACGTAGGCGAGCACGGTGTCGCGCTGGCGGTGGTGCTGGAGCTCGTGCAGCACCGTCAGGCGCAGGCCCTGGGCGTCCTCCAGGAGGCTCGAGGGCACGGCCACCCAGGCGCTGGGGTGGGGCGCGCGCCGGGGAAACCAGGTGGAGAAGGCGGTGCCCTCGGTGTCGCGGAGCACCACGGCCACGCGGCCCACCTGGCGCAGGCGGGGTTGGGACTCGAGCCGGCGGATCAGCCGCACGTGCTGCCGGAGCTGCCGCGCGCAGTGCCCCGCCGAGGCCGTGCCGAGCAACAGGGCCAGGGCCGTGCCCACGGGGAAGGACGCGGGCGTGCCGGGGCTCCGGGGAGCGGGGGCGGCCGGACGCGGGCTCCAGGCCGGCTCGGGCAGCCGCGTGGTGAGGCGGACCACGGAGCGCTCGAAGGTGAAGAGCGGACCGGTGGGCACCAGGCCTCGCACGGCCATGCACACGGGAGGAAGCAGGAGCGCCAGGGCCAGCGTGGCGCGCCCGGCCCTCAGCGTCTGCCGCGCCGACAGGGGCAGTCCCCACCGCCCCATGAGCGCCAGGGCGGCGCGCAGCAGCACGAAGCCCACCGTGAGGAGGACGGCCACGCTCACGTAGCCGGTGGCCAGTGCCCGCAGGGCGGTGCTCATGAGCGGGTCCCCTTCTTGCTCAGCAGGGCGCGCAGCTGCTCCACCTCCTCGGGCGAGAGCGGCACGGCCTCCACCAACCGCTCCACCAGCGCCGAGGGCGTGCCGTCGAACACCGTCTCCACCAGGTGGCGCACGCTCTGGACCTCATAGGCCTCGCGCGGCAGCAGCGCCGAGTACAGGTGCCCCCGGCCCACCTTCCGGCTCTGGAGCACTCCCTTCTGCTCCAGGATGCGCAGCACCGTGGACACCGACGTGTAGGCCAGCTTGCGCTCCGGCGGCAGCGCCTCCAGCACATCCGTCACGGCCACCTCTCCCTTGCGCCAGACGATGTGCATCAGCTCCAGCTCCACCGGCGTGAGCGGCTTGGACTCCTCGTGTTGCGGCGGTTTGGACACGCTCCGTCACCTCCCGGAGACCAAACTACTAAGGTCTTAGTTGATTCGCAACTAAGGTTTTAGTTGTTCAGATCCAGAATGTTCCCCAACCGCCAATAGAGGAAGGAGGGGGAGTGCTCGATGCATGACGTCCGCCATCAGATTCAGGGAAGCCGGGAAAAGCGGGAGCAGCTGAGCGGACGGAGGGAGTGGCCCCACTCCTTCTGGAGGGCGGGGAGCCATCTGCTGCTTCAGGCGCTCACGGAGGTCCAGACGGAGTTCATCCAGGGGGGCGAGGTGCCCCAGCTCTTCGACAAGCTGCTGTCGGTGCTGTTGAAGGTGACGGACAGCGAGGAGGGCTTCATCGGCGAAGTGCTGCGCACGTCCGAGGGCACGCCCTTCCTGCGAACCCTCGCGCGCACCCACATCGAGCCCTCCCACCTCGAGACGCTCTTCGAGGCGGTGATGACGAGCGGCGAGCCGGTGGTGTCGCGTGGCTTCCTGGGGTTGCCGCTGCGCTCGGCCACGGAGCTGGTGGGGGTGGTGGGGATCGCCAACCGTCCGGAGGGCTACGACGAGGGAGTCATCACCTTCCTGAGGCCCCTGCTGGCCACGTGCTGCGCCATCCTCCACGGCGTGCGCGGCGAGCGGCGGCGGCGCCAGGCGGAGGAGGAGCAACGGCGCTCGGCGGAGAGCTTCCGCACCCTCATCGAGCGCAGCCCGGAGGCGATCTTCATCCACCGGGAGGGTACGGTGGTCTTCGCCAATTCCGCGGCCGCGGGCCTGCTGGGCCATGCAGGCGGGAAGTCGCTGCGGGGCCGGCCCATCGCGGAGCTGGTGCAGCCCGGGAGCGAGGCCGGGCTCACCGAGCCGTCCCCCGTCAGCGTGCCCCATGAGGTGCTCTTCCGGCACCACGAGGGCCGGCGGGTGCTGGGCGAGGTGGTGACGATTCCGCTGCGGTTCGATGGGCAGCCGGCCACGGTGTCCATCGCGCGCGACATCACGGAGCGCCGGCAGGTGCAGGAGAAGCTGATGGCCGCCGAGCGCATGGCGTCGTTGGGGACGCTGGCGGCGGGCGTGGCGCATGAGATCAACAACCCGCTGTCGTACATGCTGAGCAACCTGAACTTCATGGAGGACGAGCTGTCGGCGATGGCGGGCTCGGGCGAGGGGCTCGAGGGGGCGCGGGGGGAGGAGGTGCGGGAGGCGCTGAAGGAGGCGCTGTCCGGCGGCCAGCGCGTGGTGGAGATCGTGAAGGACCTGAAGACGTTCTCGAGGGGGAGTGACGAGCAGCGGGGGCCGGTGGACATCCAGGCGGTGCTGGACCTGTGCGGGAACATGGCGTGGAGCGAGATCCGCCACCGCGCGAAGCTGGTGAAGGACTACGGCGGAGTGCCACCGGTGCGGGCCAACGAGTCACGGTTGGGGCAGCTCTTCCTCAACCTGCTCATCAACGCGGCGCAGGCGATTCCGCATGGGGACGCCGGGGGGAACGAGATCCACGTGTCCACGCGGTACGAGGAGGGGCAGGTGGTGGTGGAGGTGAGGGACACGGGAGTGGGGATTCCGGAGGAGAACCTGGACAAGCTGTTCCATGCCTTCTTCACCACGAAGCCGGCGGGGGTGGGCACGGGGCTGGGCCTGTCCATCTGCCACGGCATCATCACCGAGCTGGGCGGGCGCATCGCGGTGAGGAGCGAGCCGGGGAAGGGGACCACGTTCCAGGTCTTCCTGCCGGTGCTCCCTCTCCCTCTGGGAGAGGGCGGGGGGTGAGGGTCGTTACCTGACCAGTAGGTCCGCGAAGGTGTGCCCCCGGACAATGCGCTGCCACTGCGCCCATATCCCCTCGCCCACCGGGAGAGGGACGGGGTGAGGGTGCCACGCATCCCGGGTTGAACCCGTGTTCCACG
>NZ_JPMI01000304.1 GCF_000733295.1 Archangium violaceum Cb vi76 | reverse complement strand
GAAGAACGGGCCCGGATACCCTCACCCTGACCCTCTCCCGAGGGGAGAGGGGATATGGTCACTCCCGCTCACGAGGCTCGCGGCGGAGCACGGACAGCACGCTGTGGTGCTCGTCGGTCCAGAGGATGAGCGGCGCCTCGTCCCGGGCCTCCAGGGGGTACACGCGGGCGGCCGTGCTGCTGAAGCTGGGGCCCTGGGAGAAGCCCGCGTCCGGAGCGAGAATCACCCACGCGCTGCGCAGCCTGTCTCCCTGGCTCTTGTTGATGACGAGCGTCGCGTGCATGCCGGAGTCCCGGGCGTGCGCGAGCGCGACGGGCTGCAGATCCAGGTGCGAGCTGCTGATGTGCAGCGCCAGCACGCCCCGGGGCGCCAGGTGCGCGCGGTAGAGTGCCACGGCCTCGCGCGTGAGCAGGTGCATGGGAATGGCGTCCGAGCTGAAGACATCCAGCGCGAGCACGTCGAAGCCCCGTGCCTCGCCGCGCTCCAGCTCCTGCTCCAGGGAGATACGGGCGTCGCCCCGCACCACCTCCACCCGGGCGGGGGTGTCGCGCAGGTAGCTGAAGTAGCCGCCCTCGCCCTGGGCCAGCGAGATGACGGCCGGGTTGATCTCATAGAAGCGCACCGTGTCGGCGGCCTGGGCGAGCGCGGCGCTCGTGCCCACGCCCAGGCCCAGCACGCCGATTCTCAGGGCCGGTGACCCCGAGGCCTCGTGCAGCCGCCGTTGCTCGGCGATGGCCAGTCCCAATCCACTGTCCGCGGTGAAGTAGGCCGTGGGCCTGCTCCGGCGCGAGGGCTCGGCGAGCTGGAATCCGTGCGTCGTGGTGCCGTGCTTGAGGGAGAACAGGTGCTGCTCCGGGTCTCCCACGCCGAGCTCCAGCACCTGCACCACACCGAAGAAGTTGCGCACGGTGACCCGCACCTCGCGCCGGATGTCCAGCAGCGACACGCCCAGCCCCATCACCGCCGAGGCGAGCAGGAACACCCGGGCCATTCTCCCCAGCCGTCCCAGGACGCCCTCGTGGGGCGAGGGCGACAGCAGGGGCACCAGTGCCACGACACAGCTCGCGGCGAGCGCCAGCGGGTACTCGCTGTACGTGTTGAAGACGTGCGGCGCCACCAGCCCGACGAACACTCCGCCGAGCACTCCGCCCGCGGACACCAGGAGGTAGAAGGCGCTCAGGTGGCGCGGGGCCGGGCGCAGGCGGTACAGCTCGCCGTGGCACACCATGCAGCCGGCCAGCAGCGCGCCGCCGTACGCGAGGAGCTGGAAGGACAGCGGCCAGTGGGGGCCCTCGAAGAAGGCACGCAACACACCGCCCACCGAGACGATGAGCAGGGGGACCCACACCGCGCGGCGGTAGAACGCCTCGCGCTCGAAGGTGAGGATGAAGGTGAGGAGGTAGATGCCCAGGGGCAGCACCCAGAGGAAGGGTCCGGCCGCCACGTCCCGCGAGAGCTGGTTCGTGGTGGCCAGCAGCAGCACCGACGCACAGGCGCTCAGCCCGAGCCACGCCAGCGAGTGCCACGGATCCGGCCGCCGCGAGTCCCCGGACCCGTCTGGAGCCTGTCCGGGAGGGGTTTCCTCCGCCCGCTTCCACACGTCCCACGCGCAGGCGGCGCACCCGGCGGCGAAGATCAGGAAGCCCACGCCCCACACCCGTCCCTGCGCCGAGCGGGACAGCGCGGGCTCGATGAGGAAGGGGTAGCCCAGCAGCGCGAGCAGCGAGCCGGCGTTGGACAGGGCGTAGAGCCGGTAGGGCGAGACCCCCGGCCGCGCGCGGCTGAACCAGCTCTGCAGCAGGGGCGCGGTGGTGGACAGCACGAAGAAGGGGAACCCGAGCGAGACGGCCAGCATCGCCAGGAGCCGGCCGGTGAGCAGTGCCTCGGTGCCGGTGGAGCGCCACTCGGGCCCGGGGGCCACCGGGGAGCCCATCATCAGCGCGCGCGCCCCGAGCGCTCCCACCGCGAGCACGAGCAGGCCCAGGTGCACTTGCACCTGCCGGCGGGGAGGGAGGCGCGTGGCGCTCGCGTGCGCGTAGGCGTAGCCCGCGAGGAGCGCGCCCTGGAAGAACAGCATGCAGGCCGTCCACACCGCGGGCGTGCCGCCGAACCAGGGAAGTGCGTACCGGCCCGCCAACGGCTGGACGCCGAACAGCAGGAAGGCACTGAGGAAGAGCGTGAAGGCGTAGCGGGCCATGAAGAGGGCGCGAGGTTCAGGCGGTCCGGGCGGCCGGGTACGGCTCGGCCTTCATCCGGAGGCTCTTGGGGCCGCGGATGAGGAAGGCCTGGTTCCAGGGGATGGTGCCCTCCTGGCCTGGAGCGAACGAGACACGGCGCACCCGGCGGAAGAGCTCCTCGAACACCACCTTGGCCTCGATCCGCGCCAGCGGAGCGCCCAGGCAGAAGTGGATGCCGTGGCCGAAGGAGCTGTGTCCCTGGGCCTCCCGCGTGATGTCGAACCGGTCCGGCTCGGGGAACCGGTGCGGATCCCGGTTGGCGGCTCCCAGCAGCAACAGGACGCGCGAGCCCTTGGGAAGGGCCTGGCCAGCGAGCTCCGTGTCCTCCATCACCAGCCGGACGAGGGCCTGCGCTGGACTGTCGTAGCGCAGCATCTCCTCGATGGCGTTGGGGAGGAGCGAGGGGTCCGCCGCGAGCCGCTCCCACTCGGAGGGGTGCCGCAACAGGGCCACCATGCCGTTGCCGATCAGGTTGGTGGTGGTCTCGTTGCCGGCGACGAGCAGCAACCGGGTGAAGGCCATGATGTCCAGGGTGGAGAGGAAGCCGCCCTCGGACTCGCTCGCCTCGAGGAGGGCGCTGATGAGATCCTGGCGCGGCTCGCGGCGGCGGCGCTCGACGACGGCCTCCAGGTACGCATGGAACGCCAGGAGGCTGTCCCTCAGCCGGTCCAGCTCCTGGCTCGCGCCCATCATGGCTGTGGTGCGCAGGAGGTCGTCCGACCAGCGCTTGAAGTCCAGGCGGCGCTCGGGCTCCACACCGAGCATTTCGGCGATGACGATGACGGGCAGCGGCGCGGCCAGCTCCGCGACCAGCTCGAACTCCTCCCGGGCGAGCATGGTGTCGAGCAGCTCGCCGCAGATCTCCCGGATGCGCGGCTCGAGCTCGGCCACGCGGCGGGGGGTGAAGGCTCGGCCCACCAGGCCGCGCAGGCGCGTGTGCAGGGGCGGGATCGAGGTGAGGAGGTTGTTCTCCACCTGGAAGAAGCGGAGCACGTCCTCGCCGATCTCCCTGGGCATCATCGCGCTGGGCGCCATCAGCTTCGAGGAGAACAGGACCGGATTCTTGAGGACGGAGGCGATGTCCTCGTGACGGGTGAGGACGTAGCAACCCCTCATCAGGGAGGGGACGAACGGGATCGGCCCGGCCTCTCGCAGCGAGGCGTAGAACGGGTAGGGGTCGAGGGTGACCTCGGGGGTGAGCTGGGGGGCGAGGGAGGACATCGAGACTCCGGACAGGGGGGCCTGGAGTATGGCTGGCGGCGCTCGGCACGCAACCAGAGCCCCGGTTTGTGGATGCCGGACACTCGGGGGCCGAAAGCCGTGCTTCCCCCCGAGGGAAGCCGTGTATACGGTGGGCTACCTATGCCGAAGGCACCCGCGAACTCCGCCGTGCGCAAGGCGGATCCCGTCCTGCAATCCCTCTTCGACGTCCAGGAGGCCACGCTGCCCAATGGCCTCCGCGTCCGTCTCCTGGCCAACCACGACACGCCCGTGGTGAGCCTCTACACCTTCTTCCAGGTGGGCAGCCGCAACGAGCGCCCTGGCATCACCGGCATCAGCCACCTGTTCGAGCACATGATGTTCAACGGGGCCAAGAAGTACGGGCCCAAGAAGTTCGACCAGGTGCTCGAGTCGAACGGCGGCCGCTCCAACGCGTACACGTCCACGGACATGACCGTGTACTACGAGGACTTCGCCTCGGATGCGCTGGAGACGGTGTTGGACCTCGAGTCGGACCGGATGCGCTCGCTGCGCATCAACGACGAGGCACTGGAGAGCGAGCGCCAGGTGGTGATGGAGGAGCGCCGCGTCCGCGTGGACAACGACATCACCGGCATCATGGACGAGGAGCTGGGCACGCTCATCTGGAAGGCGCACGCGTACCGCTGGCCGGTCATCGGGTGGGAGAAGGACATCGAGAACATCTCCCGCGAGGACTGCGAGCAGTACTTCCGCACGTACTACGCGCCCAACAACGCGGTGCTCTACATCTGCGGGGACATCGATCCGAAGAAGACGCTGGCGCTGGTGCGCCGCTACTACGGAGACATTCCCAAGGGCCCCACGCCCGAGCCCGTGCTCAACGCCGAGCCCGTGCAGAAGGGCGAGCGCCGCGCCGAGGTGCGCCACCCCGCCCAGTCCCCGGCGGTGATGCTCGCCTGGCAGGGCCCGGCGGGGCGTGACGAGGACACGCTCGTGCTGGACATCATCCAGTACGCGCTGACGAAGGGCGAGGGCAGCCGGCTGGTGAAGAAGCTCGTCTACGAGACGCAGCTGGCCGTGTCGGTGATGGTGGACTGGGGCTGGAGGGTGGACCCGGGCGCCATCATCGTCTACCTGGAGCTCAAGCAGGACTCGGATCCGCGCAAGGTGGAGGAGGCCCTGTACGCCGAGCTGGCGCGCGTGGCCGCCGAGGGCCTGACGGAGCGCGAGCTGCAGAAGGCGAAGAACAACCTGCGAGCGGATCACCTGCGGGAGCTGGCGACGAACAGCGGGCGGGCGCATGCCATGGGCCACTACGAGGCGCTGTTGGGCTCGTGGAGGGACGGGCTGACGCTGCCCTCGGTGTACGCGGCCATCACGAACGAGCAGGTGAAGGCGGTGGCGGCGAAGTACTTCGCGCCCGAGCGCCGCTCGGTGGTGACGCTCATTCCGGCTCCGGGTGGAGCCACGGACGAAGCCGCGGACGGAGCCGCTGACGGAAAGGACGCCGAGTAGATGGCCACCCGAGCCACGAAGAAGACGGTGAAGAAGGCGGCGGCGAAGGCCGTGAAGGCCGTGAAGAAGGTGGTGAGCAAGGCGGAGCCCACGCCTGCCGCCGTCACGCTGCCCGCGCTGCACGAGAGCACCACGTCCAGCGGACTGAAGGTGCTGGCCGCGCAGCGCGGCGTGCTGCCGCTGGTGGCGGTGCGGCTGGTCATCCGGGCGGGCAGCTCGGTGGAGCCGGCGGACAAGCACGGCCTGTCGGACTTCACCGCGCGGCTGATGCGCCGGGGTACGGCGAGGATGAGCGCGGACGAGATCGACGAGACGATCGAGTTCGTGGGCGCGAGCTTCTCGGTGGGGAGCAGCGAGGACGTGCTGTCGCTCTTCGTCGCCACGCCCGCGGAGCACTTCCCGGAGATGCTGTCCGTGCTGGGGCAGATCGTGCGCGAGCCCTCGTTCCCGGAGCGCGAGTTGGAGCTGGCGCGCGAGCGGGCGCTGGCGGGGTTCGTGAACGATCTGGACGATCCGTCGGTGGTGGCGGATCGGGCCTTCACGCGGGCGCTGTGGGGAGACCATCCGTACGGACACGACGTGGGGGGAAGCGCGGCGCACGTGCGGACCTTCACGCGGGACGATCTGGTGCGCTTCCACCGTGAGCGGATGGGCCCGAAGGTGTCGCTGCTGTCGGTGGTGGGCGCGGTGAGCCCCGAGGTGGTGGCGCGGGAGGCGGAGAAGGCCTTCGCGGGCTGGGAGGGCGGGCCGGAGACGCCGATGGAGCTGCCGCCGGCCGACATGAAGACGTCGGGCCGGATCATCCTGGTGGACAAGCCGGAGCAGACGCAGACGCAGGTGCGCATCGGCGGGCCGGGCTTCCGGGTGGGCCACCCGGACTACTTCCCGGCGGCGGCGATGAACAACGTGCTGGGTGGCGGGTTCACCTCGCGGCTGGTGAACGAGATCCGCGTGGAGCGCGGCCTGACGTACGGCATCCACAGCTACTTCGACATGATGAACGCGGGAGGCGTGTTCGGCATCTCCACGTTCACCCAGACGGACAAGACGCGGGAGATGATCGACGTCACGCTCGCCGAGGTGGCGAAGGTGCGCGAGAAGGGAATCACCCCGGCGGAGCTGAAGAAGGCGCAGCGCTACCTGGCGGGGCTGTACCCGCTGCGGACGGAGACGAACGAGTCGGTGGCGTCGGTGCTGAGCGACATCCGGGTGCACGGGCTCGGGGACGACTGGGTGGAGAAGTTCCGCGAGCGGCTGATGGAGGTGAAGCCGAAGCAGACGGTGGAGGTGGCGGCGAAGTACCTGTTCGCGCAGCCGCCGCTGATCGTGCTGGTGGGCAAGGCGTCGGAAGTGAAGAAGCAGCTGACGGGGCTGGGGCCGGTGACGGTGGTACCGGCCTCGGATTACGAGTGAGCGGGGTCCGCGTTCTCTTCGAGGGCGCGGGGCTGCTCGCGGTGGACAAGCCCGCGGGGATGCTGGTCATCCCCGGGCGGGGTGAGGGCGGAGGCCCATCGCTGCGCGAGGTGCTGGAGGAGCAGCTGAAGCGGAAGGTGTACGTGGTGCACCGGTTGGATCGAGACACCTCGGGGGTGATGGTGTTCGCGCTGGAGCCCGGGGTGCACCGGACGATGTCGATGGCGTTCGAGTCCGGGAAGGTGCGCAAGCGTTACCTGGCGTTGGTGGAGGGGAGGGTGGAGGCGCCGCGGGTGGTGGACGCGGCGCTGGTGCCGGCGCGCAAGGGGCGGATGCGGGTGGCGAGGCCTGGGGAGGAGGGGAAGCCCTCGAGGACGCGGGTGAGGCCGGTGGAGGTGTTCACGGCGGCCTCGCTGGTGGAGGCCGAGCCGATGACGGGGCGGACGCATCAAATCCGCGTGCACCTGTTGTCGGAGGGGCACCCGTTGCTGGTGGATCACCAGTACGGGCGGGACGAGCCGTTGAAGGCGAAGGACGTGGGAGGGGAAGGGGAGGAGGAGGTGCTGGCGCGCACGCCGTTGCATGCGGCGAGGCTGGAGTGGCCGGCGCTGCCAGGAGTGGAGGCGAGGGCGTTGGAGTCCCCACTGCCCGAGGACATGGCGAAGACCGTGGAGTTGCTGCGCCAGACTCCCTCTCCCTCTGGGAGAGGGCCGGGGTGAGGGTCTGCCTGTGACACACCCCAGCCTCGACGAACTGCTGGCGAGAATGCGAGCTGCTCGCGCGTGAGCGGGATGCTCAGCTGAGATGATTGCACCCTCCATGGAACATGCCGCTCCTCCGGGCTTGGGTGGAGGGGCGGCAGTGTGGTGGCTCGTCGACCGGGGCAACGTCCAGGGCGGGGACCTGGGAACGACAGCGCCTGGCATCGGGTTGAGAATTTGATCTGCGGCGGGTGAGGCGCTTCCGGTTCGCGGGGCGTCCCGGAGGCGGATGTGCAGATGTTCTCGTCGATGGACTTGTCAGCTCGAGCGGAGGAGGTGGGGGCCTCCTTCCACGATGTTCTTCACCTCCTGGAAGCCTCCCGCCTGCTCGCCCGGGCACGGGAGGTCCGCGATATCGCCCAATGCGTCTGTGGGCTCGTGAAGCGGCTGGTGGGGGCGGACGGCGTCACGTTCGTTCTGAGCGAAGGCGAGCTCGTCTACTACGCCGAGGAGGAGTCGCCCGAGCATCTCTGGAAGGGGCGAAGGTTTCCCGCGAAGCAGTGCATCTCCGGCTGGGCGATCATGAACCGGCAGACGGCGGTGATCGAGGACATCTACGCCGATCCTCGCATCCCCATCGATGCCTACCAACCCACGTTCGTCAGGAGCCTCGCCATGGTGCCAATCGGCCATGAGCAGCCGCTCGGCTCGATTGGCGTGTATTGGGCTCGAAACCACAAGGCGACCGGGCGCGAGTTGTTCCTGGTGGAGATGCTCGCCGAGGCCTCGCTCGCCGCCCTGTTCCGGGCCGCGCTCCAGCAGGACGTGGAGGACCTCCGGTCACGGGTCGCCCCCGCCGAGGGGAGGTCTCGTGACGAGGAGGAGCCCTCGCTCGCGCGGCTCATCCCTCTCGTCGCGCACGATCTGAAGAATCCGCTCGGTGCCATCTCGCTCGCGTCCCAGTCTCTCATCCGGAGTGGTGCGCTCGCGGGGAATGAACTCGTGAAAGTCCGGCGCATCCTCTCCAGCGTGGAGCGCGCCCGGCGTCTGGTGGAGGAGGTGCTCGAGTACGCCCGGCTCAAGGCGCGGGGTGGGTTGCCGTTGGAGCTCGAGGAATCACGGCTGGATTCCGTCGCACGCTCCGTCGTCGAGGAGGCAAGGACCGCGTTTCCCGGACGTCGGATCGAGCTCGTCGCCGAGGAGACGAGAGGAACATGGGACTGCCACCGGCTGGCCGAGGTGCTGGCGAACCTGCTTGGCAACGCGCTCCAATATGGCCATCCGGAGCGGCCAGTCACGCTGCGGGTGGAGGCCCGGGAAGGCGAGTCCTGTTTCGAGGTGCACAACTTCGGCCCCGTCATTCCCGATGAGCTCCTGCCGGTCCTGTTCGAGCCCTTCCGGAGGGGACGGGGCGACGGTCACTGTTCGGTGGGCCTGGGGCTCTTCATCGTGAACCAGATCATCCAGGCCCACGGCGGGCGCATCCGGGTGCGCTCCACCTTGGAGCAGGGAACCTCGTTCACGGTCCACCTTCCCAGGTGTCAGATGCAGCCCATCGCCCCCCCGCTCGAATGCGCTCACTGAGGGGGCGTCCAGGCAGCGTTGGTGAGGACGTACCTGGGGCGCCACTCCACCGTGGCTCAGTCCAGGACGCGTGAGCCCTCCGCTTCCCCAGTGGGGGCCCGGAAGCAGAGGCGGGCTTCTCCGCAGATGTGCGGGTGCACCTGGTCGTCGTCCGGCCCGACGCTCTCGCCCGTCGCGACGCACCAGAACGTCGCGGTCGAGACGAAGCCCGTCTCCCAGTCCACCGCCGAGTCGTACCGGACGCCTGGCGTTCCCTTCGAACGCATCCGCCGGCAGACGCACGGTGGCTTCTGTTCGTTGCTCGAGTCCATGCGCTCCTCAGGCCGCCGCCGCGGCGAGCACCGTCCTCCGGACCACCGCCTCGAGGACCGGGACCTTGTAGGCGTTCTTCGACAGGGGCGTCGCGCCATTCACGGCCGCCTTCGCCACCTGCCGCGCGAGCTCCTCGTTGAGCGTCTTCCCCACGAGGAGCTTCTCCGCTTCCGCCGCCCGCCGGGGCGTGGGCGCCACCCAGCCCATGGCGATCGCCGCCTGCCGGATGGTCCGACCCTCCATCCTCAGCACCACCGCGACGTCGCAGATGGGCCAGTCGTAGCTCTCCCGCTCGCCCTGCTTGTGGTACGCCGCCTTCGTTCCCGCCGCCGGGGCCGGGATGCGCACGCGTGTCAGCAGCTCGTTGGGCGCGATGCTCGTGTCCGTCGAGCGCTTCATGTCCGGGGGCAGGAGGAACTCGGACACGGGCACCACCCGCGTCTTGCCCCCGGGGCCGGTCAGCTCCACCGAGGCGCCGTACGCCACCAGCGCCGTGGCCGGAGTGGAGGCGTGCACCATCACCGTGCGCTGGTTGTCGAAGATGGCGTGGTACTGGTTCTCTCCCGAGCGCACCCGCTCGACGGCATCGCCACCGGCCTGGTGGAAATGGTCGTACCGGAAGTACCAGCAGCGGGGCCGCTGGAGCAGGTTGCCTCCCATCGTGGCGGCGTTGCGGACCTGGGGCGTCGCGGCATGCTCCGCCGCGTCCGCGAGCGCCACGAAGCGCTTGCGCACCTCGGGCTCCCGTGACAGCCGGGCCAGGGTCACCAGGGCGCCCAGCTCCAGGCCCTGCTTCGCGTCGAAACGCACCCCGTCCAGTCCCTTGATGGTCTTGATATTGACCACCCGGCGGGGGGCCATCACGCCGTTCTTCATCAGGTCCAGCAGATCCATCCCGCCGGCCTTGGCGACCACGGGCTGCCGCTCGCTGCCCTCACCGAGCAGCGATACGGCGTGTTCCACGGATTCAGCATCCACCCACTCGAAGCTCTGCATGCATCCTCCGATTCGTGTCAGCCGCGCAGCGCCGCGAGCACGTTCGCGGGCGTCATCGGGAGCGTCCGGATGCGCTTGCCCGTCGCGTTGTAGAAGGCATTGGCCACCGCCGCCGCCGTCGCCACGTTGGCGGGCTCGGCGACTCCCCGGGCATCCGTCGAGGACTGCGCCCCGAGCTGCTCGAGCAGGATGACCTCGATCCTCGGCGTCTCGCGCGAACCGAGGATCTTGTACTGATCCACGTTGGCGTTGAGCTGCTGGCCGCTCGCGGCGTCCAGGTGCCGTTCCTCGTAGAGGGCGTAGCTGACGCCCTGAATCACGCCTCCGTAGATCTGGCTCTCGGTGAGCTTGGGGTTGATGGGGCGCCCGCAGTCATGCACCGCGACCACCCGCTCCACCTTGACGATGCCCGTCTCCGTGTCGACCGCGACCTCGGCGAACTGCACGCCGCCGATGCCATGCCGGCTGAGGGCCATGTCGGGGGTCTTGAACAGGTACCCCTCGTAGTCGTCCCGGCGCTCGGCGCGTTGGGAGATCTCCTCGAACCCGGCCTTCTTGACCGCCTCTCGGAACGGCATGGCCGAGCCGGCCTTGCCCTTCACCATCACCTTGCCATCGGCGAAGACGATGTTCTCCGCGTTCGCCTTGAAGACGGGGGCGAGCCGCGCGGCCAGCTCCCGGGCACAGCGGTACGCGGCGTTGCGAGCGGCGGGAGTCAGCGAGCTGGTGACGCGGCTGCCACCCGAGGCGGGCCCCATCGGATAACGGGAGTCTCCGATATGGGAGCCGATGTCCTCGGCGCGCAGGCCGAACTCCTCGGCCACCACCTGCGCCAGGATGGTCCGCGTGCCCGTGCCGATGTCCTGCGTGCTGCTGAAGGCCTCGACGGAGCCATCCCCCGAGACACGCACCTCGCACGCGGTGCTCGGCTGGACCAGGTAGAGCCACTGGGACTGAGCGAAGCCGAGTCCCCGCTTGATGGGTCCCTTGTCCGAGCCCGCGGGCCGCCGCTTGTTCCAGCCGGCCCGTTCGGCGCCGACCTTGCGCTCCTGGGCGCGGGCCAGGCAGTCATCCGTGCCCGAGACGTCGAGCTTCCCCCGCAGCGCGAGCGGGTCCATCTTGAGCCGCTCCGCCAGCTCGTCGATGGTCTGCTCCAGCGCGAAGATGCCCTGGACCTGACCGGGCGCCCGGAAGGCGGCACAGGGCCCGGCGTTGGTGAAGACGTCGTACTGCTCCACCAGCACGTTCGGGCACTCGTAGAGCGTGGAGTGGCAGAAGCCCACGCCCGCGCCGCCGGCCACGCCTCCGGTGCCGTAGGCCTGGACCTGGAGCGCCACGAGCGAGCCATCGCGCTTCGCGCCCAGCTTGAGCCGCTGGATGCTGTTGGGGCGGTTGCCGCCCGACACGTGCTCTTCCCGGCGATCCAGGATCATGCGCACCGGTGCGCCGGCCTTGCGCGACAGGTGGATGGCGAGCAGCCCGTAGTTGCCAATGCCGTACTTCGCCCCGAAGCCGCCGCCGGTGAAGTCGCTGATCACCCGGACCTTGCTCTTCGGCAGATCGAACAGCTCGGCCGCGTCCTCGCGGACGCTCGTGACGAACTGGGTGGAGGCGTAGAGGGTGAGCCCGTCGTCCTTCCAATCGGCGACGAGCCCGTGCGGCTCCATGGGCACGTGGGTCTGTACCTGGGTGCGGTACTCGGCCTCGATGACCACCTCGGACTCGCTGAGTCCCTTGTTGACGTCACCGCGAGGGCCCATGCCCCGGGGCTTGTTGTCGGGACCGCGCACGTTGCCCTTCTGGGGCAGGCCCGGGGGCGCGCCGCCGCCTCCCGCGGTCGCCGGCTGCTCGGTGGGGCCGGGGAAGACGCGAGGTGCGTTCTCCTTCATGGCCTCCTCGAGCTGGGAGACGTGGGGGAGGGGTTCGTACTCCACCTTGATCAGCTTCACCGCGGCCTCGGCGGCACGGGGCGTGTCGGCCGCGACCGCCGCGACGGGCTGGCCGGCGTAGCGGACGGTGGGATAGCGGTTGCCCTGCTCTGCCTTGGGATCACGCAGTTGCGCGGTGGAGAGGATGCGCTCCGGGATGTGGATGGCGCGGACGCCCGGGTAGCGCTCGGCCGCCGAGGTGTCGATGGACTTGATGCGCGCATGGGGATGCGGCGAGGCGACCCATTTGGCCCAGAGCATTCCGGGGAGCTGGACGTCGAAGGTGTAGCGGGCCTTGCCGGTGACCTTCTCGATTCCATCCAGCCGCGAGACCGGCTTGCCAATGGACTTGAGCTTCGCGTTCTCGGGGAGGGGAGGGGGCTCGTCCTCGGGCACGCGCCGGGTGACCTCCTTGAGCCCCGCGCCGACGATGCCGTACGGGAGCGCCTGCTGCCGCGAGGGCCCTGGATTGGGCTGTGGCGGCTGCGGGGGACCCCCTGCCTGTTGCTGCTGCTGTTCGCCCCCGGGCTTGTTGGAAGCGCGAGGATCGCTGGTGTCCTTGACGTCTTGCATCAGGTGTTCCCCTTTGCCTTTCCGCCTCCCTGGGCCGCGGCCAGGGTCGCCTTGAAGACGTTGGGATAGGTGCCACACCGGCACAGATGACCGCTGACCGCCTGCTTCACGTCGTCGAGCGTGCACTTGGGATTGCGATCGACCAAGGCGGCACAGCTCATCACCATGCCGGGAGTGCAGAAGCCGCACTGCATGGCATCGTTCTCCACGAAGGCGCGCTGCACCGGGTGGAGCGCCTCCCCCTTGGCGAGCCCCTCGATGGTGGTGACCTTGCGGCCCCGGGCATCGAAGGCGAGCGTCATGCAGCTCGCGGCGACCTCGCCATCGAGCCAGACGGTGCAGGCCGAGCAGGCACCGCGGTCGCAGCCGATCTTCGTTCCCGTCAAGCCGAGGTGGTTGCGCACCAGCTCGGCGAGCGTCGTGGCCGGGTCGGCCTGGACGGTCACGGTACGGCCGTTGATGGACAGGGTCAGCGGGGCGGGCTCCGGGCCCAGCACTGGCGGAGAGGGATCCGCTGCGTGAGCGGACGGGGCCAGGGTGGCGCTCAGTGCGGAAGCACCCGCGCCCTTGAAGAAGGCGCGGCGGCTGAGTTGGGGAAGCAGCGGCTTGGGGACGGAGTCATCATCGGGTGGGGCCAATGTCGAACGCTCCTCTCGCGAGGCAAGCTACAGAAGCAATTCGATAGCGGCCCAGCCCGATGTTCACGCTTGGGCCGCGAGCATTGGTTCTTCAACAGACCGAAGGGGGGGCGGCCTCCCGGACAGTTGTGCACTGGTCGGGAATGGGCCTCCGGTCAGGCGTGGAGCGTGCGGGCGAACAGCTCGAGCAGCTTGCTCCAGTGCCGTTCGGCGGAGTCCTTGTCGTAGGAGGCCATGCCCTCCACCGCGAAGCCGTGGCGCGCGCCGGAGTAGAGCTCGGATTGCGCCTTGACGCCGGACTCCTTCAAGGCGGCCTCCAGGCGCGAGATGGCCTCGGCCGGCATGGAGCCGTCCTGGTCCGCATGGGCGAAGTAGAGCTCGCCCTTCACCTCGCCCACCACGCGGTGGGGGCTGTCGGGTGAGTCCGTGGCGAGGCGTCCACCATGGAAGGAGGCCGCCGCGGCGATGCGATCCGGAAAGGCAGCCGCCATGTGCACGGCGATGGAGCCGCTCATGCAGTAGCCGACCACGCCCACCCGGTGGCCTTTTATCTGGGGCTGGGCGGCGAGGAAGTCGAGCTCGGCGGCGGCGTCGGTGATGACCCGCTCGGGCGTCAGCGTCGCGATGAGTCCCAGGATGCGCTTGCGGTACGCCTCGTCCGCGAAGGAGCCCTCCATGTTGGGGAGCGGGGCGCGTCCCTCGCGGTAGTAGACGTTCGGCAGCAGGACGACGTAGCCCGCCTTGGCGAGCCGGCGCCCCATGGCCTCGAACACGGGCCGGATGCCCATGGCATCCGTGAGCAGGATGACGCCGGGCCCCGGCTTCTGGTTCTCGGGGTGGAACAGCTTCGCGTCCATCGTGCCTTCACGGGTCTTGATGTCGACGTCTTGCATGAGCTCCATGCCTCCGGGGTTGGGTCGTACGGCTCTAATCCAGTTGGAGTAAGTCTTGTCAGGGGTTCTCGCTCCAATTGAGGGCTTCGGAGGTGTAGTGGACGATGCGAGCTGACTCATCAGGGGTGAAGGGGACGGGGCTGCTGCTTGCCCTGGCCCTCCTGTCCAACGCCTGTGTGTCGCTGGCGCCACCGCCTGGCCCGAGGCGGAGCCTGCGCTACACCCCGCAGGGCGCCACCGGGCCCGTCGTGGCCGGAGGGACGGGCGAGGGGGCTGGCCCAGGCGGAGTCGACGCGACTATGTGGCGGAGCGCCCTCGCTGCCCACCTGGCCTTTCGCAAGGGCGTGGGCGAGGTGTCCGGCTCCACCCGCCGCATCTCTCGCGAACTCTCCAGACTCAGGGCCAGCGACTCGGGCATTGCTGGCGCGGGCAATGGCCTCTTCGTCCGCTACGTCAATCATGGCGAAACCTGGTTGCGGTGGATTGACGCCGAGCTTGCCACTGCCACGCAGCTCGCCGCCGAGGCGTCGGAGGTGGAGGACCCGGATATGCAGCGCGCCCTGCTGCGCCTCGCGGGCCCACGGCTGGAGGCCGCCATGATGGGCTCCATCCTGCTGGCCGTGTGGTTTGACTTGCTCCGCCTCACCGACGCCGCGCTCGCCCGACGCCTCTACAGCGTGGAGGCGCTGTACGCGAAGCTGGAGCGCTGGCGGAAGATGACGGAGCCCTCCATGTCGGCTCTCGCTTCCCTGGAGCTGGAGCAGGTGGAGTCGGCGGCGGAGGACATGCCCGCCCTGGTAGGCCACCTCACCGAAGAGTTCTCAGCGCTCCTCGAGGCCATACACAAGGGAGCGAAAGTCCTCGAGACGGCGCTGGTGCTGAAGGAGTTCGTGGAGGCGCTCACCACGCTGTCGGCGCTGAAGTTCACGTTGCCCGCGCTGCGCGCGGCGACTCCCGCCGTGCTCGGCGCGAGCCTCATGGTGGGCCCCAACGGGGTGATGATGGGGACGCGGATTGTAGTGTCCGCCGAGTGGGTGGAGATGATGCGCCAGTTGGTTCGCGCGGGTGTCCTCTCCGTTCCCGCCGTCAGCGCCGCGGTACGGATTCAGGCCGGCCACGTGATGATGGCGCAGGGGCACGGCGAGCTCCCGCGGGGCGTGCGCGACGCGCTGGGCGATGCGCCCGAGGTGCGTGCCATGCGTGTGACGGGCAAAACAGGCGCCGGCATGGCAGCGCCCCCGCGTCACCACGTCATGCCGAACGAGTTCCGCGAGTGGTTCGAGAGGCGCGGCTTCACCGGCGAGATGGACATTGACAAGTTCTGCGTCAAGCTTCAGCAGGCACATCACGAAGCCATTCATGGCGGTGGCGACTGGAAGCTGGGTCGCATGTGGCCCGGCGAATGGAACCGGATGATCATGGAGGCGCTGTACGAGGCTGAGGCCGAAGCTGGCCGGATGTTGACGCGGAACGCCATTCTGAACATCGTCGCCAAGCGAATGAAGGATTACTACATTCCAATGAAGTTCGTCTCGTGGAGAGGACGATGAGCGACGGACGTGCTTGGGAGGGCAACATCAAAGCGCGCCTGTATGCGCGGGTCCGCGAGCGTGGCTTCGATTCGCTCAGCGCCTTCGCCGAGGCGCGCCCTGCCGTTCCGCTTCACTTGCTCGCCGAGGAATTGGGCAAGGATGACGTCGCCGGGGTACAGGTCTTGAGTGGGCTGCTTGCCGAGGCGGAGCGGCGCAAGCAAGTCACGCGGTTTGTGCGGGACGTTTTCGCGCGCCTGTGGTCCGAGAGCGTTCCCGACGGTTGGCCGGCTGTGATGAATGACGATGCCCGCTTCGCCGTCGCTGAGGCGCTCGGCTGCTGGACTGCCTACACGCCAGAAACACATAAGGAGCGTGTCAAGCAGGCCAGGGCAGCGCTTCGCGCCTCATCACCGCCGCCCGGCTGGAGGCCCCTCGGGCCCGACGACGAGCTTCTACTCACGCTCTTGCCTGACGAGGAAGTCTGAGCTTTCCCCCACCATGCGGAGGATCATGAGCGAGGGCCGTTCACATTCAAGTGTCAGCGGTCGTCCGATGACCGGCTACGATAGATAGGCGCGGGG
The DNA here is from genome assembly GCF_000733295.1 of Archangium violaceum Cb vi76. Taxonomy (GTDB): domain Bacteria; phylum Myxococcota; class Myxococcia; order Myxococcales; family Myxococcaceae; genus Archangium; species Archangium violaceum. The sequence continues at coordinate 2,335 of NZ_JPMI01000304.1, read as the reverse complement.
GCAGGTGACGAAATGGCGAGGTTCTATCGGATCCGAGCACCCAGGAACTCCATGTACACCGGCAGCCTCAGTGCCACACACAAGTGGGGCAGTCTGCCCGGGCTTCGCTGCCCTGAGTGTGGAGCCAGATGGGCCGGGGGGATGACCGCGTATCCAGGCGTGGACCTGTCCGCTCTTTCTGAACGCGGTGCGTACGAGAAGCCTCGTCCGGAGCCCTTCGACGAGTTCGTGCGTTTGCGTGAGTTGGTGCGGCCCCTCGTGCCACCTGGAGCCCAATTGCTCCCAGGCGCGAAATTCGGCCCGCTGGTGGGCACCGCCACTGGCGGCTTCAGCCCGTTGTTCTTCCACTACGTCGAGATGCCGCTGGTACACCTCGAAGCGCTGGAGAAATTGCAGGCCGAGGGGGTGCGCGGACTTCACGGCTTCCGGACGGAGCTGCGCTTCCGCCAGAAGACCCACCCGGAGCTGTTGGAACTGCAAGTCCTGCCTCACGGCCGGTTGCATCCGGAGTGCACGCCGCCGGATCGACCCCCTCCATGCCCCAAATGTGGCTGGGACGACTTCGCCTTCCCGGAGGAGCCCATCCTGGATGCGGCGTCACTGCCCGCACACACGGACCTGTTCCGGCTGAGCGACTTCGAGACCGTCTTCATCGCCACCGAGCGCTTCGTGGAGGCTGTGAGGCGCCTGGACCTGGACGAGGTCGATATTCGCGAGATACCGGTGCGCTGACCCGAAGCGGATGCGTTTGTTGCCCGGGGCCCGCAGCGGGGATAGGGATGCGGTTCTCATGTCGCTGACCGCGGAGCTACTCGATGCCGTCCGGGAGGAAGCACGCCCGGACACCTGGTCCGCCGGTATGGGCCTGGCCCGCGCCGGTGCCGTCTCGGTGCAATCCGTCGGAGAGGAAGAGGCCGTCCTGTGCGTGCGCGCCACTGGCCGGCCCGCCCCCCTGACCACGGTGCTCTACCCGGAGGACGAGATCTGGGAGTGTGACTGCCGTGGCCGCGTGGACCCCTGCGAGCACGTGGTGGCGGCGGCCATCGTCCTCCATCACTCCGTGTCCCAGCGTGCCCCCGCTCCGCGTGCTCCCGCCCGGCCCGTGCCGCAGTCCCGGCCCGCTCCCGCCCAGGCTCCCGCGGCCCAGGGCGGCCCACGCCCGGCTGTCGCGCCGAAGTCGGAGCGCATGGTGTACCGCTTCAAGCGCGTGGACGGAGGGCTCCAGCTCGAGCGCCTGTTGGTGCGTCCGGACAACACCGCGCGGTTGCTCGCGCGCAGTCTGGCGTCCGTGTTGGCGAACCCCGTGGAGGCGGCCCGCATCCAGGTGGAGCCGTGCGATCTGCTCGCGGACAAGTTGCTGCTGAAGCCCACGCGGGGCGCGCTTCCCCCCGAGCGGCTCGAAGCGCTCCTGCGTGTCCTGGAGCCCGCGCGCACCGTCATCCTCGACGGCGCGCTGGTGTCCGTCTCGAGCGAGCCCGTGCTCCCCCGCGTCACCGTGGAGGATCGTGGCGAGCAGACGGTGCTCAAGATCGAGAAGGACCCGCGCATCACCGAACTGGTGTGCCCCGGGATCGTGGTGTGTGGAGGCACGCTGTGCCGGCTTGGCGAGCAGGGTCTCACCGGCTCTCGGTTGGAGAGCCTGCCGCAGGAGCGCGTCTTCCCGCCCGAGCAGTTGGGCGACCTCACCGGAAAGGTGTTGCCGGACCTCGCGCGGCGCATGCCGGTGGACGTGAAGAGCCAGCGGCTGCCGCCCATCGATCGCACGCTCCAGCCGCGCATCTCCCTGGACCTCAACCAGCTGGACTCGGGCCTCTCGGTGCTGCCCACGCTGGTGTACGGCTCGCCGCCCACGGTGCGCATCGACAACGGGCGCATGGTGTACCTCCAGGGCGCCGTTCCCGTGCGCGACGAGGGTTCCGAGCAGAAGCTCATCCACCAGCTCCGCGACGAGCTGAACATGGTGCCCGGCCGCCGTGTGACGGTGCAGGGCAGGGATGCGGTGCAGCTCGCCGACAAGCTGCGGCGCTGGCGCGGTGGCCTCACCGGCGACGCGGCGCGCGTGGTGAGCCCCAACGTGAAGCTGCGCCCCATGCTCTCGGTGGAGGCGGGGGCCACGCAGAGCGGCGTGCCGCAGGTGGGCTTCTCGTTCGACTTCCAGGTGGAGGGAGCGGGGCCCGGTGCGCCGCGCTCGGTGGACGCGGCGGCGGTGATGCGCGCGTGGGAGGAGGGGCTGGGGCTGGTGCCGCTGGAGGGGGGGGGGTGCTCCGCTGCCCACGGCATGGCTGAAGACGCACGGCCAGCGCGTGGCGGACCTGCTGGCGGCGCGCGGGAAGGA
>NZ_JPMI01000303.1 GCF_000733295.1 Archangium violaceum Cb vi76 | reverse complement strand
TGTCTGATGGAACTTCACCCGCTCAACGAGGGCCCGGGGCGCTACCTGCCGCGCGCCGCACCCGCCTCCATTGGCTCGAACTCTTCGTGAGCGACTGCCGAGGAAGGCGAGATGCCGGCTCAGCGCGGCTCCGCGCGCTCGAACACGCGGGTGCCGATCACGAGCGCCCCGCAGGAGCCCACGAAGGCCACGGCCAGTGAGATGGCCGTGAGGAGCGGCACGGACGCGTCGTACCACAGGAGATTCGGTCCCAGGACGATCAGATCTCGCAGCCGGTCGCGCCCGTCGTACAGATCGGGACGGTAGAGCAGCACGGCGGTCGGGAACATGGGCACGATCCACATCGCGAACGCGATGAGGAGTCCCTGGAACGCGTCACGCACCAGGAGCAGCGGGACAACGAGCACACACAGCAGCAGCACCGCCAGGGCCGTGAAGATGAGCCCGGCGCCCACCGCTCCCGCGACACTCACGTTGGAGCCCTCGCCCGTGTAGGGCCGCACGACGAGCCCCAGGACCAGGGACATCCCCACGCCCACGGCGGAGGAGGCGAGCAGGATGGGGCCCACCCGGGCCATCAGGAAGACACGGCGGGAGACAGGCTTGCTGAGCAGCATCTCGAGGGACCGGTTCTCCCGGGGCTCGACGAGCGCCCGCATCAGCCCCGTGACGCCGCCGAAGAAGGCCAGCATGTAGATGCCAACGTATTCGTTGACCAGGATCACCGCGCCCATTCCACGAATGAGGAACGCGCGCTCCATGAAGGTGATGACCGCGGTGGGAAACAGCGGCATGAACAAGGCCGTGAAGACGACGACGGCGATGCCCACGAGCAGGGACACGAGGGGCAGCCACCCGAGGGCATGGCGGGCCTCGAGGAGGCGGTAGCGACGAAGAGGGGCCTGCATGGCGTCACATCTCCAGATGGCGCACCCGCAGGGCGCCGAGAGCGAGTACAGCCGCGTTCATTCCCAGCAGGAGGGCGATGGGCGTCAGCACGTGCCCCGGGCGCAGGTCGTCCACATGGCCGAGCACGGAGATGCCCTGGGTGAGGGGGTTGAGCTGGGAGATGCCATTCCAGGCCGGGTTGTAGAAGCCGATGAAGGCCATGCCCACCAGCAGGCTGAGCACCATCAGGCTGACGAACCCCGCCAGCGCCCGCCGCTGGATGAGCACGGCCATGAGGGCGCTGAAGCAGACGGCGAAGAACGCGGCGAAGAGGTGCACCGCCATGGAGGCGAAGAAGAGCCCCGCGCGGAACCCCGGCAGGCTCCGGGCCACGAAGGGCGCGGCGGCCAGGTGCGTGCCGATGTAGAGCACCCCCATGACGGCACAGGCCGACAGTGTCCGGGCCAGGAAGTACGCGGCGGGCGAGATGGGCTTGGACAGCAGCACCGCGAGCTGCCCCGTCTCCCGCTCGCGGATGAGCAGGCTGCTCGCGAGCACCACCCCGAGGACGAGGATGCACTTGTTCATCGCCAGGTCCGTCCAGATGAACAGGAAGAGGATGAAGGGATCCGACGTGGAGAACCACCCCTTCAGCGCCGAGAGCACGTGCTCGGGCGGCTTCGCCGCGACGAAGGGCATGGAGATGGCCGCGTAGAGCATCATCCCCGCGGCCAGCCACGTCTTCCGCTCGCCGAGCGTGGCGCGCATGTCGAGCCAGAGGAAGCGCGCCTTCATGCGGCCCTCCGCGCGAGCGACAGGTAGAGCTCGTCCATGTTCGCCGAGCGGTGCTCACTCTTGAGCGCCTCGACAGGGCCGAAGGCGACGAGCTTGCCCTGGTGCAGCGCCGCGACGCGCTGGCAGAGCGTCTCGATGTCCGACAGGATGTGGCTGGAGAAGAGCACGGTGACGCCGCGCTCGGAGGACAGGCGGCGCAGGTGCTCGAGCAGCTCGTAGCGGCCGAGAGGATCCAACCCGGAGGTGGGCTCGTCCAGCAGCAGGATGCGGGGCTCGTTGATGAGGGCCTGGGCGAGCCCCACCTTCTGCGTCATGCCGGTGGAGAAGCCGCCGAGCTTCCGGTCCGCCGCGGCCTCGAGTCCGAAGAGCTGGAGCAGCGACTGGATGCGCGTCTCGGCCACGCCCGGGTCGAGGTCGAACATGGCGGCGACGTAGTGGAGGAACTGGCGCGCCGTCATGTGGGCCGGGAGGGCGTAGCTCGCGGGCAGGAAGCCGCACTGGCGGCGCACCTCGAGGCTCTCGTGTACCACGTCGTGGCCGAGCACCCGGGCACTGCCCGAGGTGGGGCGCGTCAGCCCAAGCAGCATCCGGAGGGTGGTCGTCTTCCCCGCGCCGTTGTGTCCCATGAAGCCAAAAATTTCTCCGGGCTCCACATGGAAGCTCACTCCATCCACGGCCCGTACGGAGCCGTAGACGCGGGTGAGCCGATCGATCTCGATGGCATGCATGGCCTTACCTCTTGGAGCCGCGGCCCGGGCTCTTGGCCTGGGATGGCGGGGTGGGGGCGGGCGCGGAGAGGCCCGCGATGAAGATGTCGATGACGCCATCGAGCAGGCGCTCACGGGAGATGCGGTCTCCCGTGGTGACGAGCCCGGTGTGGTAGTGCAGGAAGCGCATCAGCCCCAGGACGAAGGGCACCGCTTCGATGTCCAGATCGGAGCGGAGCTCGCCCCGCTCGATGCCCTCGCGCACCCAGCCGCGAATCATTTCCAACTGGGCATCCGCCTTGCGCGGGTTGTCTCCGGATTCGGCCAGGGAGCGGAGCACCGCCACCTCGGGATCCTCACGGACGAGCCGCTCGAACAAGGTATCGCGGGAGAGCTCGCGGTAGGAGAAGCGCAGCGTGGCGCGCAACCGCTCGCGGGGCGACTCCAGCGGCAGCACCTCCGCGGCATACCGGCGCCCAATCTCCTCGAACAGGGTGCCGATGACCGCGTGGAGCAGGACTTCCTTGCTCTCGAACTCCAGGTAGACGGCCCCCTTGGCGATCCCCGCCTCGCGGGCGATGTCCTCGATGCGCGTGCGGCGGAAGCCGAAGCGCTCGAAGTGGCTCTTGGCCACCTGGAGGATGCGCTGACGCCGGACCTCGGTGGATGAGCGGCCAGCAGGCGTAGCCACTGGGGGAGAAGACGCTGCCATGAAGACAATATGACCCGTTTTTATTTTTCGGTCAAAGGGTCACGAGCAGCAGGGCCCTCCCGTTCCCGGTGGCACGGGGCACGGGTGTCAGGGGGCCCCAGCCCGCCCGCTCCCTGGATGGACGTGGGGCACAGCCCCTGGATGAAGCGTTCCCCGCCTCGCTGACTGGCGGGGGAGGGAGCGGCAGTTCTGATGCGGGCCGACCCATCCCCTACCTTCATTCAAGAGGGGGGAGAAGGAGGAGCGGTGATGCGCAAAGTCCTCGTTTATTCCGTCCTCCTTCTCGGAGGACTGGTGGCTTCGCAGGCGCTTCCCGCGCTCGGGCCAGGTGTCTACGAGCCGCTGACGCACGTCATCCGGCTGCTCACCATGGTGGGGCTCGCCTTCATCATGATTCACGTGGGGCAGGAGTTCGACCTGGATAAGTCGAACATGCGCCAGTACGGGTGGGACTACGTGGTGGCCGCGACGGCGGCGACCTTTCCGTGGATTTTCGTCACCCTCTACTTCGTCTTCGTCCTGGCTCCCCCCGAGTTCTGGGGACAGTTCGACCTGTGGAAGGAAGCTCTGCTTCAAGGGCGATTCGCCGCGCCAACGAGCGCCGGGGTGCTCTTCTCCATGCTCACCGCCGCGGGCCTGGGCGTGACGTGGATGTTCCGCAAGGCCCGCATCCTCGCCATCTTCGACGACCTGGACACCATCCTGCTCATGGTGCCGCTCACGGTGCTGCTCGTCGGCTTCCGCTGGCAGCTCGGGGGCGTCATCGCGCTCATCGTCCTGCTCCTCTGGGCGGGGTGGAAGTACCTGCACCGCTGGCACATCCCGTACAGCTGGCCTTGGGTGCTCGGCTATTCGGTGCTGCTCGCGCTCGCCTCCGAGGCCATCTACCTTGGGACGGGGTACCTGGACTCCGACGCGGCGGTCCACTTCGAGGTCCTCCTGCCGGCCTTCATCCTGGGCTGCATGATCGCCAATCCCGAGCACGGCCTGCACGAGAAGGACGCGTTGGAGGGGGAGCTCCCTGGACTCGATACGCCGGGCGAGCAGCGTGTCGCCACCCTCATCTCCGGCGGCTTCATGGTTCTCGTGGGGCTGTCGATGCCCGCCCTGGGTGGGGCAGGGGCGGCACCGGAATCCGAGCAGAGCATCAGCGCCGTCGCGGGTGGCAGCCCGGGCTGGGGCCTCATCGCCCTCCATGTGCTGGCGGTGACCCTCCTGTCCAACCTGGGGAAGATGTTTCCGGCGCTGTGCTACCGCCGGGAGGCAAGCCTGCGCGAACGGCTCGCCCTGGCGATTGGTCTCTTTCCACGAGGAGAGGTCGGCGCCGGCGTGCTCGTCGTGTCACTGGGATATGGCATCAACGGCACGGCGACGACCGTGGCCCTGCTGTCCCTGTCCCTCAACCTGTTCCTCACGGGCCTCTTCATTCTGGGCGTGAAGCGGCTACTGGCCGGTCCTCGCCCCACGGCCACTGCCGTGTCTACCCCCCAGGCGCCTCGTCCACCGCGGAGCCGAGCGCCCCGGCCGCCCAGGAACATCTCCGTACGCGAGGGAGGACACTGACATGATGACGCACGAGCCAATGGCGTCCGAGGGCCTCGGGCCAGGAAGGACGGTGGGGTTGAGCCGCGTCCTGGTGGCCACGGATTTCTCCCCCCACGCCTCTTGTGCGCTGGAGCGGGCGCTCCAGCTTCCCCTCCGGGAGGGAGCGGAAATCCTCCTTGTCCACGTGCTCAAAGCCACCGTGGGGGGCCGCGACGAAGAGGAAGAAGCGCTCGCCCGGCATGCCCTCGAGGAGTCGGTGCTCCTCACCCAGGAGGCACGCGCGCGAGTCGTATGCAAGGTGCGTAGCCTGCTGGTGCGGGGCATACCGGCGGAGTCCCTCACCCAGGCGGCGCGGGACTTCGGTGCGGAGTTGGTCGTGCTGGGGAGGCCTCGCCACCCCAGCTCGCTCCTGGCGAGAATGCGGGAGCGGTTGGCCGGAGGGCTCATCGAGAGCATCCCCACCGCGCTCCTCATCGTCGGGCCGCCTCCGGTGTGTCCGTACCAGCGCCCCCTGGTGGCCGTGGACTTCACGGAAGCGTCCCGGCATGCCTTGGAGGCAGTGCTCCACCTGTGCCCCGGTGTGAGCCGCGTGGCCGTGCTGCACGACTACGACACCTCCTACGCGCTCGTCCTCCACCAGTCGGGAGCTCAGCTCTCCCGCATCCTGGAGTACCAGCGCGAAGCCAAGGCACAGGCGCGCGCCGAGTTGCAACGGTTCCTGGCCCCGTACCGTGACGCCGGGGTGTACTTCGACGAGATCGTCCGTTCTGGCGATGCCACCGCCTCCATTCTGGAGATCGCCCAGGAGGAGCAGGCGGACCTGGTGGTTGTTGGAAGGCACCTGCGTTTGGGGCTGAGCCGGATCGTGCGTCCGCACACGGGGCCGCAGGTCGCCAGGGAGAGCACCTGTGACGTGCTCATCTTGGGGCAGGAGGCCCCACACGCCGCTGGAACGTGACCGGCAGTGCACGGGGCGTAAGGGAGAGGCATGGCCATGCCCCTGCTGGTGGCGCCCATGGCCTACCACCACCTGGCCGCTCCGGAGGGCGAGGTGGCGACCGCGCGGGGAGCGGGGGCCGCGGGTGTCCCCCTGGTTCGGATTCCCTTCTCTTCCTGGATGTGAAAAAGTGCAGCCCCTTTACTCTCGCAGTGCGGTTGCGTCGAGGGTTGGCCCGTGTCTCGGCGGCCTCGAGGAAGAGAGCTGAACTTGAACTTCGCTGGGGTCGATCATCTCGAGCTGTATGTGGGCCAGCTGGAGGAGGCGGCGGAGGTGTACTGCGCCGGCTTCGGTTTCCGGGTGACGGGAAGGGCCGGTCCGGAGACGGGGCAGCAGGGCCGCATCAGCCTCCTGCTCAAGCTGGGCCGCATCCGGCTGATTCTCACCCAGTCCCTGGTGGCCACGGATGAGGCCGCGGACTACGTCGCGGTCCACGGGGACGGAGTCAAGGACGTGGCGTTCCGCACGGAGGATGCGGCGGCGGCCTTCCACGAGGCGGTGCGGCGGGGCGCGACACCGGTGCACGAGCCGCGGGTGTACGAGGGTCCTCACGGACGTCTGGTGCGGGCGACGGTGGCCGCCCCGGTGGGTGACCTGGTGCACTCCTTCATCGAGCGCGCGTCGCCCGAGGGGGATTTCTGGCCGGGCCGTTTCCAGCCGGTGGTGGCTCCCGCCTCGGAGCGCGATCTCCTGGCCTCGCTGGACCATCTGGCCCTGTGCCTGATCCCGGGCACGCTCCAGGAGACGGTGGACGCCTATGGGCGGCTGTTCGGCCTGAAGCAGAGCCACGAGGAGAACGTGGCGACGCAGTACGGGGGCATGAACTCCAAGGTGGTGCAGGATGCCTCCGGCGGCGGGGTGTGCTTCGCGCTGATGGAGCCGATGTCCGGCAAGCGCCCGGGGCAGATCGACCACTTCCTGAGCAACCACCGCGGGGCGGGTGTGCAGCACATGGCCTTCCTCACGGAGGACATCCTCGAGGCCGTCCGCGTGCTGCGCGCGCGCCAGATGCCCCTGCTGGACAGCCCCGCCGGCTACTACGAAGCGCTCCCGGCGCGGGTCGGCACGCTGTCCGAGGATCTGGAGCAGCTGCGCGAGAACCATGTGTTGGTGGATCGCGAGGGCAACGCGGGGTACCTGCTGCAGGTCTTCACCCGCTCGGTCCACCCCCGGCGCACGCTCTTCTTCGAGGTCATCCAGCGCAAGTCGGCGCGGGGGTTCGGTACGGCCAACATCCGTGCGCTCTACCAGTCCGTGGAGCAGGAGATGATGCGCAAGGAGCGGAAGGCGAACGTCGGGTAGCTCGCGCCGCCCGGCGGTTCCGGTCACCCCGCCTGGAGCGCTCGCGCGCCGCGCTGCTCCAGCGTCGTCTTGAGCAGCCTGGCCAGGCGGGACACGCCCTCCTCGATTCTCTCCGGTGTGAGGTAGCTGACGGAGAGCCTGAGCTCATGCTCGCCACCGGTGCCGAGGTAGAAGTAGCGCATCGGCGTCCAGATGACCTGGTGGTGCCGCGCGGACTGCTCGAGCAGGGCCTCATCCGCCTCGATGGGGAGCTTCATCACGAGGAAGAAGCCACCGTCCGGGACGTTCCACGTCACGTCGCGTGCCCAGGCCTCGCTTCTCGGGAAGTGGCGCTCCAGGGCCTGGAGCGTCGCGTCCATGTTCTCCTTGTAGAAGCGGATCGCCTCGTGGTTCGCCTCGAGGAGGCTGCAGCCGTTCATCACCAGCATGCCGCCGATGATGGCCTGGCAGATGGCCGACGTGTTCACGGTCAGCAGGCTCTTGATCTTCGAGAACTCCTCGGCCAGCAGGTGCGGCTCGTTCGTCGGGCCGAGCACCCGTTGATCCGCCACCGCGTAGCCCACGCGCAGGCCCGGGAAGGCGGATTTCGAGAACGAGCCCAGGTAGATGACCTGTCCCCGGTCATCCATCGACTTGAGGGTGGGTTTGCGGGGGCCCTCCCGGTAGAAGAACCCATAGGGGTTGTCCTCGAGGATGAGCATGTCGGCGCGCGCGGCGATCTCCAGCAGGCGCTTGCGCGAGGGCTCCGGGAGGCTTCGTCCGGACGGGTTGGCGAAGTCCGCCACGAGGTAGAGCGCCCGCGGCCGCTTCCCTTGCGCCTTGAGCGTTTCCACCGTGCGCTCGAGCTCGTGCAGATCCAGCCCCTCCTCGCGCTCGGCCACCGGGACGATCTCGATGTCCAGGAGCCTGGCCGCGCCGGTGATGCCGATGTAGCAAGGCATGCCCACCAGCAGGACATCGGTGTCCTTCGAGAACAGCGCGCGCAAGGAGATGAACATCCCCTCCTGGCAGCCGGCGGTGACGACGATGGACTCGGGGGCGACGCGGATTCCCTCGTCCTTCTCCAGCATCCGCGCGATCAGCCCGTGGATGTGTCCGTTGGTCCGGCCGTATTGGAACAGGTTGGTGCGGATCTGCGCCTCGGTGAAACCCCGCTCCTGGCCGAGATGACGGACGTACGCGTCGAGGTACGTCGTGAGCTGCTGGGGATCATAGAACTTCTCGTGGGGCCTGCCGGGCGCGAACGAGATGGCCTCCGGGTAGCGGAGCGCGATCTCGTTCAAGAAGTTCATGACGTCCAGGATCGGATCCGTCAGGGAAGGGTGCAGGGCGTCTTGGAGCAGCATGGCGGTGACCCACGATAGGCGAGGTGTCCCGGCGGGTGCCACGGCCCCCGCTCCAACCGTCTCCGTTCTTCAGTCCTTGGATGCTTCCTGGGGGGGCAGGTGGATGCGCACCGTGCGCACCCGGCGGGGGCTCGAGTCCAGCACCTCCAGCACCGTGCCGTCCTCCAGCGTCAGCTTCGTTCCCGGCTCGGGGATGGTTCCGGCCTCGGCCGAGCACAGGCCTCCCACCGTGGACCAGCCCTGGCCCTCTTCCAGCTCGAGCCCCAGGGCCCGGTTGACGTCCCGGATGGCCGCCGTGCCCTGCACCACCACCGTGGTGGGGCTCTCGTGCTTGAGGAGCTCCTCGGGCTTCTCGAACTCGCTGGCGATCTCTCCCACCAGCTCCTCGACCATGTCCTCCACCGTCACCAGTCCCGCCACCCCTCCGCGCTCGTCCACCACGATGGCCAGCTGCATCCGCCGCTGCTGCAGCTCCTTCAGCGCGTCGATGGCCCGCATCGACTCGAAGGCGAACCAGGCCGGCCTCATCACGTCCTCGAGCACGATGAGCGGGCCCTCCCACGCGATGCCCAGCAGATCCTTCGCGATGACGTAGCCCACGATGTTGTCGAGCGAGCCCTCGTACACCGGCATCCGCGAGTGCCCGTGCTCCAGCAGCACCTGTTTGATCTCCTCCGCGCTCGAGTGCCGGCGCAGCGCCACCATGCGGCTGCGCGGCACCATCACCGCCGACAGCGGGATGTTGCCGAGATCGAAGGCCCGCGAGGCGATCTCCCCGGCCCGGGGATCCAACGAGCCCGACTTCGCCGCTTCCTCCACCAGCTGCTGCAGCTCGTCCGGGGACAGGCGCGACTCGGTGAAGTTGGTCTTGTCTCCGAAGAAGCGCAGGATGAGGTTGGAGCTGGCGGTGAGGAACCACACCAGCGGCTGCACCAGCCAGGAGATTCCCCGGAGCGGGCGGGCGATGAACAGCGCGTACCCCTCGGAGAAGCGCAGGGCCAGGGACTTGGGCACCAGCTCGCCCAGCACGAGCGACAGATAGGACACCAGCCCCACCACGCCCGCGAAGGCCACGCTCTCGGCCGTCTCCGCCGCCAACCCCAGCTGCTTGAGCGGTTCCACCAGCCGCTGGGCGATGGAGGCTCCACCGAAGGCCGCCGCGGTGGCGCCCACCACGGTGATGCCGATCTGCACCGTGGCCAGGAAGCGCTCGGGGTTGTCCCGCAGGGCCTGCACCGCCTGGGCGCCGCGGTTGCCCTCGTCAAGGAGCTCGCTCAGGCGCGTCTTGCGCACCGACAACAACGCGAGCTCCGCCCCGGCGAAGATGCCGTTGGCGAGGATCAGCACCAGGATGATGGCGAATTCGAGGGCGATGGCCGTTCAACCTCCGGGCATCGAGCTATAGCAGCAGGGGGCGGCCTCAGGCGTCCAAAGATTGGAGCAGCAAGGAGAGTTGATCCCGGCTGGCGCCCTTGGGGAGGTAGTAGTGGGGCCCGGTGCGGAGGGCGCCGCCCACCTCATGGGCCGCCGCGGCGGTGAGGAACACCACCCGGGGCGGGCTGCCGTTGCGAGGCATCCGCTCCAGCACCTCGAAGCCGTTCATGCCGGGCATGTTCAAATCCAGGAGCATCACGCCGTAGCGCTGCTGGGAGAGGGAGTCGAGTGCCTCCTGGCCGTTGGCGGCCTCGATGGCCTCGTAGCCGAGATCCTCGAGACACAGCCGGAGGAACTCCCGCCAGTCCGCGTCGTCGTCAACGACCAGCACCTTGCGTCCGTCGTCTTCGGATGCCCTTCGACCCAAGTCTCCTCCCGGTACGTGAGGACAACCCGCCGGCGGCAACGTGGCATTCGCGGAGGGAAGAAGGCCGGCCGGAGAGCAGGGGAGGAGGCAGCCGGGCAGCGCTCCTTCGAGCGGTCCTTCGAAGGTGCTCCAAAGGTGTCTCAAAGGTAGTTCAGAGGAGGGACACCGTCAGCTGGCTGGCCAGGTATTGCAGGGCGGGCATGACGTTGGGGGCCGAGCGCTTGCGCACCGGGGGCAGCGCCGAGCCCTGCCAGACGGGCTCGCCCACCAGCCGGCCGGCCGCGTGCTGGAAGAGGCGGAAGCGGCCGAGCTCGATGGAGCTGCCCGAGTTGTAGATGCGCAGCCCGCGGCCCCGGGTGGGGCCCAGGTCGAACTCGCGGGGCACGTGCCGGTGCCCGTGGAGGATCAGATCGCACCGGCCCTGGACGCGGCGGACGAGCTCGGCGCCCAGCGCCAGCTCCGAGGCGTGGGGCCAGCCCATGCGCGTGGCGAAGCGCTCCGGGAGGCTCTCCTCGGGCAGGGGCAGCACGTGGTGGTGCAGCAGCACGGCGGTGAGCGCGCCGGTGGGAGCGGCGCTCAGGGCCGCGTCCACCTCGTCCAGCACGGCCCGGGTCAGCTCGCCATGGCAGGCGAAGTAGTTGCGGTTGTGCGGGCCCGTGGAGTCCACGCAGACGAGGAAGAGGCCCTCGTGCTGCTCCACCCGCACCTTCTGGCCGTTCATCCACTGGCCTCCGGCGTCCTCGCCGGTGCGGTCATGGTTGCCGGGGATGAAGGTGAGCCGGCCGGCGTCGAGCAGCGGTGCGAAGAGCTCCCGGAAGCGCCGGTACTCGCTCCGGCTGCCCTGGTGGGTGAGGTCTCCCGTCACCACCACGTGGTCCACGCGCTCGGCGAGGAGGGCCTCCACGAGCGCGGAGGCCGTCGCGTCGCTCTCGCGGGAGAGGTCCAGATGCAGGTCCGACAGATGTGCCAGTGTCCGGATGAGCATGGGTACGCTTCAAGTACCCATGCGCTGAAACACCGGAATGGCCCCCCGGTGAACCTTCTGGGAGGGCCCGGTGACTTCGCGGTGAACCCGTCAGCCGACGAGCAGTTCCTTGGAGTCGGCCTCGGAGTCGGCCTCGGGCTTGGCGCCGGCAACCTCCTCGGGGGTGGGCAGCGGCTGCACCGGGGTGCCCGCGGGCGGAATCAGCTTGGAGCCGGCCATCACGCGCAGCTTGTTGCCGCGCCAGTCCACCGAGCGGGCGAACAGTCCGTTCACCCAGGCCACGAAGAGCAGCACGTCCTTGAGCAGCACCGCCGGCACCGTCATGGAGGGCATGGGCTGCCCGGGTCGCAGCACCCGGAAGACGGTCACGTCGTGGATGAGCTTGGCCGCCGTCACACCCGTCACCACCGCGAGCGCCCGGAGCGAGGGCTCGAACACGGCGCCCAGCAGGGCCCACGGCATGGGGTTGAGCAGCGACTGCGACAGGTACACCGGCGTGGGGATGCAGGAGTGGTGGATGATGCACCAGCGGATGTAGCGCTTGAAGAAGGCCGAGACGCTCTTCTTCTGCGACACGTTGTACACGGGGGCCCGTGCCACCACGGCGCGCTTGCCCAGGCCGCGCGTCACCCACCGGCCGATGACGAAGTCCTCGGCCAACACGTTGCGCACCGAGTAGAAGCCGCCCAGCGCCTCCAGCACCTCGCGGCGCAGCGCCATGGACTTGCCCACGACGATGTCCTGGTTCGCGGCCTGCTTCGCGGCGATCTGCCCCGCGCCCGTGGTGGTGCACTGGTACAGGTTGTCCATCAGCGAGCCCAGCGACTGCTCGCCAATGCCGCTCACGGGGTGGGAGATACAGCCCACCTCCGGGTCCTCGAAGGTGCGGGAGATTTCATGCAGGTAGTCCGGCTCCACGCGCGTGTTGGAGTCGCTGATGAGCAGGATGTCGTACCGGGCCGCGCCCGCCAGGGTGATGAGCTGATTCACCTTGGGGTTGAGGCCGGGCTCGCCGTGCTGCAGCTCCAGGCGCATGACCTTGGGCCAGCGCGCCACGGCCGCCTGGGCTACCTGATAGGCCGGGTCCCGGGTGTCCTTCACGCCGAGGATCACCTCGTAGACCGGGTAGCCGAGCGTGGCGAAGCACGCCAGGTTGGCCTCCAGATCGTCATCCACGCCGCACAGGGGCTTGAGGATGGAGATGCCCGCCGGAGGCGCGCCGCTGGACACCGGAGCGGGGGCTCGGGACAAGCTCCACTGCCGGCGCAGCACGAAGAAGAGTTGGACGCCGAGGACGAAGGCTCCAATGCCGGCGAAGGTGAGCAGGGTGAGGCTGAGCGCGTGGTTCATGGGCGCGGGCTGTCTCCTGAAGCGGGGGACGCTTTCGGCCGCGCATCCTACCCGCTGCGTTCCCGAAGCCCAAAGTCCCGGTGTGACGCTTGCCTGTCCGCTAGGAGAAATTCCAGTGACGGCGCAGGGGCATGACCTCCTGCGTCAGGCGGCGAGTGTCAGGTGGCGGTCGTCAGGTTGCGGCTGCGCGGGTGGCGGATGTCGGTGCCGCGAACCATGTAGACGACCATCTCCGCCACGTTGGTGGCGTGGTCGCCAATGCGCTCGAGGTGCTTGGCGATGAACATCAGCGCGGTGGCGCGGCGGATGTTCTTCGAGTCCTCCATCATGTAGCCGAGCAGCTCGTTGAATATCTTCAAGTAGAGGACATCCAGGTGCTCGTCCTCCTTGAGGACGACCTCGGCCTTGGCCACGTCCGAGGAGACGAAGGCATCCAGGGCGCGCTTCACCTGCTGCTGGGCCAGCTCGGCCAGGCGGGGCGTGTCCACGTAGGGCTTGAGGGGAGGGGCCTCGTTGAGGTCCTTGGCGCGCTCGGCGATGTTCACCGCCAGGTCGCCAATGCGCTCCAGGTCGGTGACGATCTTCAGCGCGGTGGTGATGAGGCGCAAGTCGCTCGCGGCCGGCTGGCGCAGCGCGAGGATGCGGCGGCACGTCTCGTCGATCTCCACCTCCAGGCGGTTGACCTCCTTGTCCGCCTGGATGACGCGCTCGGCCAGGGGCGAGTCGCGATCGATGAGCGCGCGCATGCTGTCCGCGATGAGTGCCTCCACCTTGGCGCCCATGGCCAGCAGCTTCTCGCGCAGGTCCCTGAGGTCCGCCTCGAATGCCTTGTCCGTATGTGTCGACGGCATGTGCCCGCTCTCCCTCGCTCCTACCCGAACTTCCCGGTGACGTAGTCCTCGGTGCGCTTCTCGCGCGGGTTGGTGAAGATCTGCTCGGTGGGACCGCATTCCACCAGCTCGCCCATGTAGAAGAAAGCGGTGCGGTCGCTCACCCGTGCCGCCTGCTGCATGTTGTGGGTGACGATGGCGATGGTGTAGCGCTCCTTCAGCTCGTGGATGAGCTCCTCGATCTTCGCCGTGGCGATCGGGTCGAGGGCGCTGGCGGGCTCGTCCATGAGGAGCACCTCGGGCTCCACGGCCAGGGCGCGCGCGATGCACAGGCGCTGCTGCTGGCCGCCGGACAGGCTCAGGGCGCTGTCGTTGAGGCGGTCCTTCACCTCGTCCCAGAGCGCGCCGCCCTTGAGGGACTTCTCCACGCGCGCGGCGATGTCCGCCTTGTCCTTCATCCCGCCCACGCGCAGGCCATAGGCCACGTTCTCGAAAATGGTTTTCGGGAAGGGGTTGGACTTCTGGAAGACCATGCCCACGCGGCGGCGCAGGTCCACCACGTCCACGTGGCGGTCATGGATGCTGGTGCCGTCCAGCAGCACGGTGCCCTGGTGGCTGGCGCCGGGGATGAGATCGTTCATCCGGTTGAGCGAGCGCAGGAAGGTGGACTTGCCGCAGCCGGAGGGGCCGATGAGGGCGGTGACCTGGTGCTCGGGCAGCGCGAGGCTCACCTCCTTCACGGCCACCTTGGAGCCGTAGAGGAGGGAGAGCTGGCGCGCCTCCATCTTGATGCGCGCGGGGACGGCGGGGGAGGGGGACATGGCTCGGTGTCAGTGGGACGCGGAGGCGCGCCGGCGGGTGCGGGCGCGGATGAGCACCGCGACGAGGTTGAGGACGAAGGTGAGGGCGAGCAGGACGAGCACCGTGGCGTACAGCAGGGGCCGGGTGGCCTCCACGTCCGGAGACTGCGTGGCCAGCACGTACGTGTGGTAGCCCAGGTGCATGAACTGGGAGTTCAGCGTGTCGGGGAGGTCCGGGAGGAAGTAGGCGGCGCCGGTGAAGAGGATGGGGGCCACCTCGCCCGCGCCCCGGGAGACGGCCAGCACGGTGCCGGTGAGGATGCCCGGCAGCGCGCCCGGCAGCACCACCCGGGCCAGCGTCTGGGAGCGGGTGGCGCCCAGCGCGAGGCTCGCGGTGCGGTGGTCCATGGGGACCGCGCGCAGCGCCTCCTCGGTGGAGACGATGACCACCGGCAGCGTCAGCACGGCCAGGGTGAGCGAGGCCCAGAGGATGCCCGGCTGGCCCCAGTTCAGCTCCTGGTAGCCGAGCAGCCGGTCCATGCTCCCGCCGACGAAGTGGATGAAGAAGCCCAGGCCGAAGAGGCCGAAGACGATGGAGGGCACGCCCGCGAGGTTGACCACGGCGATGCGCACCGCGGCCGCCAGCCGGGAGCCCGGGGGCGCGTACTCGTGCAGGTACACCGCCGTCAGCACGCCCACCGGCATCACCGCCAGCGTCATCAGCAGGGTGAGCGCCGCCGTGCCGTAGAGCGCGGGGAAGATGCCGCCCGCCATCATTCCGTCGGAGGGCGGCTGGCTGAGGAAGGACCAGGAGACGTGGCCGATGCCGCCGCGGACCACGTCGAAGAGGATGATGGCCAGCATGGCCACGATGAGCAGCGCGGCGAGGCCGGTGAGGGACGTGAGCGCGCCGCCCACGGCCCGGCGGAAGGTGTGCTGCTTCACGCGCCCGCTCCCGTCAGCCGCTTGAGGACCCGCCGGGTCCAGGTGGAGGCGACCATGTTGAGGACGAAGGTGAAGAGGAAGAGCTCCACGCCGATGAAGAACAGGAGCGAGTAGTGCGGGCTGCCCACCACCACCTCGCCCATCTCCGCGGCGATGGTGGCGGACATGGAGCGCACCGAGTCCGTGAAGTTCCACGACACGATGGCCGCGTTGCCCGAGGCCATCAGGACGATCATCGTCTCGCCGATGGCGCGGCCGAAGCCCAGCACGCACGCGGCGAGGATGCCGGGGGCCGCCGCCGGGAGCACCACCTTCCAGGCCGTCTCCCAGGGCGTGGCGCCCAACGCGAGCGAGGCCTCGCGGTAGCTGCGGGGCACCGCCGTGAGCGCGTCCTCGGACACCGTGAAGATGACGGGGACGATGGCCAGCGCCAGGCCCAGGCCCGCCACCACCGCGTTGAGGCGCGTGGGCAGCCCGAAGGTGTCCTGCAGGAAGGTGGCCAGCACCATCAGCGCGAAGAAGCCCAGCACCACCGAGGGAATGCCCGCCAGCAGCTCGATGGTGGGCTTGAGCACCTCGCGCAGCCGCCGGGGCGCGAACTCGGCCGCGTACAGCGCGCCCGCCACCCCCACCGGCACCGCCACCACCATGGACACCAGCGTCGTCTTCAGCGTGCCGATGAAGAGCGGAATCATGCTCACCTTCGGCACGTTGGACACCGGCTGCCACACGAAGGCCGGCGGGCGGTTGGCCCGCACCACCTGTGGCAGGAACATCTTGGACAGGCTCGCCTCCTCGCGGGCGTGGGCGTCCAGGAAGAGCGTCAGGGCCTCCTTCGCGATGAAGACGAGGATGAGCACCAGCGCGGCGATTCCCGTGAAGGCCGCCGCCGTGATGATTCCGGCGATGACCTTCTCGCGGATCTGCCGGCGCCGGGCGGCCGAGGACAGCCGCGGTGCCACGGGCGCTGTTTCCACGAGACCCTGACTCTGCATGGCTACCTGTCTATCCATCATGTTCTCGAGCCCCGTGTGACAATCGCGTGACGCGCTCGTGGCTTCATTCCAGGCAACTCGTCCCGGAGGACTACTTCACCGGGAAGTAGCCCACCTTGGTGACGATGGCCTGGCCCTCGGGGGACAGGGCGAAGTCGATGAAGGCCTTCACCTCGCCGGCCGGCGCGTTGCGCAGGTAGAAGTAGAGGTCGCGCGAGAGCGGGTACTTGCCGCTCTTGATGTTGGCCTCGGTGGGCTCGATCTCCTCGTTGCCCTTCTTGACCTTCAGCTCCTTGATGCCCTTGGCGTAGGCGGCGCCGCCGTAGCCGATGCCGTTCTTCTCCTTGGCCACGGCGTTCACCACCGCGGCGGTGCCGGGCAGCGTCTGGGCGCTGGCGGCGTAGTCCTCGCCGTCGAGCACGTTGTCCTTCACGAACACGTAGGTGCCCGAGGAGTTCTCACGCGAGTAGACGACGATGGGGGCGTCCTTGCCGCCCACTTCCTTCCAGTTGGTGATGTCGCCCAGGTAGATGCCCTTGAGCTGCTCCTGGGTGAGGGAGCCCACCGGGTTGGACTCGTGGACGTAGAAGGTGACGCCGTCCCTGGCCACGGAGAGCTGCGTGGGGGTGGCCTTGATGGAGCGCAGCTTGTCGTCCTCGGCCTTCTTCATGGGGCGGCTGGACATGGCGATGTCCGTGGTGCCGTTGATCAGGGACGCCAGGCCGGTGCCCGAGCCGCCACCCGTCACCTGCAACCGGGTGTTGGGATTCTTCTTCATGAACTCCTCGGCCCAGCGCTGGCCGAGGAGGACCATGGTGTCCGAGCCCTTGACGGTGACGGTGCCCGCGCGCGCCGCGCCGGGGAGGGCCAGCAGCAGCACGGCGGCGATCGAAGCGATGAACGTCTTCATGTGGATGTCTCCCGGTCTGTTCCACGCGTTGTGGAACAACGGTAGGCACCCTGTATGCGCCGTCTGTGGCTGTTTGACGGAAGGAGCGTGACAAATGCGCAACGACGCTCAACACGCCATGCCGGGCTCGACGATGCGGTAGCCCACGCCGCGCACCGTCTCCAGGTAGGCGCGGGCGGGCCCCAGCTTGTCGCGCAGGCGCATGACGTGCGTGTCGATGGTGCGCGTCTCCAGGTTGCTCGACAGGCCCCACACCTCCTCCAGCAACTGCTCGCGCGACTGCACGCGGCCCACGCGCGTCATCAGGTACTCGAGCAGGCGGAACTCGAGCGCGGTGAGCGGCACCTCCTTGCCGTCCACGTAGAAGCGGTGGGCGGAGGTGTCGAGCGTGAGGGGACCGAGCTTCACGGGCGCGGACTCGTCCCGGGCGGGAGCGCTGCGGCGGAGGATGGCCTTGAGCCGCAGGACGAGCTCGCGGACGCTGAAGGGCTTGGTGACGTAGTCGTCGGCGCCCACCTCGAAGCCACGCACGCGGTCGGACTCCTCGCCCTTGGCGGTGAGCATGACGATGAGCACGTCACGGGTGTTGGCGGCGGCGCGCAGCTGGCGGCAGACGTCCACGCCGGACATGTCCGGCAACATCACATCCAGGAGGACGACGTCCGTGCGCTGCTCCCGGGCGGCGGACAACGCCGACTCGCCCGTGGGCGCCACGCGGGTGGAGAACCCGGCGGCGCGGAGATTGAAATCAATGAGCTCGGCGAGATCGCGCTCGTCATCGACGATGAGGACGTGGGGCATGGCGGCGGCGCACTCTGGACCCTGGCGTTTGCACTGGGGTGTCGTGCCTGCGACAACTCTGTAACATCTGTTACTTGGCGTGGGAATCGTTGTAACGCACGAGGGCCCGGCCCGGTGCCGCGAGCCACGCGGGGGTGAAATATTTCCCCTCGGGGTGGAGCGCGAGCGCGGCGCCCTTGCGCAATTTTCCAGGCAGCTCGTCCAGGTCCAGCGCGAGCGCACCGGCGCGGGTGAGGGAGGGGTTGTGGCCCACCAGCATCCACCCCGCGCCCAGCTCGCGCGCCAGGTGGAGGATGCGCTTGGGGGCGCTGTGGCGGGGAATCAGCGCGGGGTGCACCTCCACGCGGCCCAGCCCGAAGGCCTCGGCGAGGAGCTCCGCGGTCTGCACCGCGCGCACCAGCGGGCTGGTGACGATGCCCGTCATGGGCGTGAGGCGCGCCAGCTTGCGGGCGTGGGTGCGGAAGGCGGCACGGCCCTCGACGGTGAGGGCGCGGGCCTCGTCACCCAGGGGGTGCACGTCTTCGGCCACCGCATGGCGGACGAGCAGCAGGGGCATCTGGTGAGAAGACATGGCGGGCCGCGTGCGTAGGCCGCCGGGGACAGCGAGGCAAGCAACGTTCCCGCGTCAGCCGTCCAGATCCAACACGCCGGAGATCTGCGTCGGCTCCTCGTCGACGGGGGTGGCGTGGTGACGCTCCTCGTCGCCCGCGGCCTGCTTGAGCATCATGGGCGGGGCCACGACCGGCAGCTCCAGCGGCGTGGGCCTGTGGGGGATGTTGGCCCCCGGAGGCGGGCGCAGCACCGGGCCCGGCGGAGGCAGTCCCGAGTGGCGGCGCGCGGCCTCCATCAGCGCCTTGTGGTGGCGATAGCGCGCCTCGACGAGCTTGTGGATGAGCAGCGGGCCGCCCGGCACGCGGCGCGCGGTGAGGGCCTGCGTGGCCTTGCGCACCGGGTAGCGCACGCGGCGGATCTGCACGCGCCAGCCCTTGGGCGTGTAGGTGAAGACGCCGTAGGCGGGGCGCAAGTCGCCGTCCCGCGGGATGCCGGCGCTGGCCACGTCGGCGATCAGCAACCGGCCTACGCGGCGCCGGTAGGGGAAGTGCAGGTGGCCGAAGGCACACGCCGCCGCGTCCAGGTTCTGGAAGTAGCGCCGGACGGTGGCCTCGTCCAACGTGGGATCCAGCGAGTCCTCGAGGTTGCGCGGGTTGGCGTGGCAGACGAAGAGATCCTGCCCCTTGCGCGGCGAGTAGCGCTGGGAGAAGGGCAGGGCGCCCAGCTTCTTGAGCCAGGACTCGCCGAGCTGATCCCTCGTCCACTGGAGCAGCTCCGTCTTCCAGTGGTCCCGCTCGCGGTAGGCCCCGCCCAGGTAGTGGCCGGCGAGGTAGCAGTCGGTGTTGCCCATGAGGATCGAATCGCAACGATCGAAGAGCAGCTCCACCGTCTCGCGCGGGTGCGAGCCCCGCAGGGCCAGGTCCCCGGCGGCCACGATGTAATCGGGCGCGACGCGGGCGATGTCCTCGAGGACGGCCTCGCAGGCGGGGAGGTTCCCGTGAATGTCGGCGAGGATGGCGACCCGCATGGCCGCCCCATCCTAACCCGTCGCCGTGGCCGAGGGCACCGCCGCTGGAAGGAAAATCGTGAAGGTAGAGCCCTCGTTTGGTTGGCTCTCGACCCGGACCTCGCCCCCCATGGCGCTCATCAGGTGCTTGACGATGGACAGGCCCAGGCCCGTACCCCCCATGTCCCGGCTTCGTCCCTTGTCCACCCGGTAGAAGCGCTCGAAGATGCGGGCCAGGTGCCTGGGCTCGATGCCGACCCCGGTGTCCCGGACGTGCACCACGCACCGCCCCTCCTCTAGAGCGCCCGTCACCACCACCCGGCCCCCCTCGGGCGTGTACTTCACCGCGTTGTCCAGCAGGTTGAGGAGCACCTGCTCCAGCCCCCGCTCGTCTCCCCGGCCGATCAGCCCCGGGGGGACGTTCAACTCGACCGTAATCTTCTTGCCCTGGGCCTTGTGCCGGACCACCTCGGCGGCCCGGGAGGTGGAGACGGCCAGGGGCACGTCCGTCACCTGCAACTTCACTTCCCGTGACTCCAACCGGGACAGTTCGAGCAGATCCTCCACCAGCTCCGAGAGGCGCTCGGACTGGCGGTGGATGATGTCCACCATCTTGGGGGCCATGACGGCGTCCTGGAGGGCGCCGCCCTGGAGCGTCTCGGCGTAGCCGCGGATGGCGGTGATGGGGGTGCGCAGCTCGTGGGAGACGTTGGCGACGAAGTCCTTGCGCACCTTCTCCAGCCGGCGCAGCTCGGTGACATCGTGGAAGACGGCGGCGCTGCCGGGCAGGTCCTTGCCCAGGGGCGTCACCCGGATGGCGAGCGTGCGGGAGAACAGGCCCTCGAGCGGCAGCTCGAGGCGGGTGGAGGCGCCCTCGCGGCAGGCGCGGATGACGGCCTCGTTGAGCGCGTCATTGCGCAGGAGCGCCAGGGGGCGCTGGCCGATGATGTCCCCCGTCGTCTGGAGCATGTCGCGCAGGGCGTCGTTGTGGCGCACCACCGTGCCCTCGGCGTCCGTCACCCAGATGCCCTCGGCCATGCCGTCCAGCACGGCGGTGAGGGTGCGCGACTCCTGGTTGAGGCCGGCATTGCGCGCGGACAACTGCTGGTGGAGCGAGTCGATGGCGCCCTGGAGGTTGGCCACCTCCTCGAGCCGGTCCCGCTCGTCCTCGCGGCTGCCGGTGGAGGGGGCGCCCTCGGCTCGGGTGCGGACCTGGCGGGCGAGGGAGAGGAGCTGCCGCTTGAGCGCGTCCCGGGCCGCCCACAGCGTCAGCAGGGAGCCGGCGAGGGTGGCGAGCGACACGAAGAGCGCATCCAGCCGCCAACCCAGCAGCAGGAAGAGGACGAGCGCCGCGATCGCGGGGGCGAGCAGGGGAAGCAGGAAGAGGCGCAGGGGCATGGGCTTCTAGCGCGGCGGAGGGCTGAGCTTGTAGCCCACGCCGCGCACCGTCTCGATGATGTCGCCCGCGGGGCCGAGCTTCTCGCGCAGGCGTTTGATGTGCGTGTCCACCGTGCGGGTGTGGATCTCCGCCTGGATGCCCCACACGTCGGAGAGGAGCACCTCGCGCGTCTGCACGCGGTCGGCGCGCTCCAGCAGGGTGCGCAGCAGGCGGAACTCCAGCGCGGTGAGGACCACCTCCTGGCCCTTCACGCGCACCTGGTGGCGCGAGGTGTCCAGCTGGATGTCGCCGGCGGACAGCTGGGCGGCCGGGCCCTCGTCCACGTCCGCGCGCCGCAGCACCGCCCTCACGCGCAGCAGCAGCTCGCGCACCGAGAAGGGCTTCACCACGTAGTCATCCGCGCCCAGCTCCAGACCCTGGACGCGATCGGACTCCTGGCCCTTGGCGCTGACGATGATGACGGGCACCTTGCGCAGCTCGGGGTCGCTCTTGAGCAGGCGCAGCACCTCGCTGCCCGCCAGGTCCGGCAGCATCAGATCCAACAGGACCAGGTCCGGCACGTTGGCGCGCGCCCGGGCCAGACCGGTCGCACCCGTGCCCGCCACCTCCGCCTCGAACCCCGCCGCCCGCAGGTTGTACTCCACCAGTCCGGACAGGTCCTGCTCGTCCTCGATGATCAGGATGCGCGCCATCGTCCCTCCGTGCCCCTCGCTTGAACACGTGTGGCCTACCAGATTGGGGGTGGCGGTTGAATGACGAGCGCGTGACGCCTGTGTGACACGGAGCGTCCGCCCGCCGGCCTCCGCTCAGGGAGCGAAGGAGGGATCGCACGCCACTTCCGTCAGGGTGATGGCGGCGGCGATGAGCGGCTCGTTGCGGGCGGCGCTCACGGACTCCAGATAGTTGCAGGAGCTGCCCAGGAAGCGCGGCGGGTTGGAGCGCGAGAGCGCCTCGATGACGACGACGTAGTCGCGGCCCACGGGGACGTCCACGGCCAGCTCCTGGGCCCCGCTCCGCAGCCCCGCGGGGAAGCGCAGGGCGCGCCCCTTCTTGCCGTCCGGCCCCTGGAGGACGAGCGCCTCCTGCGGTTGCACCTGCTGGTTGAGGCAGGTGCGTTGGATGTCCGCACAGCGGCGCGACTTGCCCTCGGGCAGCACCACCACCTGGAAGGCGCCCAGGTCGTCGGCGACGGCGCGCGAGATGCTCAGCTCCAGGGCGAGGCTGTTTCCAGACGAGGGCGGCTCCGCCCCACAGCCAGCGGCGAGGGTGGCGCCCAGCAGGAGGAGGAAGGAACGCGGGCTCATGGGTTCACCCGGATGGTGATGGGGACGCGGCCCCGCTCCTCGGAGGTGGCGTAGACGACGGCGCCGGCGGTGCCCGCCACGGCCACCGCGCCCACGGCCACCCAGAGCCACGGACTCTTGTACCAGGGGCGCTCGCTGGACGTGGCCACCGTGCCGGGCTCGGGCGCTATCTGGAAGACGAGCGGGTTGAAGGCATCCCCTCGGCCCGCCAGCCGCCGCTGTGCCGCGTCCGCCACCTCGAAGTAGTACTCCACCTCGTAGGCCGAGGCCGTGGCCGGCAGCTCGTATGCGGGGATGGTGGCGATGAAGCGCTCCTTGTTGGCCCGGTCGCGCGTGAAGTCCACGGAGCTGTACGCCTGGGCGCCCGCCCGCCGGTAGAAGAGCCGCGCCCGCGCTCCGAGCGCCATGTCCTGGATGGTGGCCTCGGCCATCACCGGCGTGCCGCCCTCGGCATCCGGGATGGGGTCCACCTGGAGGGTGACGGGCCGGACGCGGCGGTTCTTGATGTCCTCCTTGATGCGCGCGTAGAGCGTGCGGATCTTCGGCGGCGCGGTGCGGGGCAGCTCGTAGTCCGGCCGGGCCTGGAGGAGCATCTCGTAGGCCTCGCGCGCCCGGGCCTCGTCCCCCAGGTACAGGGAGGTGAGCCCGAGCAGCCGGTAGAGCTCCACGAGTTGATCATCGGTGACGTCGGGGGCGTCGAGGCCGGCCTCCAACGTCTTCACGGCCTCCTCGAAGTCGCCATCGCTGATCTGCTGCTGGGCGCGGGCGATCTCCGGGCGCGCCGGAGCCACCTGGAAGAGCAGGGGGGAAGGGAAGAGGGGCCGGGCGAGCGAGGCACCGGGGGACAGCAGGCTCGCCACCACGATGCTGGCTACCACGCGATTCCGCCGGACGGACATTGGCACCTACCCTAGCAAACGGCCAGACAGCCCTCTAGCGCGAGGAGACTCCCGCAACGGTGAACGGACCGTGACATCTATGGAGGTTCGGACGCGTTGACTGCGGGGGGGAGCCTCACCATGATGCGCGCCCTTTTTGGAGGTACTTGGGTAGATGCTCGTAAAGATTGAAGAAATTCGCGACACAGGGCTCCAGGTGAAGAAGGAGATGAGCCTGGAGTCGCTCGAGGCCGCGCTCGAGGGGTCCAGTTTCCGGCCGCTCGAGCCCCTGGCCGTCTCGGCGAGCCTGCGCAAGGTGAGCGGGGGCGTGCTGCTCGAGGGCAGGTTCACCTCGCGCGTGGTGGCCGAGTGCAAGCGCTGCCTCACGGAGTCGAAGCTGGAGCTGCCGGTGTCCTTCACCCTCAACCTCGTTCCCGAGTCGCTCGCCCGTGGCGAGGGCCTGGTGGACGAGGACGAGGAGGATGAGGAGAAGAAGGACAAGGGCACGGGGGAGAGCGGTGGCTCGTTCGCGCTGGATGACGCGGATGCGGAGGTGTTCGACGGGAAGGTGATCGACCTGGAGCCGATCGTCCGTGAGCAGGTGCTGCTCGCGCTGCCGATGAACACGGTGTGCCGTGAGGAGTGCAAGGGGCTGTGCATGAAGTGCGGCCAGAACCTCAACGACAAGGCGTGCGGCTGTGACATGACGTTCGTGGACCCGCGGTTGGCGGCGCTCAAGAACATCAAGCTGAAGGGCTAGTCGTGCCCCGGGCACGGGAAGAACGAAGGCCGCCTCCTGGCACCGGGGGGCGGCCTTTCGTGTGTCCACTGGCCGCTGGACGGCTCAGTGCCCGGTCGTGCGGTCGCCTCTGCGCAGGGGAAGGGCCCACAGTTCGTTGCCCGTCTCCCGGGTGTGCGCGACGAAGAAGATGAAGCCATCCGAGCGTGTGAATTCTCGCGGACCCGAGCCCTCCGGATCCCGCGTGAGGTCCTGCAGCAGCCGCGTGCCGCGGGGTGTTCCATCACTCACCCATGGCTCCAGACCGTGCTCCCCGTCGTGGGCACTGAAGACGATGCGCCCATCGCCCACCGGTGTGAGCGGCGCGACGGGGATGTTCGCTCCGAGCAGCGACCGCGACAGCAGCTTCGTCCCCGAGTCCGTCCCGTTGGACACCCACAGCTGCGCTTCCATCGGGAAGCTGGCGAGGAACAGGTACTGGACGACGAAGAAGAGCTTGCCTCCCGTGGCCGTGAAGAGGGTGACAGCGGGAGGGCTGAAGTCGGGATCGGTCTCGAAGAAGTCGGGAATGGCCGCCACGCGCACCGGGCGGTGGTGGCAGGAGCCGTCCACTCGCACCTTGTACAGGAGCAGCTCGGAGCTGGCCGGGTCATCGCGCGTGAAATAGAGACGGCCGTTGTTGACCGTGAGCAGCTGGATGAAGGAGTCCGCGGGGCCCGGAGACAGGTCCGCGACGAGCCGCGTGCCTCTCCGGGTGCCATCCGACTTCCACAGTTCGCGGCCGTGAGCCGGGTCGCTGGAGGTGAAGTACAGGTCGCCCCCCGCCTCGGTCAGGCCCATCGGATCCGAGCCGGTGGGCCCCGGGTAGATGTCCTCCACCAGGTGGGTGCCCGAGGCGGTGCCATCGCTGACCCAGAGCTCACTGCCGTGAGCCGTGTCCGGTACGGCGAAGAACAACCTGCCGTGCGCGGCGGCCGCTCCGAATCCCGAGCTCGGGACGTCTCTCACGACCCGGGTTCCCGAGACCGTGCCGTCGCTCCGCCACAACTGGTGGCGGTTGTCATCGGGGGCCGGGCCCGGGACGTAGTCGAAGAAGAACAGGGTGTCCTCCACCACCGTGAGGTCGACGGGGAACGTGAAGCGCCCCAGCCGGCGGGTGCCCGAGGCCGTGCCATCGCTCGCCCACAGCTCTTCACCGCTCGTTCCGGTGCTCACGATGAAGAAGAGCCGGTCCCCCGCCACCCTCGGCGAGTGCAGGGTGCTGAAGCCAGAGGGGGTCGATGGAACGCGGAGCAGGGCGACGGTGCCCGGGGCGGTGCCTTCGCTCCTCCACAGCGTGGTCTCCCGGTGGAGCGGGGAGGTGACCGTGAAGTAGACCCGCCCCTTGAAGTCCACCAGGTTCGTCGGTCCGGGCGCATCGAAGAGTGCCTCGGGAGGTTGCTCTTCCGGAGGAAGGATGTCCTTCACGAGGTATGCCCGGCCGAGCTCCACTCCCGGCCGCTTCCAGGCCGCGGACACCTCGGGGCTCTCGTCCGGTGTGGCCTGTTCTCCGGGTGCTTCCCCGGGCGAGGTCTCCTCCCCGGTGAGTGATCCACCACAGCCCACGGCCAGCGCGCAGAGCAATGCCAGACCCCGCCATCTCATGACCTTCCCCCCTCGTGTCCTCAGGTCGTGGATCGACCTTCCGAGACGATGGGGAGCGAGGTCTGGATGACCACTGCCTCCAGGGCGTGGGACTTCATCCACCCGGCGTCATGGCCACTGTCCCCGTGGTCATCGAGAAGCGGCCTCCTGGCCGGTTGCCCGCGGTTGGCTCAGCCACATGCCCAGCCGAGCGCGAGGACCTCGGGGTGGTTGGGGCAGCGCGTGATGTGGGCGGTGCCCATGTCGCCCCACATGAGGGGGAGGTGGTCCTGCGAATCAATCTGCAACACGTACTCCATTCGCGCCTTGCACTGGGGGCACTCGGGATACTCCACGCCTTGGATCCAGTGTGGCCAGCCCAGCAGCTTGTCCCCCATCGACGCGTTGGCGATGGTCTCCGCCTCCAGCTCGTAGAGACCGATGGGTGGGGAGTCGAGTCCGATCTCCGGACAAAGGAACCGCACCGTGTTCGCCTCGAAGTCGTAGTCGCGGTCCAGCCCGAGCTCCTTGTGCTCGGCGGCGGAGGGGAAGTCCTCGACCTGCTTCCAGCCGGAGATCTCCTTGGGCGGAAACGGTTTCCCGGCCGGGGCGGCCATCTCCCCACGGGCCGTGTCGATGATGCGGATTTGATGCGCCTCGCTGAAGGGGGACCACCCGTTACACTCCTGCTCGCAGTCATCGCGCTCGCAGTAGAACGCCTGCAGCAGCCCCTTCCCGAGACGCTGACGTGCTTCCTCGGGAATCGTTTCCAGGTCGAGCTGGAGGAGGAGCCGGAGCGGTTGTTCGCAGTTCGCACACGCGGGGTGGTTCTCACCACTCGGGATCCACGGCAGTCCACCGAAACGGGACCCGGCCGCGCGCCCGTGCCCGTTCTTCACCTGGGGCAGCCAGGCGGAACGCTTGTGCTTGTTCCGCCACGGCTCGAGGGCCTTCTGAATCGCTTCCGCCTTCGCCGCATCGTCCGACTTGTCCGAGGGTTCCATGCGCGCATCCTACCGCTCACGCGCGTTCCCGTGCTCCCTACGAATCGGACCGCTCGGGCGGCTTGTTTCCGCGGGCGTGAATCGTCCGGGTGCCGGCCGTGTACCGCCCCGAGACGCGCGCGCTCCTGGGGATGACGAACTCCCGCCCGGCACCCAGGTGCATGTCCATGCCATTGATGCGCACCACGTAGCTGCCTTCCAGGACCACGACGTACTCGTCGGTGTCCCGCCACTGCTCGCCGGTCTCCGCGTCGCTCTTCGCGTGGCAGAGGGTGAGCTGGGTGCCATCGGCGCCGTTGAACACGTAGGCCTCGACGCCGGGGATGCTCAGTGACGCGTCCGCGACGCGGTTGGCCGCGCCCAGCATGAAGGCGGGGAAGCTGCCCAGGCCGAAGCGCGCGGCGTAGTCCGCGTTGAGCGCGGAGAAGCGCTCCTTGTCGAACCCGGCGGCGGGATTCCCGTCCACCGACGCCTCCAGGTTGTCCAGGCAGAAGTGCCAGCCCGTGGCGTCGCGGGAGACGTTCGCCCGGTCCGCCGGGATGGTGGTGAAGACCAGCAGGCAGCCCGTGCCCTCGGGCTTCAATTCCCACCGCAGCAGGTCTCCCTCCCACGTGTATTCGAGCACGCGCGGCGGATCGAACACGTGCATCTTCCCGGAGCCAGGATCGCCCTCCTCGAAGAAGAAGCGCAGTTGGGCGCCGGCCTCCCGGGCTCCCTCGATGCGCGCGGGGAACCAGTGGGCCAGCTCCTTGCTGTCCGTCAGTGCGCGCCAGACCTTCTCGGGCGGGTGGGCGAGGCGCCGCTCGAACCGGAGCTCGACCTTGTTGCCTTTCGTCGTCAGGGTGCCGTGCTTCATGACTTCCTCCTCGGGGCCGGGCTCCGGCGGGTAGGGGCGGGCTCATCGTCCGCCATGGTGTCCAGGTGGCGCTCCAGCGCGTCGAGCCGCCGGGCCCACAGCTCGCGGTATGGCGCGAGCCACGAGTCCAGCTCCAGGAGGGGCTCTGGACGCAGGCGGTACAGCCGCCGTTGGGCGTCCTGCTCCACGTCGACCAGTCGAGCATCCTTGAGCACGCGCAGGTGCTTGGACACGGTGGGCTGCGTCAGCCCGAGCCGATCCACCAGTTCCCCGACGGGGCGGCGCCCCTCGCGCAACAGGTCCAGGATCCGGCGGCGGTTCGGCTCCGCCACGACTTCGAACGCGCTCAGCATGAGCCTTATATGCTGATGGAGGCATATGTCTGTCAAGGCATATACGATGGGCTGAAGCAGGCCGGCTGGTATAGGTATCAGGAGGGGAGGGGTCTCATGCCGGAAGACACTGAAGACAACGAGCTCAACGCGAAGCGCTGGGCCTGGTGGCGGACGGTCTCCGCGCGTCTGGAGGATGCGTCGTCATGGGAGGTCCTCTGGCGCCTCCGGGTGTTCTGGGGCACCCAGGGCCCGACGGCGAAGCAGGCCGCGCTCCTCCGGCAGTTCATTCCCGAGTTCAAGGGAAGGTCCATCACGGAGGTCGGCGAATGGCTGGCCGGCACCGCCTGGAAGGAGTGGCGCACGCTCTTCGCCGAGGATGCTCGAAGACTCCAGAAAGAGGCGGAGGCACGCGGCTTCCGGGTGGAGACCGTGCAAGAGGGGCTGGACGATCCCGCCATCGCGCATGTCCGCTCACTCCTGCGAGCGCACGGGGACGCCCACCCGGAGGCGGCCCGTTACTGGATCTCCTTCCTTCCCTCCTTCCATGAGGGGGGCTGCATCCTGGTGACTCTCGGTCCCGGCGAGAGCCTCGTGTCCGTCGCCAGCCGGGCGCAGCATGAGACCGTGCCCGTTCCCGACGAGCGTGGCCTGCGCTTCCTCGAGGAACTGGCGGCGCTCGATCCGCTCGGAATCCCGGGTGGGAACCAGATTGGCCTGGATGGAATCTATCTGACGTGCCTGGTGGAGGAGCGTCAGGGCCGTCGCGAGTTCTCCACCTGGAGTCCCGATCCGAAGCAGTACCCGCGGGAGCATGGCTTCGTCTGGGCCGTCTACCAGCTCGCCGCGGACCTCATCCGAGATCCCGTGACCTGCCGCTTCCTGGAGGAGATGTTCGGGTACCTCAACGACAATGATGAGCGGCTGCCGGTGAGGCACTTCGACGAGGTTCCCCGGCGCATCCGCCTCTTCGGCAGCCTCTCGTCCATGAAAGCGAAGGCGCTGGAGGCCCTCTTCGCATCCGTGTCCCCCGACGAGCCCCTGCTCATGGACCTCTCCAGCTTCGAGGGGATGGGCACCTCGCAATACCCACTCTTCGCGCGCTTCCACTCCCGCCCGGGACGCACCGCATGGTGGGTGAACAGGATCGCTACCATGCAACTGCTCGGCGCGGGCCTTCCCCGCTCCCACCTGCATGACACCCTGGAGGCCGCCCGCGCGGCGCTGCTCGACGCGTCGTGAGGCGGGTGAACGCGGCACATGAACGATTCCGCGCGGCGTCTTCCACGACTCCAGCGCAAGTGGATCCTCGCGCTGGAGTCTGTGTTCGCCCCCGAGGGGCAGGTCAGTGGTTGATCAAGCTGTAGTTGCCG
Organism: Archangium violaceum Cb vi76; assembly: GCF_000733295.1. Taxonomy (GTDB): domain Bacteria; phylum Myxococcota; class Myxococcia; order Myxococcales; family Myxococcaceae; genus Archangium; species Archangium violaceum. The sequence continues at coordinate 25,990 of NZ_JPMI01000303.1, read as the reverse complement.
CTGCCCGTGCTGCTGTGAGCACCGCCCGTGGGACAAACCGAGCCGGGATTACCGCCAAAGAACAGCCCCTGGCACTTGTTGCACCATCGCCAATTCGACTGCAGATCGGGGCCAGTTCCCGAGCCATGGATCAGTAGATGAGAAAGACATACGGGAAGCCCCTGAAAACACCAAGGCCGGAAACCGCCAGTCATTCAGCGGCTTCCGGCCTCGGGGGAACCCAGGGACTACCAGGTCAGTTGGGACGGGCACCACCTCGAGGTTCGCGTCCTTCCAGATGGACTTCGGGCTGTGGGCCAGCCCGGCGCGCGCCAGGCCCCGCTCCAGCGCCTGATCCGCGGCCACGAGCGGCAGGGTGCGGATCTTCACGTCGGCCCACCCCTCGGTGCCGATGAGCACGAGGTTGCCGTGGCTGAGGGTGGCCGCCAGCCGGCCCTCGCGCACGGGGATGCCCTGGATCTGCTGCGGGATGTGGACCTGCCAGAGGTGCTCGGTGACCTGCGTGACGCGCGGCGTGCCGAGCTGCGACGTATCGATGCCCAGCACCTCCGCGTTGTCGCGGGCGAACCGGACGACGAGCTCGCCCACCAGGGACTCGTCCACCGTGGACACCGCGCGGCCGAGGCTCTGGCCCACGTCGCTCAGCTGATGCTCGAGCACCGGAGCGGGCCGTCGTGGAAGGGCGCGGTGCTCCTGGGCGGGGTGATGGGGCTGGGCGCGCTGACCCGGGCCGAGCACCTGCACCTGTGGCCCTTCCTGCTCGTCTACGCCTGGCTCCACCGGGACCAGGGGGCGCCGGTGCGCGCGCGACTCGTGCGGTGGGCGGGGGCGGTGGGCGTGTCCCTGGTGGTGCTCGCGCCGTGGGCGCTCCACAACGCGCGCGTGCTCCAGGAGCTCAACGCGCGGACGCCGGAGCTCGAGCCGCTGCCCGTGGTGGCCCCCGTCACGGTCTATGGCCCCCCGCCGACGCGGCCCGCCTGCTGGCCGCCAAGCTGGGACGTTGGCTGGACGGCTTGAGCCTCGGGTATGGCGCCTCCAACCTGCCGGGAGGGCTCCAGGGGGCTCGCGCGCCGGTGGATGTCTTCGTCCCGGAGCGCACCTGGTTGAAGTGGCCGCTGGTGCTGCTGCTCCTGCTGGGCGCGGGGCTCTCGTTGCGCGCGCGGCACCGGGCCTTCAGCTTGTTCACCCTGGTGCTGCTGCACCGCGCGCTCATCACCCTGGCCTTCTTCGGGTACACGCGCGGCATGCTGGTCCTCTTTCCCGTGCTGGTGCCGCTGCTCCTGTTGCCCCTGAAGGCGTTCGCCAGCAGCCGCCCCTCCCTGGCCGGGAAACTCCCGGTGCTCGCCTCGTGCGCCCTGCTGCTGCTGTGGCTCGAGGCCGGGACGCTCGCCCTGCGCGGTCCCCGCGACTTCATGGCGAGCGGCAGCACCGACCGGACGAGCGGCAAGCTCATCCAGGATGATTGGATACGGCTCTGGCCGAAGCCCTGAGCGGGGCCCTACAGCCCATGCGTCAGTCCCGTAGCAGGGTCTGGAACACGGCCGGCAATTCCTGGAGGCCCAGGCCCTGGCTGAGGGCGCGCTTGTAGTTCTCGAGCAACTCCTGGGGGAAGCGTGCGCTGATGCGGGCGTCCTTGCTCAGCCGGACGATGTGCTCGATGGCCGCGACGTGGGTATTGAGGCTGCACTGGTCGCCCGAGAAGTCGTTGCGTTCCACCATGCCCTGCGCGGCGTCGGCGGTGACGGAGACCAGGCCGAGGAAGGTGCTCTTGTGGGAGAAGAAGAGCTTCGGATCGAGACCTTCCGCCTTGCACATGGCCGCGGCGTGCAGGAACGCCAGGGAGCTGCCGTAATAGGCCTCGAGAATCGCGCAGTCGAGTGTCGCGGCGGAACCGATCTTCTCGTCGACGTAGACCGAGAGTCCTGTTCCAGACCGCGACGTCGTGACCCGCCGCCGCGAAGGCTCGGGCCAGTGCGCTTCCCATGAGGCCGGTACCGATGACCGCTATTTTCGTGGGACTACGGGAGTCCATCTTCCATCTCCTTGTGTCGAGCGTGTTGAGCGAGAGAAGCACCAACCCCTCTCCCACCGGGAGAGGGACGGGGTGAGGGTATCGAGCTCACCCGGGTTGTGCCCACCAGCGGAGAACGTGTCGGTCGTGCTCTCCTACCCTCGATGGAAGCTGGTCACTACGTCATGCACGTGAACAGCAAGGGCTCCGCTGGCGTGGAGGCGTGCGAGGGCTTCAGCTTATGCCACGCTGGCCTCGATGAGCGGCTCGAGGTGCCCTTCGTCATCGAGTAGCAAGCTGTCAGGCGAAGCGGGCGGCCACGGCGCCTGATCCGTGGCGCCCGAGCCTTCGTAGGTGGCTCAATGACCGCAGTGCCTCTCCGAGCGGTGCCTGCTACTCCCAGATGAGCTCGCGGCGGAGGATGCCGGTGGACACGTGCGGATCCGCCGCGCGCCAGGTGCGAAACACGCGAATGCGCCCGGCCGTCGCGAGCCGTGGATGACGGGTGCGGAGGACCGCCGTCCATCGGGCAATCCGGGACGGCTCCGGTCGCAGTGCCAGATGCCACAGGGTGCCCCACTCCCGCTGCGAGGCCCCCTCGGCGAGATCCCATCGGACGAGCTGGCCGCCGACCTCCGCTTCGAGCTCCAGCGCGGGAATCTCCGCCGGAGCCTTCGTGTGGAACGTGGGGTAGCACGCGAACGGGAAGCCGTGCCGCAGGCCCATCGCACCCGACACCGTGGCACCGAGCACGAGCACTCCGCCGGCGACCGCGGCCGGTATCCACCCGCGCTCGTCCCGGGCCTTCTCCGTCCTCGTGCTGGCCACACCACTCGTCGATGCGGAGCCAGGGACGCCACCCCCCATGCTCGGCCCACTTCCAGTAGAGCTGGCCCCGCAGCGTTCCGCCCAGCGCCCAGTCGAGCCCCGCGCTCCACTTCCACAACCCCGGGAAGAGGAAGATGAGCCCGACGAGGACCCAGGCGGCACGGATGGGGAGTCCGTATGCCACGGCTTCGTCCGGAGCGCCCTGGGGGCCGTGCTTCCTCGCGCGAAGCCATGCGTCCACCGAGAGCGCGTCTCCGCAGGGGCTCGCCGCGAGCAATAGCGCGAACCACAGGAGATGGTGGGTGTGCATGACCGTCCCGGAGAACTGGGGGACCGCCAGCACGTAGGCCAAGGAGCTCGCCGCGAGCACTGTCGCCACCCGCGTGAACAGCCCCACCACGGAGAGCAGTGCCGAGGGGACGAGGATGCCGAGCGCGGCCCAGGTCCAGACGGGAGACATCGGGAGGTGGGACGCGAGCCACGCGAGGCCCCCGGGGGTGGCTCGCATGGCCTCGGACGTCGCGGCCCACGCGGGCGCCTCGTATACGTCACGCGAGAGCAGCACGACGCTGAAGACGGTGATGCGGAACACCGCCAGATCGACCGCGCTGCCCGCGAGCCACCCGCGCATGGCGCGTCAGCGAGGTTCGAGCCCGCGTGCCCTCAATGGCGCGAGCACCTCGGTCTCCATCGACTTGCGCGCGAGCTCCAGGTAGGCCCGCGACCTCATCCACCCGAGTGCATGGATCGCGGAAGGCTCTCCCTCGCCCTGCGCGGCGATGCGGGCCTGGTTCTCCCGGACCACGGCGATCGTCTTCCCCGCCGCTTCGCGGAGCACCTCCCGCTCGTCCTCCTCCAGCATGGGCAGTGCCCAGTCCAGGAACATCCACCCGAACTGCCCGTGCGCGGCCTCGTCCTTCACGATTCGCCCCAGCACCGCCTTCACCAGTGGGTGCGTCGCGGCGCGCCAGGTGCCTCTGAGCAGGGGGATGGAGATGGCCTCGCCCACGCAGAAGTAGCGGACGACGAGCTCCGCGGCCTGTGCGAGCGCACGTCCCGGCCGGGGTGGTGGAATCATCCCCAGCGGATCATGCAGGAGGGGGATGCCCCCGCCCAGCTCGCTCGCCAATCGCGCGCACAGCTCGACGTGGACCATCTCGTCGAGTGGGAAGCGGCAGGCCATGGCGATGAGATCCAACGGGGCCCGCGCGGCGATGAGCGCCTGCAGCGTCGCGGTGCACGCGGCGGCGGTGCGGTGCTCCTGGAAGGCGGCCTCGGTCCAGGCCCTCCGCGCCGCGAGGACGAGGTGCTCGGGAAACGCCTCCGGGCGGAGCGTCCCCCACGGGAGTGCCTCCACCTCGGGCCGGAGCTTGCGGTACCGGCGCTCGACGTTGCCTCCGAGCATCCCCAGCTCGAACAGCTCCTCGCCGGGAACGTGGGGCAGGACCAACGTACTCGTCATCGACCGCCGTCCGCGGTGCCGCCATCCGGGATTCCACCATCCGCGCCCGCGTCGGGGACCGGCTCGCAGTAGGGGTCATTGTTCGGGTTGTCATCGCACGGGGGAGGCGCGATGAGGTTGCCGGAGGACAAGCACCCACTGGCCATCTTCACGACCGCGATGCCCGCGGTGGCGAGCAGCAGGGGGCGGGTGACGCGTTGAGAGGGTCTGCGGCCCGGGGGAAGGTCTGCCATGTCGTTCTCCTCGTACCCGGGTGGCTGCCCGGATCTCGGAGCAAGCATACCTGGGATTCATGGGGGTCGCCCTACATCCCCAGCGCGGAGGTGAGCACGAAGCGGCCGCACAGCTCGAGGGCCAGGGAGGACTCTGGCTCGTTGTAGAAGCTGCCCGTGAACACGGCCACCAGGTTCAGCGAGGGGAAGACGAAGAGGTACTGGCCCCCGTTTCCCCGCGCGAAGTAGGCGTCCACCGGTGTGCCGGCGATGCCAAACGTGTTGACCCACCAGAGGTAGCCGTACTTCGAGTCGCCCAGCGGGTGGCCGCCGGTGCTGGACTCCTTCACCCAGGCCTCGGGGACGAGCTGCTCACCGTGCCACCGGCCGCCATCCAACATCACCTGGCCCAGTTTGGCGAAGTCCCGGGGGCGCAGGTGCAGGTGGCCTCCGGTGTCAGTACGCCCGCCGTCGGCCTCCTTCCACTCGAACCGGGTGATGCCCAGCGGCTCGAAGAGGTGGCGGCGGGAGAACTCGGGGAACGGCACTCCGGCGGCGTCCTCGACCAACGCACCCAGCACCACCACGCCCCCGGTGCAGTACGCGCTGGACTGTCCGGGCTCCTCCGCCATCGGGAGATCCAGGATGAACTTCACCCAGTCCCGCGAGTCGTACATCCGCTCTTCGTTGCCGGGAGAGTCCTCCTGCCAGTCGTTGCACGAGAGCCCGGTGCGCATCTGCAACAGGTGGCGCAACGTCAGCCGCTCCTTGCGTTCATCCGCGTTCTTCACGGGCGCGTACCTTCCCAGCAGGGGCAGCACGGGAGTGTCCACGCCGGGCAGCAACTCCTGCTCCAGGGCAATCCCCGTGAGCATCGAGGTGATGCTCTTGGTGGCCGAGCGCAGGTCATGCGGCTTGTCGCGGTTGAAGCCGTTCCAGTAGCGCTCGTAGACGAGCTTGCCGTTGCGGGCGATGAGCAAGGAGTCCGGGGCGGGGTAGTCGCCGGCCGCCAGCTTGCGCTCCAGCTCCGCGAGTCGCTCGGGGTTCATCCCCTCGGCCTGAAGCGAGGAGACGGCCCACCCGTCATCGAGCGGATCGGGCGGGCTGCCAGGGCCCTCCATCCGGTATCCACCACAGGCCATCACGCCGCACGCGAGCACCCAGAGCAGCGGGCGCCAGCCACGGGACTTCCACGGGGCAGTCAGGTTGATCCGCATCCGGTGAGCGAATGGCAAGGAGCCCCAGAATGTCCAGGCCCTTGCCGATTCCGTGAGCGGTCTCACCGCGAGGTCAGGAGCGTCAACAGTTCCTCCCAGACCGCGGGGGAGGTCGGCCCGGCGCCGCTGGCCGTGCGGGCGAACTCTCCCAGCAGCGCGAGGTAGAGCGCGCGCGTGCGGTGCCGCGCGGAGTCCGCGGAGAGTCCCATCTCTCGCAGGAGTCCCTCGACGAAGCCCTCTCGCGTGCGATCGACCCGGGCCACGACCTCTCCAGAGCGGCGCGGGGGACGCGGAAGGCAGGTGCAGTGCGCTCCGCCGCGACGCCCACACCACGGTGCAGGAGAGCGCCGCGACGCCGAGTACCTGCGGCAGGACGCGCGGCAGGATGGTGCCGCGAAGGACGAAGAAGAGCCGCAGGGGGCTCGGCCGCTCTCGAACGATCATCGGTGCTGCCAGTTGCCGCAACCCGCCCGCCGATGCAAGCACCCCGGCAGCCGCGTGGGCGATGAGACCGAGGTGTGAAATGCACGGCGAATCGCGGTTAGATGGCCGGCATGGCACGCATCGCGGTCCTGGGAGCGGGAGGAGTGGGCAGCGCGACGGCACGGTTCCTCGCCCACGAGGGACACTCCGTCACCGTCGTGGAGCAGTTCTCGCCCGACCATGATCAGGGCAGCTCGTATGGCACCTCGCGAATCATCCGCAAGACGTACACGAATGGGCTCTACACGTCGCTGATGGGCGAGGCCTACCCGCTCTGGGACGCGCTGGAGCGCGAGGCGGGTGAGTCGCTCTTCGTTCGCACGGGGGGCTTGTTCTTCGCTCCCAGTGGACATCCAGAGCTGGCCGCCATCCGCCGGGCGCTCGGAGAGCACCGGGTGCCATTCGAGGAACTGGATCCTACCGCCTGTGCCCGGAGATTCCCCGGGTTCCGGCTGCGGGCAGGAGAGTCGGGGGTGTTCGAGCCCGAGGCGGGTTTCCTCCGGGCCTCCGCGTGTGTGCGCGCCCAGCTCCGCCTCGCGTCTGAGCACGGAGCCCAGGTGCGCGCGGGAGCGCGGGTGGAGGCCCTCGAGCCCCGGGCGCGAGGAATCGCCCTCGTTCTCGCGGGAGGCGAGGTGCTCGAGTTCGATCGGGTGGTGGTCTGCGCGGGGCCCTGGACCGCCCGGCTGTTGGCGGGGCACGTCTCGCTGCCGTTCACGGTGACGCGGCAGGTGTACTGTCACTTCGAGCCCTCGGCGCCACTGGCGGAGTTCAGCGCGGAGCGCTTTCCGGTGTGGATCGACTTCGGCACATACTTCTATGGCTTTCCGCATGACGGACAGCGGCCCGGCGTGAAGGTGGCGCTGCATCAGCCGGGCTTGCCCACGGATCCCCACCAGGTAGACCGGGAGGTGCACGAGTCGGATAGGGAGCCGCTGCGCCAGGTCTGCGCGGAACACCTGCCAGGCTTGTCGCCGCGCGTGGTGCTCGAGAAGGTGTGTCTGTACACGATGACGCCGGACGAGGACTTCGTGGTGGACCGGCTGCCGGGAGAGCCTCGGGTGACAGTGGTGGGCGGCTTGAGCGGGCACGGGTTCAAGTTCACCGTCCTGCTCGGCCGCCTCGCCGCGTGGATGGCCACGGACCACCCCATCCCCTGGGAGCTGTCACGCTTCGCACTGGCTCGCTTCGCGTGAGCCCCGCGCTCTAATTCCTGATGGAGGGGCACACAGAGGGAACATGCCAGCGTCTACATCCCCAACCGATGGACGTCTTCCGCGAGCCCTCCGCAGTGGTGCCGCGCCAGCCTTTCTGACGGCGCGGTGCTGTGTTTCTCGTTATCGCCTCGCGGGAGCCATCACTGCGCTCTGGCTGTAATTCCGTGCAGTGCCCCGCCAGGGAATGCGGGTTGGGCTGGTCAGGCGTGTGTCCGCTGGAGATGAATCGTTTCTGCGTAGGCTTGGTTTGCTGCTCATGGGGCAGCCGTCAGCGGCCCTCACCTCTTGTTCTGCTGCCGCCCGCTCCCCCCAACAGGGCTCCTGTCCTTCCTATACGTCCCGCAGACGCCATCACGCCTTGCATGACACGGAGGTCATGCCGGCTTCGTTCATCCCGCGGAACTACTCGGTTTCCTGGGCACGGCCAGCCATCGTGAACCTACGGGGCGCGCAGCGTGTCGAGCCAGTCCTGGCACCAATCCCTCAATGCCTCTTCAGAGAGAGTGCTCCAGAGGGGGAGTCGCCGTGCATCGGGGTGCACCACTGGCGTCTCGTCTAGTTTGAAGAGCCAGATACGCATTCCCTCATTGCGGTGGCGCCTCAGAGCGCTAGCAAGCTCGTCGTAACAGTACGGGCTCACGGCGAAGTGACGGCTCCAGAAGATCGCGCAAACGTCGGCATGGCGCAGTCGCTCATGAATGACGGCCTGCAGATCCTTGCCGTGCTCATTCGGCTCATCTCCGAACACGGGTACGAGTCCACGTTCTATGAGCTGGCTGGCGAACAACTTGGCGATCGATGCGTCTTCAATCGCTCGGCTGACAAAGACCTTGCCCACGCGGGCCGAAGGATCGATGGGGGCCCGGGCAAGGCTCCTGATGAGCTTGGGCAGACTCTCCACGCCATTACGACGGTTTAGTTCCTGCGCGACTCCCAGTCGGGTGTATAGGTCCTTGTGCCGCAGGAATGCTTCCCCCGCTGACCCGCCGAGGAATGCGAATGGGATCACGGGTACTCCCCGGGCCTCCGCGAGTCGGATCAGAAGACTCGAGCTGCCACCGGTCGCGCCCCCCAGTGCGATGACAGCGTCCACCCTCTCGAGCGCTTGGAGTTGACAGTAGAGCCATGTCTCCGCACTGAACTCTTTTTGACCGATCACGGGGTACCAAAATTCCACGAGTTTGACACGCTCGTTGTCGAGCTCGCGCTTCAGGGCCTCAAAGTTTTTCCGCGTGTTATCGCCGTCGGGCATGAAGAGGCGAATGATCGTTGCGCTTTGAATGCTTGCATACCCCAGCGCGACAGGGTAGTCAGCGGATTCAGGCCATGGGTTGCATATACACAGCTTGATGCCGTTCTCGGCCAGTTGCCGTCCAATGGCATTGCACGCGATTATAAACTGCTGCTCCTGGCCGCCTGTTGCTTTGTCGGGGCTCCCCCCTATGAACAAGACTGACTCGACAAAGGTGGAACTCTGAAGTGGTTGGGCGGGAGGCATTTTGGCAACCCGCAGTTCCGCGCTCCCTTGCAGATGGATCTGTGGCTGCGCGTTGAGTTCGGCATGAGAACGCTTGATCTGCTCCTGAGCCCAGCGGGCGGCACTCACCAGATCGATGAAGTCTTTCCCTTGTGCCATGCACGCGCCTGTCGAGATGGCTTTGGTCAGGTAGTCCGTTAACAGTCCGCCATGCTGGGGGGTCTCCCACGCATTACCCGTTCCAGTTGCACTGATGATGAGACCCGGGATTTGGTTGTCTTGCTGGAAACCTGTGATGGCAGGGTCGCGAAGCGCCTCACCCGCCCAGCAGCAATCCAGGACGACGGCCCACTCGGCAAACCCTCTGTTCTTGAGTGTCCTGACGACATCGAGAACTGGCAGCGTCGTCGTATTCTGCTCATTCTCTTGGCTGTTCGTTAGGAGCAGGCGTAGATCGCACGCCCCCAGCACTGCGCCATGTCCTACGAAGTAGAAAATTGCCAGGGCGTCTCTATCCAGTCCATTGACAAACGACTGGAACGCCTGTTTCACCACTGACGAACCCGTGTCAATCCACTTGTAGGAAGTCGGCTCTGGGGCCGCCAAGCCGCGCCCGCCCTTGCGCGAGACGAAGACATTCCAAATCTTTTCTACGTCGTCCCGAACTCCCGCCAGTTTCGGCAGTTCTTTTTCCCCTTGCTCTTTCCCCCATGGAGTGTTTGAACAACCCACCACGAAGAGTCCGGTATGCTTGACGCTCATGGTGCTCGTTTGCCGTAGAGATCTTGCACGAGTTTGGTGTCGCCACTCGACAGGCTTGTGTTCCTGGGTATCGGGCTGCCCGCCATCAGCCATGCTGCTGGAAATGGGTAGGCCATGATGGAGAGAGAATCATACGGGATGGTATCGACGACGGCGCGCGTGAACCGTTTGAGAATGTTGCGTTCCACCTGTTCGAGAGACCAGTTGTAAGGGTGACTCGTCATGTCGCTGATGATTCGCTGCTCATCCAGCGTCACTTGTGCATCGGGGTGCTGATGCTCATGCCCCAGGCCCAACGCATGACCGAACTCGTGCAGCACTGTTGCGGAATCGACATCCGCTAGATTCATCGAAGCTTTGTGGTAGCCGAGATTGCGATGGATACTGTCCGTGCCAATGTAGGACCAGTTGCCGAGTTGCTGATTGAAGCTCACGCGAATCTCCGCATCGAATGCAGTGCTTCTCTCGAATTCCAGCTTTGCGGCGGTGGACCAGGGCTTTGCAAACTCAAGGACCTTGTTCTGCTGATCCACGGTCCCTCCCATGAATTGAACCCGCAGGATCATCGGAGCCTTGTGCCACACAAGGTCTCGGAGAACCACTCCACGGGCAGTCGCATTTGTCTTGAGCAACTCGGGCGGCGGTGAGGTGAAGCGGCGAGGTGGGAAACTCATGACGGTTCTCCGACGATTCCAGGACGATACTACATCGAATCAGGGACGGATACTTGGTATCATGGTCAGCCGCGTCAGCAGTATTGGCGGGTGCGAGCCTGGCCCCGGCGCGAGGGTCGCCCCAGGCAGCGTGTGTTGAGGCGCTCAAGACAGCCAGCAGGCCCAGGCTCCTGCCGCGCAACTCTTGGGGCCCAGTCCGCTAGGCTTGAATCTGTCCGGGTTGAAGTCCGGACGGTCCAGGCCCGGCCGCATGTTGTCGAGAGTCATCGGCTTGGGGCCGTTCTGCAGGCCCAGCTTGTTGCCGTTGATGTCGGGACGCGGCGTGAATTGGGGCTTGGCGTCCGGCTTGGGAGTGCTGGGCTGGAAATCCAGAATCCGGTCACCTGCCTCGGCAGTGTCAGCTTCGACATGGCGGCAATCCTCCCGGTCGCTGGCCTGACGGCTGCTGTGTGCTTGTCCAAGAAGCCATTGGCGGTAGGGCCGCGTTTGCTCGTGACGGCCGCGAAGGGAGGCGTTGGGCCCTTCGAGATCCAGCTTGGCGCTGCTCTCGGCGCGCATGTGACAGCGCTGACCCGCGACTCCTCCCCTGTCGACAGGTTGCATGAGCTGAGGGGCGACAGAAGCCGCGAGCGATGCCGCTGCACCGTTCGACCTCGTCCTCAAGGGCGTGGGCAGTGTGCTGCTCTGCAAGGCTTTGAGTTGACTGGATTCCGGGATGCGTTCGCGTCCAGTTCGGCGATGCGGCGGAACGAACTCACCACCTTCGACGCACGTCGTTTCTGCTCAGGATCCGGAGGCTCGCACAGCGGCTGATGCGTCGTGAATTCTTCGGCGAGGCGGTTCTTGACTGAGGTGCCGCCACTCACCGACTGCTCGCGAAAGCCTTCGTCGTGGAGCACTTACGTTCGACGAGGGGCAACCAGTCCGAAGTTGGCAATCGCTCGCTTCGGACTTCACGGCAGTGAGCGACAAGAGGGTCCCCCGTGAGGAGGACCCTCTCGAATCAGATGGGCAGCATCTTGAGGAGGTCCTTCACCTGCTGGGGAGCGGCCTCGGTCTCACCCAGCGCGCCCGTGTATGCACCCAGCAGCGCGGAGGCGGGGTTGACCTTGCCAGTCCCCAGCGCCCCGATCACTCCCTCGGCGGCTCCCTTCCAGGTCTTGACCACTCCACCCAGGCCCCCCTCGATGACGCCCTTGACGCCACCCTCGGAGTTGCCAATCCCAGTCAGGACATTGCTGACGCCCGGAATGAACCACAAGTGCTTGCCCGCCTCGCCGGCGAACCACTGGAAGTTGTCCTTGTTGCTCCCGTCCTTCTTGACGTGGGTGTCGTTCGTGGTCGGCAGCCGGTGATCCTTGCCCAGGGAGGAGTAACCCTTCTCGGCGAAGTCCTTGACCATTCCGGCCTCGGTGCCGTGCCGGGCGTCTCCGTCCTTGGTGATGCCCTCGATGTTGCCGTCTCCCTTTCCACCCTGGACCTTGCCCGTCCGCTCACCACCGTCGGAAATCTTGGAGCTGTCGATGTACTCCAGCACCTTCGCCAGCCGGTAGACGGCATCGGGGTTCTGACGGGAATCCTTCAGGTCGAGCTTGGGATCCACGCCGGTCTGCTTGCACAACTGATCGAACTTGATGTCCTTCTGACGACCGAGTTTGGCCAGCGCGGGAGAGTCGTTGACGATGTCCGCCGCCGAGCGGGTGTCTCCCTTCGGCCGCTTGTCCGTGGCCTGGGGAATGGGCGTCCCGTCCGCCGCGAGCGGCGCGGCCGGCGCGGCGGGCCTGCTCGGGGGATTCTTGCTGGCGACCGAGGGGAGGCGGGGGGCCATGGTGGGGGCGAGGTCCCCGCCAAAGCCAGGGGGCAGGCCACCGGCCGAGTAGGGGTCCATCATCGGTGCACCGGCCAGCTCCGGCGGCAGGCCACCCGCGGCGGCGTAGGGGTCAATCATCGGCGCACCACCGAAGCCCTGGCCCAGGCCCGCGGCGGCGTAGGGGTCCATCGCGGGCGCCATCAGCTGCGGCGCCATCATGCCGAGCGTGGAGGCGGCGTCGAGTCCGGCCCCAGCCAGCCCCGCGGCCCCACCGAAGGCATCACCCACGCCACCCAACACATTGCCCAGCCCGTTGAGCTTGGAGTTGTTCAGCCTGCTGGGCTCGAAGCTGTCCCGGTTGAAGCCCGGAGCGTTCAGGCCCGGCTTGTTGCCGTTGATGTCGGGGCGCGGCGTGAACTGGGGCTTCACGTCCGGCTTGGGCGCGCTGGGCTTGGGCGCGCTGGGCTTGAAATCCGGAACCTTGTTGCCGCCGCTCTTGAAGAGGTTGCTCGCACCACCGAGTTTGATGCCCATGACGTGCTCCGGAAGAAAGAGGATTGAGAAGAGGAAGCCGAGATGGAGAAGCGTTTTGCAGCGCGCGTGCCAGGCCTTGGCTCCTGGCGAAGACGCTGTCTTCTCAAGGGGTTGGGCCAAGGGGAGCGCGCCTCGGGGCCCAGACTGGTGACGGGGCTCACCAGGCGGAGGGTGGAGTCGAGTCACCACTGGTGAGTGGAGTCACCAGGGGGGCTGGGTCTGCCGGGTGTAGATGCGGGCCGAGGCGTCGTCGAATCACGAGAACTCCAGCCATCGTCCTTCCCCCCCATACGCTCAAGTCCGCGATTTACCTGTTTAGAGCGATTTGCATGTTGACACCCCGGTTTTGGCGCTCGCAATGTGCGCCCGTCGCCGAAACTGCGCATCGAGGCCACCACCGCGTCCATGACGCTCATCGCAGGGGATTTCACCATGCCGAAGTCGAAGAACCTCTTGTCCTGCCTTCGTTCCGCCCGCCGGGCCTGGCCGGGGCTCACCGCCCTTGCCCTTGCCGCGGCCACGCCGGCCGCCCATGCCGATTCGGCTATCTACGGCGGCGGCCCGTTCTATTCCGGCGGCACCGCGGTGATGGACGACCTGCGCAACTCGGGCTTCACCACCGTGATGTTGTGGAGCTTCCACATCGAGGACAACGGCGACCTCGTCTACAACGACATCCCGGTGGTCAAGAACGGCGCCTACATTGGCGATCCGGCCTGGCCGACGCGGCTGGCCACGCTCAAGACAGCGCCGACCTCGGTCAATCGCATCGAAGTATCGATCGGCGCCTGGGGCGTTCCCGATTTCGAGCGCATGATCAAGCTGGTCAACGGCACCGCCGCTGGTTGTGGCAGCACCCTCGTTTGCGGCACCGGCAGCAACAGCATCCTGTACCGCAATTTCCAGGTGTTGAAGACCGTCACGGGCGCCACCGCGGTCAACTTCGATGACGAGAGCGCCTACAATCTCGCCCCGACCACCCAGTTCGGGCAGATGCTGATCGGCCTGGGCTACAAGATCACCTTCGCGCCCTACACCAATCAGAGCTTCTGGAGGAGCCTCAAGGACAACCTCGGCAGCGCGGTCGATACCATCTACCTGCAGGTGTACGACGGAGGCGCTGGCAACAACCCGGCGAGCTGGAACACCGCGATGGGTATGACCGTCGACCCGGGCCTGTGGTCGCGTCACGGCTCCGGCTGTGGCAGTGGCGACAGTCCGGCCACGGTGCAGAGCAAGATGAGCAACTGGAAGGCTTCCGCCGGCATCTCTGGCGGCTTCATGTGGCTGTATGACGATATCCAGGCGTGCGGGTCTCAGGGCACGGCCGCGCAGTACGCGGCGGCGATCAACACCGCTGTCAGCGGCAACACCCCGCCAGTGGCCAATTTCGGTGTCACCGTGAGCGGATTGACCGCGACCTTCAGCGATGCCTCTAGCGACAGCGACGGCAGCATCACCTCGCGCAGCTGGAATTTCGGCGACGGCAGCGGCTCGACCGTGACGAATCCCAGCCGTGTCTACGCCAGTGCCGGCAACTACAACGTCAGCCTGACCGTGACCGACAACGGCGGCGCCAGCCATACCAAGACCCAGACCGTCTCGGTCGGTGCCGGCTACGCCAACCTGGCGCTCAACAAACCGGCGACCGGCTCCACCGCCTGCAACAGCAGCGAGACGCCGGCCAAGGCGGTCAACGGCAGCGTCTCCGGCGGCACCACCGACAAGTTCTGTTCGTTGGCCTCTCCGTCCTGGCTGCAGGTTGATCTCGGCTCGGTGCAGACGGTCAGCAGCTTCGTGGTCAAGCATGCCGGCGCGGGTGGTGAGTCGAGCACCTGGAACACCAGGGCCTTCACCATCCAGACCTCCAGCAACGGCACGGCCTGGAGCACCCCGGTGACGGTGACCAACAACACCGCCAGCTCCTCGACCCACTCGATCAGCGCCACCTCGGCGCGATACATCAAGTTCAACGTGACCACCCCGTCCCAGAACGGCGATCCCGCGACGCGCATCTACGAATTCGAGGTGCGCTGACGGAGCCACGGGCGGCTTCACGCCGGAGCTGGTCAACCGGCTCGGCCAGGAGGGATGGCTGGACGCGGCCAATCCCTCACCGTGGTCACGCCCTATGGGGGCTCGCTGCAACTGCAATTCAGTCAGATGCTGTTGAATTGGGCCAGGCAGGCACAAGGAATAGAGCCGCCCAGCATGCGGGCAGCCGCAAATCATTGCGCTCAAGAGCGATGCCACCCCTCCAGGCCCAAGGGCAGCTCAATGCGTGGGCGGGCGTGAGCGGCGGCGCCGGCAATGGGCGAGCACTCCGCCCAGGGCGAGCAGGCTCCACGTGAAGGCGAGTTGTTCTCCTCCCACGGCACAGGAGGGGCCCACACGGAAGCGGGAGGTCCCGGGCTCCGGTGCCTCGAGGGGCGGCATCGCCGAGGTAGTGCCTTCCTCGGGGTCGTCCCCACCGGAGTCGGAGGTCGAGGGCTCGAGGTCGATCGGGGGCTGGGGATCGGCGGAGTCCACGGGCGTGACGTCAGCGGGAAGCGGAGCGTCGATCATTCCCACCACGATGGCGTCGCCGTCGCGATGGAAGGGGACCTCCACGCCGTTCCAGAGGACGCGGGTGGCCTGGGGCGCGTGGACGCGGGGCGAGCCCTGCCCGTTTCCAGACAGCCGCAGCGTCTCGGTGGCGAGCCCGTCCGCTTCCAGCAGCCGGATGCCGTCCGTCTGGCTGATGAGCGTGCGCGAGGCATCGGAGAGGCTCGTGCCCTGGACGAGCAGCACCCGGGTGGGCGTGGTGCCCTCGTAGCGCACGACACCGGCGAGCCCCTCCAGCCGGAAGCCCCCCGCGCTCCGGCTCTGTCCGGGCAGGTCGTTGAAGAGGGCGTAGACGGTGGCGGTGCCCTCGGTCACCTTCAGCCCCGCATCGGGCGTCCGCGCGTCGAGTGCCTTCACCACGGGGCGCGAGGCCCAGGCCGACTCCGGCGTGGGCACCAGGGCGGTGAGGAAGGTGGCGTTGGCGGAGGCGGTGGTGGGCTTCACCTCGGCGTGGGTGATGGAGCCGGTGGCGTTGAACTTCTGGACGTGGACGGGCTTCTGCTCGGTGAAGGTGGCGTCGAAGGACTCGGGGGCCACCACCGCGACGCCGAGGGCCTGGCCATTCTCGCCGCGCCCGTGGAGCCAGGTGCCCTCGCGGGCCGCGCCATTCATGAAGTGGCAGGACCACCGGTACACGTGGGAGCGCGACGCCTGCACCACGTCTCGCAGCACCACCCACTTGCGGTCGAGGAAGAGGGCATGCCGGTCCCAGCGGCGCAGTCCGAAGGTGGAGGCGTAGAGCGAGGCGCCGTCGCCGATGGTGTAGCCGTAGTGCTCGCTGGAGCCGAAGAAGGGGATGCCGCCCTTGCGGTCGAGGTACCAACCGTAGGACGCGGCGGAGTCGCTCCGATCGCGCACGCCCTCGCCGAGCTGGCCCACGCCGTCGATGGTCAGCGAGTTGTGGAAGACGGTCTGGTTGGCGGCGGGCCCCGGCGAGCCCGTGTGGCCGATGTAGTAACCGGGGGCCTCGGGGGCGAGCCACGAGCCCTGGCCATACAGGTAGAAGCCGTTGTCGTCGGCGTGGTCGTGGCTGATGTTGAGGGTGCCGCGAGGCTCCATGCCGCTCTTCAGCCACTGCCACCCGGCCATGCCGCCATACGGGCCGTTCTTGAGCGCGAACAGGAGCGAGCCCTTGTCCCAGCCGCCGCGGAACACGGCCACCTGCTGGTTGTCGCCGTACCAGTCCAACGGCAGGGCACGCGGGTCCGCGGCGCGCAGGGAGGCGTCATGGAAGAGGAACTCGAAGACGCGCTGGTTGAGCTCGGGCGCGTAGCTGCTGAAGGTGGTGCCGCGCAGCCAGGTGTCCGCCGTGGCCTGGGCCACCGGGTCCCGGTAGCGCGTGGCGGCGTAGCGCAGGGGCATCAGCCCCATGTCCTTGCTGATGGCGTAGAAGTTCCCGTGGAGGAGCAGGGACTGATAGGGCCGCTCCGGGAGCTGGGTGGCCGCCAGGGCGCGCGGCATGGCCTTCACCAGGGCCAGGTCTCCCACGTCCGTGCCGGTGACGCGCTGGAGCGCGCTGACGAAGGGCAGGTGCCAGCTCAGCCCGTACGTGACGTAGCCGAAGCCCTCGTGCCAGAGGCCATCGGTGACCAGATCCAACACCCGCTTCACCTTGCGCGCGTTGCCGGTGGCCAGCTCCAGCCACGGCTGCGTGGTGCTGTCCGGCAGCTCTCCCCGGGTGGCGAGCGCCGCGAGCCCGATGGCGGCATGGTTCACCCAGTTGTGGTTCTGCAGGTACTCGTCCGCCCACCACTCGCCGCCCTTGGAGGACTGCATCAGGGCGTTGGCGTTCTGCTGGAGGGTCGCGCGGACGCGGGAGGCCTCGGCGGCGGAGAGCTTCGGGGCCACCAGATCGTAGGCCACCGCGACGCCTCCGAGCAGGTGCGACTGGATGAGATCATGCGTGCCGTCGAGGTCCAGGTTTCCCCACGAGGAGACCGTCAGCAGCCACGCCCTGGCCAGCTCGAGGTGACGGCTGTCGGTGGACACCTGCCCCACGAAGGCGAGCACCACCAGCAGGTTGCCGACCTCGCGGCGATCCAGTTGCAGCGTCTTCCCGGTCGTCTTCCAGGTGACGAGCCCCGAGGGCGCGACGGTGCTGTCCAGGTAGCTCGTCGCGCCCTTGAGCAGGGGCTGGTAGATGGCCTGGTGGGTCGTCTGCGCCTTCTGGCGCAACGCCTCGACCTGGGAGGCGTCGAAGAAGAGGCCGGGGTGGGGCCCCGCGAGCGCGGGAAGGGCCACCCACAGCACCAGCCAGGACAGCGCCCACCCACGCGTGAGGAAGTGCTTCATGCGGGGTGGATGCCACCCTTTATTCCGCCCACTTCCCACACGGGGGCGGTGGAGGGCTCGCCCGCCAGGCCGGGGGTCGTCCTCCGGGCCTGGACGTGTTCGCCAGGGTGCTCGGCTGGCCTTGGCGATCGGCTGCGGGGCGGCCGGCTGGGGGACGGCATACCCGGAGGCCAGGAGGAGCTCCGCGACGGCCCGGGTGGCCTTGCAGACCTCCAGGGCGCGGCTCGGAGTGGATGTCCGGCTGGTGTCCGCCCGGGTTGGCGTCGTGGTCCGCGAGGGTTCCTACCCTTGGGGCAGGAGAGGGCAGCGTGCATGGACCTCTACAGTGCCGCCAAGCGGATGAACCGGCCGTTCCGGTTCTCGAATCCGGCGTCGTACCGGGAGATCTCCCTGGCCAGCCGGGGGCTGATCGGGGACGGCATCACGTGCGCCCTGGTCCGGCCGGACGGTGTCATCGACTGGCTGTGCTTTCCCCGCTTCGACAGCCCGAGCGCCTTCGCGGCGATCCTCGATGACGAGCGGGGCGGTTTCACCGGCATCACTCCCGCCGTCTGGCCCTTCGAGAGCCTGCAGCGCTACGACCCGGACACCAACGTGCTGGAGACGCTCTTCCGCGTCGAGCGCCAGGGCGTGGTGCGGATCATCGACTACATGCCGTGGACGAACGATCCCCGGGCCACCATCCACGAGGTGCACCGGCGCATCGAGTGCGTGGAGGGCTCACTCGAGCTGGACGTCGTCTTCGATCCGCGGTTCAGGTTCGGCGAATCGGAGACGCGGGTGGATCTCGAGGAGCATGGGCTGGTCGCGAAGGGCGCCCGGGGTGAGCGGATGGTCGCGGTGCTCGATGGGGAGGCGCACTGGGCGCCGCGGGGCGGGGCGGGCCTGCGGACGCGCATCCGGCTCGGCAGGGGAGAGCGGCGCTGGATGATCCTCGCGTGGGACTCGGAGCACCCGGAGCCCGTGGCCGCGTACCGGCCCTACGAGCTGCTCCGGGCCACGCGACAGGCCTGGCGGGAATGGTCCCGGCAGCTCCAGTACGAGGGGCCATGGCGGCACCATGTGCTGCGCTCGGCGCTGGCGTTGAAGCTGCTGATGTACGCGCCCACCGGCGCCATGGTGGCCGCGGCCACCACCTCGCTGCCCGAGTGGATTGGAGGGCCTCGCAACTGGGACTACCGCTACAGCTGGGTGCGTGACGCGGCCATGGCCGTGCGGGCCACCAACCTGATCGGCTACCCGACCGAGTCCCGCGAGTTCTTCTACTTCGTGCGCGACACGCTCAAGCACGGCGAGCCCCTCCAGGTGATGTACTCGCTGGATGGGGGGCCGGTGCCCGAGGAGCGGATCCTCGAGCACCTGTCCGGGTTCCAGGGCTCGAGCCCCGTGCGGATCGGCAACGATGCGCGGGAGCAGCTCCAGTTCGACACCGCGGGGGCGCTGCTGGACGCGGCCTATCTCTACGAGCGGTTCGGGGGCCGGCTGCCGCTGCGCACCTGGGCGCTGCTCAAGCGGGTCATCGAGACCACCGCCCGCCGCTGGCGCGAGCCGGATCACGGCATCTGGGAGCCGCGCCGGGAGAAGCGGCACAACGTGCACTCCAAGCTCATGTGCTGGTTGGCGCTCCACCGGGGCCGCCACCTGGCCCGGCTCTTCGCCGAGCCCGCGCTCCAGGAGTTCTGCACCTACGAGGCGGAGCTCATCCGCCAGGACATCCTCCAGCACGGCGTGGACCCCACGGGCCGGCACTTCGTGGGCTTCTATGGGGGCAACGAGCCGGATGCCTCGCTGCTGCTGCTGCCCATCGCGGGGTGCTTCCGGGCGTGCGAGCCGCTCGTGCAGGAGACCATCGACTGGTTGCGCTCGGAGCTGGGGGCGGGCCGTTTCCTGCGCCGCTACCGGATGGACGATGGGGTGGCGGGGCCGGAGGGGGGCTTCCTCCTGTGCGGCTTCTGGCTCGTCGAGGCGCTGGTGCTGTCCAACCGGCTGGATGAGGCCGAGAAGGTCTTCATGCACCACGCGGAGGCGGCCAACCACCTCGGGCTGCTCGCCGAGGAGGTGCACCCGCTCACGCGCGAGCAGCTGGGCAACTTCCCCCAGGCCTTCAGCCACCTGGGGCTCATCAACGCCGCGGCGCGCATCGATCTGGCGCTGCGGATGCGGGACGAGGGCGAGCTGGCGCCCCCGCATCTGCTCGAGACCGAGCCGCCTCCCATCGCGGGCAGCTCCTGCCATGACGCGTGGCTCGGGCCGGCGCCGTGAAGGGGGGCGGGGTGCTCAGCCCATCGCGGGCTGGGCGGAGGGCCGCGGCTCGTCGGCGCCTCGCGACACCCGGTGCCAGAGCTGGTGCGAGGTGAGCAGCACGCCGAGGAAGATGAGCGGCCCCATCACATTGCTCGTCGGGTCTCCCGAGGCGTAGTGGGACACCGAGGCCGACACCAGGTTGATGGTGAAGCCCGCGTAGGCCCACTCGCGCAGCGTGCGCGGCACCAGCGGCACCGCCAGGGCCACCACGCCCAGCAGCTTCGCGGTGCCCAGCAGGGTGCGGAAGTAGTCCGGGTAGCCGAGGTGGCGGAAGCCCTCCACCACCTGCGGGCTGCCGGAGAGGCCCGAGTAACCCGAGTACGACATCATCAGGCAGAACAGGCCGGTGAAAACCCAGTACGCGATCTTCAGCTTCATGTGTTTCGTGTCTCCCTGTCGTGCCGGGGGCGGGGAGCCATGGCCGGCGCGGCCGGGACACTAGAGCCGTTCGCTCCAAAGCAGAAAGGCCGCCCCTCGCGAGAGGGAACGGCCTTCGTGCCTTCCAGTGGAACTGGAGTCAGGTGATCAGGCCTGGGCGCCCGGCACCGTCTCACGGCCCTTGTAGTGGCCGCACGCCGCGCAGGCGCGGTGGGGGAGCACCGGCTCCTTGCAGTTGGAGCACGAAATCACCTGCACCGCGCTCCGCAGGTTGTTGTTGGCCGCCCGGCGGCGGTCACGACGCATCTTGGACGTACGCTTCTTGGGAACACCCACGGCTCACCTCTGTATCGTCACGGCCCTGGACTCCGGGGCTTCCCCACCAGTCCCGACCGGCAAAAACTCGGAAGGCGGCGGACCCTAGCCGCTCGGAGCGTGTGAGTCAACGCGCGTGTGCGGGGGTCGCCGTGCCCTGTCCAACCCTGACCTGGCCGGGCCCATTCTTACGTCCCCGGGCCCGGGGGTGTCCACCCGCTTGCTCTCCGTGCTCCCAGCCTCGGGGCGTCCATGGAAGGATGCGCCCGCGATGAGGCTCGTCCTGGATGCGATGGGGGGTGACCATGCCCCCGCGGCCCCCCGTGGAGGGGGCTCTCCTGTTCGCGCGCGAGCACCCGGCGCACGAGGTGGTGTTGGTGGGGGACCCGGTGCGGCTCCGGGAGCCCCTGACCCGGGCCGGGGGGCTCCCCCCCAACGTGCACCTCCACCCCGCCTCCCAGGTGGTGGAGATGGAGGATCACGCCTTCTCCGCCATCCGCCGCAAGAAGGACTCCTCCCTCCGGGTGGGCTTCGAGCTGGTGCGCCGGGGGGAGGCGGACGCCCTGGTGTCGGCGGGGCACTCGGGCGCGGTGATGGCGGGGGGGCTGCTGGTGTTGGGCCGCATCCCCGGGGTGGAGCGCCCGGCCATCGCCACGCTGCTGCCGGCCCTGGAGGGGGTGGGGCGCTGTCTGCTGCTGGACGCCGGGGCCAATGTGGAGTGCCGGCCCGTCCACCTGGCCCAGTGGGCGGTGCTGGGAGCCGCCTACGTGCGCGCCCGCCTGGGCATCCCCCGCCCCCGGGTGGCGGTGCTCTCCAATGGCGAGGAGCCCTCCAAGGGCACCTCCCTCACCCGCGAGGCCTCCGAGCTGCTGCGCGCCTCGGAGCTGGACTTCACCGGCTACGTGGAGGGGAAGGATCTCTTCTCCGGGGAGGTGGAGGTGGTGGTCACCGATGGCTTCACCGGCAACGTGGTCCTCAAGACGTCCGAGGGCGTGGCGGCGGCCGTCACGGGGCTCCTGCGCTCGGCCATCGAGCGGCGCGGAGGTCTGCCGGAGAAGCTGGGCGCGCTGCTGCTCCAGCCCACCTTCACCGGCCTGAAGAAGGTGATGGACTACGCGGAGTACGGCGGCGCACCGCTGCTGGGAATCGAGGGCGTGGGCATCGTCGCGCATGGCCGCAGCTCGCCCCGGGCGATCCAGAAGGCGCTGGAGGCCGCCCTGCAGACGGCCCAGGCGGGATTGCGCACCGAGTTGACGCGTTGCATCGCGGACGCCTCCGCCTGGCTCCCCGCCCGGCAGCGGGGAAAGGGAGCGACAGCCGAGGCCTTTTCCGATTAGAGAGCGCGCCCGAGGCGTTCGTGTCCGGTACACCCACTGGGAGTCCCCTTGGCACGCACGCAAATCATCGGTACCGGCTCGTACGCACCGGAGAAGGTCCTGACCAACGCCGACCTCGAAAAGATCGTCGACACGACCGACGAGTGGATCACCGCGCGTACCGGTATCCGCAAGCGCCGCGTGGCGGCGCCGGGCGAGGCGACCAGTGACATGGCCGTGCAGGCGGCCCGCCGTGCGCTGGAGATGGCGGGGATCCAGCCGGAGGAGCTGGGGCTCATCGTGGTGGGCACCGTCACGCCGGACATGCCCATGCCCTCCTGCGCGGCGGTGGTGCAGGCCAAGCTGGGCGCGAAGAACGCCTTCGCCTTCGACGTGTCGGCGGCGTGCTCGGGCTCGCTCTACGCGCTCAACGTGGCGGACCAGTTCATCCGCACCGGCCAGGTGAAGCGCGCGCTGGTCATCGGCGCGGAGATGCTCAGCCGGGCGGTCAACTGGGAGGACCGCAACACGTGCGTGCTCTTCGGGGACGCGGCGGGTGCCATGGTGCTCGCCCCCACGGAGGACGCGGATCGCGGGCTGCTCTCCACGCACCTGTACACGGACGGCTCCTTCGCGGACATCCTCTGCATCCCGGGCGGCGGCACGAGCAAGCCCACCTGCGAAGAGGTGCTGAAGGAGAAGCTGCACACGCTGCACATGAATGGCCGCGAGGTCTTCAAGTTCGCGGTGCGCGCGCTGGCGGATGCGACGCACACGGCCCTGAAGTCCAATGGGCTGCACGTGCGGGAAGTGGACCATGTCATCTCGCACCAGGCCAACATCCGCATCCTCGAGGCGGTGCTGCAGCGGCTGGAACTGCCGGTGGAGAAGTGCTGGCTCAACCTGCACGAATACGGCAATACGTCCTCCGCGTCGCTGCCCATGACGCTGGACGAGGCCCACCGGGCCGGCCGGCTCGAGCGGGGAGACGTGGTGGCGATGATGGCCATTGGCGCGGGGATGACGTGGGGTAGTGCGGTGATGCGCTGGTGACGCGCTGTTGAAAGGGAGGGAGCAGGAGCATGTCGAAGATCGCGTTCGTCTTCCCAGGGCAGGGCAGCCAGGCTGTCGGCATGGGGAAGGACCTGTACGAGAAGTTCCCCGAGGCCCGGGCCGTCTTCGAGGCGGCCGACGAGGCGCTGGGCGAGAAGTTCTCCCAGGTGTTGTTCGAGGGACCGGAGGCCTCGCTGAAGCTGACGGCCAACACGCAGCCGGCCATCCTCACGGTGTCGGTGGCGGCGCATGCCGTCTTCTCCAAGCGGGGACCCGTGCCGGCCTTCGTGGCGGGGCACTCGCTGGGTGAGTACTCGGCGCTGGTGGCGGCGGGCGCGCTGCAGCTGGCGGACGCGGTCCGGGCGGTGCGGGCCCGTGGCACCTTCATGCAGGAGGCCGTCCCCGAGGGCGTGGGCGCCATGGCCGCGGTGCTGGGCCTGGAGCCGGCCAAGGTGAAGGCGGCCTGCGACGCGGCGGGCGAGGGGCAGGTGGTGTCCCCGGCCAATTACAACTCGCCGGAGCAGACGGTGATCGCCGGCAGCGCCCAGGCCGTGGAGCGGGCCATCGCCAAGGCGAAGGAGATGGGGGGCAAGGCGAAGCTGCTGCCCGTGTCCGCCCCCTTCCACTGCGCGCTGATGGAGCCGGTGAAGCCCCGGCTGGCCGAGGTGCTGGCGAAGGTGAAGGTGTCCGCTCCCTCCGTCCCGGTGGTGACGAACGTGGAGGCCGCCCCCAACAGCGACGCGGCCCGCGTGGTGCCGCTGCTGCTGGAGCAGGTGAGCTCCTCGGTGCGCTGGGTGGAGAGCATCCAGGCCCTCCACGCCCAGGGCGTGACGCGGGTCGTCGAGGTGGGCCCCGGCAAGGTGCTGAGCGGCCTCATCAAGCGCATCACCAAGGATATCGAGTCGTTCAACGTCGAGGACTCCGCGAGCCTGGAGAAGACCCTCGCGGCACTGGGAGCCTGAGATGAGCGCGTTCAAGGACAAGGTGGTGCTGGTGACGGGTGGCTCCCGGGGTATCGGCCGCTCCATCGCCGTGGGCTTCGCGAAGCAGGGCGCCACGGTGGTGTTCAGCTACGCGGGCAACGAGGCCGCGGCGCAGGAGACGCTGGGCCTCATCCAGGCGGCGGGCGCCAAGGGCGAGGCGGTGCGCTTCGACGTGTCGGACGCCACCGCCTGCGCCAGTGCCGTGGAGGGTGTGCTCAAGACGCACGGCCGGCTGGATGTGCTCGTCAACAACGCGGGCGTGGCCGTGGACGGCCTGGTCATGCGGGTGAAGGACGAGGACTGGGACAAGCAGCTGGACACCAACCTCAAGGGCGCCTTCTCGCTCATCCGCGCCGTCAGCCGGCCGATGATGAAGCAGAAGGGCGGCGCCATCATCAACCTGACCTCCGTGGTCGGGGAGATGGGCAATGGCGGACAGGCCGCCTACTCGGCGTCCAAAGCGGGCCTCATCGGCCTGACCAAGTCCGTGGCCCGCGAGCTGGCCAGCCGGAACATCCGCGTCAACGCCGTGTCCCCCGGTTTCATCGGCACGGACATGACCTCGCACCTGGGCGGGGAGACGCGGGAGAAGATGGAGGCCGCCATCCCCCTGGGGCGCCTGGGCTCCCCGGAGGACGTGGCCAATGCCGTCCTCTTCCTGGCCAGTGATGCGGCCGCCTACATCACCGGAGAAGTCCTGAAGGTGAATGGCGGCATGTACATGTAGCCAAGGGTTGGATCGGCGACGGTCGTGGGTTATACCGCGCCCGCTTACATAGGTCCGGGGAGTATGCCGGGCCACCACGTGGTTCCTGGAGGGTTCAATACCTATGTCGACTTCTGCTATCGAGGCCAAGGTCAAGAGCATCATCGCCGATCAGCTGGGCGTGGGGGAGGAGGAGATCAGGCCGGAGTCCTCCTTCATCGAGGACCTGGGCGCGGACAGCCTCGACATCGTGGAGCTGGTGATGGCGATGGAGGAGGAGTTCGAGGTCGAGATCCCCGACGAGGAGGCCGAGAACATCAAGAGCGTTGGGGACGCCATCAACTACATCAACACCCACAAGAAGTAGGCATCACCGTAGGGCCGGGGAGCGCTGGACCCCCCGCCAGCGTTCCATGGCAGCAGCGCGTATTTGAGTGGAGAGCAACGTGTCAAACCGTCGAGTCGTCGTCACCGGCACCGGAATCATCACGGCACTGGGAACCGGGACCGAGAAGAACTGGCAGGCGATGCTCGCCGGCAAGTCTGGTATCGGACCCATCACCCGCTTCGAGACGAAGAAGATCGATACGAACTTCGCCGGTGAGGCGAAGGACTTCGAGCCGGAGCAGTTCATCGACAAGCGCGAAGTGCGCCGGATGGACCTGTTCTCCCAGTTCGCGCTCGCCGCGGCCGAGATGGCCGTGAAGGAGAGCGGCCTGCCGGTCGGTCTGGACAAGCCCAACGGTTATGCGCCCGAGAAGGTGGGCGTCATCGTCGGCTCGGGCATCGGCGGCCTTTCCTCCCTGGAGGAGCAGCACCGCAAGGGGCTGGAGAAGGGCTTCGACCGTCTGTCTCCCTTCTTCATCATCCAGATGATCATCAACATGGCGCCGGGCCTCATCTCCATGCGCTATGGCTGCAAGGGCCCCAACTGGGCGCCCGTGTCGGCTTGCGCCACCAGCGCCCACGCCATCGGCGAGGCCTGGAAGTCCATCCGCCTGGGTGAGACGGACGCGGTCATCGCCGGCGGCTCCGAGGCGGCCATCACCCCGCTGGGCATGGGTGGCTTCTCGGTGATGAAGGCGCTGTCCAACCGCAACGACGACCCGGCGGCCGCCAGCCGTCCCTTCGACAAGGATCGCGACGGTTTCGTGATGGGCGAGGGCGCTGGCGTCATCGTGCTCGAGGAGCTGGAGCACGCGAAGAAGCGCGGCGCCAACATCCTGGCGGAGCTGGTGGGCTACGGGGCCAACTCGGACGCGCACCACGTGACGCAGCCGGCCCCCGAGGGCGAGGGCGCGGCGCGCTGCATGCGTCTGGCGCTGCAGTCCGCGGGGATGAACCCCGAGGACATC
>NZ_JPMI01000302.1 GCF_000733295.1 Archangium violaceum Cb vi76 | reverse complement strand
AAGGCCATCAAGGCGGTCTTCGGGGCGCACGCCCGCAAGGTGGCGGTGTCCTCCACCAAGTCCATGACGGGCCACATGCTGGGCGCGGCCGGTGGTGCCGAGGCGGTGGTGAGCGTGCAGACGCTGCTGCGTGGCGTGCTTCCGCCGACCATCAACTACACCACGCCGGATCCGGACTGCGATCTGGACTACGTGCCCAACCAGGCGCGTGAGCAGCGCGTGGACGCGGTGATGAGCAACTCGTTCGGTTTCGGCGGCACCAACGCGGTGCTCGTCTTCAAGCGCTTCAAGTAGCACCAGCACCCCAGCACTCCCTCTCCCCCCTGGGAGAGGGCCGGGGTGAGGGTCTCCCCACCCCGGGTCCGAGTGGAAGAGGGAGGGCTCACGTGAAGATCATCATCGCGTCGGATCATGCGGGCCTGGAGCTGCGCCGTGAGCTCGTGAGCGCGCTCCAGGAGCTGCGCGCCGAGGTCCATGACGTGGGCCCCACCACGAACGCGTCGGTGGACTACCCGGACTTCGCGAAGACGGTATGCAGGGCGGTGGCGGCGGGCGAGTACCCGTACGGCGTGCTGGTGTGCGGGACCGGGATTGGCATGAGCATCACGGCCAACAAGTACCGGGGCATCCGCGCGGCGCTGTGCACCAGTGAGTTCGAGGCGCGCATGACGCGGGCCCACAACGACGCCAACGTGCTGTGCCTGGGCCAGCGCGTCGTCGGAGCGGGGCTGGCGCGCAGCATCGTGGAGGCCTTCGTGGCCACGCCCTTCGAGGGCGGCCGGCACCAGAAGCGCCTGGACAAGATTCGCGAGGCCGAGTCCGACAACGGACGCTGAGGCCCTCGTTCCCAACCGAGGAGAGCGTGTCCATGGAGAACATCCGTAAGCTGGCCGAGGTCGATCCGGAGATTGCCAAGGTCGTTCACGACGAGACGCGCCGCCAGGAAGAGGGCCTGGAGCTGATCGCCTCGGAGAACTTCGTGAGCCCCGCCGTGATGGAGGCGATGGGCTCGGTGCTGACGAACAAGTACGCCGAGGGCTACCCGGGCAAGCGCTACTACGGCGGTTGCGAGGTGGTGGACGTGGCGGAGAACCTCGCCATCTCCCGGGCCAAGGAGCTGTTCGGCGCGGACTACGTCAACGTCCAGCCGCACTCCGGCAGCCAGGCCAACATGGGCGCCTACATGGCGCTGATGAAGCCCGGTGACACCATCCTCTCGTTGGATTTGAACTCGGGCGGCCACCTCACCCACGGCGCCGCGTTCAACTTCTCCGGCAAGCTCTACAAGATCGTCCACTACGGGCTCACCAAGGACACCGAGACGCTGGACTACGCGCAGGCCGCGGCGCTCGCGAAGGAGCACAAGCCGAAGGTGGTGGTGGTGGGCGCCTCGGCGTACCCGCGCACCATCGACTTCGCGAAGTTCCGTGAGATCGCCGACAGCGTGGGCGCGGCGATGATGGTGGACATGGCGCACATCGCCGGCCTGGTGGCCGCGGGCGTGCACCCCTCGCCGGTGCCCCTGGCGGACATCGTCACCTCCACCACGCACAAGACGCTGCGCGGCCCGCGCGGTGGCCTCGTGCTGAGCAAGGAGCAGTACGCCAAGACGCTCAACAGCCAGATCTTCCCGGGCATCCAGGGCGGTCCGCTGATGCACGTCATCGCCGCCAAGGCCGTGGCCTTCCGCGAGGCGCTCAGCCCCGAGTTCAAGGCGTACCAGCGGCAGATCGTCGCCAACGCCCAGGCCCTGGCCGAGGCCCTCAAGCGCGGGGGCCTGCGCCTGTGCTCGGGCGGCACGGACAACCACCTGATGCTGGTGGACCTGCGCCCCAAGAACCTCACCGGCAAGGTGGCCGAGGAGGTGCTGGGCAAGGCGGGCATCACGGTGAACAAGAACATGATCCCCTTCGAC
The DNA here is from genome assembly GCF_000733295.1 of Archangium violaceum Cb vi76. Taxonomy (GTDB): domain Bacteria; phylum Myxococcota; class Myxococcia; order Myxococcales; family Myxococcaceae; genus Archangium; species Archangium violaceum. The sequence continues at coordinate 89,451 of NZ_JPMI01000302.1, read as the reverse complement.
CCGGAGAAGCCCATGGTGACGTCGGGCGTGCGCGTGGGCACGCCGGCCGTGTCCGCTCGCGGGATGAAGGAGGCGGAGATGGCCACCGTCGGCGCCTTCGTCGTGGAGGCGCTGGATAACGCCTCGGACGAGAAGCGGCTGGCCAACATCCGCTCGCGCATCGAGGAGTTCACCCGGAGCTTCCCGCTCTACGCCTCGCGGCTGAAGTAACCCTCCCTCCCTCTTCATGCGTTGCCCCTTCTGCCAGGACGCCGAGAACAAGGTCATCGACTCGCGCGAGTCTCACGAGGGGTCTGTCATCCGCCGGCGCCGCGAGTGCTTGCAGTGCAAGCGGCGCTTCACCACGTATGAGCGGGTGGAGGAGCTCTACCCGCTCATCGTGAAGAAGGACGGGCGGCGGGAGACGTTCGATCGGGACAAGCTGCTCGCGGGGCTGAAGAAGGCCTGCGAGAAGCGGCCGGTGTCGGCGGACCAGCTCGAGGAGACGGTGGTCGCCATCGAGCGGTTGCTGCAGGGCATGGGCGAGAAGGAGGTGCCCTCGTCGGTCATCGGCGAGGAGGTGATGCGCCGGCTGCACGGCCTGGACGAGGTGGCCTATGTCCGCTTCGCCTCGGTGTACCGGAGCTTCCGTGACATCTCCGAGTTCATGGAGGAGCTGAAGGATCTTCTGTCTGACCGGACGCGGGAGCTCAAGCCGCCGCGTCCCGTGGGCAAGGACGGTTGACGGGCCATGCGGCTCTTGACGCGAGCGCGGATGCAGAAGCGCACCCCCCGGGCGAAGCGCGCGGCGGACTTCGACAAGGCGGTGGCGGAGTTCTTCATGCGCCTGGCGCTGGAAGAAGCCTCCAAGGGACTCGGCCGCACCAGCCCCAACCCCGTGGTGGGGGCGGTGCTGGTGAAGGGCGGCCGGATCATCGCGCGCGGCTACCACCGGCGGGCCGGCACGGCGCACGCCGAGGTGGTGGCGTTGGAGGCCGCGGGCGCCAGGGCCCGTGGGGCGGACCTCTACACGACGCTGGAGCCGTGCGACCACTACGGGCGCACCCCGCCGTGCAGCCAGGCCGTGCTCGATGCCGGCGTGCGCCGCGTCTTCGTGGGCTCGTCCGATCCCAACCCCAAGGTGAATGGCAAGGGCGTGGCGCGGCTGCGGCGCGCCGGCGTGGAGGTCGTCACCGGCGTGCTGAAGGAGGAGGCCGACACGCTCAACCGGCCCTTCTTCAAGGCCATGAGCACCGGCCTGCCCTACGTCACCCTGAAGGCGGCGGTGACGTTGGATGGCAAGCTGGCCACCGCCACGGGCGACTCGCGCTGGGTGACGGGAGAGCAGGCCCGGGCGTGGGTGCACCGGCTGCGCGACCAGGTGGACGTCATCCTCGTGGGCGCCACCACCGTCCAGCGCGACAATCCCCAGCTCACCACGCGGCTCCCCGAGGGCTCGGGGAAGGATCCGGTGCGCGTGGTGGTGGACTCGCACCTGCGCCTGTCCCCGAAGCTCACCGTCTTCACCCAGCGCTCCCCGGCGCGCACCGTGGTGGCCACGCTGGAGGAGCCCACGGGCCGCAAGGCGAAGCGTTTCATCGCCGCCGGCGCCGAGGTCTGGCGGATGCCCGCGAAGCAGGGCCGCGTGGACCTCGAGGCGCTGATGCGCCGCCTCGCCAGGGAGGGCCTCAACCACGTGCTGGTGGAGGGCGGCGCGGAGATGTACGGCTCGTTCCTGCGCGGGGGGCTCGCGGACGAGCTGCTGCTCTTCGTCGCCCCCAAGCTCATCGGGAGCGAGGGCCTGTCCTGGTCCGGCTCGCTGGGCGTGAAACAGATGGCCCGCGCACTCACGGTGGGCAAGCTCTCCTTCGAGCAGGTGGGGGAGGATCTGCTGCTCCGGGCCCGGCTCTCCGAGCCGGGGTGAGGGCCCGCTCCCGCGCGGCCGCTCAGGCCACGATGTAGCCGAGCGCCAGGTCGAAGATCAGCATCTCCAGCCGCTCGTGGTCGTCGTCGCTCACGTTCTCGAAGATGAAGGAGACCCGCTGGTTGCCCTGCTCGGAGGGCGGGGTCGCCGCGACGATGCGTGCACGGCCCACCACCGGCGCCTCGTCCTGCCCGGGCAGCCACAGCGCGAAACCGCTGAGCGTGCCCTCGGTGGGGGCACCTCCCATCAAACAGGAGAAGCCCCCGGAGGAGATGTCCAGGGTGCGGCTGCGCACGGCGCCGGTTCGGAAGCTGACGTCCACGTGCATCCCCTTGGGCACGCGGAAGCTGCGCCGGGCGGTCGATCCCGGTTGCAGGTTCTGCCCCTGGGCCGCGAGCAGCGAGCGTGCGAGCTGCTCGCGAGCCTCCAGGTAGAGTGCCCGCTCATCGCTCGTGTGCAGCCGACGGCGCGCGCGTTCGTGCAGCTCCCGGAAGTTCGTCAGCCAGACGGACAGATCCATCCCCCCATTATAGCGTGGTTTTTCGGACAGTTCCGCCAGCCGGGCTCTCGCCGGGAATCGGATATACAAGAAATCCCCGACCCTGATAATTTGAGCGGTGGATGGGGTGCCCAGACGAAACGACGCTGAGCGACTTCCTGGTGGGACTTCTGCCGGAGGCGCGCAGGCAGGAGGTGCTGGCGCACGTGGAGGGCTGTGCCGCGTGCCAGCGGGCGCTGGCGGCGGGCGGCGACTCCACGCCGACGGCCGGTGTCCCGGAAGCGTCTCCCCCGGGGAGTCCCGAGCTGCTGGCCCGGGGCGCCACGCTCTCCCGGTACGTGGTGCGGGAGCGGCTCGGCTCCGGGGCCATGGGGGTGGTGTACGCCGCGTATGACCCGGAGCTGGACCGGCAGGTGGCCCTCAAGCTGCTGCGTCCCGAGGGCCGCCATGTGGAGGAGCTGAAGCAGCGGCTGCTGCGCGAGGCCCAGGCGCTGGCCCGGCTCTCCCATCCCCATGTCGTCGCCGTGCATGACGTGGGGGTGTGCGGAGACGGCGTCTTCCTGGCGCTGGAGCTGGTGGACGGCACCACGCTGGCGGACTGGTTGAAGGAGCCGCGGCCCTGGCGCGAGGTGCTGCGGGTCTTCCTGGACGCGGGGCGGGGGCTGGCGGCCGCGCACGCGGCGGGGCTGGTGCACCGGGACTTCAAGCCCGCCAACGTCCTCGTGGGCCGGGATGGACGGGCACGGGTGACGGACTTCGGACTGGCCCGTCCCGCCACTCGCGCGGGCATGCTCCCGGAGACGCCCACGGCCCCGCCGGCCGCGCCGGAGGAGGACTCGCTCGGACAGCTCACCCGGACGGGCGCGCTGCTGGGGACTCCGGCCTACATGGCGCCGGAGCAGCTCGACGGCCATGGGGTGGACGCGCTCTCGGACCAGTTCAGCTTCTGCGTGGCCCTCTACGAGGCCCTCTATGGGATGCGGCCCTTCGAGGGCCTGAGCCTGCGGGAGCTCGGCCGGGCCGCGCGCGAGGGCAAGGTGAAAGCGCCCGGGCGCGACTCGAAGGTGCCCGCGCGGGTGCGCAACGCGGTGCTGCGTGGGTTGCGGCCCCGGCCCGAGGAGCGCTTCCCCTCCATGGAGGCCCTGCTGGCGGCGCTCGCCCCGGGCCCCAGCCGCGTGCGCACCTGGGTGGCCGTGTCCGCCGCCACGGCCTGTCTGGTGGGCGTGGCCGTGGGCTACGTGGTGGCGCACCGGCACGCCGCGCAATGCGCGCAGGAAGTGGAGAAGCTCGACGCGGCCTGGGGGCCCGCGCGGCGCGAGCGGGTGCGCGCGGCCTTTCTCGCCACGAACAAGCCGTATGCCGCGGACGCCTGGGAGAAGCTCTCCTCCGCGCTGGATGCCCACGCCTCCCTCTGGCGCTCGCTGCGCACCGAGTCCTGTGTGGCGGCGGACGGCGGGACCTCGGGCCTCGCCTTGCAGACGTCCGCGTGCCTCGACGCCCGGCTGTGGCAGTTCGCCGCCGTCACCGAGGTGTTGGAGAAGGCGGACGCGCAGACGGTGCAGAACGTGCCGCAGCTCGTGGCCTCGCTCGAGGGACTCGCCGTGTGCCGGGACGCTCCGGCCAGCTCCACCCGGCCCCAGCCGTCCGAGCTGCTCCGCCCCCGCGTGGATGCCGCTCGCCGCAAGCTGGCCGAGGCCCGCGCCCGCATGGAGGCCGGCAGGCACGCCGAGGGCATCGAGATGACGTCGGCCCTCCTGAAGGAGATCGACGGACTCGACTATCGGCCGTTGGAGGCGGAGGTGCTCTTCCTCCTCGGCCAGCTCCACGGCCACGCGGGCAAGTCGAAGGAGGCCGAGGACATCCTCTACCGCGCCCTCTGGGCCGCCGAGGCCGGCCGCGACGACGAGACGGTGGCGCGCGTCTGGGTGCTCCTCGTGTGGATCGTGGGAGATCAGATGGCGCGCGTGGGGGAGGCGGATCGGCTCGCCCAGCACGCCCGGGCCGTGGTGGAGCGGCTGGGACGCGAGCGCTTCCCGGCCATCGCCACGGATCTCCACCTGCGGTTGGGCGGGGTGCGGCTCGTCCAGGGCAAGCTGGAGCAGGCGGACGACGAGCTCACCCAGGGCCTGGAGCTGTCGCGCAAGACGTACGGGCCCGACAGCCTGCGCACCTCCTATTTCCTCTCCAGCCTGGGCCGGGTCCGCGCCCGGCAGAATCGGCCGGCGGATGCGTTGGCGTTGTACCAGCAGGCCCAGCAGCTGCGGGAGCGGCTCTGGGGCTCCGAGCACCCCGCGCTCGCCCTCAATCTCAGCAACCTCGCCACGGAGCTGCTGTCCCTGGGACGGGCCGAGGAGGCGATCTCCTCGTGGCGCCGCGCCCTGGCGCTCCTGGAGGCCTCGCGTCCCCCGGATCATGCGAGCCTCGGCCCTCCGCTCAACAACCTCGGCTCGGCGCTGCGCGATCGGGGCCGGCTGGACGAGGCCCGGAAGTACCTCCAGCGGGCGCTCGCCATCTTCGAGCGCAGCAAGGGCCCGAATCATCCCAACACCGCCACCGCGCTCAGCGCGCTCGGAATGGTGGCCTACGACTCGCAGAATCTCGACGAGGCGTTGAGCTACCAGCGGCAGGCCCTGGAGCGCGTCCAGAGCGCGCTGGGCCCGGACTCGCCGCGCGTCGCCGCGCCGCTGATGTACCTCGGGGTCGTCCAGCACCGGATGGGCCAGCACGACGAGGCCCGGCGCCACCTGCTGCGCGCCCTGCACCTGTGGGAGAAGGAGAACGGCCCGGAGAGCGCCACCATCAACCACGCGCTGCGCCCCCTGGCCCGGCTCGAGCTGTCGGCCGGGGCGCCCAGGAAGGCGCTCGCGTACTGCCAGCGCGCCCTGGGGAACGACGAGCGGGCACAGGGGACGGAGACCCCGGACGTGGCGATGGATCTCGCGTGCGTCGCGGAGGCGCACCTGGCGCTCGGTGACGCGGCACGGGCCGTGCCACTGCTCGAGCGGGCCCGGAGCGTCAACGAGCGGACCCCGAGGGATCCGCTGGAGGAGGCGTGGGTCTCCTTCCTGCTGGCCCGGGCGCTCGGAGAGCAGGAGCCCGCGGTGGAGCTCGCGCGTGCCGCCGTCCTGGCGGAGGAGGCGCGGGCTCGGATGGCCGCCCTGGGCACACGGGCACGCGTGGAGTTGCGCGAGGTGACGGCCTGGCAGGAGCGGCACCCGGCTCCGTCCTCCGTGGCGCGCAAGGCGGGGACGCCATGAGCGGGCCTCGGGAGGAGGAGTCCCTCTCCGCGCTGTTGCGGGCCCATGTGCCGCCGGAGCGGAGCGCCGGATGGGAGGGGGTGGAGGGCCTGGAAACCCTCCTGCGGGAGCTGCTGGGGAAGGGGCGGGAGGCGTGGCCCGCCGTCACGCTCCCGGCGGAGACCTTCGTGAAGCACCTGGGCCGGCACCTGCCCGCGGAAGGAGGCGCCGAGGTGCTGCGCCAGCTCCATGGGGCGGATCTCTACCTCGCGTGTGCCTGCGCCGTGGGCGAGCGCCATGCCCTGCTCGCCTTCGAGCAGCATGTCCTCCAGAAGGTGCCGGCGCGGCTCGGGCAGGTCGCCGCGTCCACCGTGGACGAGGTGTTGCAGGTGATGCGCCAGCGGTTGTTGCTGGGCCGGGGTGACACCCCTCCGAGGATCGCCGACTACTCGGGCCGGGGCCCGCTGCTGTCCTGGGTGCGCATCATCGGGGTGCGCATCGTGGGCGAGTTGGCGAGCCTGGACGGGCGCCAGGAGCTCTTCGACGAGCCGCCGGAGACGCTCGCGCGGATGCTGGCGCCGAATGATCCGGAGAGGGATCTTCTCAAGGAGAACTCGCGCCAGGCGCTCGTCACCGCGCTGAGGACGGCCCTGGCCGCCATGCCCGAGGGGGAGCGCGCCCTGCTGCGCCTGCACCACATCCATGGCCTCACCATGGACCGGCTGGCGACGATGTATGGCGAGCCCCGCTCCAGCATCGCGCGCCGGGTGATGCATGCCCGCGAGCGGTTGCTGAAGCTCACCCGTGGGGAGCTGGCTTCCCGGCTGAGGCTCGATGGCTCCGAGCTGGAGAGTCTCCTGGGACTGGTGCGCAGCAGGTTGGATCTCAGCCTCAACCACTTGATGGACTGAAAGAGAACACCGGAGCGCATGCCATGGCTCTCGAGTTCACCGTACGGAAGGAGATCGCCGCGTCACCGGGCTGGAGCCCAACAAGTCGCTCGAGCTGTACGTGGACGGGACGCAGGGCAGCTCGAAGCGCGGACACTACCGCTTCCGCTACCAGCTCGAGCCCGCGGGCGGGAAGACGGCGCTGACGATGGCGGCGGAGATCGGCGGGATGGGGTTCCTCCTGGAGCTGTTCGGCCGGTTCCTGCTGGGCAGCTTCAAGAAGGCCATCATCTCGGACCTGGAGGCGATGGCGGGCTACATCGAGGGCTCGAAGAAGGCCTGAGCCCGCCTCCGGCGCTCCACGAGCACCGCGAGCCCGAGCAGTCCCAGGGTCACCAGGGAGATGACGGCCCCGAGCACCAGATGCGGCGTGCGGTAGGTGAAGGTGACGCGGTGGGAGCCCGCGGGCACGCGTACGCCGCGCACCGCGAGGTTGGCCGGGAGGATGGGCGTGGGCTGTCCGTCCAGCGTCGCGCTCCACCCGTCGTAGAAGGCGTCGTTGAGCACCAGGGCCGCCGGCGCGCGTGCGTCCACCTCGAGCTCCACGGACTCCGGCGCGTAGCGGACGATGCGCACCTGGCCGGGCTCTCCAGGCGAGGCGGGTGCCGCGTCGCGCGGGGTCTCGGGCGGGCACTCCAGCACCGCCTGCTGGTGGGGGTGGAAGGCGCGCGAGAGCAGGAGGGCGCGCGCGGAGGGCTCGTCCGGCACGCAGACGGGCGTGGCCAGGTAGGCGCGAGGCAGCGTGTTCGGATGGTTGAGCAGCACCACGCCCGGCCCCAGGCGGCGATCCTGCCCGAGGACGACCTTCGGGTTGCCGGAGATCTGCTGATAGGCCCGGGTCTCCAGGGTGATGTAGCGCACGTGGTAGAGGCCGGCGAGGCGGCCCAACCAGAGCTGGGCGGAGTCGGGCGAGTAGAGCAGCCCGGCCATCCGCCGGGAGGCGGCGGGCAGGTAGGGCCCGGCGCTCTCCACGTGCCAGAGCGCGGGCGTGTCCGGCGCGAGCCCCGCGACGAAGTTGATGGACATGAGGTCCACGGGATGGAGCTCCTCGGGGACCTCGCGCGGTGAGAGATCCTCCGCGCCCGCGAAGACCCGCGGCGGCACCGCGCCCGCCTCCGTCTCCCGTTGCACGATGACCTTCAGGAAGCCCGTGGGCTGTTCCAGCACGTCCGTGTAGGTCACGTGGTAGGTGCCCTCGTTGGCCTGGTAGAGGGCGGCGAACTGGAGCCCGAGGAGGAGCGCCACGCCCCGTGCCGGGGGGAGGGCTCGCGCCAGCGCCGCCAGCACCAGGCCCATCAGCGCGAGCGTGATGGCGCCCACCCCGGTGGCCTGGAGGAAATTGCCGTGGAGCACCTCCAGGATGGAGGGATCCGCCTTCTCCCAGAGGGAGTGGATGACGCCGCTGGAGAACAGCCGCGACCGCCACTCGCCCAGCGCGAGCAGTCCGCAGACACCGGCGAGCACGAGACCGGCCCGGCCGAGCCGCCGTGACAGGGTGGAATCCCGGAGGACGGCCTCCAGCCCGGTGCCAGCGCCCAGGGAGAGGGGAAACAAGACGTAGGGCAGCAGCTTCTCCGGGTAGCGGAAGGCATTCCAGAGGGGAACCCACTGGTAGAACCAGCGGTACAGCGGGAGGTGATTCGGCAGCGTCAGGGCGAGGAGCGCCAGCGTGACGGCGGACACCTTCCAGGTCAGCGGGTGGCGCCGCCAGGTCCACAGGGCACCGCCCAGCAGCAGGACGGCCGGGAGCCCCATGTACACCGAGCTCACCCAGAAGCCCCCCATGCCTGTCCGGAACAGCTCATCCGCCATCACGCTCGAGGCCGCCGTGCCGGACCCCGGGTCGAGGAAGAGCGCCCCGAGGGCGAGCTCGAGCAGCCGCAGGGGATGGAACGGGAAGGAGGTGGCCACCTGGAGCGTGGGCGCGCTGGGCCAGGCGTTCTTCACCGTGGTGAGGACGGGGAGGATCTGCACCGCGGACAGGAGCGCGCCGAGCACGATGAGCAGTCCGGCCCGGGGCGCGGCCCGCAGCGCGCCCGAGCGATCCGGGCGCAGCAGCACGAGCACCAGCAGCATGCCGTTGCACAGGGCGAAGCTCTGGGCATCTCCGCTGAGGAGGACGAGGCACAGCGGGAGGGCGGCGGCGGTGGCGCGGCCCACGGAGGGCGCACGCAGGAAGCGCTCGGCGCCCCAGAGGGCCCAGGGAAACGTGCTGGCCGCCATGAGGTAGAGCAGGTTGTTGCTGATGCCCACCATGTAGCCGCACAGCGCGTAGGTGAGCCCCGAGAACAGCGCGGGACCGCGGCCCAGGCCCCAGAGCCGCGCGAAGAGGTACGTGCCTCCCAGCGCCGCCATATAGGACAGCAGGGTGATGAACTTGAGCGCCGTCCCCAGCGGCAACAGCAGGTAGAGCAGGTTGGCCGGGTGGAACGCGCCGGAGATGAGCATGCCCGGGTAGGGCTGCCCCAGCGCGTTGTACGGGTACCAGTCCGGGAACTGGAACTGCGAGACGCGCTCGGCCCAGTACTGCTTCAGCGGGTAGTAGACCCGGAGGATGTCTCGCGAGGCGAAGATCTTCCCGGAGAAGGCCGCCCGGTGGAAGTAGAGGAGGGGGAGGGCGAAGGCCGCCGCCGCCGCCGCGAAGCGGGTCCTGGCCTGCTGGGAGAGGGGCATGGGCTTCGAGTCGGTCGCGTGGAAGCGGCCGACCTTGCCAGGAGCACATAGCGGACAGCAATCCAACTCCGCCGGAGCGCTCGTCCGGGGCGCCCCCGTACCTGCCCGCCTGCCGTGCATGAGTCCGGCTTTTCCTCCGTCTTCACCCACTGCTTGGGATCGAACACTCTCATCGGTTAATCTTCAGCCTGTAAAATTCCTCCCAGACTGAGGGTGATGACGATGTCGGGTGACGCGAACGGCAAGTTGGGCAAGCACGCGGTCGTACTCGGTTCGAGCATGGCGGGACTCCTGGCGACCCGGGTCCTGTCCGAGCGGTTCGAGAAGGTCACCCTCGTCGAGCGCGATGCGCTGCAGGACAACCCGGAGCCCCGCAAGGGCACGCCCCAGATCCAACACCCCCATGTGTTGCTGGCCAAGGGCGCTCAAATCATGGCGGAGCTCTTCCCAGGGCTCTTCGAGGAGCTCGTGGCGGCGGGTTCGACACCCGCGGAGATGTCTGACGCGGCCTGGTTCCACTCGGGCTATTGGTTGGTACGCGCCAAGACGGGTGTGATCGCCTACAGCCAGAGCCGGGGGTTGCTGGATTGGAAGGTGCGTCAGCGCGTGCTGGCATTGCCCAACGTGGAGGTCATGGATCGCTGCGAGGCCAAGGGCTACCTGGCCTCCCCGGACAACACGCGCATCACTGGCATCCGGCTCCACCGCAAGGGTGAGGCCGAGACGACACTCGACGGAGTGGACCTCGTGGTGGACGCGAGCGGCCGTGGCTCCCAGACGCCCCAGTGGTTGGAGCAACTCGGCTATCCTCGTGTACCGCAGACCCTCATCAAGACGGACGTCTGCTACACCAGCCGTATCTTCCATCGGCCCAAGAACCACCAGGCCGATTGGTTGATGGTGGCCATCTACGCCGAGCCGCCTCATGGGAAGCGCGTGGGCATGATCTTCCCCATCGAGAAGGATCGCTGGATCGTGACGCTGGCGGGTTACCTCAAGGAGCAGGCCCCGACGGACGATGCCGGGTTCGTGGAATACTCGCGCTCGTTGGCGCGGCCCGACGTCTATCACGCCATCAAGGACGCCGAGCCGGCGGGGCCAATCGTCCAGCACAAGATTCCCGGCAGCCAGCGCCGGCACTATGATCAGATGAGCCGCTTCCCTGAGCACCTGGTGGTGCTCGGGGATTCGGTGTGCAGCCTCAACCCGCTGTACGGCCAGGGCATGACGTCCGGTGCCCTGCAGGTGATGTTGCTCGACAAGTGTTTGCGCAACCAGCCTGCGGGTTCCCTCACCGGCCTGGCGCAGCGTTTCCGCAAGCAGGTGCCCTCCGTGTTGCTGTTGCCGTGGATGATGGCCATGAGCCAGGACATGGGCCACCCGGAGGTGGAGGGAGCCCGGCCTCCCGGCTTCGGGTTCATGAGCTGGTACACCAAGCAGATCATTTCTCTGGCCGCGCGTGACGAGGAGGTCGTCCGGAGCTTCGCGAACGTGCAGCACATGCTGAAGTCCCCCGCGACGTTGTTCTCGCCTGGCATGCTGTGGCGCATCTTGACGGCACGCTCGCCGGAGGCCGGGGCTTCTCAGTCCTCTTCGTGATTGCCCGGACTGGAGAAGGGCGGCGGGGCTCCGATCGAGCGGAGCCCACCTCCGCCCCGAGAGGGCGCTGAGACCACGGTCTTCCCAGCAAGGGCCTCCCACCTGGTGGGGGAGGCCCGGAAAGTGCTCCAGCACGCCGGGGCGCACCGCCAGCTGCCTGGTGGCGGTGGGTCCGCATCTCGCACCGCGACAGGTATCCCCTCAGACGAGGACGAAGGTGCTCGCGAGCGCCACGCAGTACCAGTAGGTGTAGTGCATGTAGGTCTTGTGGTCCTGCTCAGGGCGGTGCCGGGTGAGTACCTGGAAGCAGATCATCAAGCTCGTGAGCGCGAGCAGAGCATCGAAGACGAGCACCTGAGGCGAGGCGCCGGCCATCGTCGCGGGCGCGCCCACCAGCCGCATCATCAGCAGGTGGGTGATCACCGCCAGCGCGGCGAAGCCAACGCCCAGGAATCTGCGCGTGGCCGTGATGCCGAACACCATCGGGAATGTCTTGCGCCCGCTGTCCCTGTCACCTTCGATGTCGCGCAGATCCTGCAGCGGCACCAGGAGGAAGACGGACACGGACAGGAAGGTGATCCATTCGCGGGCTCCCTGGGGAACAATGGGGGACGCGATCCTCCATCCCGCTTCCAGTGACGCCCATACCCCCAGCCCCATCGACAGGTTCTTGATGAACCAGTTGCGAGCACCGCGCAGCAGGTTGTGGACGATGGTCACTGCCTGCCACAGCAGGGTCCACTCCAACACACCGAGCCACCAGCCCACCAGCGTGTAGACGGTCATGGCGAGCACCCAACGGATGCTCGCGCCCCGGAGCGACACCATTTCACGTGCCAGCGGGCGGTCCGGCTTGTTGATCCGATCCTCCTCCACACCCATGAGCTGGTTGGAGAGGCAGAACGTGAAAGCATAGAGCGTGAAGTACAGCAGGCCCCGCCCCAACTGCGACACCAGCTCGAGCGCGGAACCGCCCGCGGTATGCCAGGCCGCGAGCCCGAAGATGAGGCCCGGCATGACAGCCGAAGAGATGTCTCTCCGGATGACCTGGTAGATGAATGACAGCTCGTGTGCCATCACTGCCCACAGGGCCCGTGACCGCGGACGCTGACTCGCTTGTTGCGTCTCGGCAGGAGTTTCCGTTGGCCACGCCTCAGTCAGTGCTTTGGAGTCCATAGGCCCGTCTCCTCGACCCCCTCGCATGCTTGTCCACCAGCAGTTGGACGGGCAGGGGCCACGTTGCCCCCGCGCTGGAGGCTCAAGAAATGTCCTATTGCAGAATATTCTTGGAAAGTCAAGATCCAATTCACGGAAAAACTGGAAAACCAGGAGTGTGAACAGGCGGTCGGGTCCATGACCCAACCTCTCGGGTTCACACCCCTGGGCCGGGGATGAGGACAGGGGCCAGCACTTCTGCTCTCCGAGGCAGGGGCCGACCGAGACTTCACTGTGCTCTCCGGGTCGGCTATGGTCGGGTCAACCTGTACTTCCAGCAGGGCGACTTAAGGGCGCTTCTAGAAATGACGCCAACTGAGCTGAACGCGGTCACCAAAAAGCTGTTCAAGAGCTATCAGAACCACTCGGGCATGGCGACGCCGCCGTTGGTCTACCTGACCATGCTGATCATGGCTCATGAAGGAGATCGGGCGCGCAACATCGCGATCTCGCTGCTTCCGGGGCTCATGCTGACGCTGGGTCTGATCCTGCCCTTTGTCGTCATCCGCACGACGCTGAAGAAGGCGCTCGAAGTGAATGCCGAGGACAGGCCCGGCGACCGGTTGACGCGCATCTTGAAGGTGCCGCGTACGATTGAGATGTACCTCACGACGGGGACGGGGATTGGTGTCGGTCTGTACGTGGGCCTTCCGGCCCTCTACTACGGGACGAGCCTCTTGGTCGTGCCTTGGGCCACGCTCGTCGCGCTGCTCATTTCGCTGCTGGTCTGGCTGCAGATCCGGCTCGTGCTCGAGAAGCTCGTGAGCCCGTACGCCATCGAGGAGTTCCATAAACATCCCGAGGCGGCCCTCCGGGGTGGTGGACTCTTGTGGCCGCGGCAGCGCTGGTACCTGCCCTACGCGTTCGGGCTCTTCGTGGCGAACACGTTGGTGTTCACTGCCACCATCGTCGGTAAGGAATCGCTCACCGCCTATGAGCATATGCGGGCCCTCGTGGTGAGCAACCCCAACCTCCCGTTCCTCGATGTGCTGGATCAATCCGTCGATAAGCTGAAGGTGAGCATCGGGGTTCCGTTGACGTTGCTGGGTATCTTCCTGCTGGTCAACGCCGCGCTGTCCGCGTGGCGGATTGCCCAGCACCAGTCCGAGGCCGCCCGGTGCGTGCAAGAGGCCATGCAGGCCCTGGCGTCGGGCAAGCCGAAGCTGCCGGATTGGATCTCCACCGATGAGGTGGGCGATCTCTCGCTGGCCACCGCGCAGGCCTTCGAGCAGCTGCGCGCCTTCTCTCAGTCGTTGGGTGAGTCGGCGAACAACCTGCGCGGCTCGGCCCAGCAACTGGGGTTGTCCACCTCCAAGCAGACGGAGGTGCTCACCCTCCAGGCGACGGCCTTGCAGGAGACCCAGGTCACCACCCAGGAGATCAAGGAAACCTCCGCGCTTGCCGCTCAGAAGGCGGAAGACATCCTGCACAAGACGGAGAAGGCCGACGAGATCAGCCGGCTGGGTCAGTCCGCCATCGAGCACAGCCTCGACAGCATCCAGCAGATCGGCGATCAGGTGCGAGAGATGTCGCGGCAGATCAAGGCGCTTGGAGAGCGGGCGCGTCAGATCGGCCACATCACGACCACGGTGAAGGATCTGGCCGACCAGTCGAACATGCTGGCGCTCAACGCCGCCATCGAGGCCGTGCGCTCCGGTGAGCACGGCCGGGGTTTCGGGGTGGTGGCGCGCGAGATCCGCACGCTGGCGGATCAGTCCATCAAGGCGACCAGCAAGGTGCGGGAGATCCTCCTGGACATCAGCTCGGCCATCCGCACCTCGGTGTCGATGATGGAGCAGGGCACCGTGCGCGTGGAGGCCAGTATCATCCAGGTGCGTGAGTTCGGCACCCGCATCCAGGAGCTTTCGGGCATCGTTCGGGACAACGCCGCGTCGGTGCGGCAGATCACCGCGGCCGTGACGCAGCAGAACAGCGGTATCGTGCAGATCGTCCAGGCGGTCACCCAGCTCTCCACGATGATGGACCAGACGATGGAACAGCTGCGTGCCTCGGACGAGGCGCTGACCGTGGTGAATGGAGTGGCCGAGACGGTGACCCAGTTCGTGGGCAACTACGGCTGGCAGTCCGACGAGAAGCGGGGCGGGCCCCAGGGCTGAGCGGCGCGCTCCAGGCCCGCTGGCGCTTGTTTCACGGAGGGTTGCCGCTGCGGGTAGGGCACGGGTCAACCGTACCTCTACCCCGGCACCCTCCGCACCGTGCTGTCGTGTTCTTCCCATTGCCGAGCACGTTCGAGCACATGTGCTCTTGATTCCGATTAGAGTCATGTTGTGGTCGTGGCATCATGTGGAAGAGGGTGCGGTGAGCGCACCTCCTTCCCCTGGATGAGCGACATGCGGCACGCCTACGCGGAGATCAACGGCATCCAAATGCACTACGTGATGGAAGGGAGGGGCGAGCCCATCCTTTTCCTCCACGGATGTCCTGAATACTGGGGAATCTGGAAGCGATATCTCGCGGAGTTCTCGAAGGACCATCTGGCCATCGCTCCAGATCTCCGGGGTTACAACCAGACGACACGGCCGAAGGACGTCGAGCAGTACAACATCCACCTCCTGGTGGAGGACGTGCGCGCGCTGTTGGACCACCTGGGCCTGAGCAAGGTCACCGTGGTGTGCCAGGACTGGGGCGCACTGCTGGGCTGGAGCTTCGCGCTGCGGCACCCGGAGTACGTCCGAAGGTTCATCACCGCGAACGTCACGCACCCCGCCCTGTTCAACCGCGAGCTGCGGGAGAACCCAAAGCAGCAGGAGGCCAGCAGCTACATGCTGACTTTCTCCATTCCGGGCGTTGGCGCCCAATTCGAGGCGAACGACTTCGCCTTCATGCGCCAGGCGGTCATTGCGGAAGCTCGCAAAGATGGTGCGCAGCTCTCCGACGAGGACGTCGAGGAGTGGGTGCAGTCCTGGAATTCTCCTGGCGCAATCGAAGCCGCCCTCAACTACTACCGGGCCGCGAGGCTCGCCCCACCGGATGGAAAGGGCTCCCCGGGTGGCAGCAACCTCCTGGAGGGGGTGTCCCAGGAGAAGTGGAAGGCTCGCTTCCCAGTGCTCATGCTCTGGGGGGAGGCAGACGCCACTCTGCTCCCAGGCTGCCTCAATGGGTTGGAAGAGTACGTGCCCGATCTCACCATCCATAAGTTCCCAGGGGCGACACACTGGGTCACCTTGCAGCGGTCGACGCAGGTCTTCCAGCACATCCGCGAGTTCATGGCGCGCAAGGGCTGAGCGCGCTGCTCACACTGTCAGGCCACCAGACAGAGGTGAGGCCGTTCGGCCCCCCGGGCCCCGGCTCTCTGCGTCCACGCGGTGGGCCTTCTGGGGGGCTGGGCCCGCCGGTCCTGACACGGCGGCTCCCGCGGGGCGCTCCGAGGAGCGTGGGGCAAGGGCATCGCGTTCGGTACACTCCAGGTCTCACGAACGTCGACAACCCTGCCCGTAGCGCTTAACCTCTCGCTCGTGCCCCAACCCACCGAGCCTGACACTTCCACCAGGGACGCCATGGCGAGTGAAGCGGAGCCGTTCGACGGCAACCCCGCCAGCCCCAAGAATCTCCTCGAGCCCGTTCCTTTCTATGCGCGGCTGAGAGAGGTAGACCCGGTCTACTGGTCGGACGCAGTGCACGCGTGGTTCATCACTCGCCACGACGACGTGCTGAATTGCTTTCGCGATCCGCGCCTGAGCGCCAACCGGATGGGGTTCTATCAGGCGCAGCTCGGGCCGCTCGAGCAGATTGGCCCAGGCCTCATCGATAACCTCATGTTGTCGCTCACCCATCAGATGTCGATGCGGGACGGCCCGGAGCATGTCCGGATGCGTCGGCAGACCTCCGTGGGGTTCTCGCCCCAGGCGCTCGACGCCTGGCGCCCGGCCATCCGCCACACCGCGGAGCAGCTGGTGGCGCGGGTCAAGTCGCAGGGGCGCATGGACGTGGTGAAGGCGGTGTCGAGACAGCTGCCTCCCATCGTGATCGCGGATTTCCTGGGAATTCCCCAAGAGGATCGCGACAAGTTCCTGGAGTGGTCGGAGCCCATCGCGGATTTCAACGCCCCCGCTGCGGGTACCGACGTGGTGGCACTGGCCCGTAGGGGCAACGTGGCGATCGGGGAGTTGGTCGACTACCTCAAGGCGCTCATCGAGAAGCGCCGCCACGATCCCGGGCAGGACGCCCTCAGCCAGATGCTGCAGGCGCAGGAGGCAGGGCGCATGACCCTGGATGAGCTGGTGTCCAACACCAGTCTCATCCTCTTCGCCGGGCATACCACCACCACGGATCAGATCAGCAACGGTCTGTACGCGCTGCTGACGCATCCGGAGGAACTCCACAAGCTCCAGTCGGATCTCGGCTTGATGAGGTCCGCCGTGGAGGAGATGCTGCGCTTCAACCCGGCGGTCCCCTACATGCACCGGATTGCCGCGGAGACCTTCGAGCTGCGTGGCAAGACCATCAAGAAGGGGGACGTGGTGTTCATGGGGCTGGCCGCCGCCAACCGAGATCCTCAGGCCTTCCCGGATCCAGATCGGTTCGACATCAGCCGAGACCATCTGCACACCAAGCACATGGCCTTCACCTTCGGGGCCCATCACTGCATCGGCGCGGGTCTGGCTCGCCGCGAGCTGGAGATTACGTTCGAGGTGCTGTTGACGAACCTGCCGGGCCTGCGCCTGGACGAGGACCAGGCGCCGCAGCTCAAGTGCCACAGCATGATGTTCCGCGGTTTCGAGTCTCTGCCCGTGCGGTGGTGAAGCACCATGGCGGTGACACGGCCCCTGGACGGTAGCCGGGGGGAATGTCGCGGTCAGAAAGCCAGGCGCAGCGTCTCCAGGCGCCGCCGGATGGGCGGCTGAGGGCGGTAGTCGGGCTGGGTGATGTCGAAGAGCGGCCGGAGATTGGGCATGCGCCGGAGCATCTCACCGAGGCAGATCTGCCCCTCCATTTGCGCCAGCGCCGAGCCCAGGCAGTAGAAAGGGCCCGAGCCGAAAGCCAGGTTGCGCACGTTGGTCCGCCGGGTGATGTCGAACCGATTGGGCTCGGTATACATGTCCGGGTCCCGGTTGCCTGCGCGCAGCATCAGCAGCAACAGGCTGTTGGCTGGCACCTTGCCCCCCACCAGCTCCAACGGCTTGGTGGTCACCCGCATGAGCATATCGACTGAGCCGTCATAGCGGAGGACCTCATCGATGGCGGAGGGAAGCAACTTGGGGTTGGCCTTGAGCATCTCGAACTGCTCGGGGTGCTGCATGAGCGCCAGGACGCTATTGGCAATCAGGTAGGCCGTGGTCTCATGGCCTCCAAACATCAACATGACGCAGTTGCCCACGAGCTCATCGTCGCTGATGAGTTGACCCTCTCGCTGGGCTGCCACCAACACGCTGGTCAGATCGTTGCGGGGCTCGCGGCGGCGTGCTTCCACGATAGGCCGCATGTAATCCTGCACATCGAGGACGGCCTTCTGGGTCTTGAGCAACGTCTCGAGGTCGGACATCTGGAACAGGTTGTTGATGTCCCGTGACCACTGCATGAACAGACCCCGGTCCTCGGCCGGTACACCGAGAAGCTCACCAATGATATGGGTGGGCAGCGGGTGCGCGATGTCCTGGACGACATCCAGCTCTCCCTTGTCCTGCACGGCATCGAGCAGCATCTTGACGATGGCCTCGACGCGCGGACGCAGCCCTTCCACGGTGGCCGCCGTGAAGTACCGCCGGAGCACTCGCTGGACGCGCTGATGGTCCGCCACGTTGGTGTGCCCCATCCACAGGATGAGGGAGGAGCGGAGAGGCTGGAGCTGCCGCTGCGCCTCGGGCGGGAACTGGTCTATCCAGCCGGTCAGCTGTGCGGACTGGATCTCGGCATCCTTGAGGACGGTGGTGATGTCGTCGTAGCGCGTCAGGATGTATCCCTGTAGCTGGGGGCTGAAGTACACAGGGGCCTCAGCACGCAGGCGGTTCAGCAGCGGCGTCGCATCCTGCAGGACGTCGGGAGCGAAGATGTCGTAGGTGGGAGCAGTAGCGGCAGGTTGATCGCTCATTTTTCGAGAACACCCTTTGGATGCAGTGGGAATGGCTCCAGTACGCTCGTGCCGTGATCTTCTACCAGGAATTACTTTGACCCAACCAGCGGTCGCGGGATCCATCCTGATTTTGCTGTGAGTAAGATTTCCGGGATGGATGCCCGGTGCGCTCCCCCGGCCAGCGGACCATGAGTGGGTGGGAGGGCCGTGCCGCTCCCCTTGAGATGGCTCCGGTCAGCCTGCCTGTCGGGCAGGGGAGAGGGGACGAGCGGCAGGCAGCGGATCCCCGGGCCCGAATCCGTTATAAGCCAGCCCGAAATGTTCACCGGACTCATCCAGGACATCGGCGTGGTGGAGCGGGTCATCCCCGGAGGGATGACGGACGTGTGGATTCGCACGGCGCTGGGCGCCAGGGATTTCGCGCTCGGTGAATCGATCGCCGTGGACGGCGCCTGCCTGACGGTGGTGGAGCGGAGCGGGGACTCGTTCCGGGTGCAGGCGGCTCCGGAGACGCTCCGGCGCACCACCCTGGGGGCCGTGGGCCCCGGCTCGCGCGTCAACCTCGAGCGGGCGCTGGCCCTGGGCGACCGCCTGGGCGGCCACCTCGTCAGCGGACACGTGGACGCCGTCAGCGAGGTGTTGGAGACGCGGCCCGAGGGCGGCTCGTGGGTGATGGTCTTCCGGCTCCCCGAGGCGCTGGCCCCCTTCTTCATCGAGAAGGGCTCGGTGGCCATCGACGGCATCAGCCTCACCGTCAACACGGTGGGGGTGGACCGCTTCAGCGTGCAGCTCATCCCCGAGACGCAGGAGCGCACCACGCTCCGGGCCAAGGCCGTGGGGGAGCGGGTGAACCTGGAGGGGGACATGATTGGCAAGTACGTGGCGCGGCTGGTGTCGCTGCGTCAGGGGCCCGGTGGCGGGCTCTCCGAGGCGGTCATCAAGGCGGCCGGTTTCGGCGGATGATTCGAAGGAAAGGCCAGGACGCAATGGCACGCGGTGGTAGCAGGCGGCACGAGTCGGACAGCATCTCCCTGGTGGAGCAGGCGCTCGCGGAGATCCGCAAGGGGCGCATGGTCATCCTCACGGATGACGAGGACCGGGAGAACGAGGGAGACCTCGTCATGGCGGCGGAGAAGGTGACGCCGGAGGCCATCAACTTCATGGCCACCCACGGGCGCGGGCTCATCTGCCTGTCGCTCGTCGAGGAGCGCATCCGCCGGCTCAACCTGCCCCTCATGGTGCAGGACAACACCTCGTCCTTCCAGACGGCCTTCACCGTCTCCATCGAGGCCGCCCAGGGCGTCTCCACCGGCATCTCCGCCGCGGACCGCGCCCACACCATCCAGGTGGCCGTGGCCCCCAACGCGAAGCCGAGCGACCTGGCCCGCCCCGGCCACGTCTTCCCGCTGCGCGCCCGTGACGGCGGGGTGCTCGTGCGCACCGGCCAGACCGAGGGCAGCGTGGATCTGGCGCGCCTGGCCGGCCTCTCGCCCGCCGGCGTCATCTGCGAGATCATGAACCCGGACGGGACCATGGCCCGCCGGCCGGACCTGGTGAAGTTCGCCCGGAAGCACAAGATGGTGCTGCTGTCCGTGGCCGACATCATCCGCTACCGGCTGGAGCGCGAGCGGCTCATCCGGCGCATCGGCGAGGCGAAGCTGGAGCGCCGGGGGCAGGGCACCTTCCAGGCCTACACCTACGGCAGCGACGTGGACAGCGCCGTGCACGTGGCCCTCGTCAAGGGCGACATCTCCGGCCGCGAGCCCGTGCTCACCCGCGTCCACAGGGCCTGCCTCGTGGGAGATCTGCTGGGCAGCGCCGGGTGCGACTGCGGCAGCCAGCTCGAGCAGGCCCTCCAGCGGATTCAGGCGGCGGGGCGGGGCGTGGTCGTCTTCCTCCAGCGCGACGTGCCCCCGAAGAACCGGCTGCAGTGTACCCACGTCTCCAACGAGGAGGCCGTGCCGGGCAACAACGACCAGACGCGCCTGCGCGAGTTCGGCGTGGGGGCTCAAATCCTCAAGGACCTGGGGCTGTCCCGGCTGCGGCTGCTCACCAACAACCCCAAGAAGATCGTGGGGTTGGAGAGCTACTCGCTGGAGGTGGTGGAGCAGATTCCGCTCACCCTGTCCGCCGAGCCCGTCCGGCGGGTGGCCGCGCGCCGCCCTCCCCGCCGCCGCACGACGAAAACTCTGTAGGGACGCCAGCCGGGTGGCTGGTGTAGAGAGGGGCCGCACATGCCTCGCTACATCGAAGGTGACTTTCTTCCTCCCAAGGGCCGTTTCGCCATCTGCGTGGCCCGTTTCAACGCGTTCATCACCGAGGAGCTGGTGAAGGGCGCGGTGGACACGCTGGTGCGCCATGGAGTGGCCGACGGCGACATCGACGTCTTCCGCTGCCCCGGCACCTACGAGCTGCCGGCGCTCACGCGGCGCGTGGCGGACTCGCGCACCTACGTGGGCATCATCACCCTGGGCGCCGTCATCCGCGGCGGCACCCCGCACTTCGACTACGTGGCGGGCGAGTGCGCCAAGGGCATCGGCAACGTGGCCTTCAACGCGCAGGCGGCCGTCACCTTCGGCGTGCTGACGTGCGACACTGTGGAGCAGGCCATCGACCGGGCCGGCGTGAAGGCCGGCAACAAGGGCGCCGAGGCCGCCGCCGCCTGCCTCGAGATGGTCAACCTCCACGCGAAGCTGGCCACCACCCTGGCCACGGACGGGAAGAAGGGTTAGCCATGGGCGCTCGGAGAACCGCACGGGAGCGCGCGCTGCAGGCGCTCTACCAGCTGGAGATGACGCCCGGCTCCGCCCACGACGCCCTCGAGTCCGCGTGGGCCGCCACCGAGGAGGCCCACAAGGAGCCCGAGGCGGTGAAGTTCGCCCGCGAGCTGGTGGACGGCGTCATGGGGAACCGCGCGGAGATCGACCGGCTCATCGAGCAACACAGCCACAACTGGCGGTTGGATCGCATGTCCCGCATCGACCGCAACGTGCTGCGCCTGGGTGTCTTCGAGCTGAAGTACCGCCCGGACATCCCCAAGAAGGTGTCCCTCAACGAGGCGGTGGAGCTGGGCAAGAACTTCGGCACCGAGGAGTCCAGCGCCTTCGTCAACGGCCTGCTGGACCGCGTGGCCGCCGCGCTGGGGAAGCAGTGAACGTCGCCGCCTACGACGTCGGCCTGCAGGGCCTGGACTCGCTGGAGGGGGTGGATGCGCTCTGCCTCTTCGTCGGCGAGGACGACCGGCCCCTGCCGGGCTCGGCCGGTTACGTGGACTGGCGGCTGTGTGGCGCCCTGTCGCGCGTGCTCCAGTCCGGCTTCTTCGTGGGCGCCCAAGGCGACTCGCTCCTGCTTCCCGCGGATGGCCGCTTCCCCGTGCCCCGCATCTTCGTCATCGGCCTGGGGCGCAGGAAGGCCCTGGATGCCTCCTCGCTGGGCGAGGCCCTCGCCAATGCCGGCCAGGTGCTCGCCCGGGCGAAGGTGGAGGGCGTGGCCCTGGAGATCCCCGGCACCGGCGCGCTGGACGAGGCCGCCCGGGCCGCTTCCCTGACAGACAAGTTCATTCCGTCTTTCAAGGGAGGCAAGAAGGTCGCCGTCCTGGCGGACAAGGAACTGGCACGCCGTCTGCCGGGACGTAAGGGCTGAAGCTCGCCGCCGCCCTCCGTTCTGCTACGATGGGGGGCCGGTTCCAACCCATGAAGTTCAAGATCCTGATCGTGGAGGACTCCAAGGCGTCGCGCGAGCTGATCGCCGCGACGGTGGAGTCCATCTCCGGTCTGGAGGCGATCGCCACCAGCAGCGGCTTCGAGGCCCTCAAGCTCCTGCCCCGGCACCGGTTCGATCTCATCATCACCGACATCAACATGCCGGACATCAACGGGCTGGAGCTCATCAACTTCGTCAAGAAGAACCCCAACTACCGCGACACGCCGCTGTTCATCGTCACCACCGAGGGCCGTGAGAAGGATCGCGACCGCGGACTGGCGCTCGGCGCGGCGGAGTATCTCGTCAAGCCCTTCTCTCCGCAGAGCCTGGTCGGGCTCGTGCGCCGCTACCTCAAGCTCGCGTGAACCAGGCCGGAAAAGCACTCGCGGAGTTCGTTGCCGAGGGGACGGAGATCCTCGAGGCCCTGGGCAAGGATCTGCTCGTGCTGGATCAGCAGCGCGGCACGGATCCGGAACCGGATCTCATCAACGGCATCTTCCGGGCGGCGCACTCGCTCAAGGGCCTGTCCGCGCTCTTCGGGCAGGAGCGCATCTCGAAGCTGGCCCACCAGGCCGAGGATCTGCTGGACCGGCTGCGGCTGGGCAAGCTGTCGCTGGACGACCAGGTGCTCGACTCGCTCATCGAGACGCTGGACGTGCTCCAGGCCCTGCTGGCCGAGGCGTCCCGCGAGGTGTCCTCGGACGCCCTGAGCGGGCGCGTGACGGAGCTGGGCACGCGGCTGGCCAACCTGGGCATGACGTCGGCCGCCGTGGACGAGGATCCGCTCGACCGGCTGGAGCTGGACGCGCAGGTGCGCGCCGTCTTCACCGAGTACGAGGAGCACCGCCTGCGCGAGAACGTGCGCCGCGGCGTGGCCCTCTTCCGCGTGCGTGCCGCGTTCGACCTGTCCGACTTCGACACGGGGCTGGCCGAGCTCAACTCGCGCCTCAAGCCGCTGGGCGAGGTCGTCAGCACGCTGCCTTCCTCGGAGCCGGGCGGGGCCTCGGGCATCGCGTTCGATCTCATCTTCGGCGCCAAGGTGCCGGAGTCGGAGCTGGCGGCGAAGCTCCAGGGCACGCCCGCGCAGCTCTTCGCGCTGAGGGTGCGCCCCGCGGCCGGCGGTGCTCCGGCTCCCGCGGCTCACGCCCCCGTGGCGCAGTCCGTGGCCCAGGGGAGCCGTCAGTCCGCTCCTCCCTCCGTCGAGACGCCCGCGGCGCCCAAGAAGCCGCGCAAGAAGCGGGCTCCCAAGGGCGGTGGCGCCGAGACACCCGACGCGGTGACCGAGAGCCCCGTCCAGGCCCCGCTGCTGCGCGCCGTGGAGCAGGCCAGCCCGGAGGAGCTCACCCAGGGGGTGCTGGAGGCGATGCGGATGGGCGAGTCCACCTCGCCCCCCCGCGCCGAGCTGGCCGGGCCCCCGGTGCGCACGCTCACGGACGAGCCGGTGTCCCCGCGCGGTCCGCGGATGGAGAACGAGTCGGCGCGCTCGCTCACCCAGACGGTGCGCGTGGACATCAGCCGCCTGGACGCGCTGATGAACACCGTGGGCGAGCTGCTGCTCATCAAGGCCAACCTGCAGCGCATGGTGGAGGCCTCGCGTCAGCAGGAGGGCTCGGTGATGCTCTCCAGCAAGATGTGGGGCCAGGAGCTGTCGCGCGAGACGCGGCAGTTGGAGCGCAAGCTGGACGCGCTCCAGCAGGGCCTGCTCGAGGCGCGCATGGTGCCCGTGGGCCAGGTGTTCGACCGGCTGGCCCGGCTGGTGCGCCGGATCGCCCGGGACGCGGGCAAGGAGATCGACTTCGTCATCGGCGGCGGCGACGTGGAGCTGGACAAGCTCATCGTCGAGGAGCTGAGTGATCCGCTGATGCACATCATCCGCAACGCCATCGACCACGGCGCGGAGTCGCCGGAGGCGCGGCTGGCGGCGGGCAAGTCCCGGCGGGCGCGCGTGTCCCTGCGGGCCGAGCAGAAGGGCAACCACGTCGTCATCGAGGTGAGCGACGACGGGGCGGGCATCGACGAGCTGGGCGTGCGCGACATGGCGCTGCGCAAGAACCTCATCACCGAGGCCCAGGCGCGGGAGATGAGCCGGCGCGAGCTGCTCAACCTCATCTTCCTGCCGGGCTTCTCCACCGCCCGCAGCGTGTCCGAGCTGTCCGGCCGCGGCGTGGGCCTGGACGTGGTGAAGAACAACATCGGCAACCTGTCCGGCATCATCGACGTGTGGAGCGAGCGCGGGCAGGGCACGGCCTTCCACCTCACGCTGCCCGTCACCCTGGCCATCATCCGCGCCCTGGTGGTGGGCGTGAGCGGGCGCACCTACGCGGTGCCGCTCAACAGCGTGCTGGAGATCCTCTCCGTGAAGCCCTCGGAGATCCGCACCGTGGAGCGGCGCGAGGTGTTGGACGTACGGGGAACCACGTTGCCCCTGATGCGCCTGGCCCGGCAGTTCGGCCACCCCGAGCGCCAGAACGACCGGCACTTCGTGGTGGTCGCCGGCCTGGCCCAGGAGCGGCTGGGCATCGCCGTGGACGAGCTGCAGGGCCAGCAGGACATCGTCGTGAAGTCCCTGGGTGGCCGCCTGCAGGGCGTGCGAGGGATCTCCGGCGCCGCGGACCTGGCCAACCGGCGCACCGTGCTGGTGCTGGACGTCGGTGCCTTGCTGGAGGAGGGGATGAGCCTGGAACGACGCCGCGCGTGATGTCTCCGGCCGTAGGGCTGCTATCCTCTCCCTCGTGCCTTCCCTGTCCGTCCTGCTCGACAGCTTCTTCTACCGTCCGGATGAGGACGTCGGCCCCATCCAGGAGCTGGTGGCCGGCACCGATGAAACGGTCGAGCCCGTTCCCGAGGAGATCCCCGAGGAGTACCTGGCCTTCCGGCTGGAAGGGGAGCACTACGCGGTGCCCATCCACGGGGTGCGGGAGATCGTCAAGGTTCCGCCGCTCACCGAGGTGCCCCGCGCCGCGGCCAACCTGCTCGGGGTGATGTACCTGCGGGGCGAGGTGTTGCCCGTCTACGACATCAAGGTGAAGCTGCGGCTGGCGGACAAGGCGCCGCTGGTGGCGGGTCCTGATGCCTCGGAGCCTTCACGCGGTGCGCGCATCATCGTGGTGCAGACGGCGGACGGGCTGGCGGGCATCTGGGTGGACTCGGTCTCCGAGGTGGTGCGGCTCCGGCCCTCGATGCTGGAGCTGGCCCCTCCTGGCGTGGGCGGCGGCGAGCGCGACTGCGTGGTGGGGCTCGGGCGGCGCAAACAGCAGCTCTTCATCCTGCTCGACATCTGGCAGGCACTCACATGAGACAGCGCTTCAATGTCCTGAGCCAGCTCACGCAGTCCCAGGCCGACGAGGCCGCCGCGGCCGAGAGGGATCCGCTCGTCCAGCTGTGCGCCTTCTTCGTCGGGCCCGAGGAGTACGCGGTGGACATCATGCGGGTGGAGGAGATCCTCCAGCCCCAGCGCCTCACCCCCATCCGTGGCGCGCCGCTCTTCATCGAGGGCGTCATCCGCCTGCGCGGCTCCATCATCCCCGTGGTGGATCTGCGCAAGCGGCTGCTCGGCGTGGAGGCCCCCGTGGACACACCCAAGACGCGGCTGCTGGTGTGCTGGCTGGGCCGCAGGCGCGTGGCCTTCACCGTGGACCGCGTGTCCGAGGTGGTGCGGCTGCGGCGCAGTGAGATCAAACCCGCCCCGGCCATTGGCGCGGTGGGTCCGGCTCCCTTCGTCGTCGGCGTGTACGGCGAGCAGGAGAAGCGGGAGCAGGAGAAGCACGAGAAGCGCGAGCCGGAGCGGCGCGGGTTGGAGCGGCGCGCCCCGGAGTCGCGCGGGCAGGAGCGGCTCAAGCTGCTGCTGGACGTGAAGGCATTGCTGCTCTCGGAGATGGTGCGCGACTCCGGCCGGAGGATGAACGGATGATCGAGGAGGGGCGGAACGCCGAGGAGGCGCGTTACCGCGCCCTGCTGGAGCTGGACGTGTCCGCGGAGGGCGCGCGGGAGACGCTCGTGGCGGGGCTCCATGACGAGAGCTGGCGGGTGCGCCGCGCCGCCGCCGAGGGCCTCACCCGGGTACCCGGGCGCGACCAGGTGGTGGAGCGCCTCATCTCCGTGCTGGGCGAGCGCGACGAGACGGGCGCGCGCAACGCGGCGGCCGAGTCGCTGTCCGGCATGGGCCTGGAAGCGGTGGGGCCGTTGGTGCGGCTGCTCGGGCACGTGGATCCGGATCAGCGCAAGTTCGCCGCGGACATCCTCGGACAGCTGGGACAGTCCCAGGCCGAGGACGCGCTGGTGCAGGCGATGCTGGAGGACACGGACCTCAACGTCCGGGTGGCCGCGGCCGAGGCGCTGGGCAAGGTGGGCGGCAAGGTCTCGGCCCGCGCGCTGGAGCGCATCCTGTACGACCCCGAGCCGCTGTTGCAGTTGAGCGCGCTGGAGTCGCTCGCGGCCCTGCGCCACCCGCCGCCCCTGCCGGAGGTGGTGCGGTTGCTGGGAAATCCCACGCTCAAGCGCAGCGCCTACCGGGTGCTGGGCCTCATTCCGCAGGTGGCCGCCACGGAGCTGGTGTGCCGGGGACTGGGCGCGGAGTCGCGCTCCACCCGCGAGGCGGCGCTCGTGGCCCTGGGCACCCAGGCGGGCCTCGCCGAGCCCTCGCTGCGGCCCGAAATGGAAGCCGCGGTGCGGCTGGCGCTCAAGCGGTTGCCGGAGGCGGTGGCGTGGGTGGCCAGCGCGCTGGAGTCGGATGACATCGAGCTGAAGGCCGGAGCGCTCGTGGCGGCGGCGGCCCTGCGCGAGCCGCAGTTGGCGCCCCTGGTGGCGGAGGTGGCGCAGGAAGAGCGGCTGATGCCGGAGGTGATGCGCACGCTGGCGTACTTCGGCCCGGAGACGGGGCGCGAGCTGCTGGCGAGCATGGATCGGCTCTCCTTCCCGGCGCGCGAGGTGGCGGGGCACGTGCTGGTGGAGCTGGTGGACGCCACGTTCGTCCCCGAGCTGGTGCAGATGCTGGACTGGGGCGAGGTGGACCTGAAGGCGGTGGCGGTGCAGGCCCTGGGACGGACGAGCTCGCTGGAGGCGGTGGAGCCCCTGGCGCAGCTGCTCTCGCACCCGGAGCTGGCCGGTCCGGCGGCGCGCGCGCTGGTGATTCTCGCCGCCAACTTCTCGCGGCAGGTGGTGCAGGCCTTGGAGGCGGCGCTGGAGCACGGCGCGGAGCCGGTGGTGCTGAGCGCGCTGGTGCGCGTGGGAGGCACGGCCATGTTGCCCCTGGTGCGGCGGACGGCGCGCGAGGCCTCCGTGCCGCTGCGCGCCACCGCGGTGGAGGTGCTGGCCGCGGTGGACCCCGTGGGCGGCCTGGAGCTGGCGCGTCAGTCGCTGTCGGACGAGTCTCCCCGGGTGCGCACCGCGGCGGTGCGGGTGCTGGGCCAGGTGGGGGACAGGACGATGGCGGGACTGTTGAAGCAAGCCCTGGCCGACGAGGCCCTGGAGGTGCGGCTCGCCGCCCTGGAGGCGGTGGGCGAGTGTGGGGCCGTGGATCGCGTGGCGGACCTGGAGGCCCTGGTGCCGCATCCGGATGGAGCCATCGCCTACCGGGCGGTGCAGGCACTGGCGCGACTGGGGGCGCTGCATGACGAGGTGCTGCGGAAGGCCGTGGGCCATGGAGACCACGAGGTGGTGAAGGCGGCGCTGATGGCGGGCGCGGCCTCGAACGAGGGGGTGTCGCTGGCGGTGGGGCTGCTGGGCCACGCGAGTTGGGACGTGCGGGCCGCGGCGGCGCGGGTGCTGGGGGACTCCGGTGGGCCCGAGTGCCTGCCGGCGACACGGGCCGCCCTGGCGGCCGAGATGGATTCATTGGCTCGCCGCGCGCTGGTGGACGCGGTGGAGCGGTTGTCTGGGCGCTGAGCGGCCGCGGGGGGTCTCGGGGGTGATGCCTTTCGATACAGGCAGGCCGGAGATGTCCGCGGAGGAGTTCCGCCTGCTGCGGGACTTCGTCTATGGCCATTGCGGCATCCTCGTGCGTGACGACATGAAGTACGTCATGCAACGGCGGCTGTGGCCCCGGTTGGAGGCGCTGGGCCTGACGGACTTCAGCGCCTACTACCGCTACCTGCGCTTCGACGCGCAGCGCCGCGCCGAGCTGGAGACGGCCATCGAGGCCCTCACCACGCACGAGACGTACTTCTTCCGCGAGCCGCGCCAGCTCAAGGCCTTCTCCGAGGAGGTGCTGCCCCAACTGGAGCGCCGCAACGCGCGCACGAAGCGGCTGCGCATCTGGTCGGCGGGGTGCTCGTCCGGGGAGGAGGCCTATACGGTGGCCATGCTCCTCAAGGACAGCGGGCGCTTCGAGGGCTGGGACGTGGAGGTGCACGGCACGGACATCTCCCGCCGGGTGTTGGTCGCCGCGCGCCAGGGCGAGTACGGGCCCTCCGCGCTCCGCGCCACGCCTCCGGACAAGGTGGCCCGCTACTTCGTCCACGTGGGGCCCAACCGCGTGCGCGTGCGCGATGACATCCGCGCCTGGGTGTCCTTCGGGCACCACAACCTGCAGGATCCGGACGCTGCCCTGCACGTCTCCCGGCCCGACGTCGTCTTCTGCCGGAATGTGATGATCTACTTCGACACCGCCGCGCGGCAGCGGGTGTTGCGCCTCATCTACGACAAGCTGGTGCCCGGCGGTTACCTCCTGCTGGGGCACTCGGAGAACCTCATCAACCTCAGCGCGGACTTCGAGCTGGTGCACCTGCGCAGTGATCTCGTCTACCGCAAGCCGGAGCTCGGCGGAGGAGGTAGCCCGTGAGTGCCCTGGAGCCCGTGAAGGTGCTGGTGGTGGATGACTCTGCCCACAACCGGCGGCTGCTGACGGAGCTGCTCGAGTCCTCCCCGGACGTGAAGGTGGTGGGCACGGCGAGCGACGGCAACGAAGGCCTGCGCCAGGTGCTGGCCCTGCACCCGGACGTGGTGACGTTGGATCTGGAGATGCCGCGGCTGGGCGGGTACTCCTTCCTGCGGCTGCTGAAGAGCTCGGCGCCCACGCCCGTCATCGTCATCTCCAGCTACGCGCACAAGACGGACGTCTTCAAGGCGCTGGAGCTGGGGGCCTTCGACTTCATCGCCAAGCCGGCCAAGCCCACCCCGGACGTGCTGGAGAAGCTGCGCAAGGAGCTGTACGAGAAGGTGCAGGCGGCGAAGCTGATCCGCCCGGCGGAAGTGAAGCCGGTGGTGCGCAAGCCGAAGGTGACGCCGCTGGAGCCCTCGTTCGTGGTGGGAATCGGGGCGTCCACGGGTGGGCCACCGGCGGTGCAGCGGCTGCTGGAGTCGCTCGCGCCGGAGCCGTCCATGTGCCTGCTGGTGTGCCAGCACATGCCCAAGCAGTTCACCCGTGCCTTCGCGGAGCGGCTGGACAAGCTGGGGCCCTTCTCCGTGCGCGAGGCGCAGGAGGGAGACGTGCTGGCTCCGGGCCACGTGTTCATCGCGCCCGGCGGGCGGCAGCTGGTGGTGTACCGGCAGAACGGGCAGTACGTGCTGGGCACGCCGCCGCCGACGATGCAGGACAAGCACGCGCCCTCGGTGGACCGGCTCTTCATGAGCCTGGCCGAGGTGTTCGGGTCCAAGACGGTCGGCGTGGTGCTGACGGGAATGGGCTCGGACGGGGCGGTGGGCGCCAAGAGCATCCGCAAGGCGGGCGGCGAGGTGTGGGCCGAGTCCGAGGAGACGGCCGTCATCTACGGGATGCCCCAGGAGGCGGTGGCCACCGGCGCGGTGAGCCGGGTGCTGCCGCTGGGGTCGATCGGCCCGGCGCTGGTGGATCTGGCGCGCAAGCGCCGGTGACGGTAGATGCGGTGACATGAAGAGGTTTCCCACGGAGTTCGCGGAGCTGCTCACCCCGAAGGGGCGGCGCATCCTGGAGGGCAGAGACAGCGAGGCGTGCGGGGCGCTGCTGCGGCCGGGACAGCGCTTCGTGGCGCTCGGCGGGGTGCTGGACGCGCGCAAGGCGGTGGCGTGCCGGGAGCTGCTGGAGACGGCGCTGCGGGACACGCTGACGCAGATGGAGGACCCGATTCCCCCGGAGAGCATCTGGGGGATGACGGAGAACTACGCGGAGCTGCTGCCCAAGACGGTGCGGGTGAGGACGGCGCTGCTGGAGAGCCGGCGCTCGCGCTCGTGGAAGGCCGCCGAGGCGGTGGGGCTGGTGGCGATGATGCGCTCGGAGAGCTTCGCGGCGTTCGCGGCGTCGGTGAGCGGGAGGGCGCTGCGGCGCAAGTGGGGGATTCAGTCGCTGTGCTACGGCCCGGGGGACTACTCGGGCCCGCACAACGACCACCACCCCGAGGACGCCGAGGCCTTCGATGGCTACGTGGACATGCACCTCACGTTCGCCACGCCCGCGGTGGCGCACCAGTGGCTCGTCTACTCGAAGGGCGGACACTTCTCGGAGATGCGGAGCGTGAACACCGTGGGAGGCATCACGGTGTACCGGCTGCCCTTCTGGCACTACACGACGCCGCTGATGGCGAAGCCGGGCGCCGCGGAGGACGCACGGCGCTGGGTGCTGCTGGGCACGTTCCTGGACGCGCCCAGGGAGTACCGCCGGGGCACGGCCATCGAGCCGCCCCCGTCCGTCGCGCGGCCCGGATGAGGCCCGGTCCCCGGGTGGTGACCCCAGTCACCAGGGGATGAGGGCAGTCACCAGGGCAACCCATGTGAAGCGGTGCCGGCTGTCACCAGGTGCGGTCCGGCACACGTGTGCATGCGAGTGGAATCAAGGGTTTGCGAGCCCGGGGCGGAGGGAGCGGTGCATGGCACGCCTCCTGCTCTGTGTCGGTGCATCGACTTCGCTTCCGACACTTCGAGGGCACGCACATGGGCAACTACAGCATCAAGGCCGGGGACACGCTGGGCAACATCGCGAAGCGCTATCAGACCAGCGTCGGCGAGCTGATGAAGGCCAACTCGCAGATCAAGGACGCCAACCTGATCCTCGCGGGCGACAAGCTCAACATCCCGGGCAGCAAGGATGAGTTCGTGAAGGCCTCTGGCCCCAAGGGCGTGAACCTCGACGGGGGTGCCTCCGCCTCCGCCACCAAGGGCGCGCAGGCCAGCGCTCCGGTGGGCAACGTTCCGCAGGGGCAGGTGGGGGATTGGATCAAGGAGGCCATGCAGAAGCTGAGCGCCGCGGGCGTGCCGGCCGACAAGATGAACCCGCAGGACATCGCGTCCATCATCCAGCACGAGTCCAGCGGCGACCCGGACGCGCAGAACAACTGGGACTACAACGCCCAGGCAGGCCATCCGTCCATCGGCCTGATGCAGACCATCCAGCCGACGTTCGACGCGCACAAGCTCCCGGGCCACGACGACATCCGCAACCCCGTGGACAACATCATCGCGGGCGTCCGCTACGCGGTGGAGCGCTACGGCTCCGTGTCCAACGTGCCGGGCATCCAGGCGCTCCGCCAGGGCCAGTCCTACGTGGGCTACTGAGAGGACGGTCCGGGCCTTCCACGCCGAGCTGCAGGCGCTCGGCATCTGGCGGCGCGCGGGTGACGACGACATCCACTTCGAGGCGCTGGAACGGGTCTGAGTCCCGCCGGACGCAGGTGTCCCTGATCTCCCTTCACTTTGCTTGCCGCTCTGCGTCATCATCGAGCGGCCTCGGGAGCGCGTCAGTCACCCGCCGGAAATGCCGCCATGAACGTCGTCTTCATCTCCCCGCAGTTCCCGCCCCAGTTCTTCCACTTCGTCTCCGCGCTGCGCGAGCTCGGAGTCAACGTGCTGGGGATTGGCGATGCGCCCTACGACTCCCTCCGGCCCGAGCTGCGCGAGGCCCTCACCGAGTACTTCTTCACCCCCAACCTCAACGACTACGACGCCCTGCTGCGCGCTACCGGTTACTTCACCTGGCGCCACGGCCGCATCGACCGCATCGACTCGCTCAACGAGACGTGGCTCGAGGTCGAGGCGCGCCTGCGCGAGGACTTCCATGTCCCCGGCCTGCTGCCCGCGGACATCGCCCGCCTACGTTCCAAGCAGGGCATGCATGACGTCTTCAAGGGCGCCGGTGTGCCCCATCCGGATGCCATTCCCGTGAAGGACGCGGCGGGCGTGAAGACCTTCGCCCGGAGCGTGGGCTACCCGCTCGTCCTCAAGCCGGACGTGGGCGTTGGCGCCGCGCGTACCTTCAAGGTGTCCAGTGACGCCGAGGTGGATGCCGCCTTCGCTGAGTCCCTGTCCGGCTACGTGGCGCAGGCCTTCGTGCGTGGCACCATCGTCACCTACGACGGGCTCGTGGACCGGGATGGGCAGATCATCTTCGTCTTCAGCCACGAGTACAGCGACGGCATCATGGAGTCGGTCCTCGAGAAGCGGGACCTGGCCATCTGGGGCCACAAGGAGATTCCCCCCGCGCTGGACAAGCTGGGGCGCAAGACGGTGGCGGTGCTCGGGCTGCGCGAGCGCTGGTTCCACCTCGAGTTCTTCCGGTTGTCGGACGGAAGCTACGTGGCGCTGGAGGCCAACCTGCGTCCGCCCGGGGCCTACCTGCCGGACATGATGAACTACGCGTGCGACATCGACGTGTACCGCCTCTGGGCGCGGATGATGGCCGGGGAGGACGTGCGGAGCTTCCGCTACGCGCCCAAGTACCACGTGTGTCACGCGGCCCGGCGCGCTGGCCGCAAGTACCGCTACGGGCACCAGGAGGTGGTGAAGCGGCTCGGCGAGTCGCTGCTGCTGCACCGCGAGATGCCCGCCGTCTACCAGAGTGCCCTGGGGGACGAGATGTACCTCACGCGCCACCAGGAGCTGCCGGCGATGCTGGACGCGCTGCGCTTCATCCAGCAGCCCGCCTGAGCGGGGCGCGCGGCCTGCTCAGCGCAGCAGCCAGTGCATGGCGAAGGGCAGCCGTCGCTGCCAGTCCAGCTCGTGATGCCGGCCGGCGGGATCCAGGATGAGCAGGAGCTCGTGGTCGGCGTAGCCCAGGCGCTTGAGGTGGAGGTAGAAGTCGCGCGTGGCGTCACCGTAGAACATGGTGTAGCCGACGGGATCGATGATCTCCTCGGCGCCCGCGTCCAGGTAGATGCGCGACCATTGCCGGGTGTGGTTCGTCCAGTCGGAGAAGAGCTGGTTCCAGCCCCACATCACCGAGGGAGACAGGCCGCCGATGCGGCCGAACAGGTGCGGGTAGTGCCTGCCGAGGTAGAGGGCCATCAACCCGCCGAGGGAGGAGCCCATGATGCCGGTCCACTCGGAGCCCTGGCGGGTGCGGTAGACGCTGTTGACGTAGGGCTTGAGCGAGTCGAGGATGAAGCGGATGTAGGGCTCGGCCTGGGCGCGGACGTTGCCGCGGGGCTCGTCCCAGGGCGAGTACTCGGCGAGCCGGTTGTGGGTGGAGTCCGCGGCGACGATGAGCCACGGCTCGATGGAGCCCTCGCGGACGAGGTGCTCGAGGGTGAGGTTGGCGCACCAGGTCTCGTAGACGGCGGACTCGGGGTGGGCGAAGACGTTCTGCCCGTCGAGCATGTAGAGGACGGGGAAGCGGTGGCCCTCGGGGGCGGAGTCATACGCATCGGGCGTGTAGATGCGCACGGTGCGGGAGCGGCCTTCGTGAGGGGAGGGGAAGTCTCGGATGATGTGAACGTGTCCCATGGGGCCGCTGCTGGAGTCGGTGGTGGGGGCGCAAGATAAACAGGCGCTTCGCCTCGCGCCACCTCGGCGCTACCCCATGCCGCGGTGGCGCTACACTGGCCGGTATGGTCGATGAACTGGTGAGGACACTGGGACTTTTGCCGCACCCCGAGGGCGGCTTCTACCGGGAGACCTGGCGCTCGACGGTGCCGGTGGAGACGCCGCGAGGCACGCGCTCGGTGGGCACGGCCATCTACTACCTGCTGCCGCGAGGCACGTTCGCCGCCTGGCACCGGGTGCGCTCGGACGAGCTATGGCATTTCTACGACGGGCACGCCCTGACGATGTTCCTGCTCGACGAGAACGGACACCTGGAGACGGTGACGTTGGGCCGGGATGTGACCAGGGCCGAGCGGCCGCAGGTGCTCGTACCGGCCGGGGTGCTGCAGGCGGCGGTGCCTCGAGGGGACTACACGCTGTGCGGTTGCACGGTGGGTCCGGGCTTCGACTTCGCGGACTGGGAGATGCCCCGAGGCGAGGAGCTGGCCGCCCGCCATCCCGAGCACGCGGAGCTGTTCCGCCAGCTCTCCCACTCCTCCTCCTGAGCGGGATGTTCCGTCACTTCGTGCGAGGGGCCGGAGGCTTCTCGCTGATGTCGACGACCACGGGGACCTTCTTCTGCTCACCGCCCGGTGGTGGGCCGGGGACCACGAGCACCCGGTGGAAGGTTCCGAGTTTGGAGACCTGGGTGCGGATGTCCTCGAACGTGCGGGCCGAGCAGGCCCGGTCCTTGGGGAGCGCGCTCTGGGCCGCCTTGATGATGCGAGCCGCGGGCACCGTCGCGTTCTTGCGCTGGACGACCCAGATGTCATCGACCTGGTAGCGAGCCCCGAGCTGGACGTTCAGCCGGGGCTGGGAGGCGGAGGCACCGGTGGACGTGTCCGCCTGCCACGTCACGCGCGCTTCAGGCCAGCACAGTGAATGAAGCCGGTCCTCGAGGAGCCGGGCCGCGACATCCTGGCACTGGATGAACGGTCTGCTCCCGGTGGCCTCCGCGGGGAGGTCCGCGAGGAGGCGTTCACGCAGGGCGGCGGGCAGCTCGTCGAGTCCGGAGACCTGGGCGCGGGAGAACGAGGCGGTGCTCTTGGGCTGGCACTGCTCCCGGATGAAGAATCGAGTGTCGGCGCGCTGGAGCACTTCCCGGGTGTTGTGCAGTGGGGTGGTGCAGGCGGCCAGCGACAGGCTGAAGGCGGCGAGGGAGGTGCGGCGGAGCATGTGAAGGTATGTAGCCGACCAGGAGCCCCGGCGCATGTGGACAGTCGGGGCACTCAAGTCCGGGTGCGTCCACCCGACGAATCGGCTCGAGCATGGCGAGCCGATCTCCCGCGTGCGCCCGGAGTCTGGCACCCCGGGCAGAAGAACAGTCCGCGCCCGGCCAGGGTCACGCGCGAGATGGGCGTGGCACACCGGGGACACGGTTGTCCCGCGCGGTCGTAGACGCTGAAGCGATCCTCGCGGCGCTTGCCGGGAGTCTCCCAGGGGGCCGGAGGCGAATGGGGCGTGACGATGCGCCCATCTCGGGCCGCGTCCTCCATCAGCAGCCGGAGGGCCTCCCACAGGCGCTCGAAGTCCGCGAGGCGCAGCTCCGAGGCGGGACGCAGCGGAGGCAGTCGCGCGAGGAACAGGGCCTCGGCGCGCAGGATGTTGCCCACGCCGGCGATGCGCTCCTGGTCCAGCAGCGCGGCGGCGAGGGGAATCCGTCCCTTCCGGAGGGCCTCGAAGGCGCGTGAGGGCGAGGCGTCCGGTCGCAGCGGATCCTGTCCCAGCCGGGAGCGCAGTTCGGCCTCGTCCTCGGGGCTGAGCAGCTCACAGGCCTGGGGTCCGGCGAGGTGGAGCGTCACCTGGGGCGAGGCGAGCCGGAGCCGGCACGCGGCGGAGGGGGGAGGGGCTCGGGAACGGAAGTGCCGCAGGTGGCCGAAGAGGCCCAGGTGGATGTGCAGCCGTACCCCGCCCTCGAAGTGGTGGAAGAGGTGCTTGCCATGCGCGTCCACGCCCACGAGCCGCCGTCCCGACAGGTGCCGGGCACCCGCCGAGAAGCGCCCCTGGGGCGAGTCCGCGGTGAAGCTCCGCCCCACGAGTCACTGGCCGTGGATCCGCGCGATTCGATGGAGGATGTTGCCTTCGGGCATTCCTCCGAGGTAACGCCGGGCGCATGACCTGTCTCGTCGGGCTTCGGACCCGCTCGCCCGCCCGGCCGATGGGGGAGGGCCCGGCGAGTGTTCCCCTGGCGGGCGTCCGGCGGTGCTATGGTCGGAGCCATGACGCAGCAGATCCGCGCGCTGGTGGTGGATGACTCCTTGGCCATGCGGCGCAGTCTCATGTACGCGCTGCAGCGGTTGGGCTCGTGGCTCCACACCGACGAGGCGCAGGACGGGGCCGAGGGCCTCAAGAAGCTCACCCTGGGCCGCTACGATCTCGTGCTGACGGACATCAACATGCCGCTGATGGACGGGCTGAAGCTCATCCGCCACATCCGGCAGACGGACGCGTACCGCACGGTGCCCATCGTGGTCATCACCACCGAGTCGGCCGTGGAGGACCGGGAGCGCGCAATGGCGCTCGGGGCCAGCGCCTACCTGGTCAAGCCGGTGCAGTCCAAGGTGGTGCAGGACACGGTGAAGAGCCTGCTGCGGCTGGAGTAGCGGCCGGCCTGGCGGGCGCTCGTCGCCGGGCCAACGTTGGCTCCGCTCGTGCCTGGATGCCGAGCGTCAGAGGGAGACGGACCCGGGCGTCTGTTGTTGCTTGGGGCTGGGCGTCCCACTAAGACGCACCCCGTCATGGCCATGAACGAGCGTTACGAGCCGCAGGCAATCGAGCAGAAGTGGCAGACCCGATGGGAAGAGGCGGGAGTGTTCCGGGCGGGCAAGCGCCCCGGGGCCCCCAAGAAGTACATCCTCGAGATGCTGCCGTACCCCAGCGGGAAGATGCACATGGGGCACGTGCGCAACTACCTCATCGGTGACGTCTACGCGCGCTTCTTCCAGATGCGGGGTTACGACGTGCTGCACCCCATGGGCTGGGACGCCTTCGGTCTGCCGGCGGAGAACGCGGCCATCAAGGACGGCGTGCACCCGGCGGTGCGCACCCGCGAGAACATCGACTCCTTCAAGAAGGAGATCCGCTCGCTGGGCTACAGCTACGACTGGACGCGCGAGGTCAACACCAGCGAGCCCGAGTACTACCGCTGGAACCAGTGGTTCTTCATCCAGATGCTGGAGCGGGGGCTGGTCTATCGCCGCTTCAGCAAGGTGAACTGGTGCACGGGCTGTCTGACGGTCATCGCCAACGAGCAGGTGAAGGAAGGCACGTGCGAGCGCTGCGAGTCCCCGGTGGTGGACAAGGAGCTGCCCGAGTGGTCCTTCCGGATCACGAAGTACTCGCAGGCCCTGCTGGACGGCCTGGACGAGCTGAAGGACTGGCCCGAGCGCATCACCTCGATGCAGCGCAACTGGATCGGCCGCTCCGAGGGTGTGGAGGTGGACTTCAACGTCCAGGGCAGTGACGCGCGCATCCGCGTCTTCACCACGCGCGTGGACACCATCCACGGCTGCACGTACGTGGTGCTGGCGCCGGACCACAAGCTGGTGGCGCAGGTGACGACGCCCGCGCAGCGCGCCGAGGTGGACGCCTTCGTGAAGAAGATGTCGGCCGTCTCCAAGACGGACCGCACGGCCGAGGGCGCGACGAAGGAGGGCGTCTTCACCGGGGCGCACGCCATCAACCCCTTCACGGGCCAGCCGGTGCCCATCTGGATCGCCAACTTCGTGCTGTCGGACTACGGCACGGGCGCGGTGATGAGCGTGCCGGCGCACGACGAGCGCGACTTCGACTTCGCGCGCAAGTACGCCCTGCCCATCAAGGTGGTGGTGCAGCCGGCCACGGGGGACAAGCTGCCCCCGGGTGACGCGCTGGAGAAGGCGTTCACCGAGGACGGCGTGCTGGTGGACTCGGGCGAGTACTCGGGCCTGCCGTCGGCCGAGGCGCGCAAGAAGATGGGCGAGAAGCTGCGCGCCGAGGGCCGTGGCGAGCCCAAGGTGACGTACCGCCAGAAGGACTGGGGCTTCAGCCGCCAGCGCTACTGGGGCACGCCCATCCCCATCGTGTACTGCGAGAAGTGCGACCCCGAGCGCAAGGGCCAGCCCGTGCCGCTGGAGCAGCTGCCGGTGCGCCTGCCGGAGATCGACACGCAGACGGTGCTGACGGGCAAGGGCGAGCCGCCGCTGGCCAAGGTGCCCTCGTGGGTGAATACCACGTGCCCCAAGTGCCAGGGCCCGGCGCGGCGCGAGACGGAGACGATGGATACGTTCGTCGACTCCTGCTGGTACTTCGCGCGCTACCTGTCGCCGCACTACGACGAGGCGCCCATTGATCCGAAGGAGGCCCAGCGCTGGCTGCCGGTGGACGTGTACGTGGGTGGCCCCGAGCACGCGGTGATGCACCTGCTGTACTTCCGGTTCTGGACGCGGGTGATGAAGCTGCTGGGGCTGAGCCCGGTGGACGAGCCCGTGAAGCGCCTGGTGACGCAGGGCATCGTCAACGGCCCGGACGGGCGGAAGATGTCCAAGCGCTGGGGCAACGTGGTGGCACCGGCCTCCATCGTGCAGAAGTACGGAGCGGACACCGCGCGCACCTACGTGCTGTTCGCCGGCCCGCCCGAGCGTGACTTCGACTGGTCCGACGATCAGGTGGAGGGTGCGTTCCGCTTCCTGAAGCGGGTGTGGACGCTGGCCGTGCAGCACCAGGGCGTGGCGGGGTCCACGCACGCCGGGGCCTACGAGGGCAAGGCGCTGGAGATCCGCCGCGCGGCGCACAAGTGCCTGAAGCGGGTAGGGGAGGCCATCGAGCGGCTCTCCTTCAACACGGCCATCGCTGGCACCATGGAGTACGTGAACGCGCTGTACGCGCTGGGCACGGCGGAGACGCCCGCGGAGAAGGCGGCCATGGCCGAGGCCGTGCGCATCCTGTCCGTGGTGCTGACGCCGTTCGCCCCGCACCTGGCGGATGAGCTCGCCGAGTCCTACGGCGCGAAGGACTTCACCGTCACGCAGGGCTGGCCGGAGTTCGATCCATCGCTGGTGGTGGACGACGTGATTCCGTACGCGGTGCAGGTGAACGGCAAGCTGCGCGCGGAGATCCGCGTGGCGGCGGACGCGGCCGAGGCGGACGTGAGGGCCGCGGCCGAGGCGGACGAGCGGGTGCAGGCGGCCATGGCGGGCAAGACGCTGCGCAAGTTCGTCTTCGTCCCCAAGCGGCTGGTGAACTTCGTCGTCGGCTGAGACGGGAGCCCGGTGCCCACCGAGGTCCTCGTCATGTGCAAGCGGTGCGGCCGTCCCCAGCAGGCGGGGGCGGGCCGCTGCGCCGCGTGCGGGGGGGAGCTGCCCGATGCCCCCCTGCCTCCTCCGGTGGGTGCCACCTCCACGGAGCGTTTCCTCTCGGCGGAGCTCCCGGGCGGGCGCGTCCTCGCGGGCGAGGGCAACCGCCTCTCCTTCCGTCCGGGTCCCTCCGCGACGCCCTTCCTCCTCGAGCTGCCTGGCCTGCGCCGGCTCTCCCTGGTGCATCGGCCGCGCTACGAGGCCCTGGCCCTCACCGCCGTGGTCGTCGTGCTGCTGCCCTTCGTGTCCCGGCAGGGGCCGCGCGTCCTGCTCGGCCTGCTGGCGCTGGTGGGGCTGGCCCTCGCGTTCTTGAGCCGGCGCTACACGCTCGTCCTGGAGTCCGCTGGCCAGGTGGAGACGCGCTGGGAGTTGGGCACCGTGCGCCGCGGCTCCTCCCAGGAGCAGCGCCTGCGCTCGGTGTGGCGCACGCTCGCGGAGGTGGTGCGCTCCCGTGGCGTGAAGGTGAGCGAACCCCCCGTGTAGTCCGCTTCGGACGGGGCACCCCTGGCGCTTGACCGTTGGGATCGCGCCGCTAGTGTGGGCGCCATGTCCCGCATGCGCGTGATGGGGTGGGTTCTCTTGCTGTCGGCTGCCGGTTGCGGCTACCGCTTCACGTCCCGGGGCGCGGGGCTGCCCGAGGGGGTGAGCTCGGTGTGCGCGCCCGTCTTCCGCAACGACACGGCCGAGCCGGGGCTGGAGGTGCTCTTCACCCGCGTCCTGCGCCAGGAGTTGGTGCGCGCCGGGGTGCTCGGCGGTACGGGGGCCTGTGAGGCCACCCTGGAAGGGGTGGTGCGGAGCGTGGCCAACGGGCCCACCGTCCTCGCCGAGCCTTCCTTCCAGAGCAATCCGCGGAGCGGAGCCCAGGTGGCGGGCTACCAGGCGTCCGCGGTGGTGCTGCTGCGGCTCGAGCGGGACGGACGGGTACTGTCGGAGACGGAGGTCTCCGGTACGGAGGACTTCCTGCCGGGCACGACGAGCGTGTCCGGTGATGTGCTGCAAGTGGAGGCCAACCGGCGGGCCGCGCTGCAGCGTCTCGCCGAGACGTTGATGCGCGAGGGGTACGACCGGTTGGCCAGCAACTGGTGAGGGGCGCGATTACTTCGCGGCGGCCTTGGCGCGGTTCGCGGCCTTGGCGAGCCGGGAGACGCGGCGCGAGGCAGCGCGCTTGTGGATGACGCCCTTGGACGCGGCCTTGTCGAGGGTGCGGGTGGCGGCCTTGAGGGCGTCCCCGGTCTTCGCCGTGTCCTTGGTGGTGAGGGTGTCGCGCATGTTCTTCACGGCGTCCTTCACCGTGGTGCGGACATTGACGTTGCGAGCGCGGCGCTTCTGGGCCTGGCGGTTACGCTTCTCTGCGGACTTGGTGTTGGCCAAGGTGATCTCCAGCTTACTTCTGTGGAAAAGAGGCGCCGTACCTACTTCGGCGCCCACTGAGCGTCAAGACCTGCGTGATCCATGCCACCTTCCGGACGCCCGAGTCCCATCAATCAGCGGGCTCCGAAGGCGTATTCCCAACGCAGGCCGGCCGGGTCCCGGAAGGTGATCCGCCCGGTGGCGCCCCCTCCCTCGA
Source organism: Archangium violaceum Cb vi76 (assembly GCF_000733295.1). Taxonomy (GTDB): domain Bacteria; phylum Myxococcota; class Myxococcia; order Myxococcales; family Myxococcaceae; genus Archangium; species Archangium violaceum. The sequence continues at coordinate 49,040 of NZ_JPMI01000302.1, read as the reverse complement.
GCACGCACCCGGGGGAGGCGCCCTCCAGGAGGGTCCGTAGCCGCTCCACCGCCTCGGCGGAGGGGGCCCCGAAGGTCACGGTGGTGGGGGAGGGGGTACCCGGGCCTGGCGTGAAGACGAGCCGGTACACCCCGTCCCCGTAGGCCGCCTCGTCGGCCGCCCCCCGCTCGGCGCTCCAACCGAGGAGCGGGGCGAGCCGATCCCAGAAGGCCCGCTGGGCGGGGAGGTCCGTCACCGGCAGGCGCAGGGCCACCAGGGGCGCGCGGGGGACGCGGACGGGGGGCGGCAGGCCCTTCTCCACGGCCTTGGCGGCGTCCCAGTGCCGGTCCATGTGCTCCAGGGTCGCCTCGCCCAGGGGGATGCCCTCGGCGCGCAGGGCGGACTCGATGTGCTGGAAGCGCGTGGTGAAGCGGCGGATGGCCATCCGCAGCGCGTCCTCGGCCGGCGTCTGGAGGAAGCGCGCGAGGTTGGCCAGGGAGAAGAGGACGTCCCCCAGCTCGTGCTCCAGCGCGTCCCGGTTCCCCGAGGCGATGGCCTCGTCCAGCTCGCCGAGCTCCTCGTACAGCTTGGCGCGCACCTCCTGGAGGCTCGGCCAGTCGAAGCCGATGCGGCTGGCCTTCTCCGTGAGCCGCTCGGCGCGCAGCAGGGCGGGGGCCCCCGTGGGGCACGCCGTCCAGCACCGAGCCCTCGCGGCCCGTCTTCTTCTTGCGCTCCTCGGCCTTCAGCTTCGCCCAGTTGGCCAGCGGCTGCGGGGTGCCGTCCGCCTGCCGCTCGCCGAAGACGTGCGGGTGGCGGCTGGTGAGCTTGTCGCTGATGAACCGGGACACGTCCGCCATGGAGAACTCGCCCAGCTCCTCGGCGAGCCGCGCGTGGAAGACGATCTGGAAGAGCAGATCCCCCAGCTCCTCGCCCAGCGCGCGCCACGGGCCCCCTCGGCCACCCGATCCATCTCGTCGATGACCTCGAAGGCCTCCTCGGTCAGGTAGGGGCGCAGCGAGCGCAGGTCCTGCGCTCTGTCCCATGGACAACCCTCCTGGGACCGGAGCCGGGCCATGATTTCCACCAACCTGTCCAATTGCTCCCCTGCTGCACTCATGATTCCTTCTCCTCCCCGGGCGAGCGAGCGAGTTCCTGTAACACGGGGGAACCGCGAAACGGGGGTGACAACTTCCGTGGGGGTGGCCCGTCGCCTATCATCGGGACCCCGAATGCCGCGCCTTCCCCTGTTGCGCCTCCTGTCGTTGATGATGTGCCTTGCCGTGTGGATGCCCGCGCGGCAGGCGCATGCGCAGAAGCCGCGTCCCTCCGCGCAGAAGTCCCAGCGTCAGGCTCCCGCCGAGAAGCCCGGGTACGACGACCCGTCGATGCTGGAGCCGTCGGAGATGACGGTCGAGCCCTCGGATGAGATGAGCTCCGACGATTCCCCCGAGGAGGAGTCGGAGGAGGACTCCCCGCGCGCGGGCCGCGGCAAGAACCGCAAGGGCCAGAAGGGGCGGGACGAGGAGGAGGCCGCGCCTCCGGTGGACGAGAAGCCCGCCACCCTGACGGTGGAGACGAAGCCGCCGCCTCCCGCGCCCGCCCCCGTGGTCCGGCCTCCGCCTCCGCCCATCCTCGCCCCGCGGGTGACGGACGCGGATCTGCAGGCCGCCTGGGACAAGTGGCGCAAGGCCGTGGCCGCGCTGGACATGGAGACGGCGCGCAAGGCCCAGCAGGAGCTGGTGTCCCTCAAGGACGACGTGGCCGCGCTGGACATGGAGTCGCTCAGCATCGGCTTCATCCGGGCGGCCGAGGGGCGGCGCAAGGCCAACGACGGTGCCGGTGCGTTGCAGTTGCTGCAGCACGCGGTGTCGCTCTCGCCCAACCTTCCCTATGCGCGGCTCGCGCTCGCCGAGGCCCATGCGCGCCGCTCGCCCGGTGACGTGGGGGCGTACAGCCAGGAGCTCAAGGCCGCGCTGATGGTGATGCTGAAGGATCCGCGCTACCGGCGCCCGGCGCTGGCGGACCTGGGCGCGGTGTTCCTGGTGGCGGTGCTGGCCACGGCGGCGGTGGTGGTGGGGGTGCTCTTCCTGCGGCGGGCGCGCTTCTTCTTCCATGACTTCCACCACCTCTTCCCCCGGGCGGCGGCGCGGTGGCAGTCCGCGGCCCTGGCGGTGCTGCTGCTGCTCGGCACGCCGGTGGCGCTGAGGCTGGGCCTGGTGCCCGTGCTGCTCATCCTCCTGTTGTCGGTGTCGTTCTACCTCTCGAAGTTGGAGCGGGCGGTGGGCGCGGTGCTGCTGGTGGCGGCGGCCTTCGTGCCGTTCGCCGCCGGGAAGATCGCCCAGACGTCGGCTTTCGCCGGGACGGTGGCCGAGGACGTCTACATGCTGGAGCGCGGGGGCCTGTCCGCGGAGGTGGTGGCGGATCGGGTGCGCGCGCGCAGCGAGGACAAGGAGTACAAGATCGAGTTCGCGGAGCTGTTCGCGCTCGGGCGCTTCGAGGCCCGCCGCGGCCGGCTGGACGAGGCCATCGCCCACTACAAGGCGGCGTCGGCCATGAGCAGCGCCCCGCACGCGGCGCTGTTGACCAACTGGGCCAACGCGCTGCTGGTCAAGGGCGAGACGGACGAAGCGGCACGCAAGTATGCCGAGGCCTCGGCGGCGGATCCGGGCCTGGCCGCTCCCGCCTTCAACCTGGCCGAGGTGTACCGCCGCCGCGCCGCGGTGGCTCCGGACTCGGAGATTGGCTCCGAGAACCAGAAGGCGCGCGATGCGCTCCAGGCCGCGCAGCGCCTCGACTCCAGCCTGCTGATGTGGCAGCGGCCGCCGGAGGATCGCCTGCTGATGAACCGCCTGCTGCTCGCCCCCGTGCTCGTGGAGGCGGACCTGCCGCCCACGGATGATCCGGAGGCCGGCGCACGGGTGGAGGCGCAGCTGTCGCGCAGGCTGCTCGGGGGCGGCTCCGGCCTCACCGCCTGGGGCCTGCCGGTGCTGGGCGCGCTGCTGGCCTTCGGGCTTGGCTTCGCGGGCCAGTCGATGAAGGCCTCGCGCGAGTGCGAGAAGTGCGGCCGCCCGGTGTGCCGCCGGTGCGACAAGGAGCTGGGCGTGGCGAGCAAGATGTGCGCCCAGTGCGTCAACGCCTTCTCGCGCAAGGGCGCGGTGGAGGCGCGTGTCCGGGCCCGCAAGCAGATTGAAATCGAGCGCCACCGCCAGTGGGAGAGTGGCGTGTCGTACGCCGTCGGCGCGCTGGTGTCCGGCGCGGGCCATCTGTTCCAGGGGCTGCCGGTCCGCGGCACGCTCTACGCCTTCTTCTTCCTCTTCGCGGTGTCCGGGGTGCTGCTGCGCTCCGGGGTGCTGCGCGCGCCGTATGGCGAGGCCCCGCTGTACCTCAAGCTGGCGCCGCTGCTGCTGCTGCTCATTCCCCTCCACCTTTTGACGTTGCGCGGCCTGTACCGCCGCCAGAACGAGTAGGCCGGGACCGACGATGGCCCTCACGGGAACGCTCAAGGACTTTGGTATCGCGGACATCCTGCAGCTGATCGGTCAGCAGCAGAAGACGGGTGTCCTGTACCTCAAGAGCAAGGAGCAGGAGGTCCAGGTCTTCTTCCGGGACGGCAACATCGTCCGCGCCGAGAGCGTCACCCGGAAGAAGAAGGATCTCATCGGCAACATGCTGGTGCGCGCCGAGCTCATCACCGAGCAGCAGCTCGAGAGCGCGCTGGAGACGCAGAAGCGCACCCTCAAGCGGGTGGGCGACGTGCTCATCAGCACCGGTGCCATCTCCGCCCAGAAGCTCAAGCAGATGATGCAGCTCCAGGTGACGGAGTCCCTCTACGGGCTCTTCCTCTGGAAGGCGGGCACCTACGAGTTCAAGCAGGAGGAGGTCCAGGCCGACAGCGAATCCATCACACCGCTGCGCGCCGAGAGCGTGCTGATGGAAGGCTTCCGGATGGTGGACGAGTGGCCCCACGTCCGGAAGAAGATCTCCAGCGAGGCCATGACCTTCGAGCGGCTCAAGGAGCTGCCGGCCCCCAACCCCAAGAACAAGAAGCAGGAAGAGGACGACTTCGACGCCGCCTTCGACGACGCCTTCTCCGAGGAGAAGAAGGACGAGAACAAGGGCGAGTTCAAGTCCATCGGCAGCGCCGAGCGCCGCGTCTACGAGCTCGTCGCCCCCGGCCGCGACCTGCGCAAGCTGGTGGACCTCAGCTGCATGGGCGAGTTCGAGACCAGCAAGGCGCTCGTCAACCTGCTCAACCTCGAGTACATCCGTGCCCACCATGCCTCGGGCCGGGCCTCCTCCGTGGGAGCGGCCAACCTGCTCGTCCGGGTGGGCGGTGTGGTGGCCCGCGCCGTCGTCACCGTCGTCGTGCTGGCCGCGCTGGGCTTCGTGGGCTCCCGGCTCCGGCCGGACACCTGGGACCTGGGGGATGACTCCGCCTCCTCGTTCGCTGACCCGGCGGCCCAGCGTCTCCTGGCGCGCGCCCAGCGGGGCCGAATCGAAGCCGCCCTGGAGGTGTTTCGACTGGAAAAGGGCGCCCTCCCCGAGCGCTTGGATGTGCTGGTGGAGGTGGGACTCCTACAGCAGGAGGACCTCCGCTACCCGTGGCGGGAGGATTATTACTACCGCCGTACGTCAGATCGGCAGTTCATCCTCCTGTCTCCCCTGCGCTAGGTGGGCTGCTTGCTTCCTCCTTTCGCTGACAGTGGGAGGACGTTAGCTTGACAGTGAGGCTTTGAATTGTCCGACACCCGTCCCGAGGGATTAGACGAATTGCGAAACCCCGCCACAGTAGAGGCTCAAGCAGCAGTCAGCCCCACCTCGGCCAAGGTGGATGTCCGCGATAACGCGACGACCCTGGCACTGTGTGGCAACCAGAACGAGAATTTGAAGCTCATGGAGCGTCGGCTCGGCGTCCGGGTCGGACAGCGGGGGACCGAGCTCCACCTGTCTGGACCGTCGGACGCGGTGGCCTTCACCGTGCGCCTCGTGGAGAACCTCGAGGAGATGATCCGCGCCGGCCGCCCCATCTACCGCGAGGACGTCGAGCAGGCCATCAAGGTGCTCGGCCGCGGCGGGGCGGAGTCGCTCCAGGACGTGATGAACAGCCCGGTGCTCAAGAGCTCGGGCAACAAGCAGATCGCCCCCAAGAGCATCGCGCAGAAGCGCTACGTGGATGCCATCCGCGCCCATGACATCGTCTTCGGCATCGGCCCGGCCGGTACCGGCAAGACGTACCTCGCCATGGCCATGGCGGTGGCCGCCCTGCAGGAGCGCAAGGTCAAGCGCATCGTCCTGGCGCGTCCGGCCGTCGAGGCCGGCGAGAAGCTCGGCTTCCTCCCCGGAGACCTGGCCGAGAAGGTCAACCCCTACCTGCGCCCGCTCTACGACGCGCTGCACGACATGATGGCCGTGGAGCGCGCCCTGCACCTCATCGAACAGGGTGTGGTGGAGGTGGCCCCGCTGGCCTTCATGCGTGGCCGCACGCTCAATGACTCCTTCGTCATCCTCGACGAGGCGCAGAACACCACCATCGAGCAGATGAAGATGTTCCTCACCCGCCTGGGCTACAACAGCAAGGCGGTCATCACGGGTGACGTGACGCAGGTGGACCTGCCGGTGGGAAAGACGAGCGGCCTGCACCACGCGCGCTCCATCCTCAAGAACGTGGAGGGCATCTCCTTCTCCGAGTTCACCGAGGTGGACGTGGTGCGTCACCCGCTGGTGCAGGAGGTCATCCGCGCCTACGATCGGTACGACGCGGCGCAGCAGGCAGCCAAGGCCCTGAAGGAAGCGGAAGCGGCGGTGGCGGGTGGGGCGGCACCGGAAGTGGCTGCCGGTGTGCCGGAGTCCGACACGCCAACCCCTTGATTTTCCTTAGCTCGATAGCCGGGTGAGCAGGCGGCGGGCGGCGGAGGGAATTCCCGCCGCCCGCTGTGCTTGATGAACCCGCCACGCCTCCCATAGGTTGGACAACCCCATGGCCGAACCGGACTCGTCGCCCCCCGGACCCAGTCCGCTGGACGCGCTCGCCCACCGCTTCCGGCTCGGCCCGCGTTGGGGCCGGCGCCTGACGAGTGTGTTGTTGCTACTGACGGTGTCGGTGGCCGCCGGTTTCGTCATTTCTCCGGGCCTCTTCAGCCAGCAGATTCCGGCGCTCACCGAGGAGCACCTGGGCAAGCCCTTCCGGGCGAACTCCCCCGCGGGCTTCAAGGCCGGGCGGGACTACGACATCATCCACCAGTCGATGACCGAGCAGCGGCGCCTGGAGGCGCGCGGCGCGGTGCGGCCGGTGTACGACCTGAGCCCGGGGGTGCTGTTGGAGATCCGCGCGTCGGTGGGCGCGGCCTTCCAGGAGATGCGCCAGCGGCTGGCGGCCCGGGCGGAGGCCGCCGCGCAGGAGGGGGCGGCCCCGGAGACGGGCAAGGCGCAGCCGCGCAAGCCAGCGCAGCAGCCCCTGGTGACTCCGGAGGAGCGCGAGCTCTTCCTGGGGCTGCTGTTCGGGCGCAAGGACGCGGTGCTGGACAATGAAGACGTCCAGGCGCTGGCCTCGGCGCGCTTCTCCGAGGCGATGGAGCAGGCCACGGTATCGTTGGTGGAGCGGGCGTACGGCTTCGCCGAGCCCACCCCGGTGTACATCACCAACTCGCGCGAGGAGGTGTCGCGCGAGGGCCCTCAGGGCATCACCGTGCGGGACCTGAGGCACAAGGGGGAGCAGACGCTGCCGGGGACGGCGCCCACGGTGGTGGACGTGCGCGAGGCGCACATGGAGATGGATCGGTTCGCCTCCATTCCGGGCAACCTGCTGCCGGACTCGCCGGGCGTGCAGCGGCGGGCGGTGCTGCGGCTGTCCAAGCGGCTGGTGCGGCCCAACCTCACCATCAACCTGGCGGAGACGGACGCGCGGCGGCGCCAGGCGGCGGCGGCGGTGAAGGACGCCGTCATCTCCATCAAGAAGGGCCAGCGGGTCATCGGGGACGGGGAGCTGGTCAACGAGACGCACCTGGTGGCCATCCGCGGCATGCGGGCGCAGACGGACCGGTTGGATCTGGTGCAGTTGCAGGTGGGTGGCACGGGGCTGGTGGCGCTGCTCATCTCGGCCATCTACCTCTTCTGCCGGGCGGCCTTCCGGCGCTTCCGCCCCACGCGCAAGGACGCGGTGCTGCTGGGCCTGCTGCTGGTGGCCATGCTGGGCCTGCTGCAGGTGTGGGTGTCCATCGCGGACGCGGTGCAGGACCGGTACACGGCCATTCCCCTGGAGGCCTTCTATTACGCCTTCCCGGTGGCGGCCGGGGCCATGCTGGTGCGCTTCATCCTCTCCGAGGAGCTGGCGCTCTACTTCGCGCTGGTGCTGGCGAGCCTGTGCGGGGTGATGCTGGGCAACTCGCTGTCCTTCGGCATCTACGCGCTGGTGGGCGCGCTGGTGGCGGCGGAGCGTGTCGCCCACGCCAAGGACCGGGTGGGCCTCTTCCGGGCGGGTGTGGTCTCCGGTGGCGTCAACCTGGTGGCGGTCCTCTGCCTCTTCCTGGCCGAGGGCAAGGGGCTGACGCCGGACACGCTCATCACGGCCCTGTTCGCCTTCACGGGCACGGCGCTGGCGGTGCCGGTGATGGTGATGGCGCTCACGCCGCTCATCGAGTCCGTGTTCGGCTACGCGTCGGACCTGAAGCTGCTGGAGCTGGCCAACCTCAACCACCCGGCGCTCAAGGAGCTCATCGTCCAGGCGCCGGGCACCTACCACCACTCCATCATCATCGGCACGCTGGTGGAGAACGCGGCGGAGGCCATTGGCGCCAACCCGCTGCTGGCGCGCTCGTGCGCCTACTACCACGACATTGGCAAGGGCCGGAATCCGCTCTACTTCGGCGAGAACCAGAAGGGCGACAACAAGCACGACAGCCTCGCCCCGGCGATGAGCGCCGTCATCATCAAGCGCCACGTCACCGAGGGGCTGGAGATGGCGCGCCAGTACCGGTTGCCCAAGCTGGTGGCGGATGCGATTCCGCAGCACCACGGCACGCGGCTGGTGGGCTACTTCTTCCACAAGGCCGTCAAGGAGCAGGAGGGCAAGGAAGGCGCTCAGCCCATCGACGAGAGCATCTTCCGTTACCCGGGCCCCAAGCCGCAGTTCCGCGAGGCGGCGCTGGTGATGATCGCCGACGCCGTGGAGGCCTCGACGCGCGCGCTGCCCGAGCCCACCACGTCCCGGTTGCAGGCCCAGGTGCAGAAGATGATCAACCTCATCTTCTCCGAGGGGCAGCTGGACGAGTGTGATTTGACACTGAGGGACCTGAACCTCATCGCACAGTCCTTCCTGCACACGCTGGAGGGCATCTACCATGCGCGCCCGGAGTACCCGGCGGGAGCGCTGCAGGCGGGCCCCAAGGGGGCGGCGCTGACGGTGGCGGGGACGACGAAGCAGGATGGCAAGGCGCGCCCGACTGGCACGGGCACCTGAGGCAGCGGAGGAGGCCGAACGTGGTGAAGCTGCGCAAGGGCAAGATCATCCCGCGCGAGGATGGGAAGCGCATCGAGGAGTTCGTGGGCGCGGCGACGACGGGGACCGACTCCATGTCGGTGGCCCGGATGCTGGCGCCGCCGGGCTGGTCCGGGCCGGCGCGGACCGCCGCGTTCGACGAGGTGGTCATCGTCCTCAAGGGGGAGCTGACGCTGGTGGTGGACGGCCGGCGCCAGCTCATCGGGGAAGGGGAGCTGGGGATGGTGCCGAGGGAGCACCGGGTGGTGTACCGCAACGACGGGCAGGGCGCGTGTGACTACTACTCGGTGTGCGCGCCGGCCTTCCGGGTGGAGCTGGCCCACTTCGAGGAGGAGCCCGAGGAGGAGCAGGCCAACCGGGTGACGGTGCAGGTGGCGCACCCGCAGGGCAAGCGCTTCTCCAAGCAGGTGACGGAGCTGGCGGAGACGTTCCTGCGCAAGCTGGAGCTGACGGGGTGCGAGCTGTCCATCTCCCTGGTGGGGGACCACGCCATCCGCCGGCTCAACCGCACGTGGCGCAAGAAGGACAAGGCGACGGACGTGCTGAGCTTCCCGGCGGGGGACCTGCCCAAGGGCACGCCCGGGCCGAGGCAGCTCGGGGACGTGGTCATCTCCCTGGACACGGCGAAGAAGCAGGCCAAGGAGTACGAGCGGACGCTCGACGCCGAGGTGGCGCGCTACCTGGCCCACGGCCTGTTGCACCTGCTGGGGTACGACCACGAGCGCCCCAAGGACGCGCAGAAGATGGCGCGCACCGAGGAGCGGCTGCTCGGCGAGAGCGGCATGGTGGGCGACGCCGTGGCCCCCCGGGCCCGCAAGCTCATGACGTGAGGGCCCTTCAGGCCCTGGACGCCCGCTCACCTGTCAGCCACTCTCGGGGTTGAGTCGGGCGGCGCGCATGATAGGTAGGCCCGCCCTCATTTGTTGGGACGGACAATGCCTCGTCTTGCTCCATTGCTGACCTGCCTGTTCGGCCTGTTGCTGCTGGCCTCCACCCCGACGCGCGCCCAGGAGATGCCTCCCTGGGGGACGGGCGAGAGCCAGGGCCAGGACCTGAGCATCTACCTGGTCACCTTCGGGCCCGGGGATGACGTGGCGTCGTGGTTCGGGCACGGCTCGCTGGTGGTGGAGGATCAGCGGCTGAAGCAGTCGCGCCTCTACAACTACGGCATGTTCTCCTTCGACTCGACCATGCTGGCCCGCTACGCCATGGGGCGGCTCGAGTTCTGGGTGGACGACGCGGGCCCCGGGGGCACCTTCCGCTTCTACCGCTCGCTGAACCGGGACGTGCGGCTGCAGGAGCTGAACCTCTCGCCCGCGCAGAAGGTGGAGATGGGGCGGTTGCTCGCGGTGAACGTGCTGCCGGAGAACCGGCACTACCTCTACCACCACTACAACGACAACTGCGTGACGCGGCTGCGCGACGCCATCGACAAGGTGGTGGGCGGCCAGTTCCACCAGTCCATGAACGCACCCGGGCGCATGACGCTGCGCGACCACACGCGCCGTTACTCGGACGTCGGCCCGGCCATGGGCCTGTTGCTCGACTTCCTGATGAACGACGAGATCGACAAGCCCGTCACCCGCTGGCAGGAGGCCTTCCTCCCGGACGAGCTGGAGCGACAGGTGGCGGAGCTGCAGGTGGTGGGCGAGGACGGGCAGAAGCACCCTCTGGTCGCGAAGACCATCAACATCTACGCGGCGCAGGGCCGCCCGGTGACGCCCTCGGAGCCGCCGAAGTACGCGCCCCTGCTGCTGGTGCTGGGGCTCCTGCTGGGCGGCGGCGCGGCGGGTCTGGGGTTCTGGATCCGCCGGAGCGGGGGAGCCCGGGCGCCTCGCATCCTGCTCGGCCTGCAGAACCTGCTGGTGGGCCTGGTGGCCGGGATTCCGGGCCTCGCGCTGTTCATCATGTGGTTGTTCACCGACCACACGGTCACGTACCGCAACGAGAACCTCTTCCTGGCCAACCCGCTCACCGTGCTGGCCGTGCCCCTGGGCATCCAGTTGATGCTCGGCTCGCCCCGGGCCATCGAGCGGCTGCGGCGCCTGTGGCGGACGCTGGCGGCGCTGGGCGTGCTGGGGCTGATGCTCAAGGTGCTGCCCATGTTCGACCAGGACAACTGGCGCCTCATCGCGCTCCTGCTCCCCCTGTCGATGGGCCTGGAGGGGGCGTGCACCCTGGCCCGGGGCCGGGCTGCGGCGGCCGGGCCTGCGGAACCACTGTCTCCTTCCCTGAAGGCTTCCGGTAGCTGATCATCCGGCAATCGCGCGCGGGTACCCCTCGCGCACACCGAGGACACGACACACATGGCCAACGACTCGATGGAGAAGATCAACGGACTTCGGGAGCGCCTGCTCGCGCTCCGGGGGCATCTTTGACCTCGATCGCAAGAGGTCCCGCATCGCGCTGATCGAGCGAGAGTCCACGCTCCCCAACTTCTGGGACGACAACACCAAGGCGCAGGCGATGCTCAAGGAGAAGACCACGCTCGAGTCGAGCGTGGGCTCCTACGAGAAGGCCATGCGCGGCCTGGATGACGCCCAGGTGCTCTTCGAGCTGTCCGCCGAGCTCAACGACGAAGCCAGCGCGAAGGAAGCCGAGGACTCGCTCGGCACGCTCGAGTCGGAGGTCGCCAAGCTGGAACTGGCGCGGATGCTCTCTGGCGAGCAGGACCGCTCCAGCTGCTTCATGGACATCAACGCGGGCGCGGGCGGCACCGACTCCATGGACTGGGCCGCCATGCTCATGCGCATGTACACGCGCTACTGCGAGACCAAGGGCTGGAAGGTCGAGATCAACGACGCGGTGGAGGGCGAAGAGGCGGGCTTCAAGAACGTCTCGCTGCGGATCGAGGGTGAGTTCGCCTACGGCTACCTCAAGGCCGAGGTGGGCGTGCACCGGCTGGTGCGCATCAGCCCCTTCGACGCCAACGCGCGCCGGCAGACCGCCTTCGCCTCGGTGGACGTCTATCCGGAGGTGGATGACACCATCAAGATCGACATCCCGGAGAAGGACTACGAGCTGAAGTTCATCCGCGGCGGTGGCGCGGGCGGTCAGAAGGTCAACAAGACCTCCTCCACGGCGCAGCTGCGCCACCTGCCCACCAACATCCTCATCACCTGCCAGACGGAGCGCTCGCAGTCGGCCAACAAGGACATGGCCTTCAAGATCCTCCGCGCCCGCCTCTACGAGCTGGAGCTCAAGAAGCGCGAGGCCGAGCAGGCCGCCGCCGAGGCCCAGAAGAAGGACATCTCCTTCGGCTCGCAGATCCGCTCCTACGTGCTCGCGCCCTACCGCATGGTGAAGGACCTGCGCACCGGCGTGGAGACGGGCAACGTGGACGCCGTGCTGGACGGCAGCCTCGAGGAGTTCGTCACCGCCCAGCTCATGGGCGTGAAGAACCCCAACCGCAACGTCCCCGAGTAGTTGCCCCGGAAAACCCGTGGAACCTTTCCATGGCCTCGTTGTCCGAGGCCGTGGAACAGGGAGAAACGGGACGGGGTAGGATGGACGCGCGCGGTGTAGGCCACGTGGGGAGGTCACCGGTGTCTTCGAGCGGGGTGCTCGGGATGGAGACAGAGGGAACGCCGGTGTCCGCCGAAGCCGAGGCCGCCGCGCGCGAGGAGCGCCTGTTGCTGGCGCGCCTGCGGCGGGGCGAGCCGGAGGCCTTCGAGGCGCTGGTGCACACGCACCAGGACCGGCTCTACGACTTCTGCGTGCGGATGCTGGGGGACCGGGAGGAGGCGAACGATCTGGTGCAGGACGTCTTCGTGAGCGCCCACCAGAACCTGTCGCGCTTCCGGGAGGACTCGAAGCTGTCCACGTGGTTGTTCCGGATTGGAAAGAACCACTGCATCAACCGGCTGAAGTACCTGAAGCGGCGGGGCAGGGGACGCTCGGAGGAGTACGGCGAGCAGAGCGAGGGGGCGTTGGCGGACCTGTTGGGCTCTCCGCCGGGGCCGGACGCGGCGCTGGAGTCGGCCAGGGAACAGGCGCGGGTGCAGTGGGCCATCTCCCAGTTGGAGCCGGACGCCCGGATGCTGGTGGCCCTGCGGGACATCGAGGGGTTGTCATACGAGGAAATCGTCGACATCACGGAGCTGGCGTTGGGTACCGTGAAGAGTCGGCTCCACCGGGCACGGGAGAAGCTGGCGGATCTCCTGGGGCGGCTTGAGGAATGAACGGTTTTCAGCGGAGACTCCGGGATATGCCAGCGCAGCTCAGCCACCGCGAGACCAAGGCCCTCTTCATCGCCCTCGCCGATGAGGAGCTTCCGGCCGACAAGGCCCAGGCGGTGCGTTCGCACCTGGACGAGTGCGGCGACTGCGCGCGGGGGTGGCAGCGCTATTCGGCCACCGTGCTGCGGGTGCGCAACGTGGAGAAGCAGAAGGCGCCCCCGGCGCTGGCCTCCAGGGTGATGACGCGGGTGAAGCGCCAGCGGCGCTTCGGCCTCAAGCGGCTGCACCAGATGCACGCGCACTACCGGCTGCCGGTGGAGATCCTCATTCCGCTGCTCATCGCGGCCGCGGTGGGGGCCTTCCTCATCATGTCCGCGCCCTGAGACGGGCCGGGTCGGGTCTTTTCGGGAACATCCCTACCAGCCATTCGTTGCGTCCCGGGGTGGGCTTGGCTACGGTGCCGCGCCCCTACGGGATGCCCCATGGCTGACACTCCAGAGAACAAGAACGCGGAAGCGGACCTCGGGTCCAAGGAGCAGGAAATCTACGACCAGCGCCTCGAGAAGGGGCGCAAATGGCGGGATTCCGGCTTCAACCCGTACGGCAACGGCTACCGCCCCCAGCACCTGGCCGCGGAGATCCTCACCCGTCACGGCAGCCAGTCCATGGAGGAGCTCGAGAAGGCCGAGCCCGCCGTCTACGATGTGGCCGGCCGCATCGTGGCCGTGCGCAGCTTCGGCAAGGCCGCCTTCGTCAAGCTGCGCGACCGCTCGGGGGAGATCCAGGTCCACCTCAAGAAGGACGCCCTCGGGGACGCCTATGAGCTCTTCAAGCTCACGGACATGGGTGACTTCGTCGCCGCCCAGGGCGCGGTGTTCCGCTCGAAGACGGGCGAGCTGACCCTGTCCGCCACGAAGTTCGTGCCGCTCACCAAGTCCCTGCGGCCCCTGCCCGAGAAGTGGCACGGCCTCACGGACGTCGAGGTCCGCTACCGCCAGCGCTACCTCGACATGGTCTCCAACCCCGAGGTGAAGCAGGTCTTCCTCAAGCGCAACAAGCTGGTGCGCTTCATCCGGGACTTCCTCGACGGGCGCGACTTCGTCGAGGTGGAGACGCCGATGATGCACCCGCTGGTGTCCGGCGCGGCGGCCCGGCCCTTCCGCACCCACCACAACGCCCTGGACATCGATCTGTACATGCGGATCGCCCCGGAGCTGTACCTCAAGCGCCTGGTGGTGGGCGGCATCGAGCGCGTCTACGAGATCAACCGCAACTTCCGCAACGAGGGCATCAGCACCCGGCACAACCCCGAGTTCACGATGCTCGAGTTCTACCAGGCCTACGCCACGTTCGAGGACCTGATGGACCTCACCGAGGAGATGCTCTCGGGCGCGGCGAAGGCGGTGACGGGCGACACCCAGGTGACCTACCAGGGGCACGTGCTGGACTTCGGCAAGGGGTGGAAGCGCATCCCCATGACCGAGGCCATCCGCGAGGTGGTGCCGTCCCTGAGCGACAAGGACATGGCGGACCCGGAGCGGCTGCGGAGCGAGCTGCTCAAGACGTCGCACGGCGAGGCCGAGCGCCGCGCCGTGGAGACCATGCACCACGGCGAGCTGGTGGGCGCGCTCTTCGAGCACCACGTGGAGCAGAAGCTGGTGCACCCCACGTTCATCACCCACTACCCGACCGCCGTCAGCCCCCTGGCGCGCCGCAACGACCAGAACCCGGACATCACCGACCGCTTCGAGCTCTTCGTCGCCGGCCGGGAGATCGGCAACGCCTTCTCCGAGCTGAATGACCCGCTCGACCAGAAGGAGCGCTTCCTCGCCCAGCTGGACGCCAAGAAGCGCGGCCAGCAGGAGACGATGGACTATGACGAGGACTACATCCGTGCCCTGGAGCACGGCATGCCGCCCACGGCTGGCGAGGGCATCGGGATTGATCGCGTCGCGATGCTGTTCACGGACGCACCGTCGATCCGCGACGTCATCCTCTTCCCCCTCCTCAAGCCGCTTGCGAAGTAGGCAGGGAATCTCGTGAACGCCGAACGGCAGACCGTCTACCGCTGGAGTCTCATCTGGAGCGGCGCCCTCGTGGCGCTCGTGGGGGCCGTGCTGCTCGGCCTGGCCATCACCCGCGCCGACGCCTGGGCGCGTGTGGCCGGCACGCTCGGCTTGTCCACCCTCAGCTGGGGCGGGCTGCTGCAGGCCCTCAACGCCCTGGGCCTGATGCCGGTGCAGTCCGCCCTGCCGGCCGCGGTGAAGCCCGTCGGGACGGAGTACGTCATCGCCGGCGCGGCGGCCTGGCTGGTGGGCTGGGTGGTCATCGCCTCCGGCATCCGGCGCGCCCCGGTTTCCTCCGAGGGTCCGAGCCCGGCCGCTGGCGCGACGCTGTATCCGCGGCTGGCCCAGTACCGGGACTTCTATTGGAGCACCCTGGGCGCCTACGGCGGCGGCATCCTGCTGGCGGAGCTGGTGCTCATCCTCCTGCAGACGTTCCTGTCCAGCGGGGGTGGCTCCGCGGCGGCGGGGGAGTCGTCGGGACTGGCGCCGACGGTCGCCTTCGCCGTGTCGTTGGTCGTCGCCTCGCTGGTCGCCTTCGCGTGCGGCTTCGTGGGGGCCTCGCGCGCGCGGCGGGTGGCCATGCCCGAGGCCACCATCGGTGTCATCTACCTGGGCCTGCCCGTGCCCATCCTGCTGACGCTGATGGAGCAGCTCCCGGATCTCCAGCTGTCGCTGGGCTACCGGCTGCGCGAGGTGACGTACCTGGCGGACATGCTCGGCCGCCCGGTGATTGGCTACTGGCTCGTCTTCTCGCTGCTGGTGCTCATGCTGGTGCTGGGCATCAACACCGGCTTCATCGCCGCGGGCAGTGGACGGTTGGATCTGCGGCTGGGCTTCGAGCTCTTCGTGGCCCGCCGGCACGTGGGCGTCTTCCGCCCCTCGCTGCTGCTGGGCACGCTGGCGGTGCTGATGTTCGGCATCATCCCGCCGCTCATCGTCTACGGCATCATCCGCGCGGTGGAGGCGGCCGTGGAGCGCACGCGCATCCGCTCCCTGGGCCTGCAGGATCCGCTCGCCGCCGCCTCCGCCCTCAACCGCCTCAAGCTGCGCGAGCAGTCGCCCACCATGATGATGACGGCGCTCTCCGTGGGCGGCGTGGGCGTGGGCGTGATGGCCCTCATCATCGTCCTGTCGGTGATGAGCGGCTTCGAGGAGGATCTCCAGAAGAAGATCCTCGGCGCCCACTCGCACGTGGTGGTGTCCAAGTACGCGGGCCAGCTGCCCGAGTACAAGCGGCTGATGGAGCAGATCGCCAAGGTGCCCGGCGTGGAGGGCCAGACGCCGTCCATCGACAACCCGGTGATGGTGCTCGCCGATGACGAGGTGCAGGGCATCGTCCTCAAGGGCATCGACCCGGAGACGGTGGGCTCGGTGTTGGACCTGCGCCAGAACATGCAGCCGGGCGGCAACCTTGATCACCTCGAGCAGCCCCAGAAGATCGCCCCCCGGCGCACGATGTTCGGCAAGCAGCCCGATGAGCCCGAGGAGGAAGAGGTCGAGGATCCGATCATCGGCAAGTCCACGACGAGCGCCTCGGACAAGGTGCTGCCCGGCATCATCCTCGGCCGGGAGCTGGCCGCCATCCTCCGGGTGGTGGTGGGGGACCGGGTGAACGTCATCTCCCCGCAGGGCGCCGAGCTGGGCCCCGCTGGCCTCATCCCCAAGAGCCGCGCCTTCCGCGTGGCCGGCATCTTCTACTCGGGCATGTACGAGTACGACGCCAAGTTCGCCTACATCCTGCTGGCCGAGGCGCAGAAGCTCTTCGGCACCGATGGCCCCAGCGGCATCGAGCTGAAGGTGGCGGACGTGGACGACGCCCGGCGCATCTCCCAGGCGGTGTCCCGCGAGCTGGGTGGCTACCCCTACCGCTCGCGCGACTGGGGTGAAATCCACCGCAACATCTTCTCCGCGCTCCGGCTGGAGAAGCTGGTGATGGGCATCATCCTGTCCATCATCATCGTGGTGGCCGCCGGCCTCATCGTGGCCACCGTCATCATGCTCGTGCTGGAGAAGCGCAAGGAGATCGCCGTGCTCAAGGCACTCGGTGTCTCCGATGGCGGCATCGTGAAGATATTCCTCGCCGAGGGTCTACAGATTGGCGTGGCGGGCGGCCTGTTGGGGCTCCTGTCCGGCCTGGCGTGGTGCTACTTCATCCTGAAGGTGGGCATCAAACTGGACCCGTCCGTCTATTACATCCCCGCGCTGCCGGTGAAGATCGAGCCGGTGCAGACCGCGCTCGCGGTGGTCATCGCGGTCCTGGTCACCTACCTGGCCTCCATCTATCCCGCGCTCAAGGCGAGCAGCGTGGAGCCGGTGGAAGGTCTGAAGGCGGAGTGAAGAAGATGGCGCTGCTCTCCATCCACAACGTCTTCAAGAGCTACTTCCTGCACGGCAAGCGCATCGACGTGCTGCGCGGCGTGTCGCTGGACATCGAGAAGGGCGAGCTGGTGAGCCTCATCGGTGCGTCCGGAGCGGGGAAGAGCACCTTCCTGCACGTGCTGGGCACGCTGGACATTCCTGCCGCGGGCGAGCTGCGCTTCGAGGGCCGCAACGTCTTCGCGATGAACGACGCGGAGATCGCCGACTTCCGCAACCGCACCATCGGCTTCGTCTTCCAGAGCCACTACCTGCTGCCCGAGTTCACCGCCCTGGAGAACGTGGCCATGCCGGCCCTCATCCAGCGGCGGGACCGGACCGAGACCTACGCCTCCGCCCGGGAATTGCTGGAGCGGGTGGGGCTGGGCAGCCGGATGGAGCATCGGCCCGGGGAGCTGTCCGGCGGCGAGGCCCAGCGCGTGGCCCTGGCCCGGGCCCTGGTGCTCAAGCCGGCGGTGCTGCTCGCCGACGAGCCCACCGGCAACCTGGACCCCGCCACCGGAGAGGGCATCCACCAGTTGCTGCGCGAGGTGAACCGGGACCTGGGCATCACCGCCGTGGTGGTGACCCACAACGAGGTTCTGGCCCGTTCCATGCCCCGAAGGCTGCGGTTGGTGGCCGGCCAGGTGACCGAGGCTTGACTTCCCAGCCCCCCTCCCGGCGATTTCCCATTGAGACCTGTCGAATTCCTCCCGTAGATTGCCCCGCCCTTCACAGGCCGAACGCTCCTTGAGGCTCCCCGTTCTCTCGCTCAGGTTCCTGGTCCCGCTCCTCGTCGCCGCATGGACGGTGATGCCCGGTCGCGTGCTCGCGCAGGCGGACAAGGCCACCCCGCCGCCTACTTCCGTGCCCGCCGAGGCGCTTCCCCCGGCCCCGGCCACGCCCGGCTCCGAAGCCCCCGCCGCCCCAGACCGGGAGGTCCGGGAGGGCGAGGTCACCGACATCCGCATCGAGGGCAACCGCCGCGTCGAGGGCGAGGCCATCCGCCGCGCCCTTCGCACCCGGGTCGGTGAGGTTTTCGACGAGGACCGTACCGCCGAGGATCTCCGCGCCGTCTGGGCGCTCGGCTACTTCGCCGATGTTCAACTCCTGACGCAGCGCCTGCCCACCGGCGGCATCGTCTACGTGGTGCGTGTCCAGGAGCGGCCCTCCATCCGCGCCGTGAAGCTGCGCGGCAACGAGGAGCTCAGCCAGGACGACCTCAAGGAGTCCATCGAGGTCAAGGCCCTCACCATCCTGGACATGGACGCGGTGCGCCGCACCCAGAAGAAGATCCAGGAGAAGTACATCGACAAGGGCTACTTCCTCGCCGAGGTCACCCACGAGATCTCCCCCGTGGAGGGCGGCCAGGTCGAGGTGGTGTTCGTCATCGACGAGAACTCCAAGGTGATGGTGAAGGACATCGTCTTCCTGGGCGCGGAGCAGGTGTCCGTCTCCAAGCTCAAGGACGTGATGATCACCAAGGAGGGCGGCTACCTCTCCTTCGTCACCGGCGAGGGCACCTACCGCGAGGAGGCCTTCCAGCGCGACCTGGCGGTCATCCAGGCCACCTACTACGACGAGGGCTACATCAACGTCCGCGTGGACAAGCCCACCGTCTCGCTCTCCGCCGACAAGCGCTACATCTACATCACCATCAAGCTGACCGAGGGTGATCGCTACGACATCGGGAAGATCGACTTCTCCGGCGACCTGGTGATTCCCAAGGAGGAGCTGGCCGTGTTGATGAGCTCCGGGACGGGCCGGCACTTCAGCCGCACGGAGCTGGGCCAGGACATCCAGTCCATCACGGACGTCTACTACGACCGGGGCTACGCCTACGCCAACATCAACCCCGTCACCAACGTCAACGCGGACACCAAGACGGTGGACCTGACGTTCGACGTGCAGAAGGGCCCCCAGGTCTCCGTCGAGCGCATCGAGCTCGTGGGCAACACCAAGACGCGCGACAAGGTCATCCGCCGCGAGCTGCGCATCTACGAGGGTGAGCTCTACAGCGGCACCGGCGTGCGCCGCAGCAAGGAGCGCGTGACGGCGCTCGGCTTCTTCGAGACGGTGGAAGTCACCCAGCGCCCGGGCAGCCGCGATGACTCCATCATCATCCAGGTGGAGGTGAAGGAGAAGGCCACCGGTACCTTCCAGGTGGGCCTCGGCTTCTCCAACGTGGAGAACTTCATCTTCACGGCCCAGGTGTCGCAGAACAACGCCCTGGGGTGGGGCCAGAGCGTGTCGGCCTCGGCGCAGATCTCCAGCCTGCGCTCGCTCGTCCAGCTGTCCTTCTTCGATCCGTACTTCCTGGACACCAACTTCCTGCTGTCCGCCGACTTCTTCCGCGTGGAGGCGGACTACGTCGACTTCACCCGTCAGTCCACCGGCGGCAACCTGTCGCTGGGCTACCAGGTGATCGAGGACCTGCTCCTCAACGTGGGCTACTCGCAAGAGCACGTGAACGTGTCGGCCTCGCAGGACTTCGGTGGCGTGCTGCTGGCCAACCGCTTCCTCAGCGGCGTGACGAGCTCGGTGCGCTTCTCGGTCACCTACGACAAGCGCAACAACCGCCTGTTCCCCTCCAAGGGCTTCATCCACTACGGCTCGGTGGAGTACGCGCCGCCCTTCCTGGGCATCGGCAACTCGCCGTTCCTCTTCACGCGCTACACCGCCTACTCGCGCCTCTACTTCCCCATGCCCCTGGGCGCCGTCTTCAAGACGAACGCCACCGTGGGCTACATCCAGCAGCTGGATGCCGACCGGCCGCTTCCCATCTCCGAGCTCTACTACCTGGGTGGCATCAACTCGGTGCGCGGCTACCTGCTGCGCAGCATCAGCCCCTCGCTGCTGGCGCCCAGCTCGGGCTCGCCGGACGCGCCCATCGAGCGGCTCAACGTGGGTGGCAACAAGCAGTTCATCCTCAACCTGGAGCTCGAGTTCCCCGTCTTCGAGAAGGCCGGCATCCGCGGCGTCGTCTTCTTCGACGCGGGCAACGCGTTCGCCGCCAACGAGAGCTTCTTCGTCATCCGCAATGACCGGGGGGTGCCGTTGCCGCTGGCGGGCCTGTTCACCTCGGTGGGCTTCGGCTTCCGCTGGTTCTCGCCGGTCGGCCCCTTGCGCTTCGAGTGGGGAATCCCGCTCAACAAGCGCACGGAAGACGAGCCCATCCTCTTCGAGTTTACGATCGGTAATTTCTTCTGACAGGCGGCCCGCCCGCTTCCCAACCGGCCGATTTCACGGCCGTTGAACAGGGAAGGGGGCCGGAACGTCGGACTTTCCAAACCTCTCCGAGGAGCTGTCGCACATGTCGCTTCGAAGCAAACTGTCGGTGCTGGCCCTGTCCCTCTCGCTCGCCGTTCCGACCCTGGCCGCCGCCCAGGAGCTGAAGGTCGGCTACGTGGACTATCAGCGCGTCCTGGTCGAGGTGGCGGATGGCAAGGCCGCCAAGAACCGGCTCCAGAAGTGGGTGGAGGGGCGTGAGAAGGAGATCGCCCAGCAGCAGCAGGCCCTCCTCAAGGAGAAGGAGACGCTGGAGAAGCAGGCCAGCGCCATGAGCGAGGAGGTTCGCGCACAGAAGGCCGCCGACTTCCAGAAGAAGTACCTGGAGCTGATGCAGAAGTTCGAGAAGAGCCGCGCGGAGATCGCCGAGCGCGAGCGCAAGGAGATGGAGCCCATCATCGGGAAGATCGACGAGGTCATCGCCGGCATCGCCAAGCGCGAGAACCTGGGCATGGTCTTCGAGAAGCGGGACTCCGGCCTGGTGTACGCGATGAGCCAGTATGACCTGACCAACGAGGTCATCCGGTCCTACAACAGCTCCTCGGCCAAGCCGAAGGACGCGCCGGTCGCCAAGGACGCTCCCAAGAAGTAGGCCTCTTCGTGAACGCCATCACCCCGCGCCGGCTCGGTGAGCTCGCCACCCATGTGGGCGGCGAGCTCGTCGGAGATGCCGGCCTCTTGATTACAGGGCTCAACGGACTCGCCGAGGCGGCTCCGGGCGAGCTCTCCTTCTACGGCAATCCGCGCTACCGCAAGCAGTTCGAGGCCACCCGGGCCTCGGCCGTGCTGGTGACGCAGGACGCCGAGCCTCGCGAGGGCGTTTCCCTGGTGCGGGTGGCCAATCCGCACCTGGCCTTCGCGAAGATCTCCAGCCTCTTCCACCCGAGGCCTTCCCACGCGGCCGGAGTGCGGCCCGGGGCGCACGTGCACCCCGAGGCGCGCGTGCACCCGGAGGCCACGGTGATGGCGGGCGCCACGGTGGAGAAGGGCGCCACGGTGGGCGCTCGCGCCGTGCTCTTCCCCGGTGCCTACGTGGGCGAGGGCGCGGGCATTGGCGAGGACAGCCTGCTCTACCCCAACGTCACCGTGCGCGAGCACTGCCAGGTGGGGGCGCGCGTCATCCTCCATGCTTCGTGTGTGGTGGGCGCGGATGGCTTCGGCTTCGCGTTCAACCCCGAGGGCGAGAACGGCCCGGAGCACTACAAGGTGCCCCAGTCCGGCATCGTCCGCATCGAGGACGACGTGGAGGTGGGGGCCTGCACCACCATTGATCGGGCGACGATTGGCGAAACGGTCATCGGCCGGGGCTCCAAGCTCGACAATCTGGTGCAGATCGCCCACAACGTGAAGGTGGGCCCGCTGTCGCTCATCTGCGCGCAGGCGGGCGTGTCCGGCTCGGCGGAGCTGGGCATGGGCGTGGTCCTGGCGGGGCAGGTGGGAGTGGTGGGCCACATCCGCGTGGGTGACATGGCCAAGGTGGGCGCCCAGTCCGGTGTGGCCCATGACGTGGAGGACGGGCAGGTGGTCAGTGGCAGCCCGGCCGTGCCTCACAGGGAATGGTTGCGCATGTCGGCCGCTCTCGGGCAGATCAGCGACCTGCTCAAGGAAGTGCGTACCCTGCGCCGCAGGGTCGAGACGCTCGAGAAGAAGGAGAAGGCCGGATGATGGACATCCAGGAGATCCAGCAGTTGCTGCCGCACCGCTATCCGTTCCTCCTGGTGGACCGGGTGGTGGAGATCGTCCCCGGCCAGAAGCTGGTGGCGTTCAAGAACGTCACCATGAACGAGGAGTTCTTCAACGGCCATTTCCCGGGGCACCCGGTGATGCCGGGAGTGCTCATCCTGGAGGCGCTGGCGCAGGCCATGGCCATTCTCGCGTACAAGACCGAGAACATGGACCCCAAGAACATGGTGACGTACCTCATGGGGGTGGACGGGGCGCGCTTCCGCAAGCCGGTGGTGCCGGGAGATCGGCTCCAGCTGAACATCGAGGTCATCCGCCACAAGGGTGCCATCTGGAAGACGAAGGGCACGGCCACGGTGGATGGCGTGAAGGTGGCCGAGGGCGAGTTCCTGGCCACGGTGGTGGACAAGAACAAGGGCACGGGCGGCTCCACGGCCGACGCTTCCTGAGAAGGTACGAGGTAGACACCATGGCGCAGGTTCACCCCACTGCGGTGGTCCACCCCGGGGCTCGCCTCCACGAGACAGTGGAAGTGGGTCCCTATTCCATCATCGGCGAGAAGGTGACGATTGGCGAGGGGTCGCGGGTGGGTCCCCACGTCGTCATCGACGGACGCACGACGATCGGTGCGCGCAACCGCATCTTCCCGTTCGCCGCGGTGGGCGGAGCCCCGCAGGACTTGAAGTACGCGGGCGAGGACACCCAGCTCATCATCGGGGATGGCAACACCCTGAGGGAGTCCACCACGCTCAACATCGGCACGGCCGGTGGGGGCGGAGTGACGCGGGTGGGCAACAACAACCTCTTCATGGCCTACAGCCACGTGGCACACGACTGCGTGGTGGGCAATGGCTGCGTCATCGCCAACAGCGTGGCGCTGGCGGGGCACGTGGTGCTGGAGGACTCCGTCATCCTCGGAGGCCTGTCCGCGGTGCACCAGTTCACCCGGCTGGGCAAGCATGCGTTCATCGCGGGCGGCTCCATGGTGGTGATGGACGTGGCCCCGTACTGCACGGCCCAGGGAGACCGGGCGGAGCTGGCCGGCCTCAATGTGGTGGGCCTGCAGCGGCACGGCTTCAGCGAGGAGCAGATCGGCCGCATCAAGGAGGCCTACAAGATCCTCTTCCGCTCGAAGCTGCAGCTGGCGGAGGCGTTGGCCCAGCTGAAGGCGGAGATGGGCGGCCAGTCGGAGATCGACTACCTGGTGGACTTCGTCAGCCAGAGCAAGCGCGGGCTGACGCGCTGACGTGGAGCGCATCGGCCTCATCGCGGGCAACGGACGGTTGCCCTTCCTGTTCGCGAGCGCCGCCCGGGAGCAGGGGCTGGAGGTCGTGGCGGTGGCCCACCGGGGCGAGGCGGATCCCTCGCTCGAGGCCGAGGTCGCCGAGCTGACGTGGGTGAAGCTGGGTCAGGTGGACCGGATCATCCGCGCCTTCCGCAAGGGAGGGGTGAAGCGAGCGGCGATGGCCGGGGGCATCGGCCGGGTGCGGGCCCTGACGGAGGCCCGGCCGGACCTGGGCGCGGTGCGCATCATGTCGCGCCTGCGCAGCTTCCGGGACGACGCCCTGCTGCGCGCGGTGGCGGACTACTTCGAGTCCCATGGCATCACCATCGTGGCGCCCACGGACTGGCTGGCGCAGGCGCTGTGCCCCGAGGGACACCTGGCGGGGCCTCGGCTGAACGCCACGCAGGAGAAGGACGTGACGCTGGGCCGGGAGGTGGCCACGCTGCTGGGCCAGGCGGACGTGGGCCAGACGGTGGTGGTGCACAACGGGCACGTGCTGGCGCTGGAGGCGGTGGAGGGCACGGACGAGGCCATCCGGCGGGGCGGCAAGTACGGTGGAGCGGGCGCGGTGGTGGTGAAGCGCTGCAAGCCGGGGCAGGACCTGCGATTCGATCTCCCGGCGGTGGGCCCGCGCACGCTGGAAGTCATGCAGGAAGTAGGGGCGAAGGTACTGGCCCTGCAAACGGGCAAGACGGTGCTGCTGGACGCGCCGGAGCTCTTCCGAGGGGCGGACAAGGCGGGCATCACCCTCGTCGGAGTCCCCTGAGGAGTACCCAGTCCCCGCTCATTTCCCCTCGCCCCCCTGGCTGTCCTCCGTGCGTGCTCCCTCTCCCTCTGGGAGAGGGCTGGGGTGAGGGTCGTCAATTCACGCCCCTGTGTGGAATGCTCGCCGCCCAAGGGCCTGTTCCGGACACTATTCCGTGCTTCCCCCCGGGTCCGCGTTGCACCGAACCACACGCTCCGGCCAGGGTTGGCCTTGTCCGGAGGTCGCCACCACGCATGAACGTCCGTCTCCTGCTGTTGTGCCTCACCCTGACCCCGCTGTGCGCGCTCGCGGACGCGGTGCGCGTGTCGCTCCAGCCCCGGGCCGCGGTGGGCAAGGGGCTGCCGGAGCTGCGGGTGCACATCGAGGAGCCCATCGCCGGCTTCGAGCTGAAGCTCGAGCGGGGTGACGGCCAGCAGGTGCGGGTAAAGGGCGGAGGCAAGCCGGGGACGACGCGAGCCCTCCCGCTGGAGCAGCCCGAGGGCCGCTTCCACTACGAGGGAGAGCTGGTGGTGCGCTTCCCGGACGCGGAGGAGGCGTCCATCCCCCTGTCCTTCGACACGGAGCTGCTGGGGCCGCTGAAGCTGACGGTGGTGCCGGAGGACGTGGACGTGCCGGGGCGCAAGCTGCGCTTCACGCTGTCCCGGCCCGCGGCGCGCGCGCAGGTGACGGTGTTGATGGACACCGGCAAGACGGCCTTCGACGGCGAGGTGCCCTTCGACGGCGCGCCCGCGGGCCAGCCGCTGGAGGTGACGTGGCCGGAGGCGGAGGGCAAGGTGCTGCGCATCTCGCTCAAGGCCTTCGACACCGCGGACTTCTACACGGGGATGGACTTCTTCCCGTGGCGGGTGGACATCCCGCATGAGGAGATCAACTTCGCCTCGGGCAAGGCGGACGTGCCGGCGGCGGAGCGGCGGAAGCTGGACGCCAGCCACGCGCTCATCGCCGACGCGGTGACACGTTACGGCCGCTTCGCACAGCTGCGCCTCTACATCCTCGGGCACACCGACACGGTGGGGGACACGGACTCCAACCGGAAGCTGTCGCTCGAGCGGGCGCGGAGCATCGCCGCGTACCTGCGCAAGCGGGGCCTGAAGCTGCCCATCTTCTACGAGGGCTTCGGCGAGCAGTCCCCGCGCGTGCCCACTCAGGACGAGACGGACGAGGCCGCCAACCGGCGCGCCGAATACATCCTGGCCATCGAGCCTCCGGCCCTGGCCTCCACCCCCTTTCCGCCGCAGTGGCGGAAGCTGTGATGCACCTCAAGATGCACCCCCAGGAGAACCGACGGATGAAGCGACTCGTGCTGCCCGCTCTGCTCGTCCTCGCCGCCACCGGCTGCATGCGCTCCAAGGCCTCGCTCATCCGCCCGGACGAGGAGTCCGCCAAGTGTGAGCTGGTCCAGGCGCTGATGCGCGAGCAGGTGCCCCAGCAACTGCTGGCCGGGCTGGCGACGGACGAGGACGACGCTCCTTCTCAGGTGCTCGTCTTCGTGCGCCGGCCCGAGGAGGCCATGCTGGAGCGGCTCTTCGCGAGCGACGAGCCCACGTGCGGCGGTGCCAACTACAAGGTGGTGCAGAACATCACCACGGACGCGGTGGTGCTCTACCTCCAGCCGCGCGTGGGCGGCTACATCTACGACGCGCAGCGCGCGGCCCCGGACGAGCTGTCCCTGGGCGGCGAGGCCAAGGGCGCGGTGATGAAGAGCGAAGGCGGCGCCTGGGTGTCCTCCAGCATCTGAGCCGGTCGGATCTGCTCTCGCTACCGGAGCAGGTCCTTCCCGCCGTCCGCGATGAACTGCACCGCGATGGCCGCCAGGATGAGGCCCATCACGCGCTCGAGGATGGCCACGCCGGACTGCTTGAGCACGCGCTGCACGAAGCCGGCGGCACGCAGCACGAAGTAGCTCGTCACGAAGGTGATGATGATGGCCAGCAGCACGGGCACGGCGGACAGCAGGCTGTCGCCGCCGCGGGCCATCAGCACCATGGCGGTGGCGATGGCTCCCGGACCCGCCAGCAGCGGCATCGCCAGCGGCACCAGCGCCACGTCATCCTTGGTCTCACCTTCCGCCTGCTCGGACGGGGTGGTGCGCGTCTCCGAGGGCCGCGCCCGCAGCATGTCCAGCGCGGTGATGAGCAGCAGGATGCCGCCCGCCACCCGGAAGGCGCCCAGCGAGATGCCGAATACCTTGAAGATGACGCCGCCGAAGACGGCGAAGAACACCAGCAGCGAGCACGCCACCACGCACGCCCGCCGCGCGGTGCTGCGGATCTTCTCCTCCGAGTCCCCCGACGTCATCGCCAGGAAGATGGGCACGACTCCGATCGGGTCCACCACGAAGAGGACCGCCGGGAGCGACACGAGGAACAGGGAGAGCTGCTCGGAAAGCATGGGCCCCTCTACACGGTGAGGCGCAGCTTCCACACCATCGTGAGGGCCTCGAGGAAGATCTTCCGGCTCATCTTGGACTGACCGACGCGGCGGTCCTCGAAGACGATGGGCGTCTCCTTCACCGTGAAGCCCTTCTTGAGGGTGCGGTAGGTGAGCTCGATCTGGAAGGCGTAGCCGGTGCTCTGCACCTGCTCCAGCTCGATGCTCTCGAGCACCCGGCGTTTGAAGCACTTGAAGCCGCCGGTCAGGTCCCTCACGTCCACGCCGAGGATGGTGCGCGCGTAGAGCGAGCCGCCCCGGCTGATGATCTTCCGGCCGGTGCCCCAGTTGACGGTGCCGCCGCCGCTCACGTAGCGCGAGCCCAGCACCAGGTCCGCGCCCCCCTGCGCCATGTCCAGCATGTTGGGCAGGTAGCGCGGATCATGGCTGAAGTCCGCGTCCATCTCGATGATGTACTGGTAGCCCGCATCGAGCGCCACGCGGAAGGCGTGGAGGTAGGCACGCCCCAACCCCTGCTTCTTCTCGCGGTGCAGGACGCGGATGCGAGGCTCCCTGGCCGCCAGCTCGTCCGCGATCTTCCCCGTGCCATCCGGGGAGTTGTCGTCGACGACGAGGATGTCCACGCGGGGGTCGGCCGCGAGCACCGCGCGGGTGATGGGCTCGAGGTTGTCCCGCTCGTTGTAGGTGGGGATGCAGACCAGCGCTGGATTCATCGCGCGGCGGGACATAGCAGAGCGGCGCGGTGTCCGCCCCTAGACTTTTTGGGCGGGGGGAAGCAGCTCCATCACCGACTCGGCGGCGCGGCCGGCGGCCCCGTGCTCTCCGAGCCGCGTGCGGACCTCCTCCAATCCCTGGAGCATCTCCTCGCGTGGTGTGCCTGGCACCCACAAACGGCGGATTTCCCCGGCGATGCGCTCGGGGGTCATGTCGCCCTGGAGCAGCTCGGGCACCACCCTGCGGCCGGCGAGCAGGTTGACGAGTGCCACGTGCGCCACCTTCAGCATCATCCGGCCCACGAGGTAGGTGACGAGCGAGACGCGGTACACCACCACCATGGGCCGCTGCATCAGCCCGGCCTCCAGGGCCGCGGTGCCCGAGGCGACGATGGCCGCGTCACTGGCGCCCACCACCTCGGGGGCCCGGCCCTCCACCAGCACCGGTTGCACGCCACTGCCCTGGAAGCGGGAGAGGATCTCCTCGCGCGGGATGGTGGGGGCCACCGGCACGACGACCTGGAGCCCGGGACGCTCGGACACGAGCTGCTTCGCCGCGCCCACCATGCTGGGGAGGATGCGGCGGATTTCGCTCATGCGGCTGCCCGGCAGCAGGGCGAGGGTGGGCGTCTCCACGGGCAGGCCGAGCTTCTGGCGGAAGGAGGTGGCACTGGCGGGGGAGGGCACCTGCTCCACCACGGGGCTGCCCACGTAGCGGGCGGCGACACCGGCTTCCCGGTAGAAGTCCTCCTCGAAGGGGAGGATGCAGAGCATCCGGTCCACCCGCTTCGCGATCGTCTTCACCCGGCCGCGGCGCCAGGCCCAGATCATCGGCGAGACGTAGTAGGCCACGGGGATGCCGAGCTTCTTGAGGCGGGCGGCGAGCCGGAGGTTGAAGTCGGGGATGTCCACGAGGATGGCGCAGACGGGGCGGCGCTCGGCGGCGGCGCGGGCCAGTCCGCCCATCACCTGGAGGATGCGCGGAATCTTGGGCAGCACCTCGGTGATGCCCATGACGTTGACCTCGTGGGCGCCGTAGAGCAGCTCCACGCCCTGGGCGGCCAGACGCGAGCCTCCCATGCCGAAGAAGGTGAGGTCCGGACGGCGGGCCTTGAGGGCGGCGACGAGCTCGGAGGCGTGGGCGTCACCGGACGCCTCGCCGGCCACGACGAGAATCTGGGGGGCGGTGGACATGAGAAGCGGCGCGCATCCTAACCGAAGCGCCGCTCAAGGCCACGTCAGCAGAAGGCCCACACCACTCGGGGCGGGCACCAGCCGCGCCGTGAGCTGCGAGTTCAGGTGCCAGTTGAGGCCCCACAGCACCGCGTCGAAGAGCAGCAGGAATCCGCCCTGCAGCAGCAGGCTCTTGCCCCACCCGCGCAATTGCGCCGAGTCCGTGCGCAGCCCTCGCTCCAGCAGGAAGCCCCCGAAGGCGATGTAGCCCACGTCCAGGCCCGCGTTGAGCAGGAGGAGCTTCTCCATCTTCTGCCCCTCGGCGAGGCTGCGCGCCAGGTCCCAGCTCTCCGGCGTGGCGGTGAGCTGCCCGTATAGACCGAAGCCCCCGATGGCCAGGTTCACCACGTTCCAGGCCGCGTTGGCCTGCCAGAAGGCCTTTCGCTCACCCTCGGTGGTGAAGTGCCCCACGGTCCCCGTCCCGATGTTCAGTACCGCCCAGCCCAGCAGAACGCCCATGGCCGCCCGGTTCAGCTTCACCGCCTCCGTGTTGTGCGTGGCCAGGAAGGCCTCGGGGGTGGCCTCCGCCGCCTGGGCCGCGAAGGACGTACAGAGCAGCAACAGGAGGGTCAGGCTCGTGCGCGAGGCGGATGGGGATGGCATGGGCGGCTCCGGATTCGAGGGCCTCGCTCGGATGCTCCAGTCACCCAGAAGTCGCACGGGATCGCGCCGGAGTAGACGGCACACCCCCGGACGCAGCAGGCTTTCGGTATGGCTCCACCCACCGAACCGATCATCCGGACCCTGCTCCCCGCGGAGGCCGCGGCCTTCTGGTCCCTCCGGCTCCGGGCGCTGCGGGAGCACCCTGACTGCTTCGCCTCCTCCCCCGAGGAAGAGGAGAACGTCCCCCTCGACGTGGTGCGGGCCCGGCTCGACAGCCAGTCTCCCTCGACGAACCTCGTGCTCGGTGCCTTCGTGGACGACAAGCTGGTGGGGATGACGGGCCTGCGGCGCGACTCCTTCCGCAAGGCGGCGCACAAGGCCCGCATCTGGGGCATGTACGTCGCGCCCGAGCACCAGTCGCGAGGCATCGGCAGGCGTCTGCTCGAGGCGGCGATCGACGCCGGCAGGAAGATGGGCGGAGTCGAACAGCTCCACCTCGAGGTGATGGTGGACAACGGTCCGGCCCGTGCCCTGTACCGCGCCCTGGGTTTCCAGCCCTACGGCGTGGAGAAGCGCGCGTTGCGCATCGGTGACGCGTACGTCGACGAGGAGTTGATGTTCCTCATGCTCTAGCGGGAATCCCTGACACAGTCCTGAAGTTTTGCTTGTCGCCGCTTCATGATTTCGTGACATGTGCATGGAAACCTCGCCCGGCTGTACCCGATGAAGGCCCACCTGTAGGGTGGGCACCCGAGCGTCAACCATGGGGGACGACACATGAACCACGAGGTCCAGGTGGACGTACCGCGGTTCGCCCGGGAGCACTGGGAGCGTGACTTCGCGCGGCGGATCTCCCTGGCGACTCCAGCCGATACCGCGCGGGGCGTGTTCTGCATCGGCCTGTTGAAGGCGATGGAGGACCTGGGGGGCGCGGAGGCGGCGCGGCAGTGTCTCCAGGCCAGCGGCGAGACGGCCTTCGTGGAGCTCTTCAGCTACCCCATCGCCAGCTATCTCCGGATGGTCTCCACCGCGGTGCAATTGCTGGCGGCGAAGTACGGGAACATCGAGGAATCGCTGCGGCGGATCGGCCGGAGGGCGGCGGCGGACTTCAGGGCGTCCTCGGCGGGCAGGGCCATGGGGGTCATGCACGAGGGAGATGCACGGCGCCTGCTGGACTGCCTCCCCGCGGTGTACCGGATCGCCTTGAGCTTCGGCATGTACGAGCTGTCGTGGGTGGAGCCCGCGCATGCCCGTTTCACGGTGGAGCGCACCTTCATCCCCTATCCGTTCCACGAGGGCGTGCTGCTGGAGCTGCTCGAGAAGACGAAGGTGCTCCGGCTGAAGGTGCGGGGCCGCCAGACGTCCGCGCTCGACAGCGAGTACGACATCTGCTGGGGATGAGGCTCACAGCAGCATCGCCAGCAGCACCTGGGCGAGGATGATCTTGGCCACCGTGGCCAGCGGGTAGACGGTGGTGTAGCCCACGTTGGGCAGGTCGTTCTTCGTCTGCTCCAGTGCGAAGCCGAGCACCGCGGGCTGGGTCTGGAGGCCGCCCAGCAGGCCCGTGAGCACGCTCATGGGGATGCCGAGCACCTTGTGGCCGAGCACCAGCGTGGCCATCGAGACGGTGAAGGTGATGAGGCCACCCGCGATGAGCAGCGAGAGCCCTCCGCCCTGGGTCAGCGTGGAGAAGAAGGCATGGCCGGAGCGGGTGCCTACCCCTGCGAGGAACATCACCAGGCCGATCTGCCGCAGGGTGAGGTTGGCGCTGTAGGGCAGGCCCCAGACGAAGCGGCCGGTGCGTCCCAGCCAGCCGAGCACCAGCGCCACCACCAGGGGGCCGCCGGCGAAGCCCAGCTTCAGGTCCACACCGCCGGGCAGGGGAATGGGCACCGCGCCCAGCAGCAGCCCCAGGGCGAGCCCCAGGCTGAAGCTGAGGATGTCGATCTCACTGATGGCCCGGTACGAATCGCCGAGGAAGCGGCTGACCTCGTCGAGCCTGTCCCGCCGGGTGAGCACGCGGAGCCGATCGCCCGGCTCGAGCACGGTGTTCTCCTGGGCGAGCATGTCCACGTCGCCGCGCCGCAGCCGGGTGGCCACCGCGCCGAAGCGTCCGGGGAGATCCAGCTCGGCCAGCCGCCGCCCGACCACCTCCGGGTTGGAGACGAAGACGCGCCGGTAGTCGAGGACGCTCCGGTCATGCGCCAGCGGCTCCTGGCTCACCTCGCCGAGCCCCGCGGTGACCTCATCCAATTCCTGCATGGGGCCTACCACCGTGACCAGGTCCCCCGGCTGTAGCCGGGTGGAGAGGTCGGCGATGCTCAGGTGGCCGCCCCGCTGGTGCCGGCCGAAGACCACGTCCCAGCCCAGGCGCTGCATGATCACGCCCAGGGGCTCCTCGGGCGCGCGGAGCACCTTCACCACCCGCGCCTCGAGCGGCTGGTTGGCGGAGCCGGGCTCCCGCGTGCGCTCGGCCTCGGCGCGGTAGTCCACCTTCCACAGCCGCTGCGTGAGGCCGATGGCCAGCAGCACGCCGATGACGCCCAGGGGATAGGAGATGGAATAGCCCACCACCGGATCCGCCAGGGCCTGCGTGTCGTGGGGAGCGCGCAGCTTGAGGAACTCGAGCTCGGCGGCGAGCGCGGGCGTGTTCGTCAGCGAGCCCGCGAACAGGCCTCCCGCGAGCGTGGGCCTCAACCCCAGCAGTCGTTGTGCCAACAGCGTGAGTCCGAGCCCCAGGGCCAGCATGCCCAGCACGAGTACGTTGGACTTCAGTCCACGGGGCCCGAAGGAGCGGAAGAAGGACGGGCCGCTGCTCAGGCCGATGGTGTAGACGAAGAGCACCAGACCGAGCAGGTAGATGATCTCCGGCAGCTTGAGGTCGGGGTGCAGCGCGCCGATGCCGATGCCGACGAACAGCACCGCGGCGACACCGAGCGAGCTGCCCGCCACCCGCACGCGTCCCAGCGGGTAGCCGATACCGACCACGACGAACAGCAGCAGGAGCGGGTTGTGGAGGAGGAGTTCGATCATGGGTCGCGGGGACCGTAGCCGGGTATCGCGTCCAGTGGGAGCACCATGCAGACGCGGCTCGCGGCGGGGAGTCCCGCGCGGGTCTCCTGCTCGCGGATGGCGCGCAGCCCGGGGCCCACGTCCTCGTCCCGCATGATGCGGAAGCCCCAGCGCTCGTAGTTGGGCGCGTTCCACGGCACGTCCCGGAAGGTGGTGAGCAGCACCGCCGGATGGCCCCGCTCGAGCGCCTGGCGCTTCACCACCTCGAAGAGGGCCCGGCCCAGTCCCTGGCGCGCGTGGGCCGGGTGCACGTCGATCTCCCCGATGAACATCGCGCCATCCACCTCCTTGCACAGGACGAAGGCCGCGAGGCTCCCCTGGTCCGTGGCGGCCACCCAGACGCCTCCGTGCCGTTGGTACTCCTGGAGCTGCTCGAGCGTCTGTGCGGGCAACGAGGCGGCGAAGGGATGGACGGATTGGAGGAACTGCTGCGCGGCGAGGTTCTCGATGTCCGGCAGCGCGGGCAGCTCCTCGGGGCGGGCCCGCCGCAGGGTGTAGCCGCGCCAGGGGGTGGTCTCTGTCTCCATGTCTCGCTCCCGACTTTCCCAGGGTGGGGCTGTCCCCGCACCGTTTTCAAGGCTTCCGGACTCCTGCACAGGGACGGTGGGCGAGGTGCTCTCCCTGAACTCTTTCACTCCGGGAGCGTCCGGCTTCTCCCTGGGCAACCGGGTAAGCGGTTTCCGTGAGGCGGAGGAAGGGGGCCGCGAGCGAGGGAGCGAGGATACCCCTGATGCGAGCGGGCCGAATGTGTACACTCGGCGGCCCTTGAAGACGCTTCTTCTGGCCGAGAGCCATCCGCCCACTCTGG
The DNA here is from genome assembly GCF_000733295.1 of Archangium violaceum Cb vi76. Lineage (GTDB taxonomy): Bacteria > Myxococcota > Myxococcia > Myxococcales > Myxococcaceae > Archangium > Archangium violaceum. The sequence goes on along the minus strand of NZ_JPMI01000302.1, from coordinate 16,126 downwards.
AGCACCTGACCGGGTTGCTGTCTCAAGCAGGGTACACCGTGCGAGCGGTGAGTGACCCCGGCTCGGCGATGGAGCACTTCGTCGCCGACAACCCGGACATGGTCGTGGTGTCCGTGGACCTGCCGCGCCTGGAGGGCGCGCACGTGGGTCACCTCATCCGCAACCACAGCCAGGGCGCGCGAGTGCCCATCGTGGCCATCGACAAGGGGCACCTGGGCCGGGCGCGCGGGGTGGCCTCGGTGCTGGACCTGAAGGTGAACGCCTACGTGGCGGACCCGCTCAAGCCCGGCGAGCTGGTGGGCAAGCTCCAGTCGCTGGCGACCGTGGCCGCGACCTCCGGGGCGCCCCTCAAGGGCGTGCGGGCGCTGCTCTCGCGTCCGGCGGTGGTCAGCGGTGACCTCAAGGGCTTTCCGCTGCCCGCCCTGCTGGTGTCACTGCACCGGATGCAGCGCGATGGCGTGCTGGTGGTGGCGTACAGGGATCTCACGCGGCGGGTGTTCTTCGCCCGGGGCGGCGCGGTGAACTACGACTCCAGCGCGCGCCAGGACGCCCTGCCCAACTACCTGCTGCAGCGCCAGGTGGTGACGGAGGCGCAGGCGGAGCGGGTGGTGCAGGCGCTGGGCTCGGGGCTGCGCATTGGCGCGGCGTTGGCGGAGGCGGGGGTGGAGGCGGCGGGCGAGGACCTGCTGCAACTGCTGCGCGACTACACGACGGACCGGCTGGCCCAGGTCATCGGCATGCGCGAGGGCCGCTACGCCTTCTATCCCGGCGACGAGTACCAGGCCGAGGTGGCCACGGTGGAGACGCCGGCGCTGGCGCCGATCCTCGATGGGGCGCGGCGCGCCATTCCGCTCAAGGTGATGGCCGCACCGCTGCGCGCGCACCAGGCGGAGTACCCGGTGCGCACGCCCGAGTTCGGCAAGGACCTGGCCGAGCTGGGGCTGAACACGGACGATCTGAAGATCGCCATGCAGGTGAACGGGCGCATCGCGCTGAGGGAGCTGCTGGCGCACGGGCGGGGAGATCTGCGGCGTGGGTACTCGCTGCTGTGGTTCCTCAAGCTGGCGGGCTGCGTGAGCTTCTCTTCCACGCCAGTGGCGACGGGCCCCGGCGAGGTGGTGGCGGTGCCGGAGTCCATCGCCCCGCGCAAGCGCAAGCCGCTGCCTCCGGAGACGGAGACGAACCTGCGGGACGGCGCGGTGAAGATCATCACCGGCAGCTACTTCCGTTGCCTGGGGCTGGACATCGCCGCTGACACCGAGGCGGTGGAGCGCGCCTACCACGAGCTCGCCACGCACTTCCATCCGGACAGCTACGCCGAGTTCGACACCTCGGAGATGAAGGACCTGCTGGAGTCGGTGCAGGAGAAGCTGTCGGCGGCGTACCGGGTGTTGTCGGTGGAGGAGAAGCGCAAGGCGTACCTGCAGTACCTGATGTCGCGCATGGACGTGGGGCGCTCCACCACGGTGAACGTGGACGCGGAGATCATCCTGCGGCGCGGGGAGGCGGCGCTGAAGCGCAAGCAGTTCCGCTCGGCGCTCATCCACTTCGAGGAGGTGGTGACGCTCAACCCGCAGGAGCCCGAGTACTACTCGTACCTGGCGTGGGCCACGTTCCTGGCCGGCACGGGGCCGAAGGAGGACCGGGCCAAGGCGGCGCAGAAGGTGTTGCGCAAGGCGCTCTCGCTCAACCCGTACCTGGAGCGGGCGCTCATCATCTCGGCCATCATCGACAGCGAGATGGACGACGCGTCCGGGGCCCGCAAGAAGCTGTTGAAGGTGCTCGAGCTCAATCCCAACGCGAACCTCGCCAAGGCCGCGCTGCGCAAGGTGGGCCGGTGATTCCGTGATGTGGACGTCGCTGAGGCGGTTGCTGGGGTACGCCCGGCCGCACGTGGGGGTGCTGGTGGCGGCCTTCGCGTGCATGGCGCTGCTGGGGCTGGCCACGGGCGCGTACGCGTACCTGATGGGCCCGGCGCTGCGTTTCCTGCTGTCGGGAGGCGAGGAGGGCTTTGGTGGCGCGCAGCCGGTGCCCTGGCTGTCGAGCCTGTCTCGCGAGGCCGTGCTCTGGGGCTTCCCGGTGGTGGTGCTGACGGTGGGGGTGGTGAAGGGCGTGGGGTACCTCGGGCAGTTCTATTTCATGGGCCTCTTCGCCCAGAAGGTGGTGGCGGACCTGCGGCGGGAGTTGTTCGTCCGGCTCACCTCGCTGTCGCCCGCGCAGCTGGCGCGCGAGCGGATGGGAGATCTGCTCAGCCGCTTCTCCGCGGACGTGCAGTCGGTGGAGCTGGCGGCCATGTACACCGTGGGCTCGTACCTGCGGGACTCGCTGCAGATCGTGGTGCTGGCGGGCGTGGCGCTGTCCATCAGCCCGATGCTGGGCGGGTTGATGCTGGGCGTGCTGCCGCTGGCGGCGCTGCCGGCCTCGAAGCTGACGCGCAAGGCGCTGAAGGGCACGCGCGAGGGCCAGGTGCAGCTGGGTCACCTCGCGGGGCAGTTGCAGGAGGGACTGGGCGGCATGCGCACCATCCAGGCCTTCAACGGGCAGGCGGCGGAACTGGCGCGCTTCTCGGAGCACGCGCGGGCGCACGAGGAGGCATTGGTGCGGGCCGCGTGGGCGCGAGGCGGAGTGCCCGGGGTGATGGAGGTGCTGGCGGCCGCGGCGTTGGCGGGAGCGCTGGCCTACGCGGCGGCCACGCACGCGATGGAGCCCGAGTCGTTGCTGTCGTTCCTCACCGCGGTGGTGTTGGTGTACCAGCCGGTGAAGGACCTGGGCCGGGTGACGCAGTTCGCGATGCAGGCGGGCGCGGCGGGCGAGCGGCTCTTCTCGCTGTTGGATCTGCGCCATCCGGTGGAGGACGTGCCAGGGGCGCAGGAGGCCCCGGCGCTGAAGAAGGGCATCCAGGTGGAGGGCGTGCGCTTCTCCTATGGAGAGCGGCGGGCGCTGGACGGGCTGACGCTGGAGCTGCCGGTGGGCAGGGTGGTGGCGTTGGTGGGTCCGAGTGGCGGAGGGAAGAGCACGCTCACCAACCTGCTGCTGCGCTTCGAGCGGCCCCAGGAGGGCCACCTGTATTTCGACGGGGTGGACGTGGACGGCTACACGGCGGCGAGCGTGCGGGCGAAGTTCGCGCTGGTGACGCAGGAGCCGTTGCTCTTCTCGGGCAGCGTGCTGGACAACCTGCGGTACGCGAGGCCGGACGCCACGCGCGAGGAGGTGGAGGCGGCGGCGCGGGTGGCGAACGCGGACGGCTTCATCCGGGAGCTTCCCGAGGGCTACGAGACGCGAGTGGGCGAGCGCGGGGTGAAGCTGAGCGGAGGCCAGCGGCAGCGGCTGTGCATCGCGCGGGCGGTGTTGTCGAGGGCGCCGGTGCTGGTGCTGGACGAGGCGACGAGCAGCCTGGATCCGGAGAGTGAGCGCGAGGTGCAGGCGGCGCTGGCGGCGGTGCTGCCGGGGCGGACGGCGCTGGTGATCGCCCATCGCCTGTCGACGGTGGTGGACGCGGACATCATCTGCGTGGTGGAGGCGGGGCGGGTGGTGGAGCGGGGCAGCCACGCGGAGCTGTTGAAGGCGGGAGGCCGCTACGCGGCGTTGTGGGCGCTGCAGACGGCGGCGCCGGAGCGGGGAGCGGCGTGAAGCCCGCGGTATTGGTGGGCAAGCTGCTCCGGGCGCTGCTGGGGCTGGTGCTGCTGGTGCTGGGCGTGGCGGGGTTCTTCACCCTGGCGGCCTCGTACGCGGAGTACCCGGTGGTGGCGTCCCAGACGGAGGGGCCGGGTTGGGTGCGAGGGGCCTTCCACGTGCACACGGTTCGCTCGGACGGGCGGGGCACGGTGGAGGAAGTGGCCGCCGCGGCGAAGGCCGCGGGCCTGCACTTCGTGGTGCTCACGGACCACAACGACGTGGCCCCGCGGGAGCCCGCCTTCGTGGACGGGGTGTTGATGGTGCCGGGCGTGGAGCTGTCCACGGCACATGGGCACCTCGTGGCGTTCGGCCTGCGGCGCCCGCTGGAGGGCTTCCAGAAGTGGCTGGACGGAGGGGAAGCCGAGGCGGCGGTGGAGAAGGCGGGTGGGGTGAGCGTGCTCGCGCACCCGGTGCAGAAGCGCAACCCGTGGAGCCACGAGGAGGCGGCGCGGCGGGCGGATGGCTTCGAGCTCTACTCGGCGGACACGTTCTTCCGGGATGCGGTGCGCAATCCGTTCAGCCGGTTGCTGCCAGCGGTGGGGGCCTCGTTCGGCAACCCGGTGCACGGGGTGATGCTCCTGGTCGAGCCGGGCCCCGAGCCGATGGAGAAGCTGCTGGCACTCGAGCGGGAGAAGCCGCGGGTTGCGCTGTGCGCGCACGACGCGCACGGGTTGCCGAGGTACGAGGACGTCTTCCGGGCGTTGGCGATGTACCTGCCGGACGTGCGGAAGCTCCCCGAGGACGCGCGGGCCGCGGCGGACCTGGTGGTGAAGGGCCTGGCGAGTGGCGGTGCGCTCTGCGCCTTCCGTGCGTTGGGGGAGCCCGAGGGCTTCACGCTGGAGGGCCTGAGAACGGAGAGCCGCGAGGCCCACGTGGGGGACGTGCTGACGGTGCGCCTGCCACCGGGAGCCGGTGAGCGGGTGCGAGTCGAGGTCCGAGGGGCGGGGAGGTTGAGACCGGATGGAAGGTCGGTGGAGCTGGTGGAGGAGGGGGCGGTGCAGGTGGAAGCGTGGGTGGAGGCACCGGGACGCTTCTTCGGAAGACAGTGGCGCCCCTGGATATCGCCGAGCCCGGTGAAGGTCCTGCCAGCAATCTGGACTCCCTGACCGGAGCGACAGAAGTGACACAGTGCCCAACCTCCCCTCTCCCCCCCGGGAGAGGGACGGGGTGAGGGTGCCCGTCCCCGTCCTCCCCACCGTGACCCCACAAAGTGAAACGGCCGCCCCCGCGAGAGCGAGAGCGGCCGCCGTGTCACTGTGCGCTCAACTCAGTTGTAGTCGGCGGTCAGCGAGAGGTTCTCGTAGCCACCCTTCGCTCCGAAGACCTTGATGTAGTAGTTGCCGGGGCGAGCGTTGTTGAGGTTGCAGTTCTCGGAGTTGTGCTCCTTCACCTCGCGGCAGTCGTACTCGAAGTGGCTGGGCGCCGAGCCGTGCTGCACGTAGAGGTCCGCGTTGCCCGAGCCGCCGAAGATGCGGATGTGGATGTTGCGGTTGCCGTTGGCGGGAGCGGGGACCTCGAGCTTGTACACCTGCTCGGAGCCGGCCACGCCAGAGAGGCCGTTGAGCTGGATGCCCTTCGTGATGGGGATGTAGCCACCCTTCCAGGTGACCTTCAGCGTCACGCCGGAGTAGGCGCTGAAGCCGTTGAGCATGGCGTACCAGGTGCCCTGGGCCGGAGCGGCGAAGAGGCAGCTCTCCGCGTTGCCGGACTTGTAGGGACGGCAGTCGTACTGGGTGGTGGTCGGCGCGTTGGCGAAGCGCACGTACAGGTCCGCGTCACCCGTGCCACCGGCGATGCTGACTTCCAGATCGGTCGCACCCTCGGGCACCTGGAAGCTGTAGTACGTCTTGGCGCCGCGGGCACCGGAGATGTCGGAGATCGGCGTGTTCTTCTCGACCGGGATGCTGACCGGAGGCGGCACGGGCACGCCCACGCCCACGGCCTTCCAGGCGTTGGACACGGAGGCGATGGTGGCCGCGTCGTAGCCCAGCTGCTGGGCGGCCTGCTCGGTGGCGATCTTGGCCTGCTCGAACGTGGTGCTCGGCGTCATCAGGTCCGCGTTGGCCTTGTAGAAGATGCGCGAGGCCTTCTCGATGCCGATGCCGGCCACGGCCTGGGTCGTCTTCCCCTTCGGGTGCGTGCCACCCTCGCTCAGCAGGTAGAAGGCCAGGTTGGAGATACCGGAGCTGTAGTGCACGTCCACGCCCGAGGCGTAGTCCGGGTAGTAGTCCAGCGAGTCGCCGTCCTGGGAGGGGTTGGCCATGTAGCGGAGGGCGTCGCCCGGGGTGGCCGGCGTCCACACGTCGTCGCCGATGAGCCAGGTGCGCGCGCTGACGACCTTGCCGTCGCCGTACCACTCGCACACGGCGCCGAAGATGTCGGACATGGACTCGTTGAGGCCGCCGGACTCACCCGAGTAGATGAGGTCCGACTCGTTGTCCGTCACGGCGTGGGTCAGCTCGTGGGCGGTCACGTCCAGCGAGTTGGCCAGGTTGGAGGCGGTGACGTTGTCGCCGTCGCCGTACACCATCTGGGTGCCGTCCCAGAAGGCGTTCACGTACTTGACGCGGTGGTGCACGGTGCTGATGAGCGTGGCGCCCGCGTTGTTGATGGAGTCACGGCCGTACAGGCTCTGGTAGCAGTTGTAGACGGTGCCCAGGTGATCGTAGTTGGTGTTGACGACCGCGTCGGCCACGGCCGCCTCGCCCTCGGAGCGGGCCAGGGTGCCGGGCAGGGTGGACAGCGTCTTGCCGTCGTACAGCTTGCGGTTGAGGCCGGTGTGCACGTGCGGGATGCGCAGCAGCACGGAGCCGTCGGCGGCGTTCACCAGCACCGAGTCGTCCACCGGGGTACCGTCGGCCTGCTCACCGGTCTGGCGGACTTCGTAGACCAGCGCGAGCTTGTCGCCGTTGCGGAAGTAGAAGAGCTCCGGCGAGCCGACGAAGCGGGCGGCCTGGGGGGCCTCGCGGTCCTGCTCGGCGGCGGACAGGGCCGCCTCGGGGGCAACGGTGGCCTTCGCCGGGCCCACCAGGTCACCGCGCACGTTGGTGTTGGCCGCGATGATCTTCCCGCCGCGCGCGTGCAGGCGCAGCTCGCCGCCGTAGATGGCCCGGCCGTTGTGGCTCACCGCATAGCGGAAGTGGGTGTCACCCTGTGCATCCGTGTAGGAGCGCTTGAGGGTCAGGTTGCCCGCGTCCAGCTTGAACTGGGGCGCGATGGTGGCGAGCACCGGGCTCAGGTCCGCGGTGAGGCCGGCCTCGGGCAGGGTGCCCAGGTCACCGGTGATGAAACGGGCCACGCCGTCCTTGTCCGCGTCCACCACGTTGTTGCCGAGCGCGGACGCCAACGTCCGGACCGCCTCGGGCTTGTTGTTCTCAGCCGTGCTGCCTTCGGTGCAGGCGCCCATCATCAACGACAGGGCCGCCACTCCCATTACTCCACGGATGCGATTCGCCACTGTGCTGCCTCCTGATCCCTGTGCCTCAAGGATGGAAAGCACTGTGCACGAGGGGTCCGACACTTTCAAGGATTACTGATAAGTTCTGTTTATCCTGTTTTAACACATTCCGAGAAAGATTGTGGTTTGAAGGTTTTGGAGGGAGGAGCGGGAAGGGGGATGTGTGCTGTCGGGAGGGGCGGCATCTGGTAGAGGGGCGAGGCCCGGGTGCCATGCGACTGCTCTACGTCCTCGCCAGTTATGTGCTGTTCGCCGTGCTGTTCCCGGTGTTGTCGCTGCACCGCAAGACGCGGCACGGGCTGCGGCAGCGGCTGGGCTTCTACGCGGAGGGCGAGCTGCCCGCGCGGGGGCCGGGGCCGACCATCTGGATGCACGGGGCGAGCGCGGGGGATCTGTTGGCGCTCTCGCCGATGTTCGGACCGTTGAGGGCGCGCTTTCCGGGGTGCCGCATCGTGCTCTCCACGATGACGAACTCGGGCTACATGATGGGGCGCGAGCGTCTGGCGAAGCAGGTGGACGGGGTGGTGTACGCGCCGTACGACCTGTGGGGCGCGACGCGGCGGGCGGTGAAGGAGATTGGCCCGGACCTGCTGGTGCTCGAGTACACGGAGATCTGGCCGAACCTCATCCGCGCGGCGAGCCGGGCGGGAGGGAAGGTGGTGTTGACGAATGGGCGGTTCTCTCCGGCGCAGCAGGGGAAGTACCGGCTGTTCTTCGGGCTGATCGGCAATCCCTTGAAGGACATGGAGCTGTTCCTGATGAGGGGGGAGGACGAGGCGGAGCGGGTATTGGGGTTGGGGGCGCCGGGCGAGCGGGTGTTCGTGACGGGGAACACGAAGTTCGACGCGTTGGCGGTGGCGGATCAGGGGCAGGAGGACGAGGCGCTGCGGAGCGCGCTGGGGTTGAAGGTGGGGGAGCGGGTGTGGATCGCCGGGAGCACGCACGAGGGCGAGGAGGAGCACCTTCTGGGGGTGTACCGGCGGTTGTTGGAGGCGCACCCGGACCTGAGGCTGGTGATCGCGCCGAGGTACATCGAGCGAGCGGGGCGGATCGTGGGGTTGGTGAAGGAGGCGGGGCTGAGGGTGGGGTTGCGCTCGAAGGGGAACGAGGAGGGAGGGCAGGTGGTGGTGCTGGACACGATTGGAGAGTTGTCGAGGGCGTACCGGCTGGCGACGTTGGTGTTCGTGGGCGGTTCGTTCACGACGAGGGGAGGGCAGAACATCCTGGAGCCGGCGGGGCAGGGGAAGCCGGTGTTGTTCGGTCCGCACATGGAGAACTTCCGGGACAGCGTGCAGGTGTTGGTGGGGAGGGGAGGCATCCAGGTGAAGGATGGGGAGCAGCTGTACCGGGTGATGACGGAGCTGTTGGCGAAGCCGGAGACGGTGGGTTCGCTGGGGGAGCTGGCGAGGGCGACGGTGAGACAGATTTCGGGAGCGAGCCAGCGCAACGTGGAGCACATGGCGAGCGCCCTGGCGAAGAGCGTGTCCAATTCCCCCACTCCCCCCACTGCGCCCAATCACCCCTCGCCCTTCGGGAGAGGGACGGGGTGAGGGTGCCCGTCACCGTGTTGGCCCCCGGAGCAGCGTCCCTGTCCCCCCACTCGAGCGAAGAGCGAGATCAGCGATGAGAATCCTGCACCTGCTCGCGAGTCCCTTCTGGAGTGGCCCGGCGGAGAACGTGGCGTTGCTGGCATTGTCGCAGCGCGAAGCGGGGCACGAGGTCACGGTGGCGGTGGATCGCCGGCGGACGGAGGTGACCTCGGAGGAGCCGGGAGCGCCGAGGTTCGAGGCCTTGGGTCTGTTGGACGAGGGAGGGCTGGAGCTCTCGGTGAAGTCGCCGCCGTGGAATGTATGGGGAGACACGAGGCGGCTGAGGCGGATGCGAGTGGACGTGGTGCACGCGCACTTCACGCACGATCACCTGGTGGCGCGTTGGGGAAGGCCGGGGGGCGCGGTGTTGATCCGCTCGGTGCATGCGCCGAGGTCGCTGCGGGCCTCGCTGCCGGCGGCGGACGCGTACACGGTGCCCTCGTCATCGCTCATCACGAAGCTGGTGGGGAGGAGTGTGAGGGTGCTGCCGCCGCTGGTGGATCCACTGTTCCGTCCGGCGGAGGACCGGGAGGAGCTCCGGAGGGAGCTGGGACTGAAGGGGGAGCCGTTGGTGGGAATGGTGTCGACGTTCCAGGCCTCGAGGAGACATGAGCTGGCGGTGGAGGCCTTCGCGAGGTTGCGCCAGAAGAAGGCGGGAGCGCGGCTGGTGTTGGTGGGGGATGGAGGGTTGGTGGAGCCGGTGCGCGAGCAGGTGCGGAGGCTGGGGTTGGAGGAGGGGGTGACGTTCGCGGGGTACCAGAAGGGCGAGGCGTTCGTGCGCTGGCTGAGGGCGCTGGACGAGGTCTGGGTGTTGGGATTGGGGAACGACTGGAGCGCGAGGGCGGCAGCGCAGGCGAGGGCGTGTGGAGTCCGGGTGGTGGCGGTGGACGAGGGGAACCTGCCGTCGCTGGCGGACGTGCTGGTGGAGGAGTTGACGCCGGAAGCGGTGGTGGCGGCGTCGGAGTCGGGTGCGAGGGCGTTGGTGGAGCATCCGAGCAACGCGAGCATCGCCGCGGACGTGCTGGCGCTCTACGAGCAGGCGAGGGCGAAGCGGTGAGCGCGGGCGCCCCAAAATCACAAGCGCCGACGGCCATCGAGCGGGTCTTCTACCCGGAGAAGCCGGAGCCGTGGAGCCGGAGGGCGGCGTTGGCACCGCTGGAGGTACTGGCGTGGGGCTACGGCGCGGGGGTGAGGCTGAGGGGAGCGCTCTATGACGCGGGGGTGCTGCGAGGCGAGCGGGTGGAGGGGCTGCGGGTGGTCTCGGTGGGCAACCTGAACGTGGGAGGGACGGGGAAGACGCCGGCGGTGCTGTACCTGGCGGAGTTGCTGGTGCGGGAGGGGAGGAAGGTGGGCATCCTGACGCGAGGGTATGGGAGGAGCTCGAAGGAGCCGTTGAGCTTCACGGGAGCGGGGCCGTTGCCCTCGGTGGAGGAGGCCGGGGACGAGCCGTTGTTGCTGGCGCGCCGGTGTCCGGAGGCGAGGGTGCTGGTGGGGGCGGATCGGCGGACGCTGGCGCGTCGGGCGAGGGACGAGTTCGGGCTGGAGGTGGTGCTGCTCGACGACGGCTTCCAACACCGGAAGCTGGCGAGGGACGAGGACGTGGTGGTGGTGGACGAAGCGGTGGGTTTCGGCAATGGCCGGATGTTGCCGCGAGGCCCACTGCGCGAGCCGCTCACGGGACTGCGTCGGGCGACGCTCTTCTGGGTGCGAGCCGCGGCGGTGCCCGGGCCGGAGCTACCCCCTCTCTTGGCGCCATGCGTGAGGACGCGTTACCGGCCCACGGCGTGGGTGGATCCGGCGGGAGGGCTGCACCCGGTGGAGGCGCTGTCGGGACAGCCGGTGTTGGCACTGGCGGGACTTGCCCGGCCGGGGGGGTTCCTGAGGACGCTGGGGGAGTTGGGGGCGGACGTTCGGGGCACGGCCTTCTTTCCGGACCACCATCGCTTCAGCGAGCGGGAGCTCGACGAGGTGAGCAGCCGGGCGGCGGGCCTGGGCGCGCGGGTGGTGACGACGGAGAAGGATCGGGTGCGGCTGCCTGGAGGCTTCGAGACGTGGACGGTGAGGCTTGGGGTGGAGGTGCTCGAGGGCGAGTCGCACCTCCGGCGGGCGCTCGGGCTCGGGTAGGAAAAGGTCGGCTTGTGGAAGGGAAGTTGCTGTGGGACAACGCGCCGCCATGGCTGCCGTGTTGCCCGCCCGAGTGACTGCTTCCCCCCTGGCCCAGTATGCGTTGGCCTTCGCGCGCCGGAGGGTGGTGTTGGTGGGGGACCTGGTCGCGGACCACTACATCTACGGCCAGACGGACCGGGTGAGCCGGGAGGCGCCGGTGCTGATCGTGCGCCACGAATCCTCGGAGGTGAAGCTGGGAGGCGGGGCGAACGTGGCGGCGAACGTGCGTTCGCTGTCGGGCCGGGTGACGGCGGTGGGGTTGCTGGGCGCGGACGAGATGGGAAAGGCACTGCGGAAGCTGTTCGCCGAAGCGGGGATCGAGCTGAGCGCGGTGAGTGCGAAGGGCGTGGAGACGGAGACGAAGACGCGCATCCTGGCGGGAGGGGTGAACACGACGCGGCAGCAGATGTTGAGGCTGGATCGAGGGCAGCGGGGAGCGTTGCCGCCGAAGCTGAGACGCGCGTTGGTGAAGAGGGTGGAGGAGGCGGCGAAGGACGCGGACGCGGTGGTGGTGTCGGACTATGGAGCGGGGGTGGTGGGGGAGGAGATGAGGGAGGCGTTGCGCAGGCTGGCGGCGGAAGGGCTGCCGGTGTGCGTGGACAGCCGCTACAGCCTGTCGGCGTTCACGGGGGTGACGGTGTGCAAGCCCAACGAGCCGGAGCTGCACTCGCTGGTGGGGCGGCCGTTGAGGACGGAGGCGGAGCTGCTGGAGGCGGGGCACGAGGTGGTGAAGCGGCTGAAGTGCCAGGCGCTATTGGTGACGAGGGGCCGGCACGGGATGGCGCTCTTCGATGCGAAGGGCGGGCTGGACGTGATTCCGGTGCATGGGGCGAAGGAGGCGGTGGACGTGACGGGAGCGGGGGACACGGTGATCGCGGCCTTTTCGCTCGGGCTGGCGGCGGGAGGGAGCTTTGGGGACGCGGCGAGACTGGCGAACGTGGCGGGAGCGTTGGCGGTGCAGAAGCCGGGGACGGCGACGGTGGCGCGGGACGAGCTGTTGGGCGAGCTGAGGAGTGCGCGGTGAGGACGTTGGACAAGGTGCAGCGGTTGGCGGAGGTGGTGGAGCAGCGTGAGCGCTGGAGGGCGGAGGGGAAGACGGTGGCGTTGGCCAACGGGGTGTTCGATCTGATCCACGTTGGGCACGTGCGCTATCTGGAGGGGGCGAAGGAGTTGGCGGACTGCCTGGTGGTGGCGGTGAATTCGGACGCCTCGACGAGGGCGTACAAGGGGCCGGGCCGGCCGCACATTCCCGAGGGGGAGAGGGCGGAGCTGGTGGCGGCGCTGGCGTGTACGGATCGGGTGATGGTGTTCGACGAGCCGAACGTGAGGAACATCATCCGGGCGTTGAAGCCGGACGTGCACGTGAAGGGGACGGACTACACGCCGGACACGATTCCCGAGGGTGACGAGGTGAGGGCCTACGGAGGACGGGTGGCGGTGGCGGGGGATCCAAAGAATCACAGCACGACGGAGCTCGCGCAGCGGCTGCAGGCGGAGCGAGGGACGAAGTAGGGGAGGGGAGGAATGAATCTCCCGGACTGGCTGCTCGCGACACTGGCGTGCCCGCGCTGCAAGGGCCCCCTTTCCCCTCTCCCCCCGGGAGAGGGACGGGGTGAGGGTATCCGTCCCCCGGGTTCCCCTCCCGGGAGCACCACTCCGGCCGAGCTGTGCTGCGCCACCTGTGCCCGCGCGTACCCCATCCGTGACGGAGTTCCGGTGTTACTCCCCGAGGAATCTCGCCCACTGAGCTCAGGAAGCTGAGGTCCGTACCGGGACCCCTGAGGCGAAGGCGCTCACCTCTTCGAAGACACGAGCGGGCAGATCTCCCCCGGAGTCGACGACGGGGGTGAGGTCGACCATGCGATGCGGAGGGAGAGGATGGCCCCAGCGGGCCATGTCCATGCGGAAGAAGAGCCCGAGAGTAGGGGATCCGACGGCGACGGACAGGTGCATGGGGCCGGTGTTGTTGCAGACCGTGAGTCCAGCGGAGCGCATGAGGGCCGCGAGCTCGTCGATGTTGGTAGGAGGGGCGAGCTGTGAGCCTGGGGCGGAGGCGACGACGGAGCGGGCGAGCTCCTCCTCACCGGGGCCCCAGGTGACGATGGGAGTGCGCCCGGAGGCGATCAAGGCCCGGGCCGCGGCTGCGAAGGCCTCGGGAGGAATGCGTCTCCAGCCGAGCCTCCCCCCGGGGTTGACCACGGCGCGGGGCGAACTGGAGCCAGCGTCGAGCCATGAGCGGAACGAGTCACTGACCTGGGGCGGCCGGAAGGACATCCCCTGATGGGGAACGCCGGGCATGAGGGGGGAGAGCAGGTGCACGCGTTGGAGCACCTCGCGGGACGTATCTTCCCGAGCGGGGACGGAGAGCGAGTGGAGATACCGGACGGGCCACTGATGGGGGCCGATGACGATGGCGCGAGGCCCCACGAGCCGGGAGATGAGGGCGGAGGTAACGGAGGGGGTGGACCAGTTGGAGCAGTCGACGACGACGTCATAGTGCTCGTGCCGGAGGGCGCGGATGCCGGGGGCGAGGGCGCCGAGCCAGAGGAGACGCCGGTCGAAGGGGATGATGCGGTCCGCCTCGGGGTGGCCGGCGAGGACGCGGGCGACCTTCGAGTGGACGAGGACATGGACCTCCGGGGGCTGGGGGGCCGCCTTGAGGGTGGAGAGGAGGGGGGTGGTGAGGAGGGCCTCCCCCACCCGGTTGTCGAGCCGGACGAGGAGGACGCGCCGGGGGGAGGGGAGGGGGGTTCCGGGCTTCCGCCGCCGGCCGGGACGCCAGAGGAGGGCGGAAGCCACCAGAGCGAGTGCCAGCTTCGCCCACAACTCGAGCCGCTTGTGCCAGACCATCGGGGGGCGGACCATAGCAGAGAGGATTCGCGCAGGTGGCTTGACCTGTTGGCCGGAAGCGCCTAGCAAGCCGCGAATGCTGAAGAGCATGACTGGATTCGGAGCGGGGCGCGCGCGGGTGCGCGACGAGGAGTTTTCCGTCGAGCTGCGCTCGCTCAACCACAAGTTCTGCGAGGTGAAGGCGCGGGTGCCGCGGGAGTTGGCGGCGCTGGAGGCGGCGCTGGTGAAGCAGGTGAAGGACCGGCTCGCGCGCGGCTCGGTGGAGGTCTTCATCAAGAGGCAGACGGTGACGGCGGCCGGGACGGTGCCGGTGGTGGACGTGGGGCTGGTGCGGGAGTACTCGCGGGCCTACCGCCAGGTGGCCGAGGCGCTCGGGATGATGGCCGAGGTGTCCTGGACGCATGTGGCCAACCAGCCGGGGGTGATGAAGCTGGAGGAGCGGGGGATGGACGTGGAGGCGGCCACGCAGGCGGTGCAGGAGGCGCTGGCCCAGGCCTTGGGCGCGCTGGAGCAGATGCGCCAGGTGGAGGGCGAGGCCATCCGTGCGGATCTGGATGCCCGGCTCGGGCTCATCGAGCGGTGGAGCCAGGAAGTGGCCCAGATGGCGCCCAGGTCGGTGGAGGAGTACCGGCAGCGGCTGGCCGAGCGCGTGGCCGAGCTGGCGCGAGGCATCTCCGTGGACGAGCAGCGGCTCGCCCAGGAGGTGGCCATTTTCGCCGAGCGGACGGACATCGCCGAGGAGATGACGCGGCTGGCGAGCCACCTCGAGCAGTTCCGTCATCTCATGGCGGGAAGCGAGCCGTCGGGCCGCCGCATGGACTTCCTCGTGCAGGAGATGCACCGCGAGGTGAACACCACGGGCTCGAAGAGCCAGCACGCGGAGATCTCCTCGCGCGTGGTGTCGATGAAGGCAGAAGTCGAGCGAATCCGCGAACAGGTTCAGAACGTCGAATGAACGAGTCCATTCCACTCCAGCCCGGTCTCCTGCTCGTCCTCTCCGCGCCCTCGGGAACGGGGAAGACCACTCTGGCGCGCCGCCTGCTCGCCGAGTTGCCGGACGCCATCTTCTCGGTCAGCGTGACCACCCGGAAGCCTCGAGGACGGGAGCAGGACGGAGTGGACTACCACTTCGTGGATGTCGCTGCCTTCCAGGAGCGGATCGAGCGGGGCGAGTTCGTCGAGTGGGCCGAGGTCTACGGGCACTTCTACGGCAGCTCCCAGGCGGTGGTGGACGAGGCGCGGGCCCGGAAGGGTGTGGCCATCTTCGATATCGACGTTCAGGGCGGGCTGGCGATCAAGCGCAAGCATCCCGACACGGTGCTCGTCTTCGTGGTTCCTCCCGCGATGGATGAGCTCGAGCGGCGGCTGCGCGATCGTGGGACGGATGCGGAGGAAACCATCCGTCGCCGGATGCTGGCTGCTCGCTCGGAGATCGAGCGGGGAGTCGCCGCATACGACTACATCATCGTGAATGACGACTTCGAGCGGGCCTATAGGGACCTGCACGCGGTGGTCATCGCCGAGCGCAGCCGGCGGGGGCGGGTGGATCTCTCGAAACTGAAGTTGGAGAAACCCACGCCCTGAGGGAATGACGCCAGCTCGAAGGCGGGTTGCGCTCCCTACGCCCCCATGCTTCGGAGCGGCCGGGCTGGAAGGCGCCACGTCTCCGGGACCGGGAGTCCGAGTTGGGCACACGGATGGGCGCAGGCGAAAGAACTTGCGCCGCCTGATCGGTTGGTGGATAAGCCGCTTCACCTCACGGCGCGGTGTCACCCAGGTGACACTACAGCGAAGCGGGGCTGCTCTTTTGATCACCAAATAAGACCGTAGGTCGGCATCGCCGCACCAGATGATGGTTGCAGCGACTGGCCAGACGGGACAGGTCGATGAAGTTGACAGGTCCTGAAGGCGGTCATAGATACGGGGAACTCGGCCAGTGCCGCTGAAAAAGCGGAGGGCGAGCGGAATCGACTGATTGAAGTGAGCGGTTGACTCCACCCAAGGCGAGGCGATAGAAGCCGCGCCCCCTCGGACGGAAAGGCGACGTCGCACTGGCGATGGAGGCTCCGGCCGAAGCAGTGAAAGACGAAATACGAAGTCGGCGAGCGAAGTTGACTCCCAACGCGGTGGTGGTAGAAGCCGCCTCTCCTCGAAACGGCGAAAGCTGAAGCGAGGGAAGAAAAGAGTCGACGAAGCGAGTTGACACGAGACGCGGAAACGAAGTAGGTTCCGCGCCCCTCGGCAGGAGGCAGCGAGGCGCCACGGCGCCGGGTTGAATCCAGACGAGGCGAAGCAGCGAAACGGAGCGGCAACGGTCGCTTGACAGTAGAGCTGCTTCGAAATAAAGAATGCGGCCCCCGAGGTTGAACGGGGTGCAGCCGAGAAGTAG
>NZ_JPMI01000301.1 GCF_000733295.1 Archangium violaceum Cb vi76 | reverse complement strand
AAGAATGGGGGGACTGGGGGCGGACCTGCCAGGGCTGTCACTCACGGCCAGGGGAGAGCTGGTGCTGGGCGAAGCCGTGGTGGCAGGCACGGCGGGAACGGTGGGCGTGGACCTGAGCGCCTTCTCCATCCTCCACATGGCGGGGAAGGGCCGGGGCGGAAGCGGTGGCACGCGCGACAAGGCGGAGAAGAACTCCAAGAAGGCTCCGGCGCGGGAACCCGGCAGGTGGACGTACAAGAAGCCCACCAATGAGTCCAAGCGCTCCCAGGACTACCAGGAGCAGGTGACGGGGCGGCCCGCGTGGTGGGTGTACATGATTGGGGAAGTGGAGTTCGACGGCATCAAGTTGGGGGAACTGCTGGAGGCCAAGGGCCCGGGCTACTGCTCCTTCTTCGAGGCGGATGGCACGCCCAAGCCGTGGTACGTGGCGTCGGGCGGGTTCAAGCAGCTGATGGAGCAAGCCGAGAAACAGTCGACGTTGGCCCAGAAATTGGGGATGCCTGTGAGCTGGCACGTCGCCGATGCCAAGGTGGCGGAGTTCCTTCGCGAAACCTTCAAGGAAAACAAATGGAAGAACATCACGGTCCACCACACGTGGCCCGTGCAGTAGAAAGGAGCACGCATGCAGGACAAGTACTACGTGGGAGCGTACTGGGGACCGCGCCAGGAGACGGCGCTGGAGTGTGCGCGGCGCGCGGAGCTCTTCTTCCACATGCTGGCGCGGTGTGACCCGACGTTCACCCAATGGTACCGGGCGGGCCGTGGCTTTCCCCGCGAGCTGCCGGGCTGGCCCGTCCGCCCGGAGATGAAGGAGTTGGAGTCCCTCTTCCTCAAAGGCAGGAATCGCACCGACGTCGGCAAGGAGGTCATCGAGGATCTGGGCTTTCGCGAGATGGTGTGGAATGCCAAGAAGGAGGCTACGGAGATTCACCTGTCCTGTGGCAAATACTCGCCGTGGGGAGGGCCCAATCTGTGTCTGCTCTACCCACCCAGGCAGGGCGCTGTCCGGGAACGGCTGCTGCGCGCGCCCGTGCTGGCCGAGGTGCTCACCAGCATGGTGACTGCGTGGGACCCCGACTACGCCATGGCCGGCTCCTCGCAGATGGTGGACCTCGTGGAAAAGGGCGGGTCCGAGGTGCGGATGGGCTGGCTGACGTACCTGTCGCGCCGTCTGGGCAACCTGCCGCCTTTGCCCGCGCCCGTGCGCATCGAGCCAGTAGGGGCGTTGGGCTGGCTTCTCGTGCTCTCCCCCGAGCCCATGACGGCGAGCAACCCCGAGCACGTGGCGTTCACCGCTCGCGTCCGAGAGCTCCTCGACCGGGCAGGTCTCATCCAACGGCCGCAACCCGAGCCCGCAACGGAGTGATACGGCATCTCGAAGCCCTTCAGAGGGCTTGACCTCCCCCATGACATCTCCCTGAACTCCAGGGTGTCAC
Organism: Archangium violaceum Cb vi76; assembly: GCF_000733295.1. Taxonomy (GTDB): domain Bacteria; phylum Myxococcota; class Myxococcia; order Myxococcales; family Myxococcaceae; genus Archangium; species Archangium violaceum. The sequence goes on along the minus strand of NZ_JPMI01000301.1, from coordinate 189 downwards.
TGTCAGCCCATGCGGCTGGGGGAGGTGGGGCGTGTCCACTCGTCGTGTTGGCGCGCTCCCTCCGGGTGCGCGGCTGTTTCCGACCCTGTTCCTGGCCGCGCTCCTCGGCGGGTGCGCCACGGGTCATCCGCGCGCGAGCCTGACGAGTGGCTTCGGGCTCCACTCGCGGCCCACCTCGCTCCGTGACAG
>NZ_JPMI01000300.1 GCF_000733295.1 Archangium violaceum Cb vi76 | reverse complement strand
CCCGAAACTCTTCTTTCGAAGAGGTACTTGGCGGAATCTTGATCCGGTAACCAACGGTTTTCTCCGATGGCGTCCCTCCCTCCTTGAGCTCTTCCTTGAACGATGACGTCTGCTGCTCGCTTGCCTTTTTCTGAACCGGAGCGGATTTCCCTTCGGCCCCTTTCGTCGCCTGATTAGTCTTGGCAGTATCGGACCCGCTGTTTGGGGGAATCTGCAGTTCCACGCCAATCGGAGGGCACTTGGAGGCGCCACCGAGCCCGTTGGCCTGACGCAGCGCCTCCACCGTGACATCGTTGCGCTGGGCAATCGCGGGCAGCGTATCGTTCGCGCGGACCTTATCTGTTCGTGGCCGCGTCGGCGCGCGCTGCCTGGACTGACTCTCCTGAGGAATCTGCAACACCTGACCGGGCCTGATGGAATTGAGTCCAAGTTCACTGATACCATTCATCCGGGAGAGCACTTCCTCCGTGATGTTGTGGCGCCGGGCAATCGCGGACAGCGAGTCGCCCGATTGAACCAGGTATTTGATCTTTTTCATGACTCTTCCATCGCCAGAGCAGCAGAATCCTGACCGGCTAGAAGTCTAGACGGCAAGTGCCGATCTCGACCACAGGTTCCGCCCCCTGGCCGCCCTTACACTGGAAGAGTACGATCCGTAATCGGCCGACCGCTGGAGAACGCCACTGAACGCCAGCGTCCAGTCATCTCGGGGGCTTAGAAGGACCCCCCCGAGAGCCGAGCGGCCCTTCAAGGGAGTGCATTGCCGCTTTTCGTTCATCGGACCCGTCTGGATCTACCGACACCTGTCGGGATCTACCGACAAACACATCCATCGATTTAACCGAATGGTTCGCGTCAGTTTATCTGTTTTTCATCGAGCCTCCCCGACCACATACATGAGCACGCTTCGGCAATTCCGCCCGGAGACGATGCCGCGACCGGCACTCCACGCTCATGTACGACCGCGACCTCGACGCCTCTTCCAAGACGCCGCCTGGCCCTCCCGTAGCTCCCCCACCCGCACACCGCGAAGTACCCGCTGTGGAGTTGCTCGAGCCACTGCTCAGCGGACTTGCACACACCGCGGGCCTCGAGCCGAACACCAGCACCACACAGGCCTCTCTCCTGGATGCCTCGCGCCAGTGCGCCGGCCCCCTCTCCGACTCGTGGAGTCCGCTTCTCCAGCACGCGGGGCAGGCGCTCGGGCTCACCCTCTCCTCCCTGCGGCGTTCACCCGAGGACGTCCTTCGCCAAGGCAGCCTTCAGGGACCACTCGGCACTGTGTGCTTTTCGGAACAGGGCGCCTCCTGGCTGCTGATCGCCGAGTGGGCGCCCGAGCGTGTACTCGTGCACTCCAGCTTGCTGTCCCAGGGCCAGTCCTGGATGAGTCGTGAAGAGCTCTCGCGCCTGCTCGCCCCCTGGGCGGCGCAGCCCCTCACCTGGGTGCTCGCCGAGGAGTCCGAGCCCGTCCATACCCTGCGTGCCGTGGAGGCGTCCCCTCATGAGCCCCTCACGCCCTTCGCCCGGCTGCGCGCCCTGGTGCACCTGGAGGCCGCGGATGTGCGGGCCGTGGTCATATACGCGGTGGGCGTGGGCCTCTTCGCCCTCACCACCCCCATCGCCGTCCAATCGCTCGTCAACACCGTGGCCTTCGGCGCCCTGCTCCAGCCGCTGGTGGTGTTGAGCATCCTGCTGCTCGGCGGCCTGGTGTTCGCCGGCGCTCTCCGCGCCATGCAGAATTGGGTGGTGGAGATCCTCCAGCAGCGCGTCTTCATCCGCGTCGTCAGCGATCTCAGCCACCGGCTGCCCCGCGTCCAGGCACGGGCCTTCGACCGCGCCCACGGGCCCGAGATCGTCAACCGCTTCTTCGACGTGGTCGCCGTCCAGAAGGCCAGCTCGACGCTGCTGCTCGAGGGCCTCTCCGTGGTGCTCCAGGCCAGCATCGGCCTGCTGATGCTCGCCTTCTACCACCCGCTGCTGCTGGCCTTCGACTTCTTCCTCCTGCTGGCCCTCGTCGGCATCATCTTCGGTTACGGACGCGCGGCCGCCTCCGCGGGCATCAAGGAGTCCAAGGCCAAGTACGCCGTGGCCGCCTGGCTCCAGGAGCTGGCGCGTCACCCCATCGCCTTCCGCCAGAACGGCGGCACGGCCCACGCCCTGCGGCGCTCCGATGAGCTCGCCCGCGACTACCTCGGCGCCCGGCGCAAGCACTTCAAGTACCTCTTCCGGCAGATCCTCGGGGCGCTCGGCCTCCAGGCAGTGGCCAGCGCGCTGCTGCTCGGGCTCGGTGGCTGGCTCGTCATCAACCGCCAGCTCTCGCTGGGCCAGCTCGTCGCCGCCGAGCTCATCGTCACCGCGGTGGTGGCCGCCATCGCCAAGTTCGGCAAGCACCTGGAGGCCTACTACGATCTGCTCGCGGCCATGGACAAGCTCGGCCAGCTCGTGGACCTGCCCCTCGAGGAGGACACCGGCGAGAGCGTCCCGCCGCGCCCCGGGCCCTCGTCCCTGAAGCTGGAGGGCCTGGAGTTCCACTACCGCGAGGCCGCGCCCGTGCTGCGCGGCGCCAGCCTCGAGGTGCGGGCCGGAGACAAGGTGGCCATCGCCGGCGCCACCGCTGGCGGCAAGAGCACGCTCGTGGATCTGCTCTACGGCCTGCGTGCTCCCTCGAAGGGCCGCATCCTGCTCGATGGCCTCGACATGAGGGATCTCTCGCTCGCCTCGCTGCGCCGCGACGTGGCCATCGTCAAGGCGCCGGAGATCTTCGCTGGCACGCTCGTGGACAACGTCCGCATGGGCCAGCCGGACCTGCCGCTGAGCGAAGTGCGCCGGGCGCTGGAGGCCGTGGGCCTGGGAGAGCTGCTCACCCGGCTCCCCGAGGGCCTCCACACCGAGCTCACCACCGGAGGCCTGCCCCTGTCCTCGGGCCAGGTGGCGCAGCTCCACCTCGCGCGCGCCCTGGTGCCGCGCCCGCGCCTGCTCGTCATCGACGAGGTGCTGGACATGCTCGATTCACGGGCGCGCGACCACGTGCTGAAGACGCTGCTGGCCCCGGACGCTCCCTGGACCCTGCTCCTCATCACCCGCGCCCCCGAGCTGCTCGGCCGCTGCACGCGTGCCTACGAGCTGCTCGACGGACAACTGTGCCCACTCGACTCCGAGCCGCGGGCAGCCACCCACTCCTGAATCCGGACCCGCGACCATGACGATGCCCACTTCCCGTCACAATGGCACCACCGCCGAGCTCCCCGCCATGCGTCTCGTGCGGCACTCGACCCGGATGGCGCGCACGGTGTCCCGGCTCCTGGTGCTCGCCCTGCTGCTCGCCGTGCTCGGGCTGCTGGTGGCCCCCTGGCGGCAGAACGTCACCGGCCAGGGCCGTGTCATCGCCTACGCGCCGCTGGAGCGCCAGCAGTCCATCCAGGCCCCCATCGCCGGGCGCATCACCTCCTGGTCCGTCCAGGAGGGCTCCCGCGTGAAGGAGGGAGACCTGCTCGTCGAGCTGTCCGACAACGACACGGACCTGATGGCCCGTCTGCGGGAGCAGCGCTCCGCCATCGAGGCCCGCATCAGCGCCGCCCAGAGCCAGATGATGGCCTACGAGTCCCGCGTGGATGCCCTGCGCGCCTCGCGCTCGGCGAGCATCGACGCGGCCGGCTCGCGCGTGCGCATGGTGCAGGAGCGCATCCGCGCCGCCGAGCAGTCGCTCGCCGCGGCCGAGGTGGCTCGCGAGACGGCCCGGCTCAACCTGGAGCGCCAGAAGGCCATGCATAACGACGGCCTGACGGCCACCCGCAGCCTGGAGCTGGCCCAGCTCGACTACACCAAGGCGTCCACCGACGCCGAGAGCGCCCGCGCCAGCCTGAACGCCGCCCGCAACGAGCTCGGGGCGCTCAGCTCCGACCGCCAGCGCGTCCAGACGGATGCCGAGGCCCTCATCAACGACGGCCTCGCCAAATACGAGTACGCCAAGTCCGACCTGGCCAAGGAGCGCATCGAGCTGGCGAAGCTGGAGAGCACCATGGCCCGGCAGTCCACCCAGCAGGTGCGGGCGCCTCGCGCCGGAACCATCCTGCGGCTGGTGGCCCGGCAGGGCGCGGAGGTGGTCAAGGCGGGCGATCCCCTCGCCATCCTGGTGCCCGACACCCAGTCCAGCGCCGTGGAGCTCTACGTGCACGGCAACGATGCCCCACTCATCTCCCCGGGCCGTCACGTGCGCCTCCAGTTCGAGGGCTGGCCCGCCGTCCAGTTCGCCGGCTGGCCCTCGGTGGCGGTGGGCACCTTCGGGGGCACCGTGTCCTTCGTCGACGCGGCCGATGACGGGCGCGGCAGGTTCCGCATCGTCGTGGTGCCCGACAAGGGCGAGGAGTGGCCCGCCAACCGCTTCCTCCGCCAGGGCGTGCGCGCCAACGGGTGGATCCTCCTCGACGAGGTCAGCCTCGGCTACGAGATGTGGCGCCAGTTCAACGGCTTCCCCCCTGCCCTCTCCTCGTCCGAGCCGGGCTGGACGGACAAGGAGACGTCCGGCGGCAAGTCGGCGGATGACCAGGGCAAGGACGACGCCTCGGAGACCAAGTCATGAGGCCGCGCCGGACGCACGCCCCCCTCCTGGTCCTGCTGCTGGCGGTGCTGGGCACGGCGCCGCCCGCGCACGCCCGGGGCGAGGCCCCGCTCACCCTCGAGGAGGTGCTCGACTCCGTGCGCCAGCAGCACCCCGGCATGGAGGCCGCGCGCCAGGGCGTGGCCACCGCCGAGGCCGAGCTGCTGTCCGCGCAGGGCGGCTTCGACACGCTCTTGAAGGCCCGGGGCGTGTACGTGCCCTTCAGCTACTACCCCAACGAGCGTCTGGACGCGGTCATCGAGCAGCCCACCCCGTTGGGCGGGACGCGCCTGTTCGCCGGCTACCGCCTGGGACGGGGCAAGTTCGCCCCCTACTACGGCGAGTACGAGACGCTCAGCGGTGGCGAGCTGCGCGCGGGCGTGGAGATCCCCTTGTGGCGCAACCGCTCCATCGACAAGCGCCGGGCGGACATCGCCAAGGCGCGCCTGCGGCTCGACATCGCCGGCTTCACGCTCGCGGGCGAGCAGCTCGGACTGCAACGTGAGGCGGCCTATCATTATTGGGATTGGGTGGCCGCGGGCCAGCAGCTCGCCATCGCCGAGGCCCAGTACTCGCTGGCCGTCACCCGTCACGAGCAGCTCGCCCGCCGGGTGGCCCAGGGAGACATTCCCCAGCTCGAGCACACCGAGAACGAGCGGGCCCTGCTGGAGCGCGAGGCGGAGCGGGTCGCCGCCCGGCGCAAGCTCGATCAGACGGCCCTGAAGCTCTCGCTCTACCTGCGCGACGGCGAAGGCAGGCCGGTGCGTGTGTCCACCTCGCGTCTGCCCGAGAGCCTGCCCATGCCCGACGAGGCCTTCGAGGCCGAGCTGGACGCGTGGCTGCAGAAGGCCCTGCGGCAACGGCCCGAGCTGCGCGAGCTGGCGCTCCAGGGTGAGGTGGTCCAGCTCGACGCGGAGCTGGCCCGCAACCAGACGGCCCCGGCGGTGGATCTCGGCGTCGCCGTGCTCCGCGATTTCGGCAGGGGCCCCGAGAGCCTGCGGCCCACCGAGCTCCAGGCCTCGCTGATGCTCGACATCCCCCTCCAGGCCCGGGGGGCGCGCGGACAGGCGCGGGCCGCCGAGGCGAAGCGGGCCGCGGTGGACGCGAAGGCCCGGTTGGCCCAGGACAAGGTCGTCACCGAGGTGCGTGACACCCTCGCGGCCCTGCGCGCCGCCCAGGAGCGGGTGGGCCTGGCGAAGAGCGCCGCGGACGTGGCGCGCCGCCTGGCCCGGGCCGAGCTGGCGCGCTTCGAGCACGGCGCCACCAGCCTGCTCTTCGTCAACCTGCGCGAGCAGACCGCCGCCGACGCCGAGCTCAAGGAGGTCAAGGCCCTGGTCGACTACCACCGCGCGGTGGTGGATCTCCTCGCCGCCACGGCCGCGCTCGAGCCGGGCAGGCTTGACGCTCCGTAAACGAAGCGACACAGTGCCTTCCTGTCCCATGCGTCCCGCGGCCCCTACGAATCCCTGGTTCCCGACCCGTCAACCCAACCCCAACGCGCGCCTGCGGGTGTTCTGCTTCCCCTTCGCCGGAGGCGGCGCTTCCGTCTACAACGGCTGGGGCGCGGCGCTCCCCGCCGGGGTCGAGCTCGTCTCCGTGCAGCTTCCTGGCCGTGAGCGGCGCATCATGGAGAAGCCCTTCCGGGACATCCCCTCGCTCCTGGACGCGCTGGAGCCGGCGCTGGCTCCTCTGCTGGACAAGCCCTTCGTCTTCTTCGGCTACAGCATGGGCACGCGGGTGGCCCTGGCGCTCACGCAGCGCTGGCAGTCCCGTGGCGCTCCCCTGCCCCTCGGCATGGTGGTGGCCGCCGCCGGCGCTCCCCACCGCGCACGGGAGTCCCGCGACGAGCTCGATGACGCGGCCTTCATCGAGCTGCTCCGCAAGTACGAGGGCACGCCCGCCGAGGTCTTCGCCCACAAAGAGCTGCTGGACATGGTGATGCCGATGCTGCGCGCCGACTTCTCCATCGCCGACTCGGTGCTCCCCGCCCTGCCGGTGCGCTGCCCCATCACCGCCTTCGGCTCGCACACGGACTCACACGTCCCCATGCCGGAGCTCGAGCGCTGGAGCGAGCTGACCACCAGCGACTTCCGCGCGCGCCACTTCCCCGGCACGCACTTCTTCCTGCGCACCGCCCGGGAGCAGTTGCTGGCGGCCCTGCGCGAGGAGCTCGTCCGCTGGTGCCCCGAGGTGGGTCCCTAGCGGGCCGGGACGAGCCACGGCGGCCCATCCCCCGCCAGCGGCACGGTCCGCTGGCAGCGCACCGTCAGTGGCAATCCCCGGGTCCGGCGCACCGCCACCGCCGCCGGGTGCTCCGGTGCCAGCCGCAGCTGCACGAACTGCCACGTCTCCGGGTCGTCCACCAGTCGTGGGTCGAACGAGATGCGCGGCGGCTGTCCGGCCTCCAGGTGGAAGGCGAACTGATCCAACGGCAGGCTCAGCCCCGCGCCCCGGGCCTTGATGTAGGACTCCTTCAAGGTCCAATAGTCGAAGAAGCGCTCGCGCTGACGCTCGGCCGGGAGGGCGCGGAGGGCATGTACCTCGGAGCGGGAGAAGAAGGAGTCCGCCAGCTCCACCGTCTGGCCCGGGCGGCCGGAGTACTCCACGTCGGCGCCCACGTCCGTGTCGAGCGCCACCGCGCACACCGCCATGCCGTCCGTGTGCGAGAGGTTGAAGCGCAGGCGGGGCAGCCCGTCTCCGGTGATTTCGGGACGCCCGTAGGCGTTGACGGCGAAGCGCCAGGCCTCGGGCGGCACCGGCGCGTAGCGCGACAGGGTGACGCGCACCAGCGCATGGGACACGAGGAACTGCAGCTTGTGCTTGTCGAAGCGGAAGCGCGAGTGCCGCTCCCGCTCCTCCGCGTTGATCATCGCGAGGTAGGCGGCGAGCAACCGGGGCTCGGAGACACGCTCCGGCTCCACCACCCACAGGTGGACCTCATCGGGACGAAGGGAGAGGGGCGGCTCGGTCGGGAGGCTCGGCATGGTGGGCAGTCCGATCCCCACCCCTATCGCGTCACGGGCGGACGCGCCAGCCCGGGGAGCGGGCGCGCCGCCTGTCCGCTCACGGACTCGGGACGACGCCGAGCTGCAGCTCGAGGTCGAACGTCAGATCCGGCGACGTCGCCCCCGTCTGCTTCACCACCACGGCGATGGTGTTCTCCCCCGGGACGAACACGCCCGTGGGGAGAGGACCGGAGGCCAGCTCGTTCTCCGTTCCGGCGCTCGCGTACTTGTCGTGGGCCACGCCCTTGTCCACGTTCCGGCCGAACACCTGCGTCCCATTGACGAACACCGCGATGCCATCGTCGAAGAGGACGCGCAGGTTGGCCTGGGTGACGATGCCGTTCACGGTGATCTTCTTTCGGAAGTAGACGCTCGACTGGGAGGGCGTGGTGCGGTTGAGCACGGTGGCCTCGTCACCATCGCCGTAGCCGAGCTGGGCGGCTCCCGAGGGCCAGGCCGTGTCATCGAAGCCCGCGGTGCTCCAGGCGGCGCCGGGATCCACGCCGGTATCCAGGTACTTCCACGTGGAGCGGAACGGGATGGCCATGACACTCACCTGCCGGCTGATGGTGAAGGGCGCGTTGCTCACGTCCGACAGGGGGGTGGTGCCACCCACGCGGGACACGCGCACCAGGGCCTGGCTGGTGTTCAGGTCCGGGACCGTCCAGGCATACAGGCCGGTGTTGGGCACGCCGAAGGCGATGGGCGTCCAGCTCGCGGCGCCATCCGCGGACAGCGCGAGGTCCACGCTGGGCACGTTGCCGGTGCTGGACCAGGTGATGGGCATGGAGGTGCCGGGCTGGAGCACCTCGCCCCCATTGGGCGAGGAGACCACCAGCGTGTCCGGTACCGGCCCGGACAGCTGCGCCACCGCCAGCGAGAGCGCGAAGGTCAAGTCATTCGAGTTGACGGACACCTGCTTCACCATCGCGGTGATCACGTTCTCGCCGATGCGGAACGGGTTGGGAGCCAGCGAGAGCTGGGCACGCTCGTACGCATTCGTCGTCGAGCTGGTGGCGGTGACGCCAAAGGCCGTCCCGTTGCCCATGTTGCGGGAGAACACCTGCACGCCGTTGATCCACACGGCGATGGCATCGTCGTACAGCACCTCGAGGTTCGCCTCGGTGACGATGTTCTCCAGGGTGATCTTCTTGCGGAAGTACACGGTGGGAGAGCCCGGGGTGAGCACCGTGCCCTCGTCATCGTCCCCGTAGCCGAGCTGGCCCGGGCCCGACTTCCAGGCCGAGTCATCGAAGTCCCGGGCGAGCCAGGCGGTGCCCTGATCGACGCCCCGATCGTCGTACTTCCACGTGTCGCTGAAGAGGATCTTCTTCTTGGCGGCCGGCTCCACGACGCCCACCTTGACGATGCGCCCCACCGAGGGCACGCCGCGCCCATCCACGAGGAAGAGCATGTAGTAGCCCGGAGGCGCGGCCAGATTGTTCACGGGCGCGCTCACCTGGAGCCCTCCGCTGGCCTGGGTGAAGGACAGCTTGAGGAAGCGCTGGTGCTGATCGAAGGCGTGGGTCACCGAGCCGAGCGCCAGCATCGTCACCTTGGCCACCCGGGCCGCATCCGCGGTCTGGAGGAGGAATTGCGTCCCCGGGGTGATGACGGCGGGCGTCCCCTGGATGATGGGGCGTGGGCCGTCCTGCTCGAGGTACGGGGGCGAGAAGATCTCCGTGGTGCGGCGGTTGCGGCCACCTCCGGTCAGCACGCGCCCGTCCGGCAGCAGCAGGGCCGCCGAGTGGTAGCCCCGGTAGTCCACGGCGGGGGCCAGCTTCGTCCACGTATTGGTGTCGGGATCGTAGAGCTCGGGCACCTTGACGGGCAGGTCATCGTCATCGAAGTCCTCGCCACTGCTGCCGCCCGTCACCAGCACCTTGCCATCCGGCAGCAGGGTGGCGTTGAGCTGGCGCCGGGGCCAGGCCATGGGGGCGCGTGTCACCCAGGTGGGCGAGGGCTGCGAGAGATCGATCTCCTCCACGGTGGCGGTGGCGGGCGAGCCGCCTCCGATGATGAGCACCTTGGAGCCGATCATCACCGCGGCGCCGTAGCTCCGGCCGTTGTACACGCTGCTCGGGCCGTCGAACCAGGTGCCGGTCCCCTCGGGGTCCAACCAGCGCGAGCGGCGCCAGGGGCCCGCGAAGAACAGCTTGCCATTGGGCGCCAGGAACATGCGCGGGTAGTAGGGCAGATCCTGGATGGCGGTCGTGAGATCGCGCCACCTGCCCGTCTTGGCCTCCCACACCTGCGGCAGCGGGTTGGTGCTGCCCGCCGCGTGGGTCTCGCCCGAGAGCACCACCACGTCACCGTTCTGCAGCGTGGTGTTGGTGGGGTACCACCGGTTGTCGTTCATGTCCTGGGTGCGGCTCCAGGTGAGCGTGAAGGGATCGAAGATGGTCACGTAGGGGTAGCCCACGTGGGACAGCTCGTGCCCGCCCGTCAGCAGCAGGCGCCCATCCGCCAGATAGGAGTGGCCCGAGCAGAAGATGTTGTAGTCGGGCAGGGGGAGGTTCGTGAGCGCGCCGGTCGCGGGATCCCACAGCCGCGGTGGCAGCAGCCCCTCATCGAACTCGCCAAAGAACATCACCTTGCCGGTGGGCAGCAGGTGCGCGTGCGTGAACGAGATGGGAAAGGCCGTCATCGGCGACCACTCCCCCGCCACCTTTGGATCCGCCGCGTCCGCCACCGGCGGCATCACCGCCAGCAACATCGCCGCCAATAACAGACTTCTCCCCCAAGCCCTCAAGGCTGCTCGCCCCATCCGTCCCCTCCCTGCCCCATCCGTGAGGCAGCTCAACCTAGGACCCGCGGGGATGTTGCCAAGTGCCGCTTCGGTCCATACCTCCTGCCCGGCGGATGACAGGCATGGGTGTCCATGTGCCCCGGCCTCCGACATGGAAGGAGGAGCCGGGCATGAAAGACACGCATACAGCCCCAGGGGGCAGTTGTGGGCGGTCTGGCACGGGTCGAGTTTCCAGGCCGCCCCGAAGCACCGCGCCGCCATGCGCGCGATCGGGGCCCAAGGGGGGACAACGGAGCGGGACGAGGCCAGGAGAGAGCGTCAGGAGAGAGTGTGTGGACGCGCCGGGCTCATCCCGGCGCCGGGTTGGGATATGGAACTGTTCCCCGTTCACCTGTTGGTACTGGTGGTGATGATGAACCGGTACGTGCTCGGTCCGCTGCTGCGGCGGGTGCGTGGCCGGTGGGTGGATGCCACGGACGACGGCTACCAGCCGACCGTCACGGTGGTGATTCCCCTCTTCAACGAGGGCAAGGGCATCTTCCACGCGGTGCGCAGCCTGCTGCGCCAGGACTACCCTCACGACAAGCTGAGCATCTGCGTGGTGGACGATTGCTCCACCGATGACAGCCATGCCTGGGCACTCAAGGCCGCCGAGGGCCACCCCAACGTGAAGGTGATGCGCAACCCCCACAACATGGGCAAGCGCAAGGGCATTGCCCGGGCGGTGCGCGAGGCCACGGCGGAGATCATCGTCTCGGTGGACTCGGACGTGGTGGTGCACTCGAGCGCCGTGCGCGAGCTGGTGCGCCGCTTCGTCAGCCCGCGCATCGCCGCGGTGGGTGGCCGCACCTACGTGGCCAACCGTCATCAGAACTGGATGACGCGGATGATCGAGATCAAGTTCTACTTCGCCCAGGAGTGGCTGAAGGATCTGGAGCGGAGCTTCCGCTCGGTGCTGTGCCTGTCCGGGTGCCTCACCGCGTACCGGCGCCACGTGCTGCTGGAGCTGGATCCGATCCTCGAGGCGCGCAACATCGCCGGCGTCCCCATCAAATACGGCGAGGACCGCTTCCTCACGCGGCAGATCGTCAAGGCGGGTTACGAGACGGTGTACACCACGGAGGCGTGGTGCCAGACGGCCGCGCCGGCCACGCTGGCGGGGTATTTCTCCCAACAACTGAGGTGGCGGCGCTCCAACCTGGTGGACATGATCTGTGGACTGAGCCACGCCTGGAGGCTGCACCCGGTGGTGGGTGTCCACTACGTGTCACAGCTGGCGCTGCTGCTCTCCTATCCCGTCATCATCGTCCACAACATCATCAACGGGCAGTTCTGGGGGGTGCTGCTGCTGCACATGCTCGTCATGGGAGCCATGGGGCTCATCTACCGCATCCACAAGAGAGACCTGCCCCCGGAGATGCGGGTGCCGGCGCTCTCCTTCCTGCCCATGGGTCTGCTGATGCCCATCACCTATGCGCTCTTCACTCCGCTGGCGTTGTTCACGCTGGACTCGGGCAGTTGGGAGACACGGGGCAAGCCGAGCACCGCGCCGGGAGTGCCTCCCGCGAGCGCACCGCCTCCGGATGGCACGGCCGACACCATCGCGCCCACCCGCGCGGCGGGAGGGAGTTCGACATCATGAATCAGCGCATCGTCAACAAGCTCAACACGGTCGCGGTCAACGCCTACAAGGCCCTGGGCTCGGTGCTGCTGGCGCTCATCCTGGCGGGGCTCGTCTCGTACCTGGGGGTGCAGATCTTCTTCTTCGTGAACCACTCGTGGCTGACCCCCACGGTGGTGTCTCCGACGGATCCGGAGATCCTCCAGCTCAACGCCCAACTGGCGCAGCAGGCGGCCTCGCGGGACAAGCTGCTGGCCGATCGCCGGGAGCTGGAAGCCCGGATGGAGCAGGCCGAGCGGCTGATGGGCGCGGAGAAGGACTTCCAGGAGCGCTTCCGGGTGGCGCTGGGCAGCGAGCGCACGGCGCGGGCGAAGGCGCTGCGCCGGCTGGCCACGCTGCGCCGGGAGTACCAGGAGGCGGCACGGGAGATCTCCGAGTCCAACCGGGCCTACGCGGGCATGGCGCGCACGCGGACGGAGGCGCTCTACAACGCGCGGATGCTGGAGCGCGAGGAGCGGCTCACGGCCAACCACCAGCTGGCGCAGATGGCGCAGAGCAACCTGTCGCTGGCGGAGGGCTCGGCGGAGCTGCAGACGAAGTGGGAGGCGGTGAAGCGCGAGCTGGACGGCTTCGACGCCTCGCTGGGAGGCAAGAGCACGGGCCTCAACACGGAGGTGTTGTTGCTGGAGCGGGAGTACACGCGCTCGGTGCTGGAGGTGGCGCGGGCGGAGAGCGATCGCCGCCACCTGACGGAGAGCCTGAAGTCGCTGGACGAGGCGGTGGCGCGCTACGACGCGCTGCTCGCGTCCATCCGGAGCTCGCCGTGGCTCGAGGCGATCGAGCGGGGGCTGACGGTGGGCTTCGTGCCGTACGAGAACCTGGAGAACGCGGAGGCGGGGAGCCCGCTGTACCGGTGCGCGCTGAAGCTGGCGTGGTGCCGGGAGGTGGGAGTGGTGGGCCAGGTGCTGCAAGGCGAAGTGACGGTGAAGCACCCGGTGCGCCAGACGATGCTGCGCGGGGTGATGGTGGAGCTGAAGCTGCGGGACGAGCGTTGGGCGCGTGACGAGCTGCTGCTGCTGGGGCGGCCGCCGCTGCTGCTGTAGGGCCGGAGCGAGGAAGGAGACGGGCATGCGGTGGGAGGTTGCATGGAGCGTGCTGGCCGGCCTCGGAGCGGGAGTCGCGGGAGCGCAGGCGCCGGAGGGAGAGGCGCCTGATCCGGGCTACTGCGCCTTCGTGCGCGGAGTGGGCGACGCGGAGTCGGCGGTGCTGCTCGCGCCGGACGTGTTCGCGAGCGTGGGCATGGTGAACGCGGGCGAGGCCGGAGGGAGCGGAGGCGTGCCCCTGGGAAGCCCGACGCCGCGGATCACCGCGGGCGTGGACTATGACTTCGTGGGGCTGTACCGAGGGCTGTCCATCCGCCGCCGGGCGGAGGCGGAGTGCGAGCGGTACCGGGCGCTCTCGGCCCTGCGGGTGGCGGTGAAGCGGGGCACGGACGTGGGCGCCGAGGCCGCGCTGGCCGCCCGGGCGCGGGTCCTGGAGGCCGCCCTGCCCGAGGCCGGGCAACTGCTGGCCTCGCTGCGCGACGAGGTGAAGGAAGGCCGGGCCACGGTCGAGGAGCTCAACGCGTTGCAGCTGCGGCTGGATGGGCTGCGGTCGCTGGCGTACGAGACGGCGAAGGAGCGCGAGCGGCTCGCCACCCTGCCCCGCCCCGCCGAGCGGCCGCTGTCCACGTGGTTGCGGGATTTCCGCGCGGCGGATGATCGGGTGGAAGCGGAGTCCGCGAGCCAGCGGAGCGCATCGGCGTGGAAGGTGCGGCTGCGGGGCGGGTACGACGAGCTGATCAACGTGCAGCAGGACGTGCCGTTCTTCGGGATGCTGACGGTCTCGTACAACCTGGGGAACCTGTGGCAGCCGCCGGCGAACGCGCGGGCGCGGGAGGGCCGCCGGCGCCTGCTCGAGGAGGACGTGGAAGGCGTGAGCCAGGAGGTGACCCAGCTGGTGCGCGAGCTGCGTGCGGGACACTCGGCGGAGGAGGCACGCCTGCGCGAGGTGTCGGTGCTGGTGACGGACCTGGAGGGACAGCTCCGGGAGCTCCAGGCGATGGAGACGGCGAAGGTGCGCCGTTACCGGGACTACCTGGTGCTGGAGCTGGCGCGGCTGAGGGCCGAGCAGGCCTGGCTGAAGACGCACGTGGCGGAGCTGGGCCGTTTCCTGGGAGAGGAGCGGCCATGATGGGCCGGCCGCTCCTGCTCGCCTCGCTGCTGGGGTTGCTCGCACCACCGGCGTCTCCAGGAGGGCCGATGAAGAAGACTCGGGAGGACGGCCCGCTCACCGCGAAGCGGATGAAGGCGACGCAGGGGAAGCTGGAGCCCGTCACGGGGGGACGCCTGCGCATCGAGGACCCGAAGGTGCGGGCGGTGGTGTCCACGGGAGAAGGGCCGAAGACACGGGGACCGAGGGCCACGGGAGGAGAGGAAGCGCGGGTCGCCGAGCTGCGCTTCACCTACCTGGGAGCCACGCAGGAGCAGAAGCCGTTGCAGTCAGGGGAGCTGCGGCGGCAGGTGGGGCTGAAGCTGAGGGCGAGGGACGGCTGCAACGTGGTCTACGTGATGTGGCGCCTGGAGCCGAAGGCGGGCCTGGTGGTGTCGATGAAACACAACCCGGGGATGTCCCGCTCGGACGACTGCGGTAACGGGGGCTACCGGACGGTGAAACCGCGGAGCAAGGAAGCGGTGCCCGGGCTCGAGCCGGGGAGCAGCCACACCCTGCGAGCGGAGCTCCAGGGCGCGGCGCTGAAGGTACAGGTGGACGGGAGCACGGTCTGGGAAGGAGAGCTGCCAGCCGAGGCGCTCACCTTCGATGGACCGGTGGGCCTGCGCACGGACAACGGCCGGTTCGACGTGGAACTGCTCTCCACCCCGTGACCCTCCTCACGGAGCCGGCCTGGGCTCCACCGAGGACTCCCGCGAGCCCTCGTCCTTCTCCACCCCGAGGCACTCGGCCTTCACGGAGCACCCGTTGGTGCCGCAGCTTCCACCGTCCTGCAGATCGAAGCGCCAGCGGTGGCGGGGGCACACGAGGTAACGCCCCTCCTCCACCCACCCCTCGCGCAAATCCGCCCCCTGGTGCGGACAATACCGGTTGACGGCGTAACGCATCCCTCCGGCCGTCACCACGGTGCGCTCCTTGCGCGACTCGGTGGCCAGCGTGGTGTCGCACATGGCGCGCAGATCCTCGATCTCGGCGGCGAGGAAGTTGTGCAGGCTGGCGTCATACACATCGGGCGAGCGCGAGGCCCGGAAGCGGAACGACAGCAGGAAGTCCTCCCAGTTCAGCTTGCGATCCAGCACGCGCACGATGTCCGCCGCGCTCGAGGTGAACGTGTACCGGCTCACGTCCCTCACCTCGCTGACGACCTCCACCCGGCCCGAGCGGAAGTCCACGCGGATGAGCTGCCCGGGCAGCTCGACCAGGCCCATATACAGGGGCGTCATCACCCGGTCCGCCAGCGAGAAGGCATCCAGCTTCTGCTGCATCTCCTCGCGCAGCCGCAGGTGGATGCGGTCCACCTCCTCGAGCATCATGTTGCGCCGCCGCTCACGGAAGACACGCGTCTGGAGCGCGGCGTAGGAGCGCAGGTACTGCGAGACGTTCTCCTCGGTGACGCGCTCGGGTGCGAGCGAGACCATCTCCCCGAGGCCCGCGTCGAGCACGTCCCCGGGCATGGGCTCGAGCAGGCGCGGCGTCTTCCCGGCCAGCCGGTGCTGGAGGAACGTGAAGAGCTCCGAGGCGCGGGGAAAGATGTTCACCGGCTCGAGGTTGATGTGGAAGAGCGACGGATCCAGGAAGCAGGCCGGGCCCGCCGAGGTCAGGTACACCCGGGGCCGGACCGTCTCCATGGCGCGAGCCACCGCCTCGAACTTGCTGCCCCGCTTCTGCCGCGAGTGCTCGGCGTAGTCCTCGCGCGAGTAGTCGTAGCAGG
Source organism: Archangium violaceum Cb vi76 (assembly GCF_000733295.1). Taxonomy (GTDB): domain Bacteria; phylum Myxococcota; class Myxococcia; order Myxococcales; family Myxococcaceae; genus Archangium; species Archangium violaceum. The sequence continues at coordinate 61,269 of NZ_JPMI01000300.1, read as the reverse complement.
TGGGGTGCCAGATGGCGCCCGAGAACTGGGCCGTGAAGACATCGATGGGCCCCTCCTCCGCGACCACCGCCGGCAGCCGATCGTGAATCTTGCAGTCGTTGAGGTTGAGGAAACACTGCCCATCCGCCTGCACCAGCAGCGCCGAGTCCCGGTTGGTGCCCGAGTCCGTCAGATAGAGCTTCAGGTAGCCGCCCTTGAAGGGCACCTCCTGCGAGTCCTCACAGGTGATGATGCGTTTGGCACCATAGGCCACGAAGTCGTCCCGGAGCGCCGTGCGGCGGAAGCGGCCGATGACGACGGTGAAGTCCCGCTTCGTCAGGGTGCGCAGGAAGTCGGGATCGTAATGATCCTTGTGCTCGTGGCTGATGTAGAGGAAGCGCTCCTTGGGCGAGTGCTCGAGCTTCTCGCGGACCATGGGTGCGAGGTCATGGTTGCGCGGAAATTGCATCCATGCCGCGTCGAAGGCGCCATGAGGAGACAACCATGGGTCGGCGACCACCAGGGCGTGTTGGGTTTCGATCAGGAAGCCAGCATGCCCGAGGAACGTGATCTGCATGGACGAATCCCCCCGCGAGGTCCAGCGCCACGGACGAGGCGCTGGTGGAGGGGGAAGGCTGGTATGGGGGGCCCACTACGGCCACTTGCCCCCGGGTACGAGCCACCGGTTCAACACCGGGCAGAAGTCTCGCGCCGTGCATGGAAAAGGCGCGGGGACGACGGAAATCCCCGCGCCAGACCCATCATGCGAGGTGGGCTCCACCCACCCGACCTATTCGGTGATTTCGCGCACGCTCAGCCACTTGAAGTCCACGTCCGAGGCGCTGTCCCAACGGAAGGTGGCCAGCGGGCCACCCCAGGTGATGGGCATGGCATCCACGGCGCCACCGCAATTCGTTGCATCTCCACCGATCTGGCCGGAGTCCGTGACGTCGTAGACCTTCTTCCACGTCACCTTGTCCGCGTTCTCGTTGAGCCACAGCTCCAGCTTCACCGCGAGCTTCCCGTTGGAGGTGACGTTCTTCATGATGGACTTGAAGCCCACCCAGCGGCCCTTGAGCGAGCTGGTGCCCGGCTTGTAGGGCACGCTGTCATAGCTCACGTGCCAGGACTCCTTCTCCCAACGGACGCGGCCGTCGTAGTGCAGACCGCCCTTGTAGGAGGAGCCCTCGCAAGCCAGCGAGTCGGTGTGGCGGCCGCCGCGCGCGTACCAGGCGAAGTTGTCGCTCCAATTGCTGGCGGCGTTCACCTTGACGAAGCCCGTCATCTCCACGTTCTTCCAGTCGTTGGCGGCCTGCATGTAGCCGCGGCTCGCCAGCACGTCCCGGTCATACGTGGGAATCTTCTTCGAGTCGTAGCCGGTGGACGTGAGCGCGTGCATGCGCACCTGGCTGCTCTTCATCTTCCAGGAGCCATCCGCGTTGCGGGTGATGGAGTCCTGCGGATCGAAGCGCGAGTCCGACAGCGCGTTGTCCTTGAGGAACCACGTCTCGCCGCCCGCCTTCGTCGGGTAGAGCATCTTCACGCCGAAGACGTCGGTGTCCGACGCGGGCGCTGGAGAGGCCTCGGGAGCAGGTGCCGGCTCGGGGGCGGGAGCTGGCGTGGGAACCGGCTCGGGCGTGGGAGCGGGCCCAGGCGTTGGAGTGCTGGGGGTTGGAGTGGGGGCAGGCGTCGCGATCCCCGGGTCCTCCGGCAGGTCTCCACCCATGCCATCACCATTCAAGCTGGGGGGCGTCCGCGAGTCCGGCGCCTGATCCGCCGGACCACAACCCACGGCGGAAGCCACGAAGAAGGACGCGCAAAGGGCGGAAAGAAGTCGATAGCGAATCAACGATGATTCTCCATACAGAGGGGCCGTGAGGCGGGGAGCCCCTGACGGACGGCGACATGCCGCCCCGTCGGGCACTCCCCATCACGGAGACAGGGCGGCGCGGATGACTCCACGCCCGCTCACCGCCTCCTGGGACCGGCCAGGTACTCACGAGCCCGGTGGACATTCAGGTCCAGCCGGTGTTTGGGCTCTGAACAGAAGGCGTCCCCGCATCATCCCGGCCCGAAATGCCGGTGCCATATCCGCCTGTCTGCCCTGGGAACCTGAAAACGGGCGCCCGCCATCCTTCGTTTTTCCCGAAGGATTTCGTCCTGATTACCTATTTGCCGAATGATTGACGGGCCTTTAATTCAGGAGGCATGAAGAATCAGCTCAAGACCCTCCTGCTGCTCGGGGTGTTGTCGGTGGTGCTCATCGGCATCGGCGCCGCGTTGGGAAAGGGATTCCTCATTGGCGCGCTGGTGCTGTCACTGGCGATGAACCTGGGGGCCTATTTCTACTCGGACAAGCTGGTGCTGAGCATGCACGGGGCGCAGGAGGTGAGCCCCCGGGAAGCACCGGGTCTGCACCGGATGGTGGAGGAGCTGTCGGCGCGGGCGGGCATCCCCAAGCCGCGCGTCTTCCTGATGAACGAGGCGCAGCCGAACGCCTTCGCGACGGGCCGTGACCCGGAGCACGGCGTGGTGGCGGTGACGGCGGGCATCCTGGAGGTGCTCGACGAGCGGGAGCTGCGCGGCGTGCTGGCGCACGAGCTGGCGCACATCAAGAATCGGGACATCCTGGTGTCCACCATCGCGGCGGCGGTGGCCTCGGCGGTGACGTACATGGCGCACGCGGTGGGCCTGTTCGGCTCGATGTTCCTCGGCCGGGACGAGGATGGGGAGGAGGGCCTCTCTCCGCTGCAGACGCTGGCACTGGCGCTGGTGGCGCCCCTCGCGGCCACGGTCATCCAGATGGGCATCTCGCGCTCGCGCGAGTACCTGGCGGACCAGACGGGCGGGGAGATCTCCGGTGACCCCGAGGCGCTGGCGAGCGCGCTGCGCAAGCTCGAGGCCGGGGCGATGGCGCTGCCGGTGGAGGGGCGTCCGGCCACGGCGAGCCTGTTCATCGTGAGCCCCTTCGCGGGGATGCAGAACATCCTGTCGCTGTTCTCGACGCATCCCCGGACGGAGGAGCGCGTGCGTCGGCTGCTCGATCAGTCCAGGCGGATGCCCGCCGCCCGGGGCTGGAGCGGGAGCGCCCTGCCCTTCGCCCGCTGACGGCCACAGCCCCTTCACAAAGAAAGACAATCCTCCATGGACATACCAAGTATAGGCAGCCCCGCCCTATGGGCGGGGTTCATCGTGTTCGTGCTGTTGATGCTGGCGCTGGACCTGGGGGTCTTCCACCGGCATACGCACGAGGTGAAGTTCAAGGAAGCGCTGACGTGGAGCGGGGTGTGGATCTCGCTGGCGCTGGTGTTCAACCTGGGCATCTGGTGGAAGTTCGGGCCCACGCCGGGGATGCAGTTCCTCACCGGCTATCTGATCGAGAAGTCGCTGTCGATCGACAACATCTTCGTCTTCGTCGTCATCTTCTCGGCGCTGAAGATTCCGTCGCTGTACCAGCACCGGGTGTTGTTCTGGGGAATCCTGAGCGCGCTGGTGTTGCGCGCGGTGATGATCTTCGCCGGCGTGGCGATGCTGCAGCGCTTCCACTGGCTCATCTACGTCTTCGGCGCGTTCCTCATCCTCACGGGCGTGAAGCTCTTCGTGCAGCGCAACAAGGAGGAGCACCCGGAGGACGGCGCCGTCATGAAGCTGGCGAGGCGCGTCATCCCCTCCACGCCGCGCTTCGACAAGGATCACTTCTTCACGGTGGAGAATGGCAAGAAGCTGGCCACGCCGCTGTTCATGGCGCTGGTGCTGGTGGAGCTGACGGACGTGCTCTTCGCGCTGGACTCCATCCCGGCGATCTTCGCGGTGACGACGGATCCGTTCCTGGTCTTCACCTCGAACATCTTCGCCATCCTGGGCCTGCGCTCGCTCTTCTTCGTGCTGGCGGGGGCGGTGGAGAAGTTCTCCTACCTGAAGGTGGGCCTGTCCGCGGTGCTGGTATTCGTGGGCGCGAAGATGGCGCTGATCGACGTGATGAAGGTGCCGCCCGCGGTCTCGCTGGTGGTCATCACGCTGCTGCTGGGAGGCTCCATCGTGGCCTCGCTGCTGAAGGCGCGGGCGCAGGAACGGGCCGAGGCGCACAAGGCCCTGGCCTCGCGGGAGCAGCCGGCTCCCGCGGCGGAGTGAACTCCGGGGCCGGCCCGGAAAACACAAAGGCCGTGAGCCCCTCGGGACTCACGGCCTCTGTGTTTGTGGGCGCACCAGGATTCGAACCTGGGACCCCTGCCGTGTGAAGGCAGTGCTCTACCGCTGAGCTATGCGCCCCGATCGCGGTGAAGTCGGGAGTCGTCGGTGTGGGCGCACCAGGATTCGAACCTGGGACCCCTGCCGTGTGAAGGCAGTGCTCTACCGCTGAGCTATGCGCCCCCGACGAAGCGACGGGTGGGTAGATGCCACCCGCCGTGTTCCCTGTCAACGGCTATTCTCGCGCGATTTCTTCCAGCCGCTCGTCCAGCTCGCGCAGCCGGCGCTTGAGGCCGGAGAGCTTCTTGCCCACGGCCTTGAAGTCGCTCCGGGTCGCGAAGCTCAGCGCCCGCATCAGCTCCTCCTGGCCCCGGTCCAGCGCCTGCTTGCCCCGCTGCACGGAGCCGAGCGCCTGGGCGACCGCCATGGCCCGCTTCTCGTCGGCCAGCAGCTTCTCCATGGCCATCTGCGACACGCCCAGCGCCTGCTTCTTCAGGTTGCGGCGAATGCTCATGACTGCCTTGCCCCCCACGGGCACTCACGGCCCGTCCACGTACTCCGTCTTGAGCGCGGAGAAGACGCGATCCGCGATGCCCTTGAACCGCAGGCGCTCGATGAGTTGCTGCAGGTCCCCCTTCACCGCGATGCGCCGCCGCAGCACCGCCTCCACGGGATCCAACTGCCCCTGCAGCAGCTGCTTCCACACCGTGTAGGGCGCCCGCGCCAGGTAGGCCGGATCCAGCTCGTCCAGGTCGTCTGGATCATCCAGCACGCGCAGCTTCTCGATGCGGCCGCCGCGCGGCACCAGGTGCGCCACGAAGGTCCGAGCCAGCTTGCCCGGCTCCGCGTCGACGATGATCCCGATCTCTCCCTGCCACCCCTGGGCGGCGAACGAGCTCTCCGGATCCGCGTTCACCAGCCGTACAGCCTCCTCACACCACTCCTTCGACGGGAACGTGGCCATGCCGCCGCCTACCCCCTACGGAAGATGCTCTTGACCTTGGAGAACAACCCGCTGCCCTCCTGGTGGGACGACGGCGAGGACGCCGCCTGCTCGGCCTTCAGGGCTCGCTCCTCGGCCACCCGCGCCAGCTCCTTCTTGAGCAGCTCGGGCGTGTCCCGCGTGGCCAGCTCGATCCGCCGGGGGCCGCCCGGCTCCTCGACCATGACCTGAAGCAGGCACTCCTCGTTGAGCCGAAAATCGATCTTCCGTCCCGCGGACTCCGCCGGCACCCGGAGCGTCCCCAGGTACTCGTTGTCCACCATCAGGTCGCTGTCGCCCTGGAAGATGTCCATCTCGATGAAGGGCGCGCCCGGATCCTTCGGAGGAGGCAGCCGGAAGCTCTTCACCAGCGGGATGATGGAGTTCTTCTCGATGACCCGGCGCACGCGCCCGTTGGGCAGCGCGTAACCGATGGGCATGGACACCGCGTCCAGCAGCGTCACCGAGTCGATGGTGCCCAGCGAGTCCGCCAGCAGCGCGGCGCCCAGGGCCACGCACTCGTCCGGGTGCACGCCCTTGCGCGGCGGCTTGCCGAAGTGCTCTTGAATCCGCTGCTGCACCAGCGGCATGCGGCTCTGCCCGCCCACCAGGATGATCTCGTCGATCTCCGAGCGGTTGATGCCCTTCTCCGCCAGCACCCGGTCGCAGATCTCGAACGTGCGGTCCACCAGATCCATGGTGAGCGCGTTGAGGTTCTCGCGCGTCAGGGGGGTCCGCAGGTCCAACGGCTTGCCCTTGCGCTCCTCGATGTAGGGCAGATCGATGACCACGTTGGGGATGAGCGTCAGATCGATCTTCGCCGCCTCGGCGGCGTTCTTGATGCGCTGCATGGCGATGGGGCTCTGCGAGAGGTCGACCTTGGTCTCCTCCCAGAACTTCTCGAGCACGTAGTCCATCACCCGGTTGTCGAAGTCGACGCCGCCCAGGAAGGTGTCGCCACCGGTGGCCAGCACCTCGAAGACGTTGCCCGTCAGGTGCAGCACCGAGACGTCGAAGGTGCCACCGCCCAGGTCGTACACGAGGATCTTCTGATCCAACCCGCGGTTGAAGCCGTAGGCGAGCGCCGCGGCGGTGGGCTCGTTGACGATGCGCTTGACGTTGAAGCCCGCGAGCTTGCCGGCCTCCTTCACCGCCTGGCGCTGGCTGTCCGTGTAGTACGCCGGCACGGAGATGACGGCCTCGTCGATGGGGCCGCCCAGGAACTGCTCGGCGATCGTCTTGAGCTGCTTGAGGATGAAGCTGGAGACCTCGGGCAGCGTGTACATGCGCCCGCCCAGCGTCACCGCGGCTTCCCCGTCCGGGGCCTCGACGATGTCGTACTTGAAGTAGCCCTTGAGGTCGTCGACGACGCGCGACTGGTACTTGCGCCCGATGAGGCGCTTGGTCCCGTAGAGCGTGTTCTTCGGGTTGGTGACCATCTGATCCTTGGCCACACCACCGACCAACAGCTCGCCCTTGCCGGAGAGCGCCACCACCGAGGGGAGGATCAGATTGCCGCGATCCGTGGGGACGATCTTCGGGATGCGGTTCTTCACGGACGCGACCAGTGTGTTGGTCGTTCCCAGATCAATCCCGATGATGCGAGGTCTGTCCGCCATGGTGGAGCACTACCTGTATCACGTCAGGAGCCGGGTTGCGCAGTTCTCGTCTCCACGATCAGCCGGTCGTAGGGCGCCTCCTCACCTACCGGCAACTCCTCGACGAAGCGGGAGAGCCGGAGGACCGCCCGCTCGCCCCCTCGCAGGACGGCGGAGATCGGGTAGCACAACGCCAGCTCATCCTTGGCCCTCGTGGCCGCCACGTAGAAGAGCCGGCGCTCCTCTTCCTCCTCGTCTGGCGTCCGAGCGGCCCCGGGCAGCGGGAAGCGGCCCTCGGCCAGCGAGATGACGAAAACCGCCTGCCATTCCAACCCCTTGGACTGGTGCACCGTGGACAGTGTGAGGCTCTCGGCCGGAGGCTCTCCCGTTGCCTCACGGGCCGAGAATTCGGCCACCAGCGCGATCTCCGACAGGAAGCGCGGCAGCTCCTCGAAGCGCCCGGCGAACTCCGCCAGCTGCCGGATGTCGTCCTCGCGCCGCTCCTCTTCCGGGAACTCCGTCCGCAGGTACTCGCCGTAGCCTCCCGCCAGCACGTCTTGGATCATCTGCCCCGGTGTCAAATTGGACCCAGGGGTACCCAGCCGCTCCAGGAGTTGGATCAGCCGGGCGAAGCTGGCGGCGGCCTTCCGGGGGAGCTCGGCCTGGACCTCGGGACGGGCCAGCCCCTCCACGAGGGACAGCTCCGGCGGCAGGGCGAGCAGCACCTCCCAGAGGAGCTCCGCCGTGGCCGGACCGATACCGGGCACCAGCTTGAAGACGCGCTTGAGGGCCAGCTCGTCCCGCGGGTTGCCCACCAGCCGCAGGTGGGCGAGCACGTCCTTCACGTGGATCTGCTCGAAGAAGCGCACCCCCGAGCGCACCCGGAAGGGGATGCCCCGGCGGACCAGCTCCAGTTGCAGCTCGATGGAGTGGCTGTGAGCGCGGTAGAGCACGGCCATCTGCTCCAGGGGCATGCCCCCGTCGCGCAGCTCGAGCACCCGCTGGGCCACGAAGGCGGCTTGCTGATCCAGGTCCAGGGTGCACGCGAGCACCGGCACCGGCCCCGGGGGCCGCGAGGAGATGAGCTGCTTGGAGAACTGACGCTGGTTGAGCGAGATGGAGGCGTTGGCCAGCCGGAGGATCTCCGGCGTCGAGCGGTAGTTGCGGGTGAGCGGGTAGATGCCGCAGCCCGGGTAGCGCTTGGGGAAGTCGATGATGTTGGTGAAGTCCGCGCCCCGGAAGCTGTAGATGGACTGGCAGTCGTCACCCACCACGGTGAGGTTGCGGCGCTCGCCGGCGAGCAGATCCACGAGCTCGCCCTGCAGCCGGTTGGTGTCCTGGTACTCGTCCACCAGCACGCAGTGGAAGCGCTGCACGAGCTGCTCGCGGATGATGGGGTTGTCCACGAGCAGCCGCTTGAGCATCACCAGCAGATCATCGAAGTCCATCAGGTGCATGCGCCCCTTGCGCTCGGCGAAGCGGCGGGCCACCGCGAGCACGTCCTCGGCCACGGGGAGGAACTGCGGCCGGCGCTCCACCAGCACCTCGGCCACCGACAACTGCAGGTTGGCGGCCATGGAGATCATGTCCAACACCACCTCGGCCTTGGGGAAGCGGCGCTCGCGGGGCAGCTTGCGCTCGGCGATGCACGAGGACATCAGGTCGCGCGCGTCCTCGCGATCCAGCACCGTGAAGTCGCGGGAGAAGCCGATGGCCCCCGCGTGCTGGCGCAGCAGCACGTGCGCCGCGTGGTGGAAGGTGCCGCTCAGCAGCTTGCGCACGTCCGCGAAGGCCCCGGTCAGCTCCTCCACCCGCCGCGTCATCTCCCGCGCGGCCCTGTTGGTGAAGGTGAGCAGCAGCACGCCCTCGGGAGGAATGCCCCGCTCCAGCAGCCGCGCCACCCGGAACGTCAGCGTGCGCGTCTTGCCCGAGCCCGCCCCGGCGATGACCAGCGCCGGCCCCTCCCCCGCCTCCACCGCCAGCAACTGCTCCTCGTTGAGCAGCCGCTCATAGTCGATCCGCGGCGCGGGAGTCGCCGTCGCGGCCTTCAGCATGTACGTGCGGGTGGCCATGTACGGCTCACTCTACTGGTCGGTCTGACCTGGCGGATCGGGTGGGTCTCCCCCTCAGGAGAATACCTGTTCAGTGGGTCTGGAGCGCCGTGAGCCGGGACGCGGCCTCGGCGCGGATCTCCGGGGAGGGATCCCTCTGCCGGGCCACCTCGAGCAGCAGCGGCGCCAGCTTCGGCAGCTTCGCGCCCACCGCGCGCAGGGCCTCGCGGCGCTCGGACACGGCGCTCTCCAGGCGCTCACGCACCGCGTCGTCACCACAGGTGCGCGCCCCGGGCGAACGCTCGCGCAACAGCAGCTCCGCGTCCGCCAGCCGCGCCTCCGACAGCTTCACCGCCTCCGTGGCCGTCAGCGCGAAGCCGTCCAGATCCTCGGGGAACTCGGTGTTCGTCTTCCGGGCCCGGGCGATCGCCTCGGACGCGATGCGCGCGTTGTGCACCGCCGAGCACAACTGCCGCGCCGCCGCCAGGGGGACGTTGCCCTCGGAGGAGATGGACTCCTCGCGCGCCACCCGCAGCGCCCACAGCGCGAGCTGCCGCGCCGCCACCGCCGCCGAGAAGGACTGGCGCCGCTCCTCACGCAGCTGCACCCAGCGCCGCAGCACCACCGGATCCGGATCCTCCGGCATGAAGGCCCGCTGGTACTCGGTGGCCGCCTCGCCCAGCCGGCCCGAGAGATCCAACAACGCCGCCATGGACAGGTACAGCTCCGGGCTGCCCGCCTTCTCGCGCAGCGACTCCAGCCGCACCGCCACCTCGTAGTCCGCCACCGGCTTCGGCAGCGCGCTCAGCACCGTCCGCAGGCCGTCCAGCGCCCGCTGCCGCACGAGCGGATTGCGCCCCGCGCGGAAGGTCTCCAGCAGAGGATCCACCGCCTTCACCGACACGTGCTGGCCCAGCTCCTCCGCCGCCTGCCACCGATCCATCGGGTCCGGCGACACCAGCGCGGCCCGCAGATCCTCGAGGCTCCGCAGGTAGTGTCCGACCTGCGCGGACTGGGCCAGGGGCTCGGGGCTGAGCAGCGCCACGCGCTCGGCACGGGCCCGGGCCAGACGCGCCGGGAAGTCCTTCAGCTTCACCCCCAGCGGGTGCCCCGCGACTCGCGCCTCCGCCTCCTCCAACAGCCCCGAGACGAGCAGCCCCTCCACCTCCAGCTCCAGCAGCTTCACCTTCGCCTGCTCGCGGTAGCGCCCCGCCGGGAAGTCCCGCAGATACGCGAAGAGCAGCCCCGCCCCCGCCGTCTCCGCCCGGGCGAAGCTCTCGTCATCCAGCCGGGATTCCACCTGGAGCCGGCGCGGATCATCCGGCGACTCGCGCAGGTACTCGCGCAGCTGCTGCGTGTCCTTCGTCGTGGACAGCTCCTTCAGCTCCGCTTCCCTCAGGAGCCGCTGCGCCTCCTCGCGCTGCGCCCCATCCGGATGGTCCCGCAGGAACTGCCGCAGCGCCGCCGCCGTGCCCGCCTCCTTCGCCGCGTTGAAACGCAGGCCCTCCAGCAACGCCCGGGCCGCCCGCGCCTGCGGCACATCCGGGTTCGCCTCCAGGAAACGCTTGTAGGCCAGCACCGTGTGGAGCTTCGAGGCCTCCTCGAACTCCAGCTCGATGACACGCACCTCGGCGGCCTCGGCGTCGTCGCCCTCCGGGTACTCGCGCAGGAACGCGCGCCAGGCCTCCAACGTGTCTGCGTCTCGCGCCCGCTGGTACGCACGGGGCGCGCCACAGCCGGCCAGCAACAACACCAGGGAGAGGGCTCGGAGCTTGCGCATCACCCCAGGATTACCACCACGTCTCCGGGTGAAAAAACCGGCGTTTCTCGCTCGCCTGGCTGGGTAGGTTTTTTGACGACACCCCCTGTCCGCCCCACCATCCGGGCGTGGACTCGCTACAGGGAGGTCGCGACATGAGGCTCTGCGTGCTGCTCGCCGGACTGCTGGTGATGACCGGATGTGCCGCCACCGGAAGGCCCATGGGTGGGAGCGTCATCGCCGCGAGCTACCGCTACAGCCCGCTGACCCCCGCCGCCGCGCCCAAGGCGCCGCTGAGCGTGACCGCCGCTCCGCCCGCCGCCTCGCCTGCCCCCCGCAAGCAGGTGCGTCCTCCCCCGCCCGCCGCCAGCCGCGAGAACGTGCTCGCCACCGCGAGGGAGCTCGTGGGCAACCGCAAGGTGAAGGTGGCCGGGCGCACCTGGCCGGATGACTGCACCGGCTTCGTCGAGGGCGTGTATGCGCGGGCCGGCGTCTCCTTCCGCGGCTCCGGGGTGGCCGGGGACAATGGCGTCACCGCGATCTACCGCTACGCCCGGGACCATGGCCGCGTGTTCACCCGGGGCAAGCCGAAGCCGGGAGACCTGGTGTTCTTCCGGGAGACCTATGACCAGAACCGCGACGGGCGCCGCAACGACGGGCTGACCCACGTGGGGCTGGTGGACGAGGTCGCCAGCGATGGCACTGTCGTCGTCATCCACCGGGTGAAGCGAGGCGTGGTGCGCTACCGGATGAACCTCGCGAAGCCGAGCCTGCGGAGGGATCCGCGCACGGGCGAGGTGCTCAACGACATGCTGCGGGTGCCCGGGGCCACGAAGATGCCCGTGCTCACCGGCCAGTTGTTCGCGTCCTACGGCTCCGTGCTGCCCGACCCCAAGCCCGCGAAGCCCACGAAGGCCGCGGCCGTGGCCCGGCGGTAGAAGGCAAGGCCATGACGCCCCTCGAATGGAGTGACGGGATTCTTCCCTACGCTCCGCTCTCGACGCTCAAGCCGCTCTCCGACGGCATCTGGTGGGTGGATGGGCCCGTCATCAAGATGAGCTATGGCCCGGTCTCCCTGCCGTTTCCCACGCGCATGGCGATCATCCGTCTGCGCTCGGGCGGCTTGTGGATCTGGTCTCCCACGGCTCCGACACCAGAACTGTTCGCGGAGATCGATGCGCTCGGGCACGTCGAGCACCTCGTCTCGCCGAACAGGTTCCATTACGCGGCCATCCCGGCCTGGAAGAAGCGCTATCCGCGTGCGACAGCCTGGGCGTCTCCAGGAGTTCGTGAGCGCGCTCGCTCGCAGAACATCGATGTCCCGTTCGATGCCGATCTCGACGACAACGCGCCCTCGTCATGGGCGGACGACATCGACCAGCTCGTCTTCAGGGGCAGCCGCTTCATGGAAGAGGTCGTGTTCTTCCACAAGGCGTCCTCGACCCTGATCCTGGCGGATCTGGTCATGGCCCTCGAACGAGAGCGTGTCCGGCCACACCTGCGTTGGCTGCTCGCGCTCGGCGGCACCCTGTGGCCGGGACACACGCCGAGCGAGGTGCGGGTGACGTCCTGGGGCCGCAGACCGCGGGCGCGCGCCTGCTACCAGCAGATGATGGCATGGCGGCCTCGCCGGGCGCTCTTCGCCCATGGCCGCCTCTACCTCGATGATGCGGCAGCCCAGCTCGAGCGCGCGTTCGCCTGGATGCGTTGACGCGCGACGAGCCGGACCCCCTGCCCTCGCGCCTCACGCCAGACGGGCGAGCGCCTCCTTGTGGAAGTCCTGCAGCTCGTCGTGGCGATCCTCGCGCACCTTCCGGGCCCACTGCGGATCCGCCAGGAGCGCGCGGCCCACCGCCACGAGATCGAACTCGTCCCGCTCCAGACGGCGCAGCAGGTTGTCGAGCGACGCGGGCTTGGAGCTCTCGCCCCGGAACGCCGCCGTGAACTCACCGCTCAGCCCCACCGAGCCCACCGTGATCGTCGGCTTGCCGGTGAGCTTCTTGGCCCAGCCCGCGAAGTTGAGCTCCGAGCCCTCGAACTCGGGCTCCCAGAACCGGCGCTGCGAGCAGTGCAGGATGTCCGTGCCCGCCTCGACGAGCGGCGTGAGCCAGGACTCCATCTCCTTGGGCGTCTGGGCGAGCTTGACGGTGAAGTCCTGCTGCTTCCACTGGGACAGGCGCAGGATGATGGCCATGTCCTTGCCCACCGCGGCGCGGATGGACTTCACCACCTCGGCCGCGAAGCGCGAGCGCTCGGCGAGGGTGGCGCCCCCGAAGGCGTCGGTCCGCACGTTCGTGCCGGCCCAGAAGAACTGGTCGATCAAATAGCCGTGCGCACCGTGGATCTCGACCACGTCGAAGCCCAGCCGCTTCGCGTCCGCCGCCGCCTGGCCGAAGGCGGAGATGGTGTCGGCGATGGCCTCGTCCGTCATGGGCTCGGTGAACTTCTTTCCCGGGGAGGACAGGCCGGAGGGCGCGTCCACCGGAGGCGGCGCGACCCAGGTACTCATGGGGTTGCGCGCCGAGCCCACGTGCCAGAGCTGGGGGCCCATCTTCCCGCCCGCGGCGTGCACCTCGTCGATGACACGCTTCCAACCCGCCAGCGCCTGCTCGCCGTGGAAGTCGGGCACGTTGGGGTCGTTCTTGGCCGAGGGCCGCTTCACCACCGTCCCCTCCGAGAGGATGAGGCCCACGTCGTTCTCGGCCCGGCGGCGGTAGTACGCGGCGACATCGGGCGTGGGGACGCCGCCCGGCGAGAACGAGCGCGTCATGGGCGCCATGACGATGCGGTTCTTCAGCGTCAGCGACTGATGGGTGAAGGGGCGGAACAGGGCGTCTGCGGCCATCTGGGGGGGCACTCCGGGGGGGTGATGCGTTCAGAAGCGGCTGATTAACCCCGCCACTCCCCGTGGGCATTTAGAAGTGGTGATGACGGCAATCAGCGGAACCACAACTCGGAGTGCATGACAGTCGCAAGGAGGGCTCGTTGTTCCCCGTGGACGGCTGGGGGATCCTCCCAGGGCGCCGTTCCCTCCCTCGCGTGCCTCCCAAGGAGCCGCCACCGATGTCGCTGAGTACCGTTGCCAAGAAGGCCCTGCCGTGGCTCGCGTTCGCCCTGGCGATCGCCGCCCTCGGCTACTCGTGGAACTGGGCCCTCGCGAAGGCGACCGAGCGCCACCGGGTCCACAATGCGTTCACCACCGGCACCACGAAGTACATCCTCGGCCTGTGCCCGAGCACCCCGCTCGTGAACGACATGCCCTCCTGGGCCAGCGACATGCGCACGCGCTGCCAGGTGAAACAGCCCGCCTGGGGCATCGCGGACAACGGCACCGCCCGCCCCGAGCTCGACCTCGAGAACAGCTCGACGTGGGAATCCATCCAGCTGCTCTCCAAGCTCGTGCTGGAGATCTCCCCGGGCAAGCTGCTGTCCCTCCTGTCGCTGGTGGTCATCTCGCTGGCCGGAGTCCTCGGCCTGCAGCGGCGGGGCTTCCTGGGCCGCCAGGGTCTCACCCTGCGCGTTGCCCGTGGCGCCGCGCTGTCCATGCTCGCCATCGTCATGTTCGCCCTGAGCGTCTCGCTCATGCTGCTCGACGAGCAGGAGACGCTGACGATGTGCCAGATCACCGGCAGCACCTACGCCAACCTGCTCTCCATCGACGCGCGCTGCTCCCAGCAGACCATGCTGCTGCGCGACACCCAGGCGATGCTCGCGCAGAAGAAGGACGAGCTGGATGCCCGCTCCCGGGAGCTGGAGGACCTCAAGCAGGAGATCGCCTCGCTGGGCGCGATGCGGGACGCGCTGGGCTCGTTCAAGACGGAGCTGAAGAGCCAGAGCGAGAGCACCCAGCAGCTCATCATGGCCGTCACCGGCGCCACGCTCGAGGGCATCAGCAAGGCGGTGGATCCGCTCCAGAAGGACGTGAAGGGGCTGGATGCGGCGCTCAAGACGGACCTGACGGACTTCAAGACCGGTCTGCGCGGCGAGCTCCAGGGGGACCTGAAGGCCCTGGTGCGGAGCGAGCTGAAAGCGGCCCTGCGGGAGGAGGCGCTCGAGGACCTCATCCGGAGGGAGGTGCGGGCGGCGGTGCGGGAGGACGTCCGAGCGGTGGTGCGCGGAGAGCTTCAGGAGTCGCTGAAGCCGGTCCTGGCGGTGAGCCACGTGTCCGCGCCAGCGCCCAGGCAGGCGGAGCCCCCCTCCACCCGGAAGCCCCCGGAGCCCGCCCCCAAGCCCAAGAAGACGACGAGCAACACCGTCTCCGCCAAGTCCTCCGCTCCCGAGACCAAGAAGTCCTCCGCGCCAGTCCAGAACAAGCGCTGAAGGTCTTCTGGGCTATGACAGGCCCATGGGCGCCCTCCAACTCCTGCGCCAGAACCGGCCGTTCCGCTCCCTCTGGTCCGCGCGAGTCATCTCCTTCGCCGGGGATTCGCTCAGTCTGGTCGCGCTCATGCTCCATGTCGCCAGCACCACGGGACAGGCCCTCGCCGTCTCCCTGCTGCTGCTCGCCGGTGACCTCGCTCCCGCCTTGTTCAGCCCGCTCACCGGTGCCATCAGCGACCGGTTCGACCTCAAACGGGTGATGATCTCCTGCGAGTTGCTCCAGGGGCTGCTGCTCCTCCTCATCGCGCTCGCGATGCCTCCCCTGCCCCTGTTGCTGGTGTTGGTGGCGGCCCGTGCGATCGCCGGACATGTCTTCCTGCCCGCCTCCCGCGCGGCGGTGCCCGCCCTGGTGCCCGGTGACTCGCTGGAAGCCGCGAACTCCACCCTCGGGTTCGGAACCAATGCCTCCGAGGCCCTCGGGCCGCTCCTCGCGGCGGCGCTGTTTCCCCTCGTGGGCATCCGCGGAGTACTCCTCGTCGATGCCGCGTCGTTCCTCGTGTCGGCGGCACTGCTCGCTTCGCTTCCGTCCCTCCCTCCCGCGTCCTCCGGGGAGCGGGAACGGCCTTCACTCCTCCACGATGCCAGGCTCGGCCTCGGTTACATCCTGTCGGCCCCCGCCGTCCGGGTCATCGCCCTGGGTTTCTTCGCCATCGTCTTGTTCAACGGCGTCGATGATGTCGCCCTCGTGGTCCTGGCCAAGGAGACGCTCCGCGCCGGTGACTCGGCCGTCGGGCTCCTCCTGGGCGCTGTCGGTCTGGGGCTGCTGGCCGGTTATGCGCTGCTGGCGCGATACGGCTCGCGGGCGTCGATGGTGGTGATGTTGCTGCTCGGATTCGCCGTGAGCAGCATCGGCAACCTCCTCACCGGGCTGGCCTGGGCCGTCTCCGCCGCGTTCTCCATGCAGGCCGTGCGCGGAGCCGGCATCGCGGCCATGGACGTCGCCACCAACACCCTGCTCCAGCGCCTCGTCCCTCCCGAGCTGCTCGGCCGCGTTTTTGGCAATCTCTACGGCGCCATTGGCGTCGCCGCCGCGCTGTCCTATGTCGGCGGCGGGTTGTTGCTCGATGCCACCTCCGCTCCGGTGACGTTGATGGTGGCTGGTATTGGAGGCACGGTGGCCACCCTCGTCACGGGGCTCGCGCTCCCGGCCGCGATTCGCAAGAGCAGCCGCGGGTGACGACCCTCACCCCTGCCCTCTCCCAGAGGGAGAGGGAGCATGCTGGAGCTCCGAGAGCATCTCCCGGGCCTGGCTGAAGTCCTCGTCCAGGGTCAACGCCCGCTCGAAACACTCCCGCGCCCGCGCATCCTGTTGCAGGCGCACGTGGCACATGCCCTGGTTGTAGTACGTGCCGGGCGCCTCGCCGTACTGCCGCAGCGAGTGCTCGAAGAACGTCAGGGCCTCCGCCGGGCGCTCCATCACGTACAGCAGCATCCCCAGGTGGTAGGCCAGATCGTCCTGCTCCCCGCCGATCGGATAGTCCGCCTCCCACACCTGTTGGATCGCCCAGCACACCTCCTGCCGGAGTGGCTCGTCCGCGGCCTCGGCCCGCGGCAGCAACGAGGGGAAGATCGCCATCAGCAGGCCAGAGTCCCAGCCACTCCAGCGCAGGAGCGCCAGGAGTTCCTCCAGCGTCATCTCCTCGTGGTACTGCTCCATCCGCCCGAGCAGCGTGGCGTAGTCGTCTGGCCCCGAGCGCTCGATGGCCTCCTCGTACGCCAGCTCCGTCTCGCCATATCCGTCCGGCGGCTGGCCCAGGAGGAAGGCCCCCACGTGCAGGCTCACGTGACGGTGGATGGGCCGCAGCACCTGCCCGTCCCGGAGGCGGAAGTACCGGCCAATGGCGTCGTAGTTCACCATCAGCGAGAAAGCCCCCCCGTGCCGCACCAGGCTCACCCCGGACGAGCGATCGCTCAGCTCGTCCTGGCTGGCGTGGCCCTTGTCCCCGGAGAGCAACAGCAGGCGGCCTCCCGAGAGCCGTTGCAGCCGGCGCAGGCACCGCAGCGCGGTGGAGGGGAACAGGAACGTCGCGTCGCCCAGCCGCTCCCGGTAGTCCTCCAGGATGCCGTCCAGTTCCGCGTCTCCGTAGCGGGCACCCCGCACCTCATGGTCCTCGAAGGACACCGCCGCCTGCTCCAGGAAGTCCTCCGCCTCCACCTCGGGCCCGGGACCCGGTGAGGACACCGAGACGAGACACTCGTGGAGCACGCCGTCATGCACGGAGAAGGCGTCCTGCGGAATGCTGTCGAAGAAGTAGTTGGCCACCACCGCCAGCGGATTCGCCACCGTGCCCGGCGCCAGCACGGTGCCACCGCGGCGGAGCACCAGTTGCTCATCGTGCTCGGCGTCGAAGCGGGCCACGTCCAGCAGGCCCTCGTCCAGGAAGGGCTGGAGCCGGGGATGGGACAGCCAGAACTCGAGGTTGCGCTCGGGCAGGTCCGTCATCACGTACCGGAAGGGCACGTCCCGCAGCCGCGAGCGCGCGTGCAACCGGCGGAAGGCCTCCAGGAAGTGGAAGGCGAAGCGCCCCGACCCGGCTCCGAGCTCGATGAGATGGAAGGGCTGGCCCGATTCCCTCGGGGAAGCCGCGCACCAGTCCCGCATCCATCCGA
This sequence comes from Archangium violaceum Cb vi76, assembly GCF_000733295.1. GTDB lineage: Bacteria > Myxococcota > Myxococcia > Myxococcales > Myxococcaceae > Archangium > Archangium violaceum. The sequence continues at coordinate 43,722 of NZ_JPMI01000300.1, read as the reverse complement.
GCACCACCTGCGCATAGGCCCGGCCGATGACGGGGTTGCTGGTGATGAAACCCGGCAGGAGTCCCCGGCGCCAGGCCTCGACTCCCTGCCGCTCGTAGAAGGCCCGCTGGCAGCTCCACAGCAGCGAGCGCGACAGGCGTTGATTGTGCTCGAGGACGAATCCGGACGGCTCCACCCCAGGCACCGTCCCACCTGGGGTGGAGAGCGTCAAGCCACTACGACGACGAGGGCACCCGGGCCGTGCGATCCCACGCCGCCCGCTGCGTGTTCCTCAGGAACCGCCAGAAGCCCACGACGATCGCCAGGTTCATGGTCACGAAGTAGTACGCCACCGACGCCACCCGGCGCGCGGGCCCCTTCAGCAGCCCCTTCTTCCCCAGGTACGCCAACCCGTAGAACAGCACCTGCCCCGCCAGCGTCAGCTTGTAGAACGGGCTGCTCACCAGGAAGAGGTTGGCCACCAGCGCCAGCGCCATCAGCGCCGGGGCGCACCAGCGCAGCAGCTTGTGCGACCAGAACGCGAACGCCGGGAAGCCCGACAGCGGAGAGAGCAGCCCCGGCACCATCCTCAGGCTCTGGAAGTTGCCCGCCGCGATGCGCGCCCGCCGCCCGAACTCCTTGCCGTAATCCTCCGTCGTCTCCTCGTGCGCCACCGCCTCGGGCTCGTAGACCACCTTGTAGCCCTTCTCGAGGATGCGCAGCGGAATCACGAAGTCGTCCACGATCGTCGCCGGGGGCAGCGCGTTGAACAGCGAGCGCCGGATGGCGTACAGGCCTCCGTTCGCCCCCACCACCGCGCCCCGCTTGCCCTCGTAGAACTTGATGAGCGACTCGTACGTCCAGTACGTGCTCTCCTCGTACTCGGCCTTCGTCGGGTTGTAGAGCCGCAGCTGCCCGCACACCACCCCCACCTCGGGGTTCTCGAAGTGCCGCACCAGCCGCTTCACCGCTTCCGGCTCGATCATCGTGTTCGCATCCGAGAGCAGCACGATGTCGCCCTTGGCCATCGGGATGCACCGGTTGAGCACCGACGTCTTGCCCCCGCGCGGCGCCGCCGACAGCCGCACCCGCTCGTCCGTGCACCGCAACACCCGCTCATCCGTCCCGTCCGTCGAGCCGTCCGAGCCGATCAGCACCTCGAAGCGCCCCGCCGGATAGTCCAGCGCCAGACTGTTGCGCAGCTTCTCGTCGATGCAGCTCGCCTCGTTGTAGGCCGCCACCACCAGGCTCACCCGGGGCAGCTCGCTCGCCTGCTGCTCCTCGCGGCGCCGGTCCGCCCCCGAGCGCATGTAGCGCACGTTGTGCAGCACCTGCGCCACCCCATCCAGGGCGAACAGCACCACCGGGTAGAGAAAGTATGTGTGCACCAACAGAACCGCGGCACACCAGAACACCAGCTCCGCCATCACCCCTGCCTCCCCGACCATCCACGCATGTTGACTCGGGTCAGGCCAAAGCAAGGCTCGTACCGCGGTCCGGAGCGGACCCTGTCCTCCAGGGTGATAGCGCAAGCACCCGGATCATCCCGAGGCGTGGGAACTTCTTTTCCCTCCCTGGGAACAGCCGGTGCCTGGCCGGGCTCAAAGCGCGGGACTTGCCTCGGTTGCGGGGCTGGCCTCGGTCGCGGGGCTGCCCTCGGGAGTGGGTGCCGGCGGGGTGTCCCCCTCGGGAGCCGGGACGACCTCGGGCGTGTCCTGGGGTTGGGGCGCGGGCGGCGTCACGGGCTCGGCCGCCTGCTTCTCCATCTCCTCGGCGTGCGCATGGAGTTGCTGGGCCAGCTCGTGCTTGGGGTTGAGGGTGATGACGGTGTCCAGCGCCGTCTTCGCCGTGGCCGCATCCTTGCGCAGCAGGGCGATACGCGCCTCCAGCATGGAGGCCCGCAGGTTGGAGTTGTCCGCCTCGCGCATGGCCACCACCGCCTTGAAGGACTGCTCGACGTTCCTCATCACGGGGTTGGCGGAGTTGAGCACGTACTCGGCCAGCGTCAGCGAACTCCAGTCCTGAAGCCCGGCCTGGGCCAGCTTCACGGCCATGCCGGGAGCATCGCCCCCACCCATGACGCCCGTCATGAGGGCCTGGGCCTTGAGCCGCGCCAGGGCGGGCGCTGGCTCCTCCTTCTCGGGAGCCGCCGCCAGCTGCTTCAACACCTGCACGGCTTCCTTGGAGAGCACCGCGGCGCGCTCCTCGAGCGGCGTCAGGGTCTGCTCCAGCTTGGACAGCTCATCCCCCCTCGTGTTGACGAGGCCCTGCCAGTTGGCGGGCGTCTGGTTCAGGCGGAGGCGGGCGATCTCGGTCTTCAGCCCCTCCACCTTCTGCCGGAGCGTGGCCACCCGGACCTGGGTGTCGTCCAGATGGGTGGCGAGCGCGATGCCCACCTCCCCCAGGAGCTCGACGCTCTGGGGGTTCGCGGCGGACAGGGCCTTCAACCGGATCAGGGCGTCCTCCTTCGACGCCGCATCGTCCCGGCGCAGCACCACCAGCGCTTCGTCCCGGGCCACCCGCGCCTCGAGCGGAATGGCGTGGGCATTCGAGCGCCAGGCTGGCGAGGTCAGGAACGCCGTCAGCAGGAGCACGAGCACGCCCCCCGCGATGAGCAGGCCCCGGCCCTTGCGGCCCGGCGCGGGAGCCTTCTTGCCGCGGCCCCCGGGGTTGTTGACGGTCTCGACCGCGTGCTCGAGCGCCTCCAGCGGCAGCTCCAGGGGCTTGGACGGCCCCGGCGGCGCTCCCGCCACGGAGGCCCTGTTCTCTTGAGCCTGAGCCGCCTCCGCTCTCAGATCATCGATCGGTCGGTTCAGCTGCTCGAGGATCTCCTCGGGAAGCTCGATGGGCGTGTGCGCGGCGACCGCCACCACGGGCTCGGCCGCGGGCACGGGCGCGGGAGGAGCCGGGACCGCGGGGGTCTCCCGGGACGGAGCCCGGAGCTGGAGGCCCGGAGGATGCGCGGCCACGGGCGGCGGCTCCATCACCGCGCCAAACACCTGCGTCGCCCCGGTGGGGGCCGGGCCCGCCGCGGGCCTGGCCACGGGAGCCATCTGCGGTTGGGAGCCGAAAGGCGGCGTCGTCGAGGCGGAGGGAGGCCGGGCCGGCTGGGGACGCGGAGCGGCCTGGGGCTCGGGCATTTCGATGTCGAGCTCCAGGAACCGCGCCGTGGAGGGAGCCGGCTGCTGAGGCTGCGGCTGCGGCACCGCGCCGAACACCTGGGTCCCCGTGGCGATGGGAGGAGCCGCACCCGCCGGAGTCTTCGCGGCCGGCGCGGGCTTCGCGGCGGGTGGCGGCTTGGCAGCGGGCGCGGGCTTCGCTGCCGCGGGCTTCGCGGCGGGTGGAGGCTTCGCGGCGGGTGGAGGCTTCGCGGCGGGCGCGGGCTTCGCTGCCGCGGGGCGGGCTTCGGGGCCGGCGCCATGGGCGGCACCTGGGGCACCGCGCCAAACACCTGCGTCGTCATGGCGGACGGCGGCGTCCCGGCGGAGGGCGCGGGCTTCGCCACGGGCGCCATGGGCGGCACCTGGGGCACCGCGCCAAACACCTGCGTCCCCGAGGTGGGCGGCGTGCCGCCCTTTTTATCGCCGTAGATCAACGTGGCGTTCAGGTTCGGCTGGGTCGCCGGGCGCGGCTGCGGCACCGCGCCAAACGCCTGAGTGGCCTGGGGAGCCGGGGCAGCCGCCGAGGCCGGCGGAGTGGCGATGAAGACGTGGCTGCAACGGGTGCACTGCACCGGTACACCCCCGGGCGGAAGCAACCGGGGGTCGAGCGCGTACTGCATCGAGCACTGGGGGCAGGCGATCTCCACACACGGTATCTACCACACGCCCTGGGGCGCTGGCGCCTACCGTAACTCCGTTGTCGCCTGGAGGGCTTCCAACCGGGCCGCGCCCACGCCCGGCACCTCCGCCACCTGTTCCCAGGACGCGAAGCGGCCCCCGGCCTCACGGGCCCGCACGAGGCGCCGGGCGAGCGAGGGCCCCACTCCGGGCACCTTCGCGAGCTCGGCCTCGGAGGCCGCGTTCAAATCCAACCGCTGCCCCAGCAGCAGGCGCTGCGCGGCGGAGGGCACGGTGCCCTCTCCGCACACCGCGACACCCTCCACCACACGCACCGCGCCGGGCTCACAGTCCAGCGCGGGCGTGGAGTCCGGCCAGCGGCCGCGTGCCAGCACGCCCAGGCCCAACAGCCCGAGCGCCGCCACCGCGAGTGCCCCCGTCCGGTTCACCGCTCAGCTCGCCGCGGGAGCCTTGTCCAGCCCGAACGCCGTGTGCAGCGCCCGGACGGCCAGCTCCGTGTACTTCGATTGGATGAGGCAGGACACCTTGATCTCCGAGGTGGAGATGAGCTGGATGTTGATGCCCTCGGCGGCGAGGATCTGGAACATCCTGGCCGCCACGCCCGAGTGGTTGCGCATGCCCACGCCCACGATGGAGACCTTGGCCACGTCGCCGTCCGTCTCCACGCTGCCGGCGTTGACCTCGCGGGCCACCCGCTCGACGACTTCCTTCGCCTTGACCAGGTCCGTCTTGCCCACCGTGAAGGACAGGTCCGTCTTGCCCTCCCGGGAGGCCGTCTGGACGATCAGGTCCACCACGATGTTCTGCGCGTCGAGCGCCCCGAAGATCCTCGCGGCCACGCCCGGCACGTCCGGCACGCCGCTGATGGCGAGCTTCGCCTCGTTCTTGTCGTAGGCGATGCCGCTGACAACCACGTTCTCCATCGACTTGTCCTCCTCACACACCAAAGTTCCCGGGTCGTCCGTGAAGGAGGACTTCACCCAGAGCGGCACCTTGTACTTCATCGCGAACTCGACCGAGCGGATCTGCAGCACCTTGGCGCCCACGCTCGCCAGGTCGAGCATCTCCTCGTAGGAGATGCGATCCAGCTTGCGCGCCGCGGGGCACACGTTGGGATCGGTCGTGTAGACGCCGTCCACGTCCGTGTAGATCTCACAGGCGTCGGCCTTGAGCGCCGCGGCGAGCGCCACCGCCGTGGTGTCCGAGCCGCCGCGTCCCAGGGTGGTGACGTTGCCCTGCTCGTCCTGGCCCTGGAAGCCGGCCACCACCACGATGTGCTTCTGTTTGAGCGCCTCGACGATCTTCTCGGCGTCGATGCGTTTGATGCGCGCCTTGGAGAAGATGCTGTCGGTGACGATCTGCACCTGGTAGCCGAGGAAGCTGGTGGCCAGGCCGCCCTGCGCCTGGATGGCCAGGGCCACGAGGCCGATGGACACCTGCTCGCCGGTGGCCACCACCACATCCTGCTCACGCTCGCTCGGCCGGTCGGTGATCTGCGAGACGAGTTTCAACAGACGGTTGGTCTCTCCGGACATCGCGGAGACGACGACCACCACGTCGTTGCCCGCTTTCTGGGCCGCGATGCAGCGGCGCGCCACGTTCTTCATCCGATCGGTATCGCCGACCGAGGTTCCGCCGTACTTCTGGACGATCAAGGCCACGTTGGCTGGTTCCTCCTGGAACGGCGCGTCAAGCTAGTGAGGTGGCCCCCCGGCTGTCAAAAGCTCCCTGAGCGGACGGGCTGCACACCGCCACCTGTTGGGGTATAGGGGTGCGCTCTTGGCCGTACCGCCGCACCCGTTGCTTGGAGCTCCCGACATGTACCGCCCCCGCCTTCTCATCGATGGTGACACCCTCCGGCTGGAGGACATCCTGCAGGTTGCCCGCAACGAGGCGATCGTCCAGCTGACGCCCGAGTCCGAGGCCTGCGTCAAGGCCTCGCGCGATCTGGTGGACCGGGTGGCCGCCGGGGACACCCCCTCCTACGGCATCAACACCGGCTTTGGCACCCTGGCCGAGGTGCGCATCGACAAGAAGGATCTGCGCGAGCTGCAGCGCAACCTGATCCTCTCGCACGCGGCGGGCGTGGGCACCCCCATGCCGCTGCCCGAGGCGCGCGCCCTGCTGCTGCTGCGGTGCAACGTGCTGGCCAAGGGCTTCTCGGGCATCCGCCTGGAGACGCTGCAGCTGGCGCTGGACATGCTGAACAAGGACGTGGTGCCGGTGGTGCCCGAGCGCGGCAGCGTGGGCGCCTCGGGAGACCTGGCGCCGCTGGCGCACCTGGCGCTCGTCTTCATCGGCGAGGGCGAGGCCTTCTACCAGGGCCAGCGGATGCCGGCCCGTCAGGCGCTGGAGCGCGCCGGGCTGAAGCCGGTGGTGCTGGAGGCCAAGGAGGGCCTGGCGCTCGTCAACGGCACGCAGGCCATGTGCGCCGTGGGCACCCTGCTCCAGCTGCGCGCCGAGTCGCTCGCCACGTTGGCGGACATCGCCGGCTCCATGACGCTGGAGGGCCTGCTGGGCAGCCACAAGCCCTTCATCCCGGAGATCCAGGACGTGCGTCCGCACGAGGGTCAGAAGGCGTGCGCGGCGCACCTGCGGACGCTGCTGGTGGGCAGTGATCTGGTGGAGACGCACATCAACTGCAGCAAGGTGCAGGACCCGTACTCGCTGCGCTGCATGCCGCAGGTGCACGGCGCGGCCCGCGAGGGACTCGCCTTCGCGCGGCGCATCCTCGAGGTCGAGGTGAACAGCGCGACGGACAACCCGCTCGTCTTCGTGGAGGGCAACCGGATCGTCTCGGGCGGCAACTTCCACGGGCAGCCCATCTCGCTGGCCATGGACGTGACGGCGATGGCGCTGACGCAGCTGTCGTCCATCAGCGAGCGGCGCGTGGAGCAGCTGGTGAACCCGGCGCTGTCCAACCTGCCGGCGTTCCTGGCGAAGAACTCGGGGTTGAACTCGGGCTTCATGATCGCCCAGGTGACGAGCGCGGCGCTGGTGGCCGAGTCGCGCGTGCTGTGCCACCCGGCCTCGGTGGACTCGATTCCGTCCTCGGCGGGCCGCGAGGACCACGTGTCCATGGGCATGACGGCGGCGCTCAAGGGCCGGCAGGTGGCGGACTTCACGCGCACGTGTCTGGCGATTGAGATCCTGGTGGCGAGCCAGGCGCTGGACTTCCGGCTGCCGGTGAAGGCGGGCCGGGGCCCGCGCGCCGCGCACGAGCTGGTGCGCAGCCGCGTGCCCACGATGGAGAAGGATCGGGAGCTCCACCGCGACATCGAGGCCGTCTGCGAGCTCATCGACTCGGGCGAGCTGTTCCGGGTGGTGCGCGCCGCCACGGCGTAGTCACGTCCACGGACCAGGGCGGTGGGCATTGAGCCCGCCGCCCCAGACTCCGGGTGAGAGCGTGCCAGCGCGCTCAGATGCTGTTTCCGCCACAACATGGCCGCGGGCTCAACCCCTATGCGGCTCGTGACCTTGAGACGTCAGCATCCTTGACCCGCCTGGATGCGTGTGTTCCGGTCCTGAAGCCGCGCCATTCCTCGTGGCGCTCTGGTGCAGGACTGGACGATGAACAAGCTGACGAAGCTCTCGATCAAGAAGTTTCGGAACGTTGCTCCGACCACACTCGAGTTCCGTCCTGGTCTCAATGTGCTCCTCGGCAAGAACGCGGCTGGGAAGACGACCCTGCTTCGCTTGCTGTCAACAGTGGTTGGGACTCCAGACAAGGCTCTCCGGGATGACCTGCTCGATGTAAGCTATCGTGTTTCGGGCACGTCGCTCGACTTCGAGCACACGATCACGAGAACCCGAGTGGATGAGCTGGTACTCCCCACCGAGCCGGGTCGGCCGATGCGAGCAGAGTTCTCCAACCTCCAACAAACCGACTCGTTCGTTTTTGAGAAGGATGGCTTGGTAGTCGCAAAAGCCAAGGTGCTCCCAAACAAAGTCACGTTCGAAAGAGCAGGTCAGCAAAGCAGTGTAGAGCTGCGGTTCATGCTCCGATCACCTTTCGCATCGTTCTTCCTCGCTCTACTGAGTACCAAGCAGGACTCCGCGACACATGAGTTGATGGAAGAGATCAATTCATCTCGGATCGGAAGCGCAGGCCGCATGGACGAAAGTCTTGATCGACTTGACGCGCTGATTGATCTAGAAGTGACGAGAGAAGGCTCTAGCAAGAGCTCAACGTGGAATATCGAGAACGTGCCGCGCTCGATGTACGAAATGCTTTCGGACTCAATGCCAGAGGGCACATCAGCGACGTTCTCACTGGAGTTTCTAGAGCGTGCCGCGCGCGTGCTTGGCTACGAATCCGCGAGCGCTCGATTCGATGTCGAACGCCTCAGCCCAGAACCAAGCCAACAAATTGTACGCTTGAGCAACCTCCGGTTCTTCTTCAAACGACCTGGCGAGGAAGTATCTCATGACCTGCTCAGCTATGGTCAAAAGCGATTGCTCTCCTTCTTTGCTCACGCAGACGCATCGCAGGACATGATCGTCGCAGACGAACTCGTGAACGGCCTTCATCACGAGTGGATTTCCGCATGCCTGAACGAAATTGGTGATCGGCAAGCTTTTCTGACGAGCCAGAACCCACTGTTGCTCGACTTCTTGCGCTTCGACAGCGCCGAGGAGGTTCGTCGCACATTCATCCTCTGCGAGCGAGCCAGTGGTAAACCCGGCCCACAACTCATCTGGCGCAATCCCACCGAGGAGGAAGCCGAATCCTTCTTCTCGGCGTATCAGACGGGAATCCAGCGCGTCTCGGACATACTGCTCACCAAGGGGCTCTGGTGACACATCATGGAAGTCCGTGCCCGTATCCTCGTCCTGACCGAGGACTCTGGTGGTCAGGCCCAGCCAACGATCCAGAAACTCTTGAAGGAGGCGCTCAAACTTGTCGATGGGAGCGTCGACCTGAATCCGAATCGTATCCGGCTCGAACCACTGCCCGAGAACGAGCGCGCGCTCCTCGCTGTTCGTGCCAATCAATGGAAGGAGCAGCCGCCGACCATCGAGACGATTCGCCTCCTCGACTTGATCGCAACCCGATTGGTGGAACCGGCGGGATTCGTTGTCTTCCACTTCGATACCGACCGCGTGTGGGCCGAGCGCCACAACAGCGAGAACCGCCAGAAGTTCGAGACGCTCATCCGAGAGCGAGTGCGTCACATCCTGCGCGGTGAAGTCCCGGCTCCGCGGTTCGGTCCTCAGCGCCCACGACCCACGCTGACGGCCGAACAAATTGAGCTTGCGCTGAAGCGTCTTCTCGTTCTGTCCCCCTGCTACAGCATCGAGTCCTGGCTCTATCAGTCAACGAACGAAGTTCTCGTGCACTGCCAGGAACGCCACGATTCCGAGGCGCACGTGCTGCGCATTCAGTCGTGGGCCGTAGACAGGAAGCTCCTCGATGACGTCTCGCGACCCAAGCATGAGGCCCTGACATGCGTGGGTGATCTTCATAACGAAGCTCTCGCCAAGACATTCCCGGCTGAAGAGGTGTGGCTTGCCGAACGGTCGTTCTTCGAATCCGTCGAGCGACTTCGAGCCTGCTCCGCACTGGTTGAAGCGCTCGGATATGGCGGGCCACACGTCTAAACCTGGGCTGCTATGCTCGGAGCATGCATTACGAGACTACAGTGGCGACTCTGCGCGAGCGGGCACGGGCCGGTCTCTCTCTGGACGAGTCGATCGTCTTCCTGCATGACGCGGGACTGCCCATCGTCCACAGCATCAAGGCGATCCACGAGGTCTTCGGCCTGCCCCTGGGCGAAGCCAAGCACGTGACCGCCGGGCACCCCGTGTGGGCCCCGATGGCGAAGGCGAACCGGCGGCTCCATGACGACCTGGAGATGTACGCGGACTTCATCCAACAGACCGAGGGGAACACACGGGACGCCAGGGCCCAGGCCTACCGGCGAGTCATCACCACCCTCTTCCCGAAGCTCGGCCTGGAGCCCATCCCAGAGGACTGGTCAGGCGTCGACCCCGTCCTGCCGCTGCTCGAACGCATGCGTCAGGAAGGTGCCGTCGTGCTGGTGAAGTGGGATGGCGAGCGGACCGCGCCGGGAGACAGCGGGCCCTACACGGTCCTCGTGTCGGGGGCTCGGCTGGCGGGGGAGTTGCTGCGAGCCGACACCCATTCCCTGGAGGAGGCGCTCGCCAGGGTCATCTTCGAGTACGCCCTGCGCTACTGGCAGGCCTGACTCACCGGCCCAGGCTGTAGTTGACGGGGAGCCAGTCGTAGCCCTTTCCATCGGCGCGCACATGGCCGATTCCCGGGAACGGAACGTGGGCGACTCCCACCCAGTAACCCTGCTTCGCGGCCTCTGCGTAGGCCTTCTTGCGTTGGGCCGCCGCCGCCTTGGAGTCGGTGTCGAACTGGATGGTCACCGACGGCTCGGGGAACTGCACCGCGGCGACATGCATCATGTCACCCCACAGCACCAGCTTCTGCCCCTTGCTCTCCACGGCGTAGAAGCTGTGGCCGGGAGTATGGCCCCGGGCCGCGATGGCTCGGATTCCGGCCTCCAGCTCGGTATCTCCATCGAAGGTCTGGAGCTTGCCCGCTTCGACATACGGGTTGAGTGACGCCATCGCCCCCTGGAAAGCCCCCTTCTTGTCGTCCGGAGCCTTCTCCAGGTTGGCGGTGCTGAGCCAGTAGTCGGCATCGTGTTTGTCCACACGCACGACGGCATTGGGGAAGGCCCGCTTGTCACCCGCCATCAGCCCACCCGCGTGGTCGCCGTGGATGTGGGTGATGAGTACCAGGTCGACCTGTTCCGGCTGGTAGCCCGCTGCCCGCAGGTTGGTGAGCAATTGATTGCCAACAGTCGGGCCGAACAGGGAACCGACGCCCGTATCCACCAGCACCAGCCGGGCGCCGGTGTTGATCAGAAAGGCATTGATCGAGGTCTCGACGGGCTGGCCGACGTACGCGGCGGCCAGCAGCTTCTCGACCTGACCGGGCCGGGTGTTGGTCATGAGCTTGTCCACTGGAAGGGGGATGGTTCCATCGGACAGTGCCGTGATTTCGAAGTCGCCCAGCATCATGCGGTAGAAGCCCGGGGCCTGGGTTTTGACCTGTGGCGCGGCGGCCTGTGCGGCGGGAAGCATGAGCCCTCCGCCGGTGGTGGCCGTAAGGGCCGCGACGGCAAGGGTGTTCAAGAAACGGGTGCGAATCGTCATGGGGGTCTCCAGGTGCCGGATGAAAAGCGCGGCGCACTAGATAAGAAGCGACCGGGTCGCGCGCGATCCTTTTTATGCCCCCTCCCGCGATGGTGGGCCGTTTGCGCTACCCTCCCCTCATGTCCCGCGCCTCCCGCCTGCTCGCGCTCATGGAGTTGCTGCGCCGCCACCGCGCGCCCATCACCGGCCCGGCGCTGGCCGAGAAGCTCGGCGTTTCCATCCGCACCCTCTATCGCGACATCGCGACGCTCCAGGCAGAGGGCGCCGATATCCAGGGTCCAGTCGGTCCAGCCGAAGGACGAGCGCTATCCGCGCCGCCGTGCCGAGCTGGTCAAGGAATGGCGGGTCCGGCAGAACATTCCCGCTGCTGCCGGAAACTGACAGTCCCCGGGTGCACACCATCCCCATCCACCCGATGGAGATGCCCATGCGTACCCTCAACTACCTGCTGCTGGCCGTCCGTGATCCGCTCAAGAGCGCCGAGCTCTATTCGAAGCTCCTCGGCCGCGAGCCGGTCGAGAAGTCCAGGACCTTCGTTCTCTACGTGCTGCCGACCGGCCTCAAAATCGGTCTCTGGCTCGCTGACGAGGTGAAGCCGGCACCAAAACCCGCCGGCGGCATCGAGATCTCGTTCAGCGAGGAGAGCAAGGACGCCGTCCTCGCGACGTATGCCGCGTGGACCCGGCTCGGCCTCGAGGTGGTGCAGGAGCCCACCGAGATGGATTTCGGCTTCACCTTCGTGGTCGAGGACCCGGGCGGGCATCGCCTCCGCCCCTTCGTCCTCGCCAACAATCCGCGTTAGCGGGCTCCCGGGTGTGCGGCCTCAGGCGTCATGAGGGGGCAATGGCTGGTCAATCAGCTTTCGCCATTCCGCGGTCACACTGAGCACGGGTTGCGTCGTTGCGACAATCGCGGCATTGACGTTCGCAACGTGGTTGGCGTGCGCCCGATCAGCGTTCGGTTTGCCGCTCTTGCCCGCCCCAGGAATATCGGGGTACCACCACTTCTGGCCGGTGGCGCGCTCCTCGAAGCCCCAGCCCTGGGTGGTCCCCACCTTCTCCGACCCCACCTTCGTGATCTTCGACAGCCGATCGGCGATCACCGTCTCTCGACTCTTCAGCGCCCATTCCGAGAATCTTTTCGCGCGCTCCTTGATCGCTTTCTCGTACCCGCCCGGCTCGGGGGCAATGAGTGCTTGCTGTTGAAATACGAGCAACTGGAGTCCGGCGCCCGTCAGATAGTTGGCCACGAGCGAGGCGCCGTAGACCTCCATGTCGTTCACCAGTTTCACGGAGAGCGTCTCCGCCTCCTGGAGTTGCACCTTGTTTCCCGTGGTGTTGTAGAGACTCACCAGGTCGGCGACGGTCCGTATCTCGACCTCAATGGCTTTCTTCCACTGCTCATTGAGTGCCTCATGAACGGCCTCCACGAACTTCTCGTATACCTCCCCAAACCACCCCGGGACGTGTCCGGGAGGGTGTATAGGAGGCAGGCCGCTCTCAGGCACGGAGGTCGCGCATGGCCAGAGGAGTCTTCTTCAACGTCCCGTTGCACGGGCATGTCAACGCAACGCTGCCCGTGGTGCGGGAGCTGGTGAATCGAGGCGAGGAGATCTCGTACTACCTCACCGAGGCGTTCCGACCCCAGGTCGAGCGGGCGGGCGGACGGTTCCACGGCTACGACAGCACGCTGGAGAGACCAGGAGGGGTGGGACTCCTCCCGGCCCGCATGGCGGGAGAGAGCCGCCACGTGCTCCCCCAGGTGCTGGAGGCCGTGCGCGCCGAGCGTCCCGACTACGCGGTCTATGATCCCATGTGCCTCTGGGGACGGATGGCCGCCCAGCTCCTGGGGATTCCCGCCATCTCGTTCCGTCCCACCGTGGCCAACAACGGCAGCCCGACCGGCCCCTTCGCGGCCTTCATGCGTAACCGGGCGGCGCTGTTCCCGGGAGTGTTCGAGCAGGCGAGCAAGGAACTGATGGCGCTGATGCAGGAGTACGGCCTGCCGCCCCTCGACATTCCGCGCATGCTGAACCACGCGGAGCCGCTGAACCTGGTCTGCGTGCCGCGCGCCTTCCAGCCCCAGGGCGACACCTTCGACGAGCGCTTCGTCTTCGTGGGCCCCTCCATCCAGCCGCGCGGAGACACCGGGGACTTCCCCTTCTCGCATCTCGAGGGAGGCCCGGTGCTCTACATCTCGCTGGGAACGGTCTTCAACAACTGGCCGGACTTCTACCGGATGTGTTTCGCGGCCTTCGGCGGGACGCCCTGGCGCGTGGTGCTCGCAACGGGGCATGCGGTGAACGCGGCGCAGTTGGGACCCATCCCGGACAACTTCCTCGTGCGCCCCTCCGTCCCACAGCTGGAGGTCCTGGAGCGCACGTCGGTCTTCGTCACCCACGGCGGTGCCAACAGCCTGATGGAGGCGTTCCATTACGGCGTGCCGGTGGTGGTGATTCCACAGATGGCGGAGCAGCCCCTGAATGCCCAACGGGTCGCCGAGCTGGAACTGGGGCTGGCCCTGGAGAAGGAGACCGTCACGGTGGAGCAGCTCCGTCAGTCGGTGGAACGGCTCTCCAGCGAGCCGGCGTTCCGGGAGAAGGTGCGGACGATGCAGCAGGAGGTCCGCGCTTCCGGAGGCTACCGCCGCGCCGTCGAGGCCATCCTCGAGCTCACCCGTTCATCGAGATGATGTGAGCCCTTCCGGGTGCGAGTGGGTGCATCATGTTCGCTCACGTCCGAGAACAGGTAGACTCCGAGGCCATGGCTCCTCGTCACCACCGGCGACACCTGCTTCTCCTGCTGCTGCTGTCCGGGTCCGCCCTGTCGGCGTGTCGCGGTGAGTCCGAGCAGGAGCGCCAACAGAAGGCGCTGCTGAAGTCCGTCCAGCGGCTATTGGAGACGCGGGAGTGCGCTGGCTGCGATCTCACGGGCGCCCAGCTCGAGGGGGCGGACCTGGAAGGGGCACGGCTGGCGGGCGCGACACTGGAGAGCGCGAAGCTGGCCCGGGCCCGCCTTCGCAACGCCGACCTGAGTGGCGCCATCCTGGGAGGTGCCGATGCACGCGGGGCCGACCTGCGGGGCGCGCGGGTCGACGGCGCTTCCTTCGGGGCCGCGCAGTTCCAGGGCGCCATCCTGGAAGGACTCGACCTGCGCAAGGTGACGGAGCTGCCCTCGGCCAACTTCGAGGGGGCCAACCTCCGCGGCGTCAATCTGGAGGGAGCGAGCCTCACGGGTATGGGCGGCTCCTACCGTCCCAGCGAGCGCTGGCACGCCTACTCCGTGCCAGCCGGAGGCGCGTGGCTCGTGCGTGCGGACTTCACCGGGGCGAAGCTCCGCTTCACCGTTCTGGCACGGAGCAACCTCGAGGGAGCCATCTTCCGGGACGCCGACCTGCGCGACGCCACCCTGACACACTCCAACCTGAAGGACGTGGAACTCCAGGGGGCCCGGTTGTACGACGCCACCTGGGAAGATGGGCACAAGTGCACCTCTCGCGCCAAGGGCAGTTGCCACCCCGCGCCCCGGTGAGAACCGCCTGGGCCCGGCCTTCAGCGCCCTGACTTGCTCAAGGTAGTGAGTTGCTGCTTCAGCGCCGTCTTCACGCCGTCGTGGAGGGTCTGCCGGCTGGTGGAGTGCGCCACCATGGCGAAGTACGGAATGCTGCCAGGCAGGGGCTTCAGCGGCTTCTCTCCTCCCGCCTCTGGCTGCAGTGCCTTCGGCGCGTGCTTGCCGCAGTCACACGCCACCTGCGCCGAGCTTCCCTCCGCTACGGCCTTTTTCACGGACTGCGCCGCATCCTTCACCGCGGGCCTGGCCACGTACAGGGGCTTGATAGCGGTCGGAATCTGCGCTTCGTCCACCTCCAGCTTCCCGACGTTCCGCGCCTTGATGATGACGGCGTACTCCAGCGCCACGGTCAACAGCCGCAGCAGCTCCAGCTCGAACTCGCTCGTCTGCCGCCAGAACTTCTTCCAAGCGATGGTGGCCTTCATCGCGGTGCTGAACCAGCCCACATACTCGGCATCAATGGGGAAGTCGAAGAGGTCGCGCACGGGCTCCAGGTGCGCCACCAGCGTGAAGAGGAGCTCCATCAGAGGCTGCCGGGCGGTGCGCAAATCCTTCCCCGCGAGCTGCTCCTCGATGGTCTCCAGGCGTTTGACGAACTTGTTGAACACCACGTCGTACCGCGCCGCATCCCTCACCTGGGTGTAGTGATCCGCGCGGGTGACCTCCACGGGCACGACAGTGAAGGCCCGCCCCTTGGAGTTCACCTTTCCCGCGAGCTGTTTGACCGGGGTAGCGCTCGTGTTGTCGAACACATCGACCTGCTCGCCGAGCACCGAGGCCAGCAAGTCCCAGAGCGGCCCACGCAGGGTCTTGGAATCCACGGAGAGGAAGGTGATCAACGGCTTGAGGAATTCGACGACGTGGATGTCCTGGACGAGGCCCAGGGCGGGGAACCTGTCCTTGCTCAAGCGCTTCGTGAAGGCCGCCTTCGTCTTGTTGAGCCCCCCCTCCAGCCGATCCAGCTCCTGGATGAACTTCGCGGCCGTGGCGGGGCTCAACACCTTTCGGGTCATCTTCTTGCTCGGGTGCACCGACTTGTGCACCTCGTAGGTGAAGCCATCCCGGAGCATGGTGACGGCCTCGCGCAGCTTCGTGAAGATGTCATGGAGCCGCGACAGCAGGCCAAGGACATGGGAGTAGAACCGTCTGGCCTCCGCCAGGCCGTAATGCGCCACCCGGATGTCCACCTTCTTCATGTCATCCACGAGCGCACCGCCCACGCCCCGCAGGTCATCCCAGTCGACGCCGTCCTTCAGGTTGTCCCGCAACGTCTTCCAGGCCTTCGAGCTCGTTCCTTCCTTCAGGAACGACACGTTCACCGAGGTCAGGAGCTCCTTGAAGAGCTTGGGCGTGGCCTTCACGTCCCTGGCCAGACACCTGGCGATGCAGCCAATCTCCTCGGAACCCGCGGCCTTCATCAGATCCGTCATCGGGTGCATCGAGAAGTCGGCGATGACCCGCTGGGTGATGTCGTACTTGCAGAAGGCGTTGATGATCTTGCAGTCGTCGTCGAAGGCGGTGGTGTCCACCTGGTGCAACCGGGTGAAGAAGGGCGTGGACAGATAGGTGATGGTGCGAATCTTCCACTGCTTGGGCCAGACCTTGGCCGCCTGGCGGGTCAGTTCGTTGATGACATTGCCGCCGTGCGAGTGACCGATGAAGTGGAAGTGGACCTTCTTCTTGAGGTGGCCTTGGTAGAAGGCGGGCTCGCCCTCGGCGCCACAGAGCCGGTTGGCGAGGTAGGCCCCGGAGATCGTCCGGGCCTGCACCGAGTTGTCGCCCGTCCAGCCGTGCGCCTCGAAGATGTGCAGGTTGGTGTACTGCTGGCGCAGTATCAAGAGAGCGTTGTTGAACTCCCAGTTCTCCTCCCAGTACCAGTTCTTGTCCTTCGCCGTCTTCGACGCGGACGCGGACTTCTGGGCAGCCTTCTGTTTCGCTCCGGAGGACTCCAGGGGCACGAGACTGGGCGTGGGGTAGCTGACGGAGCGAAGCACCGGATCCATGTTGACCGGATCGACGGTACCGCTCACCAACACCACGATGTTGATGACGTTCTCCTGCGACATGACGAGCTCTCCCCCGGGCGTGTACCGCTCCCATGAGCATCCTGAGCTGAGAAGGACATCAGGACGACCACCAGCAGCCTAGCGCACGCCGTCACCCACGAGAAGACAGGCCCAGGGCCGCGCTCGGCGAGCACCGTGTGAACACCGGTGTGCTAAAGCGGCGGCATGCTCGACCACATCATGCTGCGAGTGAGGGACTACGCCGCGTCCAAGCGCTTCTATGACGCGGTGCTCGGGACGCTCGGCTATCGGATGCTCCTCGAGTTCCCCGAGGCCGGCGGCTACGGCGACGACCAGAAGCCCTATTTCTGGATCGGCCCCTCGCAGGACCCCCACCCGCGCACCCATATCGCCTTCATGGCCAAGGACCGCGCCGCAGTGGATGCCTTCCACGCCAAGGCCCTGCAGATGGGCGCCAGGGATGATGGCGCGCCGGGCCTGCGCCCGCACTACCACCCGGACTACTACGGCGCCTTCGTCATCGACCCCGACGGTCACAACATCGAGGCCGTCTACCACGGGCCCGCGTCCCCATAGGCCATCCCCCCGGGCCCCTGTGCGCGTGGACCTGGGGCTATGCTTGGATGACGGCACGCCACGCTGGTGCACTCACGAAGTATCGGGGGGACATTCCATGAGCCATGACGGATCCGCGGTCTTGAAGCAGCCGGCACTTCCCTTTCCACCCAAGGTGCCGGGCATTCCCATCCTCGGCGCACTGCCCGCGCTGCTGAAGGGGCGACTCGACTTCCTGGAGGCGGCCCACCAGCGGCATGGCGACATCTTCACCCTGGATCTCGGCTTCACCGACGCCATCATCCTGAGCCACCCACGGCATACACAGCACGTCCTGGTGGATCACGCGCGCAAGTATTTCAAGGGCGGGGCCATCTGGGAGTCGATACGGACCTTCCTGGGCAACGGGCTGCCCGTGAGCGAGGGGGACTTCTGGAAGCGGCAGCGGCGCATGATCCAGCCCGCCTTCCACCAGCAGCGGCTGATCTCCCTGACGGAGAAGATGGTGGCGGCCATCGACGAGAGCCTGGCGGGCTGGGAGCAGGCGGCCCGGACGGGCGAGCCCTTCGACATCGCCGAGGCCTTCTCGCGGATGACCATGAACGTGATGGTCCGGGCGATGTTTGGCAGCGGGCTGGAGGCGGACGAAGCGAAGCGGGTGGGCCAGGCGATGGCCTACATCATCGACTACATGATGCAGGGGATGGTGACGAAGTCCCTGCCCGAATGGCTGCCAGTCCCGGGCCGCGCCCGCTACCGGGAGGAGCTCCGGTACATCGACGAGGTCGTCATGCGGGTCATCGAGCGGGGACGGCGGAGCGCCGAGGAGGACAACCTGCTCTCGCTGCTGCTGCACGCGGTGGATGGGGAGTCGGGCGAGCGGATGACCAACGCGCAGCTTCGCGACGAGGCGGTGTCGCTCTTCGTCGCC
The DNA here is from genome assembly GCF_000733295.1 of Archangium violaceum Cb vi76. Lineage (GTDB taxonomy): Bacteria > Myxococcota > Myxococcia > Myxococcales > Myxococcaceae > Archangium > Archangium violaceum. The sequence goes on along the minus strand of NZ_JPMI01000300.1, from coordinate 25,670 downwards.
GGGTACGAGACCACCGCGGTGGGCCTGGCCTGGGCCTTCCATCTCATGACCCGCCACCCCGAGTCCTTCCAGCGGTTGCGGACGGAGGTGCGGGAGGTGCTGGGCGAGCGGGTGCCCGGCTTCGCCGATCTGCGTCAGCTCGGCTACGCCCGCAACGTGTTGCAGGAGGCACTCCGGCTGTACTCGCCCTCGTATTGGATTCCCCGCACGTCGTCGGAGGAGGACGAGATCGACGGCTACCAGGTTCCGGCGGGGAAGATGGTGGTGGTCTTCACGCACCTCATCCACCGCCACCCGGACGTCTGGGAGGAGCCGCGGCGCTTCGAGCCAGACCGTTTCACACCGGAGCGCTCCGAGGGGCGGCACAAGCAGGCGTGGATGCCCTTCGGCGCCGGCCAACGCATGTGCATCGGCAAGGAGTTCTCGCTGATGGAGGGGCAGCACATCCTCGCCCGCATCGCCCAGCGCTACGACGTGTCCGCCGTTCCGGGACGGGAAGCCCAGGTGCATATTGGCACCAGCATCCGCGCGAAGAATGGGGTGTGGGTGCACCTGAAGGCGCACGCACTCTAAGCTGGAGGAACCATGCTCACCGGTGCCTCGACCCTGCCCACCCTGGAGACGCCCCGCCTGCGCCTGCGTTGGATGACGGAGGCGGACATCCCCGCGCTCTTCGAGCTCTTCTCCCACCCCGAGGTGACGCGCTATTGGAGCTGGTCCGCGTACACCGAGCGGGCCCAGGCGGAGAAGCTGTTGGAGAACATCCACCAGCACTTCGCCGAGCGCTCGCTCTTCCAGTGGGGCTATGCCCGGCGCGAGGACGATCGGATCATCGGCACCTGCACCCTGGCGGAGCTGAGCGGGCAGCACCGGCGCGCGAGTCTCGGGTACGCGTTGAACCACGCGCACTGGGGCCACGGCTACGGGCGCGAGGCGGTGGCCCGGGTGGTGGAGTTCGGCTTCACCACGCTCGAGCTGCACCGGCTGGAGGCGGACGTGGACCCGCGCAACACGGGCTCCATCCGGGTGCTCGAGGGCCTGGGCTTCCAGCGCGAGGGCTTCCAGCGTCAGCGCTACTTCCTCAACGGAGAGATCCAGGACGCGGTGCTGTACGGGCTGCTGCGGCCGGAGTGGCGGCCGGATTCCGCCGCCTCGTGAAGGAGCGCTCCTGGGCGTGAGGGCCCGGAGCGCCGCGCTCACGGCGTGGGCGCGGGCACCACTGGAGCGGGGGCCTCCTGCACCGGAGGAACGTCCCGCCCCTCGCCGAAGCCCAGCACCCACCACTCGGGGGCCTGCCCTCCCCGCTCCACCAGCGCGCGCTTCAGGTCCTCCACCGGCTCGTCCTCGCCGTCGTCCGCGAGCCGGAAGGTGCCGTAGTGCATGGGGACGCTGTAGCGCGCCCCCAGGTCCACGCTGGCCTGGACGGCCTCGCTCGGCGACACGTGGACCGGGGACATGAACCACTCGGGCTTGTAGGCACCGATGGGCAGCACCGCCAGGCGCATGGACCCGAAGCGCTCATGGGCCTCGGCGAACTGCCGGCCCCAGCCGGTGTCTCCCGCGAAGTACGTGGCCCCATGCGGGCCCCGGAAGACGTAGCCCGTCCACAGCGTCCCGCCGCGATCGAACAAGCCCCGGTTGGAGAAGTGCTGGGTGCGCGCGCTCACCAGCGTCACCTCCGGACCCAGCGGGAACTCCTGCCACCAGTCCACCTCCGTCACCTGCCGCAGATCCTTGCCCTCGAGGAAGGCACGGTTGCCCAGGCCCGCGAAGATACGCATCGCGGGGAACTTCTCCTGGAGCCGCCGCAGCGTGGCCACGTCCATGTGGTCATAGTGGTTGTGGCTGAGCACCACCACGTCGATGGGCGGCAGGTCCTCGAAGCGGATGCCCGGCGGCCGCACGCGCTTGGGCCCCGCGAAGGACACCGGACTGCAGCGCTCGCTGTAGATGGGGTCCGTGAGGATGTTGAGCCCGTCCAGTTGCAGCAGCACCGTGGCGTGGTTGATGAACGTCACCCGCAGGCCACCGCGGGCCACGCGCTCGGGTGGAGGCGGGCCAGGAGGCACATCGTTCCACTCCTTCCACGGGGCCGGCTTCCGGTTCAGTTGCCAGTCCAGGAAGCTCCCCTTCTGCTCCCGGGGCTCCAGGTTGATGAAGCGCTCCCCATCGAAATGGTCCGTCTTCGGCCCCTTCCACGTCGGAGCGGAGAAGATGCAGCCGCCGACGCCCACGCCACCCACGATGAAGGCCAACACCCCGGCCAGGGACAGCAGCAACCGGCGCGGCAGGGTTCTTTTCATGGGGGGCGTTTCTAACCTGATCGTTCCTGAGCGCGATGACCGGATCGATCCGGGTGGCGCGGTGCGCGGGCAGGAAGCTGGCGACGCAAGGAGGATGCCAGTCCACGGCGCCCCTCCCCCGAGGCGCCACCGAGGAATTCCACCCGGGTGGGAGCCATCCCCGCCGCGTGCGCTTCCCAGAAGTGGGACATGTCATCCCATTTCCGGTGGGCCCTCGACGGGTGAACAGATCAGGTCCGGCGCGTTTGCTGAACTGAACGATCTCAAGCCTGCCCGCTTGGCGCTCCCGGGTAGCGGCACCAGATTTCTCTTCCACGACAGGAGAACCCCCATGAAGCCGCTCGCCACGAACCGTCTCGTCCTCTCCAGGAAGCAGCACCGGGCCTGCACCCTGAGCATCTCGAGGGCAGAGCTCGAGCAGCGCCTGGGACCCCCGCTCGCCATCGACGACGAGGGGGATGGCCTGGGCCCCCGCTACCGGTGGGAGTACCAGGGGGAGTGTGGCCTCGAGGTGCTCATCGATCTCCCCCGCGACGGCGCGCGGGAGGCCGTGCTGTGGATGAAGCACCTGGAGGTCGAGCACGCGCTGGAGCACCTGGGGCTGTCCACCGAGCACGTGCTGTGGCGGGCGGACATGCTGGAGCCGCTGCCGCTGGATGGCTGGGCCGTGGTCCGCCAGGACGAGGCCGGCAACCGGTTCGACATCTGCGTGCTGTCCGTGGCGGATCACGCGGAGTGCCTGGCACGGCTGCTGGAGACGCGCGCCCCCGAGCAGTCCTATGCCATGGAGAGCCGGGGGCTGAAGCCGGCGCCCCAGCGGACCCCCTCGCGCGGCTGGGTCCCGCCGAGCCACGACGAGCACGCCGCCTCCCTGTAGGTTCACGCGGCACCGCCTGATACACCGCTCCCCTCGTCAACCCGAGAGCGGACATGCCCAAGCGCACACCCTCCAGCCGGAACAACACCACCAAGCCCGTCGAGCGGGACATCATCCCGCCCGGAACGGACGTGCCGGACAGCGGCCTCTTCTTCAACCGCGAGCTGTCCTGGCTCGCCTTCAACAACCGGGTGCTCCAACTGGCCGAGGACGCCTCGGTGCCGCTGATGGAGCGCGTGAAGTTCTGCGCCATCTACGCGCGCAACCTGGATGAGTTCTTCATGATTCGCGTGGCGCGCCTGCACGAGCAGGTGCGCAACCGCGTGGCGCGCCTGGTGCCGGACGGGGCCACCCCGGGCGAGACGCTCGACAAGCTGCACGACCGCATCCTCGAGCAGGGCCGCCGCCACAGCGACTGCTTCGAGCGCCAGCTGCGCCCCGCCCTCGCCGAGAAGGGCCTGCGCATCCTCTCCATGAAGGAGCTCGACGCCGAGGCGCGTGCCCTGCTGGAGCAGCGCTTCCGCGAGCAGATCTTCCCCGTGCTCACCCCGCTGGCCATCGGCCTGGGCCGGCACTTCCCCTACATCTCCAACCTCTCCCTGAGCCTCGCGGTGCTGCTGAGGGATCCGGTGACGGAGACGGAGAACGTGGCCCGGGTGAAGGTGCCCAAGGAGCTGCTGCCGCGCTTCGTCCCGCTCAAGGGGGGCACCACCTTCGTGCCGCTCGAGGACATCATCGCCCACCACCTGGAGGCGCTGTTCCCCGGCATGGAGGTGCTGGACCGGGGGCTGTTCCGCGTCACGCGCGACGCGGACTTCACCGTGTCCGAGGACGCGGAAGATCTGCTGGTGGCCGTGCAGACGGAGCTGCGCCAGCGCCGCTTCGGCGACGTCATCCGCCTGGAGGTGCAGGCGGGGATGAGCCCCAAGATGCTCGAGCCGTTGATCGAGGCGCTCGCGCTGGAGCCCCGCCAGGTCTACGAGGAGCAGGGGCTGCTGGACTACACGGACCTGATGTCCGTGGTGTCCACGCCGGGCTTCGCCGAGCTGAGGGATCCTCCCTGGACGCCCGTCACCCAGCCCCGCCTGAAGGCGGAGAGTGACAGCGGCGAGGTGAGCACGGTGATGTCGGCCATGCGGCGGGGGGATCTGCTCGTCCATCACCCCTACGAGTCCTTCGCCACCTCGGTGGAGCGCTTCGTCACGGAGGCGGTGGAGGATCCGGACGTGCTCGCCATCAAACAGACGGTGTACCGCACCTCGGACAAGTCGCCGCTGGTGCCCGCGCTCATCCGCGCCACCGAGCGGGGCAAGCAGGCGGTGTGCATGGTGGAGCTCAAGGCGCGCTTCGACGAGCGCACCAACATCCAGTGGGCCCTGGCGCTGGAGGAGGCGGGGGTGCACGTCGTCTACGGCATCCCCGGCCTCAAGACGCACGCCAAGGCCATCCTCATCGTCCGCCGCGAGGGCGAGCGCGTGCGCCACTACGTCCACGTGGGCACCGGCAACTACAACTCGAAGACGGCCCGCCTCTACACGGACCTGGGGCTCTTCACCACGGATCCGGAGATCGGCGCGGACGTGGCGGACCTCTTCAACTTCCTCACCGGCTTCGCCCGCCCCAAGTCCTTCCGCAAGCTGTTGGTGGCCCCCATCAACATGCGCGAGGGCCTGATGGAGCAGATCCGCCGCACCCTCTCCGAGCACTCCGCCGAGCGCCCCGCCCGCATCCAGATGAAGATGAACGCGCTGGTGGACCCGGCGATGATCCGCGCCCTCTATGACGCCTCGCGCGCCGGGGTGAAGGTGGACCTCAACGTGCGCGGCATCTGCTGCCTGCGCCCCAACGTCCCCGGCGTCTCGGAGAACATCCGCGTCGTCTCCACGCTCGGCCGCTTCCTCGAGCACTCCCGCATCTACCTCTTCGAGCGCAGTGGTGGGATTCGCTGCTACATCGGCTCGGCGGACCTGATGCCCCGCAACCTGGACCACCGGGTGGAGGCCCTCACCCCGGTGGAGGAGCCGCAATTGCTCGCCCAGGTGAGGGATCTGCTCGACCGGAGCCTCTCGGACAACACCCACGCCTGGGTGCTCGACGCGGACGGGACGTGGAAACGCCGCGCACTGGAGGGCGAGAAGCGCTGGTCCCAGGGCGAGCTGATGGATCGCGCGGTGCGCATGGCGCAGGCCTCCACGGGACGGCCCCTGTCCTGACCTTCCTCGCTTCCCGGCCTCTCCATTTCTGTTGCACCTGCAAGCATCCAATGGAGTGGCTCGCGGGAAGACGGACGGAGGGGCTGGGCGGCGGCGGGCGGACGAACGATTGTGTTGGGCCCCCCGGAGAGCGGATGATGGAGGCCCCGTCTTCCCGCGTGGGCCCATGTCAAACGATCAGCAGACCCCCGTTCCCCCGACTACGGATGAGAGCCTGGCCGATGCGGTGGCGCATGCTCACAAGAAGCTGGAGCAGCCCGCGATCTGGCCCGGCAACGTGCCCTCCCAGACCCAGGCGTTGGAGGTGCTGTGCGGCAAGCGGATGCTGGCGATCTCCCTGCCCAACGCCCGCAGGCTGCAGGAGAAGCTGACCCTGCCCGAGCGCGAGGCGCTCATGGACGAGGGCCTCGCCGATTCCCTGCGGGAGGCCGTCGCGGTGCGCTGGCGCCTGGCGGCGGCGCAGGATCTGCTGCTGACCGCCGGAGGCCGGGTGGATCGGACGGCGCTCGAGGCGCTGCTCGCCGAGGTGGACCGGTCCCTGGAGACGCTGCGCGCCGCGACGCCCGCCACCCCGGACCTGGGGCTCGCCATTGATCGCACCTGGGAGACGCTGACCCAGGAGGCGGTGGACTTCTCCACCAACGTGAAGGCGGCCGCGGCCCAGACGGCCGCACCCGCCCACCCGCATCCGGCGCCGAAGAAGCCCGCGGCCACCGGCAAGGTGACCTTCCAGCCGCAGGAGCCGGATCCGCGGAACGCGCCCAAGAAGTCGAACAAGGTGCTGTTCGTGGGGCTGGGCCTGGCGGTGGCCCTGGTGGCCGCCTATCACGGCACCCAGGGCCCGAACACCGTGACGCCCCCCTCCGCCTATACCCAGCCGGGCGCACCTCCGGATACCGTTGTCATCCCCAACGCGTCCAACGGCTCGCTCCTGGTGCGCTCGCTGCGCACGGGGCCCGCCACGCCGCAGCAGGAGGCGTGGTTCAAGCAGCAGGAGGCCAGTGGCATGGAGCTCAACTCCCAGGGGCCGGGCACCTGGCTCCTCGTCCCCACCGCGAAGGCTCCGGCCACCGCGGGCAATACCCAACCGTGAAACTCGCGGTCCTCTCTTTCCTGTCGCCTCGAAGGAGGCATGTCATGGCGAACCGAAAGCTTCACCCCGTCCACCCCCGGCGCGGCTTCACCCTGATCGAGCTGATGATCGTCGTCTGCATCGTCGGCCTGCTGTCCACGGTGGCCCTGCCGGAGTTCCAGAACATCATGCTGCGCTCGAAGCAGGCCGAGCGGGAGCTGATGATGAACTCCATCATGCGCGTGCTGAACGAGTACACCAGCTCGCACGGCGGGAAGTTCCCGGGAGGGGATGCGCCGGACCTGCCGTTCAATCCGTCGGAGGAGCCGAACGGCAAGAAGCAGCCCTTCAAGATGGAGCTGGGCCACTGGAAGGACCTGGGCTGGGCGCCCGACGGCTACCTCTATTACCGCTACGAGGTCCAGCTCAATGGCGACGGAGATCTGGTCGTCACGGCCAAGGGCGACCTGAACAACAACGGGCTGATCAGCTTCAAGGAGATCAAGTTCCGGCTCATGGACGGCATGTGGCAGCGCATGTCGGAGTCCGCGTACGGCGACCACTTCTGAGCGCCGCCCGGCGGTCCGGGCCGCGGAGTTGATGAACGCGGCCCCGGAATGAGGTAGGAGCGCACTCCATGGGCGCTCAATGGAAGCACAAGGGCCGCACGGAGCACGCGGCCGCGAAGGGCAGGCTCTTCACCAAGCTGGTCAAGGAACTCATCATCGCCGCCAAGGCCGGGGGTGCGGATCCGGGCAGCAACCCCCGCCTGCGCATGGCGATGGACGCGGCGAAGAAGGCCTCGATGCCGCGCGACACGTTGGAGCGCGCCATCAAGAAGGGCGCGGGCCTGCTGGACGAGCCGGTGAACTACGAGCTGGTGACGTACGAGGGTTTCGCCCCGCACCAGGTGCCGGTGATCGTCGAGTGCCTCACCGACAACAAGACCCGCACCGCCGCCAACGTCCGGCTGCTGTTCCGCAAGGGGCAGATCGCCACCAGCGGCGCGGTGTCCTGGGACTTCAACCGCCTGGGCGTCATCGAGGCCACGCCGCCTGAAGCGGGTGCGGATGCCGAGACGGCCGCCATCGAAGCGGGCGCGCAGGAGCTGGAGCCCGGCGAGGAGGGCGCCACGCGCTTCCTCACCGCGCCCACGGACCTGGACACCGTGAGCCGCGCCCTGACGGGCATGGGCTGGACGGTGAGCGCGCAGAACCTGGCGTGGGTGGCCAAGAATCCGGTGTCGCTCGAGGGCGAGGCGCGCACCGAGGTGGAGGCCTTCCTGGAAGCCATGGACGAGGACGACGACGTCCAGAACATCTACGTCGGCCTCAAGTGAGCCCCGCGCCGGTGGAGCCACAGGAGCGGGCCCGGGCACTGCTGAGCCGGGAGTCCTCCCCCACCCCGCTGCCGATGACGGCCCGGCGGGAGCCCTCGCCGTTCGGGCCTCCCTCCTTCCAGAATCGGTTCCTCCCCTTCCTGCCGTCCCACCTCCAGCTCGCGCTGTCCCTGGCGGCCCGTTTCATGGAGCTGGCCAACACGCGGCCGGGCGACGAGGGACTGGGTGCGGTGCTGGACGAGGCCGAGCGGCAGGCCCTGGCTGGGGACCCCGAGTGGGCGAAGTACGCGCTGCGCGTCTTCATCGCCCACCACCCCGAGGGCCGCCGGCTGTCCGTGCCGCCCCTGAGGGAGCGCGCCCCCCACCAGGTGCTGCCCTCGGGGCGCCCCGAGATTCCCCGGAAGGGCAACCCCGGCACGCCCGGCGCGGAGATGTGGCTGGACTACTTCCGCGAGGACAGTGGGCTCAACGAGCACGTGGACGCGTGGCCCGTGCTGTACCCGGCGGCGGGCCACCCGGACCCCGCGAACCCCGAGCGCCGCCTGCGCCCGGAGGGACGGGCGGAGCTGCTGGCGTGCCTGCGCCAGCAGTTGCTGGCCCGCTACGACACGGAGCGGCTGGGGTTCGGCATGCCGCGCACCGTGCCCCTGGGGGACTACGCCTCCCCCATCAACGAGGGCTATGACGCGGGGCTGCCCGGCTTCGCGCCCCGGCCTCCCGGCCTGAGCCCGAGAGACCTGCCCGGCTACGGTGTCACCGACCACGCCATGCGCCGCGACCGCCTCTTCACCGCGGCCTCCTCGGGGCTGTTGTGGCGGGACGAGTCGCCCGTGGTCATCGAGCACCTGGAGCAACTGGCCGACACGGCCGAGTCCAACCCGGGCTCGGTGGATGGCGAGGCCTGGGCGGACCCGCTCGGCCCCTACGGCGCGCACCACCACCTGGGCCACGTGCTGCTCGGCTGCCTGACGTCGCCCCAGAACAAGACGGGCCTGCCCGGAGTGCTCACCTCCCCGGCCACCGCGGCGAGGGATCCGCTCTTCTACCGCTGGCACCGCCACGTGGACGACATCCTCGACGCCTGGCGGAGCACGCACCTGCCGCCGTACGACGTCTCCCACGGCCCCCAGGTGCTGGTGCGCAAGTGGCTCGGCGAGGGCATCTACCCGGCCCACCAGAGCCCGGACATCCTCCTGTGCTTCGTCAAGGACATCCCCGGCGGGACGTCCCCGGACTTCGACGGCCAGCGGTGGGGCGAGGCCACCTTCGGGGGAGAGTACTGGACCAGCCCTCCCCCCTCCTTCCGCGCGAGCACGCACGCGCTGAACACCTTCATGGCGCAACAGGTGGTGCGCCTGCCGGACGGGCGGGAGGTGGTGAAGCAGCACCTGTCCCACGAGCCCTTCCACTCCTTCTTCCGGGTGGAGAACCTGCTGCCGCACGAGCAGAAGGTGACGGTGCGCATCTACCTGGCGGCGGATGCGTTCGCCGAGGATCGCCGCATGTGGATGGAGATGGACCGGTTCGACCACACGCTGCGGCCCTCGGAGCAGGCGGTCATCTTCCGGCCGGCGAGCCTCGCGTCCGTGGTGCACGAGCGCGGCTGGCCCGCGAACCTGCTGCTGCCGCGCGGCCGGCGCGAGGGCATGCTCTTCCGCTTCATGGTGATGCTCACGCCCTGGAACGAGGAGCGGGAACCGGGCGACCCGTTCCACCGGCCCGTGCCCCCGGGGCAGCGCATCGCGGACATGCTCACGCAGTCCCACCTCGCGACGCGGAACATCTGGATCCACCACGTCACGCCCTGAGGCACGGGCGGCGTCAGTAGTCGCCCTTGCGCAGCTGGAAGTGGAGGGCCTCGAGCTCCTTGAGCAGCTTCTCGCGCTCCTGGGTGAAGAGCTCGCGCGCGCGGGGCTTCTGCGCATCGCTCAGCCCCTTCTCCGCCTCCATGTAGGACAGCGTGTCGTTGTCCTGCATCTCGCGCAGCATGGAGCCGATGCGCTCCAGCCGATCGCGCCGGGCGAGACGCGCCTGCTCGGCGTCCGGCGGCCCCGAGCTGCTGCCCTTTCCTCCGTGGGCGTCATGCGTCCCGCCGCCCATGTAGCCCCCGTGCCAGGGCCGGTTGTCCTTCTTGCTCTGGGCCCGCAGCGTCTCCAGCTGGTGCTGGAGCCCGATGTTCTTCTCGTGGAGGGTGAACTCCAACTTCTCGAAGCGGTCCACCTGCTCGGCGGTGAGGGCCAGCTCGTCGCGGTGCTCGAGCAGCACCGTCACGGAGGGCTTGAAGGCCAGGGCCAGGCTATCCCCGTCCACGCGCTGGGACGCGGTGGAGCGGGCGCAGGCGGCGAGCGCGAGGGACACCCACAGCAACGACATCGTGCGAATCATGCCCTTCATCATGCCCTTCATCATGTCCTCCATCATGCCCTCAACGGTGCCATGAAATAGAGTGCGGGCATGGCCCCAGCCCCCTGGCCGCACCGCCGGATCGAAGTGCTCGTCTTCATGACGGTATTCCTCGATCTGGTGGGCTTCGGCATCGTCATCCCGCTCCTGCCCTTCTACGTCCAGTCGATGGGAGGCTCGGAGCTCACCGTCGGCGTGCTGCTCGGCAGCTTCTCCTTCACGCAGCTGCTCGCCACCCCGCTCCTCGGGCGGTTCTCGGATCGCTACGGCCGCCGGCCCATCATCCTGGTGAGCCTCGCGGCCAACGCGGTGGCCATGGGCCTCTTCTCGCTGGCCAGCTACCACCACCTGCTGCCGCTCCTCTTCGTCTCGCGCATCCTCGCGGGTGCCACCTCGGGCAACATCTCGGCGTGCCAGGCCGTGCTCGCGGACGTCACCCCGTCCGAGAACCGTGCCCAGGCGATGGGCCGGCTCGGGGCCGGCATCGGCCTGGGGCTCGTCCTGGGCCCCATGATCGGCGGACAGCTCTCCCAGTGGGGAGCGTGGTTCCCCCCGCTGGCGGCGGGAGCGCTCGCCCTGCTCGGCGCGATCGGCGTGCTCCTGGCCATGCCCGAGACCCATCCGAACCGCGCCACCGCGGCGAAGCCCCCCTCGCGGCTGAGCGTGTTCCACAGCTCGCCCCGGCAGCGCGCGCTGAGGATCATGCTGCTGCTCTACTTCTTCGTCTTCCTCTCCATGACGACACTCCAGGTGGCCTTCGCCCTGCTCGCCCAGGAGCGGCTCGGCTGGGGCGCGAAGGAGGTGGGGTACGTCTTCGCCCTGGTGGGGGGGCTGGGGCTCGTCATCCAGGGGGGCCTCATCGGCCCGCTGTCCAAGGCCGTGGGCGAGGTACGCCTGCTCATGCTCGGCACCCTGGTGCTCTGCGCCGGCATGCTGGGCGTGAGCGTCGCGGCCCAGCCCCTCGCCTTGATCGCCTCCGTCTTCCTGCTCGGCACGGGGCTCGGCCTCATCCAGCCCCTCCTGGGAAGTCTGGCCTCCCAGGCCGCCAATCCCTCGCTGCTGGGCCTGACCCTCGGGCTGGCACAATCCTCGGGAGGTCTCGCTCGCACGTTGGGCCCGGTGGCCAGCGGCGCGCTGTACAAGTCCCTCGGTGCCAGCGCCCCCTTCACCGCGGGAGCACTCATCGCACTCGGAGCGACCCTGCTCGGGGCCCTGCTGAAGCGGGAGGGACTGGGAAGACAGCGCGGCTGAGTCAGCGGGGCCGTCCCGCCCCCCGTCAATGCATGGGAGCGGACGGAGTGGGTGCCTTCTCGGGGTCACGCTCGTGCCTGGCATCGAGCCGCAGGAGGACCTCCTTCATGTCCTGCACCCAGCCATGCACCTCGCCCTGGATGACTCGCTCCGTCTCCTCGACGAGGGTGTCGAATTCGCGGTAGCCGCACTGAGCCGACGGGGAGAGCGCACTCCACCAGGCCTTGATGTTCTCCAGAGTGGTGGCGGCCCGCTGATATCGGGTGAGCCTGGCTTCGGTCTGCTGGGAGCCCACGTAGGTGGTGAGCGCCATCACGAAGGACGTCGTCAGGGCCACCCACAGCGCCAGCTCGAGGGCGGCCAGCACCGTCCCGATACCGCCCAGGATGGTGACGGCCCACTGCAGCGCCACCCACTGCCGGTCGAGCGCATCGATGCGGTGGTGGTAGTAGGCGAGTTGATCATCCAGCCGCAGTTGGAGATAGCGTGCCGGCGTCAACGGGCTGAAACCATCGTCCCCTGGCGCCACGCCCCCCGGAGGAGGCAGCGGCCCCTTGTAGGAGCGGAGCGGAGTGAAGAAGGGCTCCTCGCTCGTGGACGGGTGGCTGAGAACCTCCAGCTTGTGCACGAGCTCCCGCGCATGAGGGCCTGGAGGCCGCGCGACGTGAGGACATGTCTGGCAGCGGTAGAAGTAGAGCTCGCGCTTGATGGCCTCGGCATTGGCGCGCAGGTGGATCCACTTGCTCCCCGCCCTGAATCGGCTCGTCGCGGTAACGAGGATGGTCATGCTCGCGGCCATCACGAGGATGGCGGACTGGAGCAACCGCGCGAGGAACGGCGTCCCTGTACCGGACGTCACGAGCTGCGTCTTCAACAGGACGGCCGCGGTGCTCGAGACCCCCAGCACCAGCACCCAGAGCTGGAGCCTGCGGAAGGTGCGCTGCGCACGCGCGGCATTGGTGTCATGGCTCGCGAAACGCTGCCACCCCAACGAGAGCACCGTCTGCTCCCCGAGGTGGCGCCGCAGCAGGTGGCCGAAGGCGTCAGCGGCCCCTTCCAGGGGAAACAGCGTGAGGCGGCCCTCGCCGACAATCTCCGCCAGCAGGGGGTCCTCCGTGGAGAGCCGAGGCGCCTGGAGGGCCGTGGCGATCTCGTCCGCCAGCCGCCCGCTCCCCTGGATGACGACGATGGGCCAGTGGCGCCGCACGGACCGGAGCACCTCCTCCTTCGCGGTGCTTCCGCCGTTCACGAGGACGACGAGCACGGGCACCTCGCCCGCGAGCGTCGAGGCGAGGCGGAACAGCATGTCCGTTTCAGCGCCCCAGGCATCGCCGTGAACCAGCACGAAGTGGGAGTGGTGGGGCTCGAGCTCAGCGCGAGGGGGCGCTTGTCCGCCGGTGGAGCCACCCGGAAGGAGCACGCATCCCTCGGGAGCCACCCCCACGAGAGGACAGGAATGGCCGCGCTCGGCGAGCCCCCGCCCGATGAAGCCCATGAGCCCCTGACGCGTTCCCCTATCGAGGAGGAGGGCCCCCCCCTCGGTGGAGACGGGGACGAGCCCCCGGTTGAAGAGTCGCTCCACGCGCGCGCCGAGGGCCGCGTCCAGCTCGTCCGCGCCGCCGAGGAGCAGCAGCAGTGCATGGGGGCGCTGGATGCCGAGCGCCCGCAACACACCCGCGGCGTCCGCGTCGGGAGGCACCGTCACCCGCCGGGCCGGGTGCCCATTCGCGAAGTGAAGCGCACCCGTCTGGATGGGCGGCAGGGGAGCCTCGGGGCCTGGCCGCCGTGGCTCGGCCCGCCCGGAACGGCCCCGGTGATGGACAGCGCGCCAGCTCACCATGAGGCTCCTCCGTGGAGGCGCGGGCTGAGCGAGGCCCATCACCTCCCCGCGCATCCATCAAGTTAGAACGTGCCGCTGGGGACATCCTCGCGCCTCGCCCGCCCCTGGGCTCCCCACCCGTCCGTCCGAGCCCCCATCGGCCCGTGGCGTCCACCGGGCCGGGGGCGTCGGAGAGTCAACCGCCGGGTCTGCCGTGAGGGTGATGGATGTCCGGGGCCGGATGACGGTACGGAGACCCACTACCATCAACCGCTCCGCGAGGGGGGGGGAGGAGCCCATGCGCGTTTCCCATCAGGCTGTCCGGAGCGTGGTCTCCTGGAGCCTGGCGCTGGTCACCTGTCTTCTGGGAAGCATGGCCCCGGCCCAGGGGAGCTCGGTGCTGTTTGGCACCGTCATCGACTCCACGACGAAACAACCCGTCCCGGACGTGGTGGTGACCGCCCGCTCCCCACGTCTCCAGGGTGAGCAGGTGGCTGTCACCGACGAAGCCGGCCTGTACCGCATCTCCCAGCTCCCCTCCGGCCAGTACACGTTGCGCTTCGACAAGGAGGCCTACCGGCCCTTCTCGCGCGACGATGTCACCCTGCGGCTGGGCTACTCGGTGCGCGTGAACGTGGAGCTGCTCCCCGACTCGGCCTTGAGCGAGGAGATCCTCGTGGTGGGTCATGCCCCCACCATCGACGTGGGCTCCACCAGCACCGGGGTGAACGTCAGCGGGGAGTTCCTGCGAGACATCGTCGTCATCGCGCCGGGCGGAAAGAACGGGGCGGCGCGCTCCTTCGAGTCCCTGGCGGAGCTGGCGCCCGGTGCGACCACGGATCCCTACGGGACTTCCATCAGCGGCGCCACGTCCCCCGAGAACCAGTACCTCATCGATGGCATCTCGGTGAACGATCCCAGCACGGGGGTCAATGGCACACCGCTGAGCATCGAGTTCATCCAGGAGGTGAACGTCCTCACCGGCGGCTACCTGCCCGAGTACGGCCGTGCCACCGGAGGCGTGGTCGACGTGGTGACGAAGTCCGGCTCCAACGAATTCCACGGCTCCGTGTTCGGCAACTACACACCGGGGGCGCTCGCCACCGGAGGCAGGGAGATCCGCCAGGAGGTGGGGGCGATCTCCGGCCAGGAGTCCCTGTGGAACCTGGGGGACTTCGGCGTCGAGCTGGGTGGCCCCCTCCTCCGGGACAAGCTCTGGTTCTACGTGGGCATCGCGCCCTCGTTCACCCGCTACCAGCTCGAGCGCAACCTCAACGTGCGGGAGCTCGACGAGAACGGGCTGCCCATCCTGAACGAGGACGGCACCACGAGGACGAGACGCATCGAGGGGACGCAGCAGTCCTTCTTCGCGGACCAGCGGGGCCTGCAGTACATCGGGAAGTTGACGTACCTGGCGGGCCAGAACCACACCGTGACGTTCTCGGTGCTGGGCACTCCAGGTTCCTCGGGCGGCCCGGGGCGCTTCTCCTTCCTCTCGGACAACGGCGCACCGGAAGTGTCGGTCATCCAGGGGATGCCCGAGGCCCTGAGTACCCAACGCTTCAGGAACAGCCTGGACGTGGGGCTCAAGTCCGCCTCCTCGTTCTTCAACAAGCACCTGCTCCTGGACGTCACGCTGGGCTGGCACCACCAGGAGAGCGCCATCCGCGCCTCGGATGGCACGCGAGCGGGCAGCAGGGAGGGCCTGTCGGACATCTCCCAGGTCAGCTGGCAACGATTCCTCCCCTACGAGCACTCGATCCTGGATTTCGAGTCGCTGCCGGAGCCCTCCGTCTGTGGCACCACGCCGGAGGAGGCGGCGCTGCTCTGCCCGGCCTTCGGCTACATCAGCGGCGGCCCGGGCTTCCTGGACGAGCGGACACTGGACCGGTACCAGGGAAGACTCACCGGCACCCTGCTGGTGAAGGCCGCGGGTCAGCATGTGCTCAAGGCGGGCCTGGATGCGGAGTGGACGCGCTACGATCACCTCCGGGCGATGAGCGGCGGCAGCCAGCTGTTCGAGTCGGCGGAGGGAGACTACTTCGAGGACGCCATCCAGTACGGACGCCTGCTCGGCCCGGACCAGGTGAACCTCCTCGACTCCTACCGGGCGCTCTCCAGATCCAGGACACTCGGTGGCTTCGTGCAGGACAGCTGGAACGTGCTGGACCTCGTCACCTTCAACCTGGGCCTGCGCTACGACGTCCAGTGGTTCCAGGGACAGGATCAACGCGAACTGGTGCTCGCCAACCAGTGGTCACCCCGGCTGGGTCTCATCGTGGACCCGACCCGCGCCGGCCGCTCCCGGCTCTTCGCCAGCTACGCGCGCTACTTCGAGAACATCCCCCTGAACCTCATCGACAACACCTTCCCGATCGAGCCCAGGGTGCTCTCGCGCAAGAGCGCGGAGGTCTGTGATCCCCTGGCACCCGGGGCGCGGGAGGCGTGCTCCGCGGATCGCGCACGGCTGCCCTACCAGGTGGAGACATCCCCCCTGGACCCCAGCCGGCTGTGGCGGGCGGAGGGAGGGAGCAGCCCCCTCGTGGATCCGGACATCCAGGCCCAGTCCACGGACGAGTGGATCGCCGGTGGGGAGTACGAGCTCATCCCCCACCTCCGGGTCGGCATCTCCTATACGCGGCGCTCCCTCAACAGGATCGTGGAGAGCATGAGCCGGGATGGAGCGAGGACGTACTTCATCGGCAATCCGGGATATGGCCTGGGACAGGACTTCGAGAAGGCCACGCGGACGTACGACGCGGGAACCCTCTTCCTCCAGAGGACCTTCGCGGAGCAGTGGCTGCTCCAGGCGAGCTATACGCTCTCCTCCCTGCGAGGGAACTACGAGGGCCTGTTCCGTACCGAGAGCAATGAGCTGAATCCGAACAACAACACCGACTTCGATTCACCCGCGCTGTCCATCAACCGCGAGGGCCCGCTGCCAGCGGACCGCACGCACCAGCTTCGAGTATTCGCCGCCCGGGAGTTCATCTTCGGTCCGGACCTGGGCCTCCAGCTCGGCCTCTCGTATTTCGGCAGCTCGGGGGCACCCTACAACCATCTCGGGGCTGACGAGGTGTTTGGCCCGGGTCAAATCTATATCCTCCCCCGCGGCTCCGCCGGACGGCTGCCCTGGTTCCACCGGATCGACACCCGCCTGGCGGTCACCTACAGGCTATCGAAGACCCTGCTCGCCTCGGCAGGCGTGGAGGTGTTCAACCTCTTCAACTTCCAGGCGGCCATCGCCTACGACGAGAACTATACGTTCTCGGTCGTACGCCCCATCCCGAACGGGACGCGGGAGCAGTTGACGGAGCTGCGGGGCCCGGACGGCGAGCCGCTCGATCCACGAGCGCTCAACGCGAACTTCGGCCAGCCCATCGCCTACCAGTTGCCACGATCCATCCGGTTGAGCGCCCGGCTGTCGTTCTAGCGCGAGCCAGCAACCGCCAGGAGTCCACAGATGACACGACACCTCGTGGGGTTGGCGATGACCGTGGCCCTCACCGTTTCTTGTGCCACGCGGCCACCCGCGCTCGGCTGCCCGCTCCAAGGGGTCGACTGGGTGGCCACCTACAAACCCGTGGGCACGAACACCTGCCCTGGACTTCCGGGGGAGCTGCTCGGCCTCCAGAAATACACCCAGCCCACGGGAGAACAACTCCTCGCACTCAAGCCACGGACACTCAACGACATGGATGCGACGGATGAGCTGGATCCCGAGCATCTCCCCTACTCGCTCGGCGTGCTGCCGGCGGAGGCGGATGCGGACGGCTTCTGCACCATTGCCTCCCTCTCGGTCGCGGAGAAGCACGTCCCGGAGGATCCACTGCGGGTGCTCCCCGCGGATGCCGTCTATCGTTGGAGCAACGTCCGGCTCGTGGCGTTGCCGGAGGTACCGGGGACTCAATTGAGCGCGGACCTGGAGTACACGGCGGATGGGTGCACCAGCCGCTACGAGGTCTGGGCCATGTGGCCCGGGGATGTCCCCTGCGAGGCGGAGGACTCGCCCGGCGAGCCAGACGACAGCCTCTGCCAACAATCCGAGAGCATTCCCCCCGACTTCGCCGTCACCTGCGACCCCAGCCTGCTGAGCTGTGTCCCAGCGCGGCGTCCACCCGCTACCCTTCCATAGAACTCGTCTGGAGCTCATGGGAAAGCCATTTCCCCTGAATCCACCCCCGGGTGCATGGGAAGTATCAACACCACCCCTCCGCGTGCCATGGCACGTGTGCTGCTGACGAAGCCTCGTCCATTCCAACCAAGGGAGGAAGCGATGAGGCAGCAAGTCATTCAGGGACTGCTCGCGGCATGCGTGCTCGCGGGCTGTGGCGGTACCACGCAAGAGCGGGTGGAAGCAGGGGAGCTGGTCGCGCCCGCGGGGGAGGCCCCCCAGGAGTCCATCCGCTACGGGGCCCAGGTCATCCCACCCACCGCCTGGGATTTGTCGAAGCCGCTGAGGGAGCTCCCGGTGCCTCCCGCGCAACCGCCCGTGGAGAGACCACGCCTGCAACGTCCACCCTCGCCGTCCTGGCTCCCACCGTCCGGAGATCCCCTCATCCAACGCCAGCCGCTCCCCTGGAAGGTCTCCGACCCGATCATCAACGTGGAGGGCATGGGGCAGGACTTCTTCGGGCCGAGTGGTCCCTTCCAGGACATGCTCGTGCCGGCGGATCCCGCTGGGGACGTCGGGCCCCATCATTACATGCAGATCGTCAACGCTGGCATCTCCGTGTTCGACAAGCGTGGGCGCGTCCTGTTCGGGCCCGTGCCCACCCGTACGCTGTGGGAGGGATTCGCGAGTCCCTGTGCCAACACCAATGAGGGTGATGGCGTGATTCGTTACGATCATCTGGCCGACCGCTGGGTCGTCACCCAGTTCTCGACAGGGCGCCGCCTCGGACCCTTTCTCGAATGCGTGGCGGTGTCGGAGACGGGTGATCCCACCGGCCGCTACTACCGGTATGCCTTCGAGTTCGAGGCCTTCAACGACTACCCGAAGCTCGGACTCTGGCCGGATGCCTATTACATGACGTTCAACATGGAGACGAGAACGGGCGACATCAATGCCCGGGTCTGCGCCCTGGAGCGGGCCCGCATGTTGAAGGGAGAACCCGCCGCCATGCAGTGTTTCGACACGCTCTCCGTGTCGCTGCTCCCCGCCGACCTGGACGGCCCGGTCCTACCGCCTCCGGGTGAACCCAACCCCGTCTTCGGGCTGGGCGAGACCTCCACGCTGGAGATGTGGAGGTTCCACGTGGACTGGGACGAGCCGGCCAGCAGCAGCCTCACCGGCCCCCTCTCCATTCCGGTGGCGCCCTTCTCCAGGCTGTGCGGTGGAGGCACCTGCGTTCCCCAGCCAGGCTTCACCAGCGCGTTGGCTTCCCTGGGGGACAGGCTGATGAACCGCGCGCCCTACCGCAACTTCAAGAGCCATCAGTCCGTCCTCCTCACCCACTCCGTCCAGGCGGACGAGGATCGCGGCGGGATGCGCTGGTACGAGCTCCGTCACCTGGAGTCCCCCACCGTGTACCAGCAGGGAACCTACGCGCCGGACTCCCACTACCGCTGGATGGGCAGCATCGCCGCCGACGCGAAGGGCAACATCGCCCTGGGTTACTCCCTCTCCAGCCGCGAGCGATTCCCCTCCATCCACTACACCGGCCGGCGGGCCTCGGATCTCCTGGGGAAGATGGCCCGCGAGAACACCCTGGTGAAGGGACGTGCCGCCTACGAGCGGACCCGGTGGGGGGACTACAGCTCCATGAACGTCGATCCGGTGGATGGCTGCACCTTCTGGTACACGTCCATGTACATCAACACACCGCTGCCCTTGGAAGTGGCCTGGGAAGGCGGCGGCGATGATGATGAAGTGGTCCCCGTCAACGCGCGGTGGAGCACCCGCCTCGGCTCGTTCCGGCTGGCTGACTGTGATGTGATGGCGCCCACCCTCACCCTGCTCTCTCCGAGCAGCGGCGCCATCGTGCGGGACGAGGTGGACGTCCTCGTCGAGGCGGAGGACGACGTGGGCGTCACACGGGTGGAGCTGTACGTGGACGGGCGGCGGGTGGACACCGACGAGCATGCCCCGTACCGCCTCGAGTGGGACAGCACGGAGGTGCCCGATGGCCGCCACGAGTTGCTCATCAAGGCCCACGACGCGGCTGGCAACGTGGGCCAGCTCTCCACGTCTGTCATCGTCGCCAACCACGACTGTGGCCCGGCCGGGCAGCGGCTGGCCAACCCGGGCTTCGAGGAGGGCCTCACGGGCTGGAGCGCCACGGGAGGAGTCATCAGCTCGCTCACCAGCCCCGCCCTCCCGGCCCGCACGGGCGCCTGGCGGGCCTGGCTGGGTGGTTACGGCGAGAAACACCGCGACATGTTGGTCCAGGAGCTCACCATCCCCGAGGAGGCCTGCGCCGCCGAGCTGGCATTCTGGGTGCGCATCAACACCAGCGAGACGGCGGCCTCCAGTCCGAGCGACACCTTGAGGGTGCGGCTGCTCGACTCCAGCGGCCATGGGGTGGCCACCCTGGCCCGCTACAGCAACCTCGACGCGGGCCCGGACTATGTCCTGGCCCGGGTGGATCTGCTTCGCTTCCGCGGGAAGACCCTCCGCCTCGTGTTCGAGAGCGAGGAGAACGCCTCGCGTGCCACCAGCTTCCTCATCGACGATGCGACGCTGGACGTGCGGCTCCGCTCGACACCCGTGAGCCTCGGAGAACGGAGCGGCGCCTCCGCCCCTCCGTGAGGAGCGGAAGACCGGGTGCTCCAGCACCGGGGAGGTTCCGGTACTGGAGCACCGCTTCACTGGCAGGTGGGGGCCGGGTTCAGACAGCCCGGCAACTGGAAGGCCCCGATATGGGTGCTCCAATCCCTCACCGAGGACGGGCTGCGGGGCATGTATTGCGCCGTGAACCAGAAGGTGCAGCCATCCACCGGGTCGACGGTGAGGGAACTGTTGGTTGCCCAGGCCAGCGTCCGTTGGTTGGCCTCCCCCCTCCTGAGCGTCATCTCCCCGCGAGCCATCGTCCCCGCTGGACAGTCCCTCGTCCGGCCCGTGTAGCCGAGGGAGGGAAGGAGCGTGGTGGGGTTGGCCTGGGTCGCGGTGGGGATGGAGAGCGAGTAGCCCAGGGCGATGTTGCCGGCCTTGTCGAAGGCGATGCTGCCCATCCATCGGAAGCCCCCACCCGGCGCATAGGTGCCAGACTGGTGGACACGGGGCAGCTGGCCGGACGAAGCCGGCTCCAGGCGAAGCTCGTACCAGCGCAGGCCACTGCCCCGAGCCTCCCCGTCCTCGATACGCGTCGGGATGGAGTGGGTGAGGAGGATGGACTGGTGGCTCTTGAAGTTGCGGTAGGGCGCCCGGCCCGTCAGCTTGTACCCCAGGGGATTCAGCCTCGTCGACTCGTTCCTCTGCCTCACCAGGAAGCCCTGCTCGAAGGGCTCCACGCGGAACTCGAAGGGACCCGTGAGCGAGCTGTGCTTCGGCTGGCCCCAGTCCACCTCGAACGTCCAGACGGCGATCCGATTGTACAACTCATGGGACCTGGCCTTCGTCTGGCGCAGGGAGAACACGTAGTGGGGTGAGCCCGCGGGCGGCGGCTCCTCGCCATCCAGATCGGCGGGCAGCAGGTCCGCGTAGTGTTTGGCGTGACTCGCCACATCGAAACACAACATCCTCGCCGCCTGGCCCTTCACCATCTTCTCCCGTTCCATGGCGCAAATCCTCGCCCTGCGAGGCAGGAGCACCTCGCCCTCCCGGCGGGACATGGAGACCGTCAGGAAATAGGCGTTGGACCACACCCCCAGCTTCGGAGCGTCATTGAAGGCCTCGAACTCGAAGATGTACCGGTGATAACGGCCGGTGGGATCGTTCGTCTCCGAGACCGCCACGCATTGGTAGTGCTTGTCGGCACTCGTCCAGAGTGCGCTGGGGCCCGAGGACATGGCCGCCGTCGAGACCGGCTCCAGGGCCCCGAGCGCGACCCGCGGCTCGTCCTCCTCGCGCACGGGAGCAGCGAGGAAACCCCGATGCGTGATGATCCAGCGCCCCCGGCCGGGCTCGCTCCCGGCCAGTTGATCGTAGCGGACCATGCCGTCCGCGAGCGCCGCCGCCTCGCAGACGGTACCGAGCCACAGATTACGGGCGGACATGGGCGCGACCAGCCCGGTCCCCTTCTTGTCGAACACCGCGAGAGAGTCATTGACGGTCTGGACATAA
This sequence comes from Archangium violaceum Cb vi76, assembly GCF_000733295.1. Lineage (GTDB taxonomy): Bacteria > Myxococcota > Myxococcia > Myxococcales > Myxococcaceae > Archangium > Archangium violaceum. The sequence goes on along the minus strand of NZ_JPMI01000300.1, from coordinate 4,169 downwards.
TGCTCGAGACCCACGTCCCCGGAGGGAGCGGGATCGGCGTACTCGGTGTCGAAGGATCTGAAGTCTCTTCCCAGGCCCGAAAACTGTTTGCCCGGAAGCGGGCCATTCAACTTCAGCGCGTTGAGCGGGTTCATGAACGGGATGTCCAGCGAGTTGGGCTCCCGGCGCGGCCTGGAGGTGGGAATGTAGACCGGCGGCCTGCCAATGTTTGACTCGACGAGGCTCAACTGAAGCAGCGTCCGGACCGTGGTGTCCCGGTAGATGGCCTTGATGAGGAGGGGCTCCGTCTGGGTGGTGGGGACATGCAGCGCTGTCACCGGCTCATCCGGCTCGTCCGGCCGCCGCTCCTCCGCCACCGTCTCCTCCACGCCGCCCCCGCAGCCCGCGAGAATGCAGGCCACGACCAGTCCACAACGGATGATGGATTCCCTCATGCACCTCTCCTCTTGGTGGTCCAACAGGCCACCAGCAGGAGCAGCATGTATGCCATGACCACGCCGCCCAGGCCGCGACAGAGGTCTCGCGCGCAGGGGCTGGGATGAGGAATCCGCCTTCCTCGCTTCCATGATTGGCCAGGAATGTTTGAGGAGAGAGACAACAAGGACACTCGCCAGGGGTCGTCACAAAGGGGCCGGGCGCTGTCCTTCTTCCCGATGAAGGTGTGTCTACCTTGGAGGATGGACAACGAAGGCCATGAGGGCGGGGGATGTTCGATGTATTCCTTTCCCATAACAGCCAGGACAAGGCCTCTGTCGAGGCCCTGGCCGAGCGTCTGCGGTCCGAGGCCGGGCTCCAGCCCTTCCTGGACAAATGGCACCTGGTGCCGGGCACGAGCTGGCAACCCGGTCTGGAAGAGGCACTGGCGGAGAGCCAGGCGGTGGCCGTCTTCTTCGGGCCCTCGGGTGTGGCGCCCTGGCACGACGAGGAGGTGCGTGTCGCGCTCGCCAACGCGGTGCGCACCCGGGACGAGTACCGCGTCATCCCCGTGCTCCTTCCCGGTGCGAGGACGAAGGATGTCACGGGCTTCCTGGCCCAGCGCACCTGGGTGGACTTCCGGGCCGGGCTGGAGGATGCCGCCGCCTTCACCCGCCTGGTGGCGGGCATCAAGGGCCAGGCACCCGAGCAGGACACCTTCCTGCTCCCGGACGAGCCGGCGCCCTACCGGGGCCTGCTGCCCTTCGGCAAGCGGCACGCCCGGTTCTTCTTCGGCCGCGAGCCGGAGATCGAGTTGGTGCTCGCCCGGCTCGAGCGCTCCGCCTTCCTGGCGGTGGTGGGGGCCTCGGGAGTGGGCAAGTCCTCCCTGGTGCTCGGCGGAGTCCTCCCGCGCCTCGAGCGGCTCGGCCAGGGAGACGACGCCCCGCCGCGCTGCCGGACGATGACTCCGGGAGGCCGTCCCCTCCGGGGACTCGCGGACCAGCTCGCGACGCTGGGGCCCGCCGAGAGCCGCCTGGACACCGCGGATGCGATCCACGAGCGGCTGGCCTCGGAGGGCAATGCCTTGCGGACCGTGGTGGCGACCCTGACGGCCGACCAACCGGGGAGCTTCCTGCTCGTGGTGAATCAGTTCGAGGAGCTCTTCACCTATTCCCCGGACGGAAACCTCTCGAAGTCCGCGATGGCCCTCATCGACAACCTGCGGGATGCCGTCGAGCACGGAGGCGGCACCATCCGGGTCATCATCACCCTGCGCGCGGACTTCTTCGAGCGCTGCCTGCGCGTGCCCGCGCTGCGGACCCTGCTGCAGGATCACGAGGTCCTGCTGGGGAGCATGGGGCCGGAGGCGCTCCGGGATGCCATCATCCGGCCCGCGCAGGTCGTGGGCGCCTTCCTGGAGAAGGGGCTGGTGAGTGCCATCCTGAAGGACGTGTCCCAGGCGCCCGGCTCGCTGCCCCTGCTCGAGCATGCCCTCTACGAGCTGTGGCGGGCGCGCAACGGTGCCTGGCTGACCCTGTCCGCCTACGAGACGAGCGGAGGCGTGGCCGGAGCCCTCCAGCGGCGCGCGCAGGCCTGCTACGAGGCACTGAGCCCGCCGCAGCGGGAGATCGCCAAGAGGCTCTTCCTGCGGTTGACGGCGCTGGGCGAGGGCACTCCGGACACCCGGCGGCGCATCCCGCGCGCCGAGCTGAGCTTCCCCGAGACGCCCTCCGCCCAGGTCGAGCATGTCCTCCAGGTGTTGTCGGGGCCCGAGGCCCGGCTCGTCATCGTGAACGAGAGCAGCGTGGAGGTGGCGCACGAGATCCTCATCCAGACGTGGTCCACCTTGCGTGGGTGGCTGGACGAGAACCGCCGGGTGCTGAGCGTCCACCGGCGGCTGACGGATGCGGCCCACGAGTGGGCGGAGCACCAGCGGGACGCCAGCTACCTGTACACCGGCTCCCGTCTCCTGGAGGCCGAGGAGTGCTTCTCGGGGAAGCCTGGACCGCTGAACGAGCGCGAGCGCGACTTCCTGGATGCGAGCATGGAGCGCCGCGACGAGGAGAAGCGCGCGGAGGAGCGCCGCCGGCGGGAGGAGATGGAACGCACGCAGCAGCTCGCCCGGGTGGCGGAGGCGGGCAGGCGTGCCGAGGCGGCACGGGCCCGGGTGGCCCGGAGGGCGACCCAGCGGCTGCGCGTGCTGGCCCTGGTGCTCACCATGGGCTCGGTGGGCATCGTCTCCTTCTGGAGGGAGGCGCGGCAGGAGCGGGACGTGGCCCTCTCGCGTGAGCTGACGGCCAATGCCTTGCTGGGGCTCAAGGAGGACCCGCAGCGCAGCCTCCTCCTCATCCAGCAGGCCTACCTCATCTCCCCTACGGAGCACGTGGCGAGGGCCCTGTCCGCGTGGCAGCTCGAGCCGGCCCTGATGGTCCTCCGGGGCACCACCAACCTCGTCAGCCGGGCCACGTTCCACCCGGATGGCTCACGCGTCATCGCGTCCAACAGCGAGGGCGCGGTGCACCTCTGGGAGGTGTCCTCCGGACGGCTCCTCGTCACCCTGAAGGGACACACCGGCCCGGTGGGAAGCGCCCGTTTCGACACCGAGGGCTCCCGCGCCGTCACCGCCAGCCTGGATGGGACGGCGCGCATCTGGGACGTGGCCTCTGGCGGGCTCCTCGCCGTCCTCTCGGGGCACACGGACGCGGTCTGGGATGCCCGGTTCAGCCCGGACGGCAAGCGCGTCATCACCGTGAGCCGTGATGGCACGGTACGCACCTGGAATGCGGCCTCGGGCAGGCCGCTCCGGCTCCTCGCGAAGCGTCCCGAGGAGGTGGTTTTCGCCATGTTCAGCCCCGACAGCACGCGGGCCGTCACCGCCAGCAAGGAGGGCACGGTGCGCATCCGCGACGTGGAAACCGGCGGGTTGCTCGTCACCTTCTCGGGACACCAGGGAGCGGTCTGGGAGGCGCGGTACTCGCCCGATGGCACGCGCCTCGTCACCGCCAGCGAGGATGGGACGGCGTGCTTGTGGGACGCGAACTCCGGCGAGCAGCTCGCCGTCCTCTCGGGGCACGGCGCGCAGGTGCAGGGCACCAGCTTCAGCCCCGATGGCACGCGCCTCGTCACCGCCAGCCTGGATGGGACGGCGCGCCTGTGGAGCGCGGACTCCGGCAGGCTGCTCGCCACCCTCGTGGGGCACACCGGGCCCGTGGTGGACGCGGGTTTCCGCCCGGATGGCGCGCGCGTCGTCACCGCCAGCGAGGATGGCACCGCGCGCATCTGGGATGTGGCTTCCGGATGGCTGCTCACCACCCTCTCGGGGCACACCAACGCGGTGCTGGGCGCCAGCTTCAGCCCCGATGGCGGGACCGTGGTGACCACCAGCCTCGACGGCACGGCGCGCCTCTGGGATGCCTCCGGAAAGGTCTCCATCACCCTGCCCGGCACCGCGGCGGACTTCACTTCCGCGGGGACGCTCGCCGTCACCACCGGTGATGATGGAATGGCGCGCGTCTGGGATACGGACACGGGCAGGCTCCTCCTGTCCCTGCCGGGGCATGCCGGCTCCACGCTGGGCGCGACCTTCAGTCCCGATGGAACACGCATCGTCACCACCGGCAATGATGGCACGGCGCGCCTCTGGGATGCGGCCACGGGCAGACGCCTCCTCGTGCTCTCGGGCCACACCGCGGAGGTGTGGTCCGCCAGCTTCAGTCCCGACGCCAGGCGCATCGCCACGGCCAGCAAGGACGGGA